>CAWKGC010000021.1:0-538756 GCA_963849005.1 uncultured beta proteobacterium | reverse complement strand
GGCGGTGGATGCGGAGCCACGCATGAGTGACCGAGGCCAGCCGGTGATGGGTGCCGAGCGCGAGCGCGGTGAGGTCCGGACCCACGGCGCGGCGTGGGCCCGGGCGGACCTCGAGCTTCTTGCCGTTCGGTAGCGTCGCATGGAGGCCCGCGACGACGTGGTCGGCGGAATCGGAGAACATGCTGGGCGCGCCCGGGGCTCCTGCGGCGAGCCAGTCGCCAATCGTCGAGGCCGGCACCTCGTCGAGCGCGACGCCGAGCGTGAAGCCGCGGGCGGCAAGCGCGGTCTCGACGCCGTCGAGCGTGCACGACGCGGGACGGACACGGCAGGCTCGTGGGATCGATGTCGATGAGGTCGGCCGTCGTGTGTCATGCGGACACCATCTTCGGATGCGCGTCGTCGGTGTAGGGCTCGGGCTCGGGCGGCGGAAGGAGGTTTCCCGGGTTCAGGATCCCCTTCGGGTCGAACGCACGCATGAGCGCGCGCACGGTGTCGACGCCGCCCGCGCCGAGCTCGTCGCCATGCGCGGAGCCTTCGAGCGCCCACGCCGTGATGGTGCGCGAGCGTTCCGCCCGCCTCGATCGCCGCGGCGAGCGCCGCCTTCCACGCGCGGTCGTACGTAATCTCGCGCGCTCGTCCCAGCCGGCGCCGCTCCCGTCGCCCTTCTTCGCGGCCGTCCCCGCGAACGTGAAGTAGATGGAGCAGCCGTCGGGGTACGCGTGGCTCAGGTGCGCCATCACGAACACGTGCTCGCCGAGCGCGCGCCGCACGCCGTCGTAGAGCGCGCGGAGCTTCGACCACGGGGCCGCGACCTCCATCGTGTCGGAGAAGAGCCCGGCCGCGAACACGGGCGCCTGGCGGTAGCTCACCGCGTAGCGATGGAGGAGCCACTTGCGCGCCGGGCCCTCGCCCTCGTACTTCGCGCGCATCGTCTCGAGGAGCGCGCGCGCCTGCTCCATGTCGCGCTGCGGAGCGTCGCCCTCGCCCTCGAAGATGAGGACGACCAGCGACCCGCCGAGCATCTTGCTGCCGAACGCGCCGTCGAGCAGCTCGTTGATCGAGCCGGGGCGCCTCAGGATGCTCCGCAGCGCAGCGGCGCCGGCCCGGGCGTGCCCGCGAGTCCGCGCCGCCCTTCTTCACCGAGCCGCGACGCGCGAGCATGGCGTCGAACGGATCGTAGAGGCGCGCGACCGCGGGGCGCAGCCCGGCCTGGAACATCGCGCGCATCGCCTCCCAGCCGTGCTCGGTGGTCGGGAACGAGAAGCCCGCGAAGGCGCGCGCCACCGGCTTCGGATGGAGACGCAGCGTCGCGCTCGTCACGATCGCGAGCGTGCCTTCGCTGCCGGTCACGAGCGGGATGAGGTTCGGCCCGCTCGTGCGGTGGCGCAGGTTCACGACCTCGCCGGTGCCCGTGACGCACTCGAGGGCGAGGACCATGTCCTCAATCTTGCCGTACATGCCCGAGCACTGGCCCGCGCTGCGCGCCGCGACCCAGCCTCCGACGGTGCTGCACAGGATAGACGAGGGGAAATGCCCGAGCGTGAAGCCCCGGCGATTGAGGTCCTCCTCGAGCGGCAGCCCCATCTGACCGGCCTCGACGTCGAGCGTACGCGCGCGCTCGTCGAGCGAGCGCCATCGCGTCATCCGCTTGAGGTCGAGGACGATGATGCGCTCGTCGGGAAGCACGCCCGCGCAGACGCCGCTGCCGGCGCCGAACGGCACGACGGGCGTTCCCGTTCGTGGGCCCAGCGCACGATGCGCGAGACCTCGTCCGTCGACGTCGGGCCACACGATCCCCGCGGGCTGGTGCGCGCCTACGTTGCCGGCGCGGACGGCGAGATGATGCCTCGGCCAGAGGTCGCGGGCGTACGCGACACGGTCTGCGGCATCGTCGCTCGTTCGCACGTCGGGGAAGGCGCGCGCGAGGCTTGCATGAGGGGCGCCTCGCGCGGGTGACCTTGGGGCGCTCGGGCATGGGCAGATGGTAGTCCGTTCTCGCGCTCGAGACGCGCCGTCCTTGCGCCTGCGTGCCCAGGCGCGCTAACTCCTCCGCCATGGCCACCTTTCTCGAGGCTCTCGCGAGCGGACCGCTCGTGGTGGACGGCGCGATGGGCTCGCAGCTGTTCGAGCGAGGCGTCCTCTACAACGCGTGCCTCGAGGAGCTGAACCTCACCAGGCCCGAGCTGATCCGCAAGGTCCACGAGGACTACATCCGCGCCGGAGCGAACGTCATCGAGACGAACACGTTCGGCGCCAATGCGATGCGCCTCGACAAGCACGGCCTGGCCTCGAAGGTGGCCGTTCTCAACGAGGCCGGTGTGCGCCTCGCACGCGAGGCCGCGGGCGCGAAGGGCTTCGTCGTCGGGGCCATGGGGCCGTCCGGTTACTTCATGGTGAGGCCACGCCGGACGACGTCGCGAAGGTGCGGAGCGCGCTCGTCGAGCAGGCGCGCGCGCTCGTCGGCGCCGGCGTCGACGCGCTGCTCGTCGAGACGTTCCGTCAGACCAACGAGCTCCGCATCGCAGTCGAGAGCGCCGTCGCGGCGGCGGGCGGCAAGGTGGCGGTCATCGCGTCCGCCTCCGTTCGACCAGCACAACCGCATGGCCGACGGCACGACCTCCGCCGAGGTCGCGCGCCTCATGAAGGAATGGGGCGCGAGCGTCGTCGGCGTCAACTGCTGCGACGGCCCGATGAACGTCCTCGAGGCCGTGCAGCCGATGCTCGAGACGGGCTTTCCGGTCTGGGCGGTACCGAACGCCGGACTCCTCGCCGTGTCGACGATCGCCTCGTGTACGTGTCGACGGCCGAGTACTTCGGCGTCTACGCGCGCCGCATGTACAAGCTCGGCGTGAAGCTCGTCGGCGGTTGCTGTGGCACCACGCCCGAGCGCGTGAAGCGCATCGCCGCCGCCGCCCGCATGCTCGGGTCGAGCGAGGGACGAAGCGAAGGAAAGAGCTCGCCGGCCGATGCCGAGCGGCGGCTCGCGCGGGAGCGACACGTTCCAGGCGTGGTCTGCCGACCCGCCGGAGGCGCTTCCTGGCGCCGCGAAGCCCGTGCCGTTCGCCGGAGCGCAGCGACCTGAGCAATACGTCGCTGCCTCCTTCTTCGACTCAGCGTATTGTTCTCCGTGATGTAGGACACGGTGCGCTCGAAGCCCAGCCCGAATCCCGCGTGCGGCACCGTGCCGTAGCGGCGCAGGTCACGGTACCAGCCGTAATGCGCCGGGTCGAGCCCGCACTCGACCATGCGGCCGTCGAGCACTTCCAGGCGCTCCTCGCGCTGGCTGCCGCCGACGATCTCGCCGATGCCCGGCGCCAGCACGTCCATCGCCGCGACCGTCTTGCCGCCCTCGTTCAGGCGCATGTAGAACGCCTTGATCTCCTTCGGGTAGTTCATCAGGATCAAGGGGCCGCCGACGTGCTTCTCGGCGAGGTAGCGCTCGTGCTCGCTTTGCAGGTCGATGCCCCACTTCACCGGGAACTCGAACTTCTCCTTCGATTTCTCGAGGATGGCGATGGCCTCGGTGTAGTCCATGCGCACGAATTCCAGGTCGATCATCTTCTGCAGCTTCGCGAGCAGGCCCTTCTCGATCCTCTCCTCGAAGAACGCCATGTCGTCGGGGCGCTCGGCCAGCACCGCCTTGAAGATGTATTTCAGCAGCGCCTCGGCGAGCGAGGCATTGTCGGCGAGGTCGGCGAAGGCGATCTCGGGCTCGATCATCCAGAACTCCGCGAGGTGGCGGCTGGTGTTGGAGTTTTCCGCGCGGAAGGTCGGCCCGAAGGTGTAGACCTTGGAGAGCGCCATGCAATAGGTCTCGACGTTCAACTGCCCGGAAACGGTCAGGAACGCCTCGCGGCCGAAGAAGTCCTGCGTGAAGTCCACCTTGCCCTCCGGCGTGCGCGGCAGGTTGGCGAGGTCGAGCGTCGAGACGCGGAAGAGTTCGCCCGCGCCCTCGGCGTCGGAGGCCGTGATGATCGGCGTGTTCACCCAGAGGAAGCCCTGCTCGTGGAAGAAGCGGTGGATCGCCTGCGCGATGGCGTGCCTGACGCGAGTCGCCGCGCCGATCACGTTGGTGCGCGCCCTCAGGTGCGCGACTTCGCGCAGGAACTCCAGCGTGTGCGGCTTCGGGGTGATGGGATAGGAGTCCGGGTCCTCGACCCAGCCGACGACCTTGATTGCGGTCGCCTGCATCTCGAAAGGCTGCCCCTTGGCGGGCGAAGGCACGATCACGCCCGTGGCCTCGACAGCGCAGCCGGCGGTGAGGTGCTGCACTTCGCTCGCATAGTTGGCGAGCGTGCTGGGCGCCACGACCTGCACGGGATGGAAGCCGGAGCCGTCGGACACGTTCACGAAGGAGATCCCCGCCTTGGAGTCGCGCCGGGTGCGCACCCAGCCCTTCACGGTGACGGATTGGTTGGCCGGGGCGCGGCCGTCGAGGATGGCGGAGCAGGAAAAGGAGGTCATGGCGGCAACTTGGGGGGCGGAACCCGAAATTTTACCCGTTTGCGCCGCCCGGACCTGACCCTTTTTCATTTTCGCGGCGTTCAACGGGATGTACCCCCCACCAAAAGGAGAACGCCGTGAACTTCGCGAACCGCCCGAAATCGATCGCCGCCGCCCTTGTCCTGCTCTTCGCCACCGGTGAAGCGCTTGCCGTCGGACGCCTTGCCGACATCAACATCTACGACCGCACCGAGGGCCGCACCCTGCAGGTCTATACGCACCAGGGCCGTTACTACGTGGTCGGCAAGCCCGGCAACGAATACCAGGTCACCGTCAGGAACCGCGCCGGGCAGGACGTGCTCGCCGTGCTCTCCGTGGACGGCGTCAACATCGTGAGCGGCGAGACGGCGGCCGCCTCGCAGACCGGCTACGTGATCGAATGCTGGAAGGACCTCGAAGTGAAGGGCTGGCGGACAGGCCTGTCGAGCACGGCGGCGTTCTACTTCACGACGCTCGCGGATTCCTACGCCACGCGCACCGGGCGGCCGGACAATGTCGGCGTGATCGGCGCGGCGCTGTTCCGCCGCAAGGTCGAGGAACCGCCCGTCGAACTGTCGTGGCTGGCGCCGTACAAGCAGCGCCACGAGAATGCGGCGCGCGATTCGGCCGCGCCCGAAGCGTCCGGCGCGCAGCCCGCGGCACCGGCCGCCGGCGCCATGGAAAAGCGCGCCGACAAGATCGGCACGGGGTACGGGCGCGGCGAGACGTCGTACGCGCGGCACGTCTCGTTCGAGCGCGCCACGCCTGCGCCGGAGGAAGTCATCGCGATCCGCTACGACAGCTACGCCAACCTCGTGGCGCTTGGCGTGATCAGAGTCACGCCGCGTTACGACCCGCAGCCCTTCCCCGCCGGCTTCGTCGCCGAACCGCCGCGCCACCGCTGATGAAGTCCCGCCCGGCAGTGGACTACACTGTCGGGCGGGATGAATGAAGAGACCAGCGATGAAGCGCTCATGCTGCGTTACCAGTCGGGTGACGCGGCAGCGTTCGACGAGCTTTATGCGCGCCATCGCAGCGGGCTGTACCGCTTCATCGTGCGCCAGGGGCGGCTGGGCGACCACGCCGAGGAACTCTTCCAGGACGTGTGGATGAACCTGATCAAGGCGCGCCACACTTACCGCGTCGAGGCGCAGTTCCGCACCTGGCTCTACACGCTGGCGAGGAACCGCGCCCTCGACTTCTTCCGCAGCGACAACCGCGCCGACGCCGTGCTGCGCGAGGTCGGCGAGGACGAGGACATCGAGAACATGGCCGGCAGCCGCGTCGCGCAGCCGGAAGTGCAGGCGGACGCGCGCGAGCAAGGCGAGGCGATCGTGAAGCTGCTCGAATCGCTGCCCGCGCCGCAGCGCGAGGCGTTCCTGATGTACCAGGAAGGCGGGCTCGCCATCGAGGAGATCGCCGAGGCGACGGGCGTGACGTTCGAGGCGGCGAAGAGCCGGCTGCGTTACGCGGTGGCGAAATTGCGCGAAGGCCTGCAGGAATACCGATGAGCGATCCGAAGAACCCGCTGCCGCAAGACGACTTCGAGCGCGACCTCGCGGCGCTCTCGCGCGCCTATGGAACGGCGAAGCGCGAAGAGCCGCCGCCTGCGATCGACGACGCGATCCGCGCCGCCGCGCGCCGCGCGGTGCGTGCCGGCCCGCAAGCGAGGCGCCGCAGTTGGCTGACGACCTGGGCCACGCCGGTTGCGACCGCCGCGATGCTGGTGCTGACGGTGTCGATCGGGCTGGTCGCGTATCGCGAGCGGCCCGACCTCGCCACGACCGAAATGCGCGACGAAATGCCGGCCCGTCCACAGGCATCTGCCCCTGCCGTCGCGCCCGCGCCTTCGCCGGCCTTGCCGACCGCGCCGCCTGCGCCGGAACGGACCGAGGCGTTCGCCACTGCCACGCCTGATGCGAAGTCCGCGGCGCCAAGGCCCTTCAGCGACGTCGCTCCCGCAGCCGACAAGCTTCGCGCAGAGCCGCCCGCGATAGCCAGGAAAGATGCGCCGCGCGAAAGCGCTGCCCCGATGAAGGAAAGCGTGCCTGTTGGCCGCAGCCGCGCCCGCACCTGCCCAGGCGCCTGCGTCCGTGCCAGCGCCGGCGCCCGCTGCGGCACCCGTCGCCCGGGACAGCGCCGTGCTCGGAAAGCGGACCTTGGCCGCCCCCGCGGCGGAATCACCGGTGGCGCCCGCGCAGCGGGCCGGCTGGAATCGCAGTCAAGCGAGCGCGCCGCCGGGTGCCGCCGCCTCGGGAATGAACCTGCAAAGGGCCAAGAAGGAAATGGCGGACAGCGCCGGGCGGACGCCCGAAGCGTGGCTGAAGGAAATCGCCGAACTGCGGCGAGACGGCAAGGAAAAGGAAGCGCTCGAGGAACTGGAGAAGTTCCGCAAGCGCTTCCCGGACTACGTGCTGCCGCCGGAACTGAAGGACCTGCGCTAGGAGACGACGGCCTTCCTGATCCGCCCCATCTTCGCCTTGCCCTTCTTGCCCATCGAGGTGGCCTTGGCCTTGACGCGGCTTATCTCCGCCGTCGCCGAGCGCTTGCCGGCGGCGATCTGCTTCTCCAGGCGGGCGGTCGCTTCGCGCAGCTTGCGCGCTATCGCCTTGGCGCCGGCGTCCATCTTCTTGCCCATCGAGGTCGCCATGACGCGCTTCTCGATCTTCTTCTCCACTGCCTTGGCGCTCTTCATCGCCGCGCCGACCTTGGCGCGCACCTTGCTCGCGGTGGTCTTCTTCACCGCCGTCTTCTTCGCGGCGGGCCTCTTCACCGCGCGCTTGGCGGCGGGCTTGCGTGCTGCGGGCTTCTTCGTGACGCGCTTCTTCGCGGTTGCCATGCAGGTCTCCTGTTCGTCGGAATGACGCCTTGAAGTCTACTCGCTCAGCGCACCGCTGCAATCACCATTGCGGTGGCCGCGGTGATTTTTTTCGCATACGGCACGTGCAGGAACTCGTTCGGCCCGTGGGCGTTCGACTTCGGCCCCAGCACGCCGGTGACCAGCATCTGCGCCTTCGGGAACTTCACGCCGAGCATGCCCATGAAGGGGATCGTGCCGCCTTCGCCAAGGTACGCGGCGCCTTCCCCGCAGAAAGCCTGCGACGCCTCGTCGAGCGCTGCCGCGAGCCACGGCGCGATCGACGGCGCGTTCCAGCCCGTCGCCGCCGAGTCGTACTTGAAGCTCACCTTCGCTGAGTAAGGCGGGTCGGCCTCCAGCGTCTGCTTGAGCGTGGCCGCGGCCTGCGGGCCATCGACCAGCGGCGGGATGCGCAACGAGAGCTTCAGCGTGGTGTTCGGCCGCTGCACGTTGCCGGCGTTGGCCACCGGCGGGAGTCCGTCGGCGCCGATCACCGCGAGCGCCGCGCGCCAGGTGCGGTTCAGGATCAGTTCCACCGGGTCCTTGGTGACCGGCTGCGCGAAGATCGACGCCGTCTCGCCGTCGTCGCAGCAGCCCACCCACGGGAAACGCTGCCACATCGATTCGCCGAGGATATCCGGCGGCGACCTTCGCCTGCTCCAGCCGGTCGGCCGGGATCTCGCAGTTGAAGGCGGCGGGCTTCACCACGCCGGTGCGCGAATCGTCGATGCGGTCGAGCAGCTGGCGCGCGATGCGGAAAGACGACGGCACCACGCCGCCGGCGTCTCCCGAGTGCACGCCTTCGGTGAGGATCTTCACGTCGAGCGTGCCGTTGACGAGCCCCCTGAGCGAGGTCGTCACCCAGAGCTGGTCGTAGTTGCCCGCGCCGGAATCGAGCGCGATCACGAGCTGCACGTCGTGCATGCGCGGGGCGAGCGCCTCGAGGTAGGCCGGCAGGTCGTAGCTGCCGCTTTCCTCGCAGGTCTCGATGAGGCCCACGCAGCGGGGGCGCGCGACGCCCTGGGCATCGAGCGCCTTGATCGCGGCGAGCGCGGCGAACACCGCATAGCCGTCGTCCGCCGCGCCGCGCCCGTAGAGCTTGCCGTCCTCGTAGACCGGGATCCACGGGCCGAAGCCTTCGCGCCAGCCGGTCATCTCGGGCTGCTTGTCGAGGTGGCCGTAGAGCAGCACCGTGCGTTCGGCGCCGAGGCCGCCCGTTGCCGGGATGTCGAAGAACAGCACCGGCGTGCGGTCGCCGATGCGCACCACTTCCAGCGTGAGGCCTGCCACGCCCTGCGCCAGCACCCAGCGCTTCGCCTGCGCGATCGCGGCGTCGAGGTGGCCGTGCTTCGCCCAGTCGCGGTCGAAGGCGGGCGACTTGGCGGGCAGCTTCACGTATTCGACCAGCTCGGGGACGATCTCCTTGTCCCAGTGCGCCGAGACGTCGTCGAGCAGCCTCGCGGTGTCGATGGCGGATGCGGGGGAAACGGGTTGGCGGGCGGTCATGAGGATCTCCATCGGGACGATGCGACGATTCTACCGTGATGGGCGACAGCGAATTCATCCGAAAGCGGAGGGCAGCCTACGATTCATGGCGTGGGGGTGCAACGTCCGGCGCCCGGGAGTCAGTGTTGATTCGTCCAGTGGGCGGGAGGCAGTCACGTCCGTCCCCCGGGAGTCGGGTTACGGGGGCCTGGACGAGACTGCCTTCCGCCCCCGCACGATCGGGGTGTGCTGAGAGCCTTCTGCAAGCGGCGACGCGAAATCACTGCAACCCGGCGCACGCCCGGCTGTCCCCGGGGCGTGGGGGTGCATCGTCCGAGCGCCCGTTACCCGACTCCCGGGCGCCGGACGTTGCACCCCCACGCCTACTCACCCACCCCGACTCCCCGGGGAACTGACGTGACTGCCTCCCGCCCGCTGTACGAAGCGCCCGTGCCAGTGCATCGCGCGGAAAAATTCCGCGCCTCCAGCGCTACAGGCAGCGGCTTCGCAGGTAAGCTTCCACCATGACACCGCCAAAGGCTTCCCGATGAGAAGAATCCTCCGCGCCGTCCTGCTCCTCGCCCTCGGGCAGGCCCTGATCGCCGGCGCCACAGGGCCCGACAAGATCCGCATCGGCGTCGAAGGCGCCTACCCGCCGTTCAGCGTCGTCGCGCCCGACGGCAGCCTGAAGGGCTTCGACATCGACATCGCCAAGGCCCTGTGCGCGCAGATGAATGGTCGAATGCTCGCTGGTGCAGCAGGACTTCGACGGCATGATCCCGGCGCTGCAGGCGCGAAAGATCGACGCGATCATCGCCTCGATGTCGATCACGGACGAGCGCAGGAAGTCGGTCGGCTTTTCCGAGAGGTACTACAACTCGCCCAACCGGCTGGTCGCGCGCAAGGGCGCGAACATCGCGCTCACGCCCGAAGGGCTCAAGGGCAAGAGGATCGGAGTGCAGCGCTCCACCATCAACGACCGCTACGTCACCGACAGGTTCAGGACCGCGAAGATCGTCCGCTACGGCAAGCAGGACGAGGCCTACCTCGACCTCGCCGCCGGGCGCACCGACATGGTCATGGTCGATGGGGTCTCCGCGACCTTCGGGTTCCTCAAGACGCCCGCGGGCAAGGACTTCGAGTTCACCGGCCCCGAATACACCGATCCCAGGTACTTCGGCTACGGCGCCGGCGTCGCGGTGCGCAAGGACGACACCGCGCTGCGCGACCGCTTCAGCGCGGCGATCAAGGCGATCCGCGCCAACGGCACCTACAAGAAATTGCAGGACCAGTATTTCGACTTCGACATCTACGGCGCCACCCCGACCCCCAGCGCGAAGCCGTAGCACCGAATGTTCCAGGGCTACCTTCCCGGCCTGCTCGAAGGCACCTTCACCACGCTGGCGGTTGCCGCCTGCTCGCTCGCCATTGCCGTCGTGCTGGGCCTCGCGGGGGCTGCGGCCAAGCTCTCGCGCTCGCGCACCGCGCGCTTCCTCGTCGGCACCTACACCACCATCATCCGCGGCGTCCCCGACCTGGTGCTGATGCTGCTGGTCTTTTTCGGCGGCCAGACTTTCGTCAACTGGCTGGCACTCGAAGCAGGATTCGCCGGTCCGGTCGACGTGAACCCGTTCGTGGCCGGCGTGGCCACCATCGGCTTCATCTTCGGCGCCTACCTCACCGAGACCTTTCGCGGCGCCATCCTCGCCATTCCCGCCGGGCAGCGCGAGGCGGGGCTGGCCTATGGCATGAGCCGCGCGCAGGTGCTCGCGCGCATCACGCTGCCGCAGATGGTGCGGCTGCGCATTGCCGAGCTTCACCAACAACTGGCTGGTGCTGGTGAAGTCCACCGCGATCGTCTCGGTGATCGGGCTGGCCGACATGATGAACCGCGCGGGCCAGGCGGCCGGGGCCACGCGCGAGCCCTTCACGTTCTACCTTGCCGCGGCGGCGATCTATCTCGCCATCACCACGGCATCCCTGCTGCTCCTGAAGGCGCTCGAGCGCCGCTATTCGCTCGGCGTGGCGAGGTTGCGCGCATGAACTGGGAAGCGATCGTCGACAGCCTGCCGCTGTTCGGCGAGGGCCTGCTGGTCACGCTCGAATTGCTGGCGGTCTCGCTCGCCGTCGGTTTGATTGCGGCTGTCCCGCTCGCCGTGCTGCGCGCCTCGCGCAATCGCCTGGCTGCGGTTTCCGGTGCAGGCCTTCACCTACGTGATCCGCGGCACGCCGATGCTGGTGCAGCTGTTCCTGATCTATTACGGGCTGGCGCAATTCGATGCGGTGCGCGAAAGCTTCCTGTGGGAATTCCTGCAGTCGGCGTGGTTCTGCGCGATGGCGTCGTTCGCGATCAACACCTGCGCCTACACCACCGAGATGCTGGCCGGCGCCATTCTCGCCACACCCTCGGGCGAGATCGAGGCCGCGCGCAGCCTCGGCATGACGCGCGCGACCGCTCATGCGACGCATCCTGCTGCCTTCGGCGCTGCGCCGCTCGCTCCCCGCCTACTCCAACGAAGTGATCATGATGCTGCAGGGCACCTCGATCGCGAGCATCGTCACCCTCCTCGACCTCACGGGCGCGGCGCGCGAGATGAACTCGCGCTACTACCTGCCCTTCGAGGCCTTCCTCACCGCGGCCGCTTTCTACCTCGTGCTCACCTTCGCGCTGGTGTGGCTGTTCAACCGCGCCGAGAAACACTGGCTGGCCTTCCTCGCGCCGCGCACCTGACACCGGACTCCATGAAGATACAAACGCACCCCCTCGCCTGCGAATCGCTCGGCACCCGCCGCGAGGTGGTGAGCTTCCACTACGGCACGCCCCGGCGCCGGCCCCAAGGTCTATGTGCAGGCCTCGCTGCACGCCGACGAATTGCCCGGCATGCTGGTCGCGCATCACCTGCGCGTGCGCCTCGCCGCTGCTCGAGGACCAGGGACGCATCAAGGGCGAGGTCGTGGTGGTGCCGGTGGCCAATCCCATCGGCCTCGCGCAGGCCCTGTTGCACGGACCGCAAGGGCCGCTTCGACCTTGCCAGCGGCGAGAACTTCAACCGCCACTATCCGGTGCTGACCGACGGTGTCGCCGAACGCGTCGCCGGCAGGCTCGGCATGGATGCCGCCGCCAACACGTCGATGATCCGCGCCGCGATGCGCGAGGCCCTGGCCGGGCTGCGAGACCGTCACCGAACTGCAGAGCCTGCGCCGCATCCTGTTCACTCTCGCCTGCGATGCCGACATCGTGCTCGACCTGCACTGCGACGACGAGGCGGTGATGCACCTCTACACCTGCACGCCACTGTGGCCGCAGTGCGAGCCGCTGGCGCGCTACCTCGGCGCCGAGGCCGTGCTGCTGGAAAAGACTTCCGGCGACGAGCCGTTCGACGAAGCGTGCTCGCAGACCTGGTGGCAGTTGCGCCGAGCGCTTTCCGGACAAGGCGATCGCCGATGCGCTGCCTCTCGGTCACGGTGGAACTGCGCGGCAAGGACCTTGCCGACCACGGGCACGCCGATGCCGACGCCGGGCGGATCATCGATTTCCTCACGCTTCGCGGCGTGGTCAAGGGCTTCGTCCCGCCCCTGCCGCCGCTCAAGCACCCGGCGACGCCGCTGGCCGGATCGGAAGCCCTGCTCGCGCCGGTGGCCGGCGTGGTCGCCTTCCTGCGCCAGCCCGGCGAATGGATCGCCGCGGGCGACGCGGTCGCCGAGGTGATCGACCCGCTCAGCGGGAATCACGCACGCAGTGAAGGCGACAGTCGAAGGCGTGCTCTACGCGCGCGAATTGCGCCACTACGCCACGCCCGGCATGAAGATCGCCAAGGTCGCAGGCGCGAAGGCGTTTCGCACCGGCAAGCTGCTCGGCGACTAGCGCCATGTACCAAGCTCAGCGTGGAGGACCTGCACAAGCGCTTCGGCGGCAACGAGGTGCTGAAGGGCGTCTCGCTCGCGGCGAAGGCCGGCGACGTGATCGCGGTGATCGGCTCTTCCGGCTCGGGCAAGAGCACGCTGCTTCGCTGCATCAACCTGCTCGAGCAGCCTGACCGCGGGCGGATCGCGCTGAACGGCGAGCAACTGAGGCTCGTCCCCGACCGCGACGGCTCGCTCAAGGCGCGCCGACCCGCGCCAGTTGCAGCGCCTGCGCGCAAAGCTCGCGATGGTGTTCCAGCATTTCAACCTCTGGGCGCACATGACCGCGCTGGAGAACGTGATCGAGGCGCCGATGCACGTGCTCGGCCTTGCCCGCGCCGAGGCAGTCGAGCGCGCCGAGCGCTATCTCGCAAGGGTCGGCGTCGCCGCGCGCAAGGGTTACTACCCCGCGCACCTCTCGGGCGGCGAGCAGCAACGCGTGGCAATCGCCCGCGCGCTTGCCATGGAGCCGGAGGTGATGCTGTTCGACGAGCCGACCTCGGCGCTGGACCCGGAGCTGGTGGGAGAGGTGCTGAAAGTGATGCACGACCTCGCCCTCGAAGGCCGCACCATGGTGGTCGTCACCCACGAGATGGCGTTCGCCCGCGAGGTGTCCACGCACGCGGTGTTCCTGCACCAGGGCGTCATCGAGGAAGAGGGCAATCCCCGCGAGGTGCTCACGAATCCGCGCTGCGAGCGCCTGCAGCAATTTCTCTCGGGCAAGCTCAAGTAGCCACCCGGAGGCGGTAAAATTGCCGCCACAGGCAAATTCCGCCAACGGAGCCGACAACGATGAGCAAGACCAGGGTCAGCCGCGCCACCTTCGACGAGGTGATCGTCCCCACTTACGCCCCCAGCCCCGTGATGATGGTGCGCGGCAAAGGCTCGCGCCTGTGGGACGACAAGGGCAGGGACTACGTCGATTTCGCAGGCGGCATCGCGGTGAGCGCGGTCGGCCACTGCCACCCGCGCGTGGTGAAGGCGCTCACCGACCAGGCGAAGCGCGTCTGGCACCTTTCCAACGGGCTCGTGAACGAGCCCGAACTCAGGCTCGCGAAGCAACTCACCGCGAAGACCTTCGCCGAGCGCGTGTTCTTCGCCAACTCCGGCGCCGAGGCCAACGAGGCGGCGTTGAAACTCGCGCGCCGCGTGGCCTGGGACAACGAGGCGAAAAAAGGCAAGCCGCCGAAGAAGCTGAAGCGCCTGGAGATCATCGCCTTCAACGATTCCTTTCACGGCCGCACGCTCTTTACCGTGAATGTCGGGGGACAGCCGAAGTACTCGACCGGTTTCGGCCCTGCGCCTGCCGGCATCCGCCACGTTCCCTTCAACGACCTCGCCGCGGTGAAGAAGGCGATCTCGAAGAGAACCTGTTGCGTGATCGTCGAGCCCCTGCAGGGCGAGGGCGGCATCCGGCCGGCGACGAAGGCGTTCCTGAAGGGCCTGCGCGAACTGTGCGACAAGTATGGCGCGCTGTTGATATTCGACGAGGTGCAGTCCGGCGCGGGCCGCACCGGCGCGCTCTACGCCTACCAGAAGTTCGGCGTGACGCCCGACATCCTCACCAGCGCCAAGGGGCTGGGCGGTGGGTTTCCCATCGGCGCGATGCTCACCACGGCCAGGCTCGCGAAGCACTTCTCGGTGGGCGTGCACGGCACGACCTACGGCGGCAACCCGCTCGCCTGCGCGGTGGCTGACACGGTGATGGACATCGTTTCCGCGCAGACGACGCTGAAAGGCGTGGAGCTGCGGCACAAGGCCTTCGTGTCTGCGCTCAGGTCGATCAACCGCAAGCACAAGGTGTTCAGCGAGATCCGCGGCATGGGCCTGCTGATCGGCTGCGAACTCGCGGCGCCGTGGAAGGGCCGCGGCAAGGATTTCCAGAACGCCTCCGAAAAGCACGGCCTCATGCACCTGATCGCGGGGCCGGACGTGCTGCGCTTCGCGCCTTCGCTGCTGATCCCGCTTGCCGACGTGAAACTCGGCATGAAGCGGCTGGATGCGGCGATCGCCGGGCTGTTGGCTGCCGAAAAGAAGACGAGGAAGGCCGCTTGAGCCGGCGCCGCGCATCGGCGGCAAGGCCATGATGATCATCCGCCCGATCGCGGGCAACGACCTGCCTGCGCTGCTGGCACTCGTCGCCAAGACCGGTGTCGGGCTCACCACGCTGCCGGCCAATGCGGAGGAACTCGAGCGGCGCATCGCCGCTTCCATGGCGTCCTTTGCCGGGACCGCCCAGCGCGCGGACCAGGTGTTCCTGTTCGCGCTCGAGGACACCGCGACCCGCCTCATCGTCGGCACGGCGGGCGTGGCCGCCGCGGTGGGACTTCGCCAGGCGTGGTACTCGTACCGCGTCGGCCAGGCCGTCCATGCGTCGCAGGAACTGGGCATCTACTCGCAGACCTCGACGCTCTTCCTCACCAACGACCACACCGGGAACAGCGAACTGTGCTCGCTGTTCCTCGACCCGGACTTCCGCCGCGACGGGAACGGCAGCCTCCTTTCCAAGGCGCGCTTCCTCTTCATCGCGCAGCACAGGAAGCATTTCTCGAAGCGCGTGATCGCGGAACTGCGCGGCGTGTCGGACGCCGACGGCCGCTCGCCATTCTGGGAGAGCCTCGGGCGGCATTTCTTCTCGATGGATTTCTCCCGCGCGGATTACCTCACGGGCATCGGCAAGAAGTCCTTCGTCGCCGAACTCATGCCCAAGCATCCGCTCTACATCAACTTCCTCACCCCCGAGGCGCAGGCGGTGATCGGCAAGACGCACGACTCGACGACGCCGGCCGCGCGGCTGCTTGCCGAGGAAGGCTTCCGCTACGAGGGGCACGTCGACATTTTCGACGCCGGTCCCACCGTCGAGTGCGACGTGGAGGATATTGATGCGGTGGCGCGAAGTCGCGTCGTCGAAGTTGCCGGGCGCGACGCAGGCAGCGTCGCGAATCCGGACGAAACAATGTGGCTCGCCGCCAATACGCGCTTCGACGACTTCCGTGCGGGACTGGTGCGCGGGACCGTCATGGACGGCAAGCTCGCCCTTGCCGCAGGCCAGATGCGTGCGCTCGGCGTAGCGGCAGGCGAGCAACTTCGCGTGGTCGCGTTGTCGCCGCGCGACCGGCACTGACGCGATGGCGACGCATTTCATCGCCGGGCGCTGGATCGAGGGCGAAGGCGCCGGGTTCCGCTCGGTGAACCCGGTCGGCGGCGATACCGTGTGGGAGGGCCGCGCCGCGCTCGCAACGACGGTGAACGCCGCGGTCGATGCCGCGCGCCACGCGTTCCCGGCATGGGCCGCGCTCGATGCCGCGGAGCGCATCGCCATCGTCAAGGCGTTCGCCGCGCAACTGAACGCGAACAAGGCGGCGCTCGCGCACCGCATCGGGCACGAGACCGGCAAGCCGCTCTGGGAAGCGCTGACCGAAGTGACGACGATGGCCGGCAAGGTCGACATCTCGGTGAAGGCGTTCGAGGAGCGCACGGGGATGAAACGCACGCCGCAGCCCGATGGCGAGGCCGTGCTGCGCCACCGCCCGCACGGCGTGGTCGCGGTGTTCGGCCCGTACAACTTTCCCGGCCACCTGCCCAACGGCCACATCGTCCCCGCCCTGATCGCGGGCAACACCGTGGTGTTCAAGCCGAGCGAACTCGCGCCGGGTTCCGCGCAGATGACGGTCGAGCTGTGGGAGAAGGCCGGGCTGCCGGCGGGCGCGCTGAACCTCGTGCAGGGCGCGCGCGAAACCGGCGCTGCGCTCGCTTCGAACGCCGGCCTCGACGGCCTCTTCTTCACGGGCAGTTCCGCCACCGGGCAATTGCTGCACAGGCAATTCGCCGGTGCGACCGGCAAGATCCTCGCGCTCGAGATGGGCGGCAACAACGCGCTCGTGATCGGCACGCTCGGCGACAACCTCGACGCGGCGGTGCATCACGTCATCCAGTCGGCCTTCCTGTCCGCCGGGCAGCGCTGCACCTGCGCGCGGCGGCTTGTCGTGCCGCGCGGAGCCGCCGGCGACAAGCTGCTCGAGCGCGTGGTCGAAGTGGCGTCGCGCCTCAGGGTCGACCGCTTCGATGCCGAGCCGCAGCCCTTCATGGGCGCGGTGATTTCGCTTGCGGCTTCCGGCAAGCTGCTCGAAGCGCAGGCCGGCCTGCTGGCCCGTGGCGCGATGACCTTGCTGGCGATGCGGCCGCTCGAGCCGGGCACGGCACTGCTCTCGCCGGGCATCCTCGACGTCACCGCGATCGCGGAGCTGCCCGATGTCGAGCACTTCGGCCCGCTCCTGCAGGTGATCCGCTGCGACGGGCTCGATGACGCCATCGCGATCGCCAACCGCACGCGCTACGGGCTGGCCGCGGGACTGCTCTCGGAAAGCGCGGACGAATACGCCCGCTTCGAGCGCGGCATCCGCGCCGGCATCGTCAACTGGAACAAGCCGCTCACCGGCGCGTCGAGCGCGGCGCCCTTCGGCGGCATCGGCGAAAGCGGCAACCACCGGCCGAGCGCGTACTACGCCGCCGACTACTGCGCCTATCCGCAGGCCTCGCTGGAGTCGCCGACGCTCTCGCTCCCCGCGACGCTGAGCCCGGGACTCACGCTGCCGTGACCACGCGCGAATACAACTTCGACGGCCTGGTCGGGCCCGACGCACAACTACTCGGGGCTTTCGTTCGGCAACGTCGCCTCGCTCGGCAACCGCGGCGAGGTCGCCAACCCGCGCGCCGCCGCGCTGCAGGGACTGGCGAAGATGAAAGCGCTGGCCGACCGCGGCTTCGCGCAGGGCGTGCTGCCGCCGCAGGAGCGCCCTCACCTTGCGACGCTGCGCCGCCTCGGTTTCGCCGGCAGCGATGCCGAAGTGATCGCGAAGGCCGCGAAAGAAGCGCCGCGCATCTACTCGGCGTGCCTGTCGGCCTCCAGCATGTGGACGGCCAACGCGGCGACCGTCAGCGCAAGCGCCGACACCGCCGACGAGCGCGTGCACTTCACGGCGGCCAACCTGCAAAACAAGGCGCATCGCGCGATCGAGGCCGAGACCACTTCACGCGTGCTGCGCGCGGTGTTCCCCGAAGCGCGCCATTTCGCGCACCACGAGCCGCTGCCTGCGACGCCGCAGTTCGGCGACGAGGGGGCCGCGAACCACACGCGCCTTTGCCCGCGCTACGGCGAACCGGGCGTGCAGTTCTTCGTTTACGGCGCATCCGGTTTCGACACGACCGCCCCGGCGCCGAAGCGTTTTCCGGCGCGGCAAACGCGCGAAGCGTCGGAGGCAATCGCGCGGCTGCACAAGCTCGACCCGGCGCGGACCGTGATCGCGCAGCAGAACCCGGACGTGATCGACGCCGGCGTCTTCCACAACGACGTGATCGCGGTCGGCAACGGCAACGTGCTCTTCTGCCACGAGCGCGCGTTCCTCGACCCCGCCGGCACCTATGAGGCGATCCGGCGCGCGCTCGGCAGCGAACTCGCGCTGGTCGAGGTCCCGGAAAGCGCGGTGTCGGTCGCCGAGGCGGTCGAGACCTACCTCTTCAACAGCCAGCTGCTCACCGCGCCCGACGGCTCGATGCTGCTGGTGGTTCCCGAGGAATCGCAGCGCAACGATCGCGTCCGCGCGTTACCTCGACGGCCTGGTCGCGCAGGGCGGCCCGATCCGCGAACTGCTCGTGTTCGACCTGCGCGAGAGCATGCGCAACGGCGGCGGCCCGGCGTGCCTGCGGCTTGCGCGTCGAGATGACCGGCGAAGAAGCCGCCGCCGCCAATCGCGCGACGATCATGGACGATGCGTTGCACGCAAGGCTCACCGCATGGGTCGAGCGCCACTATCGCGACCGGCTGGCCGGAGCCGACCTCGCCGATCCGGCGCTGCTCACGGAATGCTGCGCGGCGCTCGACGAACTCACGCGCATCCTCGCGCTCGACAACGTATACGCCTTCCAGCGCTGAGGCTTGGCGTTCTGCCTTGATCGTCAGCTTCCGGCCAGAGTTGATATAGGACAATTCGGCCCGGTGCGCAGGGGCGCAATATCGCCAACATCGCCTTCGTGTCGCGAGGCAATTGGCGCAACCCCGCAACGAGCCAGAATCCGTGCGTGCCCCATCGAGTCCCGCCATCCGGTCCCTCGTCGCCGTCTCCGCGGCTTGCGCAGTGCTGCTCGCCCACGGCCCGCCGGCCGGGGCACAACCGGTTCCCGCACCTGCCGAAACCGCCCCGCGCATCGGCCTCGCGCTCTCCGGCGGGGGCGCGCGAGGTATCGCGCATGTGGGCGTGCTCAAGGTCCTCGAGGAGATGCGCATCCCGATCCACTGCGTGACCGGCACCAGCATGGGGGCGATCGTCGGGGGCACCTTCGCCGCAGGGACGCCGCCCGCGGAAATGGAAAAAAAGGTGCTCGCGGCAAATTGGGACGAGATCTTCCGCGATCGCCCGCCGCGCGAGGAGATTTCCGTCCGGCGCAAGTTCGACGACTACAAGACCTTGTTCGCGCCGGAATTCGGCGTGAAGGACGGCGGGCTGGCCTTGCCGAAGGGCGTCATCGCCGGTGTGTCCATCGAGTCGTTCTTCCGGGTGCTCGCGACCCCGGCCTTCGGCGTCACCGACTTTCGCAAGCTGCCCATCCCGTTCCGGGCCATGGCGACCGACATCGAGACCGGGGAGTCGGTCGTGCTGGAACGCGGCAGCGTGGCGCAGGCGATGCGCGCCAGCATGTCCGTGCCCGGGGCCATCGCGCCGGTCGAGATCGACGGACGCCTGCTGGTCGACGGCGGGATCGCCAACAACCTGCCGATCGACGAGGCGCGCAAGCTCTGCGCCGATGTCGTGATCGCGGTCAACATCTCCACCCCGCCGATGAAGCGCGAGGACATCACGTCGGCGCTCTCGGTGGTCGGGCAGCTGCTCAATTTCCTCGGCAAGCAGACGGTCGACGATCAACTGAAGAACATGAGCGCGAAGGATGTGCTGATCGCGCCGGACCTGGGCGACATCTCGGCAGGCAAGTTCGATCGCTCCGTGGACGCGATCAGGATCGGCGAGGAGGCGACGCGCGCGATGGCGCAGTCGCTGCAACGCTACAGCCTGCCGCCGGAGCAATACGCGGCGCTGCGCGCGACGCAGGTCGTCGCGAGGAAGGAACTGGGCACCGTCGACGAGATCCGCATCGCGGGACTGGAACGCACCAACCCCGAGGTCCTGCGCGCCCTGGTCGAGAGCAAGCCCGGCGAGCCCTTGTCGGAGGAGAAGATCGGCGCGGACCTGCGCCGCATCTTCGGGCGCGGTGGCTACGAGGGCATCAGCTATCACATCAGCGGCGATGCGGGCCCGCGCGCCATGGTCATCGAGCCGCGCGAGAAGTCGTGGGGGCCCGACTACCTGAGGTTCGGATTGGGGCTGGCGACCGACTTCCAGGGCGACGACCAATTCAACCTGCTGGTGCAGTACCGCAGGACCTGGCTCAACCGCCTCGGGGCAGAGTGGCTGACCGAGGCCCAGGTCGGGCAGGACACGCACCTGTGGAGCGAGTTCTACCAGCCCTTGCACGAGGCGGGCCACTGGTTCGTGGCGCCCTACGGCAAGATCGGGCAGAGCACGCGCGGCGTCTTCGCCGGCGACGACAAGGTCGCCGACTACCTTGTGCGCATGGGGCAAGCCGGACTCGATGCCGGGGCGGTTTTCGGCACCTGGGGACAGTTGCGAGTCGGTCCGGTATGGTCTCGCGTCGACGCGAAAGTCGACACGGGCTCTCCAGTCCTGCCGTCGACCAAGGAAACGACGGCAGGATTACGGGCATTGCTGTTCATCGACCAGACCGATCACGCCTTTTTCCCGACCCGCGGCTTTGCCGCGCAAGCCACGGCCTACGCGGCCATGGAGTCGTTCGGGTCCGCGCTCGACTACCAGCGTATCGAAGCGCGGGTCCGCGGAGCGGCAAGCAGCGGCCCGCATACCCTCGCCTATGCCATCCTCGGTGGCACGGACCTGGGCTCGGGCATGCCGGCCTATGAATCCTTCACGCTGGGCGGCCCGTTCCGCTTGTCCGCATACCGTGTCAACCAGTTCGCAGGACGCGAATATGCCTACGGCCGCCTGGTGTACTACAACAAGATGCTGCCCCTGCCGGACATCCTCGGAAGCGGAATCTACGCCGGCGCCTCGGCGGAAGTCGGCCGGATGAGCGACCGCTTCGACGGTCTTCCTTCGCCGGGCACGCTGTGGTCCGGATCGCTCTTCCTCGGGGCTGACACGTTCCTCGGGCCGGCCTACCTGGGCGTCGGGTTCGGCAAGTCCGGGACCTGGTCGCTCTACCTGCTGCTTGGCGCGCCGTAAGCGCGCGTTGATCTGCGGCAACGAAGGTTCCGGCCGCTGTCGCATTCAGTCAACGCCGTGTCCCCCATTGCACATCCCCGTGGCCGATTCGCTGGCCAAATGCACTCAGGCGATGCTCGAGAGCCGGGCGAGGTGGCTCGGTGGTTCATGGCACGCAATGAGCCTCTGCCGCGATGGTAACCAAATTTATCCAGGCGACCGGGTCTGGTCTTTTGAACAGTTCGCCGTCACCGCCGGTCTGGTGAATGCAAGGAGAAACGAGCAATGAGAAGCCATTGGAAAGACATGGACCCGGTTGACGACTTCATCACCCAGCATACCCCGGGCCTGAAGATCTACCAGAAGGTCTGGGGCGGCATGCAGTGCGCCTACCACAGCTTTGCCCCGGGCACTGACTTCACGAAGCTGCTGGCGCCAATGCCGGACGGTCTGTGTGGGGTCCCACACCACGCCTACGTCATCAGCGGCTCGATGGAGGTCATCTACAAGGACGGAAGCGTCGAGACCTGCAAGGCTGGCGACGTGTGCTTCTGGCCGGCTCCGCACAACTTCAAGTCGAAGGAAGGCGCGGAGATCATCCAGTTCAGCGGTAGTGGCGCCCTGGCTGAGCAGGCCGTGGTGATCGAGGGTCTGCTGGCGAAGATGAAGAAGTAAGTGTCGATGCACAGCACCAGGCTGTCCTGATCGAGGGGTAAATCGAGGGGGGCAGCCTGCCGTTGCGGAAGTGAACCGGAAGTCCAGGGCATGACGAAGACGACAACGCTTCCCCTCTCTCGCGACGAACGCGCGGCGGCCGGCAAGGCGCTGCGCGAGAAGCTGCCGCGCGAGCGCCACGCCGCGTGGAAACCGCCGCGGCAAGCGACGCGACCCGATAGCGAGTGCTGGCAGCGTCCGATCGGGGGCGCATGCCCGACCTGGTCCCTATCCGCTACGGGCGCATGCTGCGCAGCCCGTTCACTTTCCTGCGCGGCTCGGCGGGATTGATGGCCCACGACCTGGCCACGCTCCCCACCACCGGCCAGCGCGTGCAGGCCTGCGGCGACTGCCACCTGCTGAACTTCGGCATCTTCGCCACGCCCGAGCGCAACCTGGTCCTGGACATCAACGACTTCGACGAAACGCTCCCCGCACCGTGGGAGTGGGACTTGAAGCGCCTGGCGGCGAGCTTTGCCGTGGCTGCCCGCGACAACCGCTGCTCCGATCGCCAGGCTCGCGCGGCGGCGGTCGCGTGCGTGCGCGCCTACCGCGAGCATATGCGCGAGTGCTCGAAGAGGAGTCCGCTCGACGTCTGGTACGAGCGCCTGGACATGCAGTCCCTGATCGAGAACGCGCCGGATGCCGAGACCCGGAAAATTCGGCAGAAAATGGTCGAGAAAGCCCGCCAGCGCATCGGCGAGTACCTCTTTCCCAAGCTGACCGCCGCCGTCGACGGCCGCCATCGCCTGGTGGACCAGCCGCCCGTGCTCTTCCACGTCGCCGAGGAGGGCGCGGAGAAGATGTTCCTCGAGGGGATGGAAGACTATCGGCGGTCGCTGCCCGACGATCGCCGTGTGCTGTTCGACCGCTATCACCTGGAAGACTTCGCCGTGAGGGTCGTCGGCATCGGCAGCGTCGGCACCCGCTGCCTGGTCGGCCTCTTCTTCTCCGCCGAAGGCCATCCACTCTTCCTGCAGATGAAGGAGGCGCGTACCTCGGTGCTCGCGCCGTACGCGGGCAAGAGCGCCTACGAGAACCAGGGCCAGCGCATCGTCATGGGACAACGGCTGATGCAGTCCTCCAGCGACATCTTCCTGGGCTGGACGCAAGGGCGCCGGGGGCACCAGTTCTTCGTCCGCCAGCTGCGCGACATGAAGCTCTCCATTCCGGTGGAGGGCGCTTCGGCGGGGCAGTTGAAGCGGTTTGCGGGATTCTGCGGCGCAGTCCTCGCCCGCGCGCACGCGAGGTCGGGCGACGCGGCGTGCATTGCCGGGTATCTCGGCAACTCGGACGCCTTCGACGAGGCGATCGGCGAGTTCGCGCTGGCGTACGCCGACCAGACGGTTCGCGACCACTCGGCGCTTGTCGCGGCGGTGAAGGCGGGGCGCGTCGAGGCGCTCATGGAGCAGGACCTCTAGACGCGAGAAAGTGCCAGTGGGCATCCACGCACCGGATCCGAATGCGCTGGCGACACTGGGCGTAGCGCTGCTGTTCGCCGTGGTCTTCGTGGCGGGAGGCCGGGCGGCCGAGTGGACCGGCCACCGGGGCTACCGGCGATTCCTCTCCTTTTCCGCCGGCGTCTCGGTGGCCTACATCTTTGTTCATGTGTTGCCCGCGCTGCATGCGATCGGCGAGTACCACATGCGCTCACCGGGCCACTCGATGCTGTTCCCGGAGCACGGTGCCTACCTGTGGACGATGGCCGGCTTCCTGGCCTTCTACGGACTCGAGACCATGGCCGGCGCGCAGTCCGCGCCGCAAGGCCAGGCGGCCGGCACCGGTGTCGCGGCCCCGCAGCGGCCGGGGCTGCACGTGGGCGGGTTCGCCCTCTACGCCTGGATCCTCACCTACATGATGGCGTGGACCGGCAAGGACGGGCTGGCCCTGGTCCTGTTCGCGGCGGCCATGGGGCTGCACCTCTTCACCGTCGCCAGCAACCTGGGCGCGCAATACCGCGAGCTGTACCGGCGCCGCGGCGCACTCCTGCTGGCGCTCGCCTCGCTGGCCGGCTGGGGAGCTGCCGTGACACTGGAGCTTCCGGTTGCATGGGTGCTGAACCTGGTGGCCTTCGTGATGGGCGGCGTCGTCGTCAATGCCGCGATCGCCGAGCTTCCGAGGGAAAAGGGGGGCAGGTACTGGGCCTTCGTCGCGGGCGCCGCCTCCGTATACCGCGCTGCTCCTTGCCCTGTCGAAATTCGAGAAGGGTGCGTGACTCCGGAGACGCAGCGCGCCCGGTCGGCGCGGCATCAGGCCTTCGTTTGCTTGCGCGCCTCGCGCCAGTAGGTCGGGGTTGTACCCGACCAACGGCGGAAAGCCCGCGAGAAGGAACTCGCGTCGGCGAAGCCGAGAGCGTCGGCGATTCCGGCGACGTCCCGCTTCGAGTACTCCAGCATCTGCGAAGCCAGTTCGTAGTGGACCTCGTCCGACAGCTCGCGGAAGGTGGTCCCGTGCGCCGAGAGGCGACGGACGAACGAGCGGCGGTTCAGGGAGAGGAGAACGGCAATGCGTTCCTCGGAGCCGGTGCCCGCCAGGATCGCCGGGCGCAGGACATCACGGACATGCCGCGGAAAGTCATCGGGCATCCGCGCCTCGACCTGCTCGATCTGCCGGGAGACGAGTGCGAACACGCTCGTGTCCGCCGTCACGAGCGGGTGCTTGAGCCAGGTGGCAGGAAACTCGAGCGCGTGGTAGTCCGAATCGAAGAACATCGGCGCGCCGAAGAACGCCCGGAATGGCGCGATATCGCCGGGCCGCTCGTGCCCGAAGTAGACTGCCGTGGGCTTCCACTCGGGCCCGCACAACTCCCGAAGCATGTTGTGGAGCTCGGCGATCGCGCCATCGTCGATCTGGTCGCCCGCCGGAACGCCGGGCTCGTAGGGATGCCAGCTCAGGACGGCTTTGCTGCCGTATTGGTCCAGCTTGATGCCGGCGCCACGCACCTGGAAGTGGAAGTGATCGATCAGGCTGCGCAGGGCCGTTTCCACGTCCGGCGAGTAGCGCATCAGCATGCCCAGCAGCCCGACGGAGGCGAGACCGCCCTTCTGGCCGACCAGCAGCCCGAAGTACGGGCATCCGGTTCGAATTGCGCAATGCTGCACGACGCTGCCCACCGCCTTGTAGGAAATGACGTTGGTCGCCCCTTCGAAGACCGTTGCCTCGACGCCCAACTCGGCCAGGACCAGTTCGGGGTCCATGCCGAGATCCAGAAGCACTGCGGGAATGCCGGTGAGCGCGGCGGTGCTCACCGTCGAATTGCCTCGCGGTGGGCGCGTGGCTTGGGATGGCAAGGGAACGCCAGATTTTCTCGTGTTCATGCGATGGCAGCCTAAGTCCGGCAATCATGCCCGTTTTGATCTTTCGCAAGGGAGTGTAAGCGAGGTGGCCCAAACGGGCAAAACCCTGTCTCGGACTGCACGGAGCGGAACGGCTGCCGGTGGGTTAATAGGCGCATGCCCAAGGCTCTGGGAAAGCACGGCTTGGGCGGCGTGTATCCGTGCCTGGTGGGCGACAAGCTCTACGGCGAATTCGCAGTCGTCGCGTGGCCCGCGTCATATCGCAATTCCGGCGTGAAGACCTTCATCGTGAATCACGACGGGGTGGTCTGGGAGAAGGACCTCGGCGCGAACACCGCCGAGCTGGCCGCGCAGATGAGGATGTACAACCCGGACAAGACCTGGGCCAGGGTGCAATAGGCGGGCCGCGACGAAAGATGAGCGCGCAGTGGAGAAGAGAGATTCGCCGGGTAGGACACGCCGCAAGGTCGTGATCGTCGGAGGCGCCGCGGGCGGAGCCTCGTGCGCTGCCCGGTTGCGCCGGCTGGACGAGCATGCCGAGATCATCCTCGTCGAGAGCGGGCCGTACGTGTCGTACGCGAACTGCGGCCTGCCGCATCTCATCACCGGCGTGATTCCCGACGAGGCCGAGCTGCTCGCGATCAGCCAGAAGACGCTCGGCGGCGTCCTGGGCATCGACGTGCGCACGCGCTGCGAAGCGACCTTCGTCTCACCGAAGAAGAAGAGGGTCCACCTGCGCGACCTCGAGGGCAGCGGAGCGACCACCGAGTCGTACGACATCCTGGTGCTCGCGCCCGGCGCGGTGCCGGTGCGACCTGCGCTTCCCGGCATCGACCTGCCCGGCATCTTCTCGCTGCGAACCATTGCGGATGTGCGCGCGATCCGGGAGTGGATGGCACGAGGCACCCGATCCGCGCCGGGCAAAACCAGCCCCGTCGGCATTGCGCACGCAATGCCCCTGCGGCACGCCGTGGTGGTGGGCGGCGGCGTCATCGGCCTCGAGGCCGCCGAGAACCTGGCCCGCGAGGGATTCGAGGTGACGGTGGTCGAGATGCTCGACCAGGTGCTGGCCCCGCTCGACCGCGAGATCGCCCGGCTGGCGCAGGAACACCTGACGCGGCACGGCGTGCGCCTCGCGCTTGGCGACCCGGTCGCCGGATTCCGGCAGCGTGGCTTCGGCGCCCTCGAGGTGACCACGCGCCGCGGCGCGTCGCATCCCGCCGACATCGTGATCCTTGCGCTCGGTGCCCGGCCGGACACCACGCTGGCGCGGACGGCGGAGCTCGAGATCGGCGAGCTCGGCGGCATCCGCGTGGACGAGGAGATGCGCACCGGCGACCCGAACATCTTCGCTGTGGGCGACTCTGTCGAAGTCAAGGATTACGTCACCGGCCATTGGACCCTCGCCGCGCTGGCAAGCACGGCGTCCCGGCAGGGCCGGGTCGCGGCCGACGTGATCGCCGGGTGCGATTCCCGCTTTCGCGGCTCGCAGGCGACCTCCATCGTCGTGCTGTTCGGCGCCGCCGCGGCCTGCACGGGCGTGAGCGAAAAGCGCCTTTGCGAGCATGGCGACGAGGACTACGAGAAGGTCTACCTGTTCCCGAATGCGGACGCCGGCCACGACCCGGGCGCCACCCCGATCGCCCTGAAGGTCGTCTTCCGCGTCTCCGACGGGCGCGTGTTGGGCGCGCAGGCGATGGGCGAGGATGCCCACGCGGTGGACAAGCGCATCAGCGCGCTCGCGGTCGCGATCCAGATGGGCGCCACCATCCACGACCTCGAGCAGGTGGAGCTCTGTTGTGCCCCGCAATTCGGCGGCGCCAGGGACCCTCTCAACTACGCCGGCATGATCGCGGCAAACGTCCAGCGCGGCGACATGCCGATCGCCCGCTGGGAGGACGCGGGCGAGTGCTTCGTGCTCGATGTGCGCGATGCTTCAGAGGCCGCCGCCCATGAAGTGCCGGGCGCGGTCAAGATCCCGCTGGACGAGCTGCGCTCCCGGCTGGGAGAACTGCCGCGCGACGTGGACATCCTCGTCGTCAGCCGGTCGGCACAAAGGGCATATCACGCCACGCGCATCCTCCTGCAGTGCGGCTTCCGCGCGCGTACCGCCCCGGGCGGATTGCTCGCGCGCGCGATCCTCATGCCGCGCGAGACAGGAGATGGGGACTTGTTGACGCAAGCCAAGAAGGAGCCGCAAACGTGTCCGAATTAGCTGCATTGCCGTCCCAATTAGTCAAGCCCGCGGCAGCGGGCGCCTCGACAATGCTGGTGCGGCGTGAGTGGGCGGTTGATCGTTGACGGTCTTCGCCCTCGCAGCCAAAGAGGCAGGCGCATGAAACTTGGCAGACCCTTCCCCGACCCGTTCAACCGGGTCCTCTTCCGGAACGCCCGCGGCACGAGATATCTCGGCGCGGCGGCCTTCATCGGCAAGGGAAGGAACGCGCGCGCCCACATGCACGCTTCTGCCGGAGTCATGGACGTCCCGGCCGACTTCAATTGGAGCCCCGATCCGGTCAGGCTCGCCAGGCAGTTCGAAGTCGACATGTTCACGCCCAGCCAGGGGCGCATCTGGACGATCGACGAGGGCGAGGTCCAGGGCGGATATTTCGCCAACTTCGACGGCGCGAAGATGTGCTGGATCGGCGTGATGGTCGCCGAGGACGTGGTCGAGCACTTCCATGGCCCCTCCTACGCGCCCGCGCTGGTCTATCGCCTGACCAAGTGGACCTGGAGGGCGGGCAAGCCGGTCTTCCTGCTGCGCGAGCCGGACGGCCCCACCTGGGTCATGCAGGAGATGACCGCCGACATCGACAAGACCCTCTCCATCGACAACCTGGGCGAGATCGGCAGGAAGCTCAAGCTCCCGCCGGGCTGGAAGTTCGAGACCCGTGTCCTCGACAGCGACCTCGTCCTCGACACGATGAAGATCGACGGCTGGGCCTCGATCATCCGCGACGACCTGCATTGCACCTACCAGGCCTGCGGCTACGGCGCGGACACCAGCCACAACTACGTGCCGTGATTCGCGGCACGACCCTCAGCAACCCAATAGGAGCCGGCAGATGAAACTCAAGACAGGTCCCACCCGCAGAGTCCACGCCAACAACACCCGCGGTGCCGCGTTCCACGGGCTCGGCGCCTTCGTCGGCGTCGGCAAGACGCAGCGGGCGCACGTCTACACGGCGGCAGCCCTTCCGGTCGGCCCGGACGACTACAAGAAGATCGATCCGGTGAAGCTGGCGCGTGAGCTCGAGGTCGATCAATGCGCGGTCAACAGCGGCCGCTTCTGGATGATGGACGAAATCGACTACGCCGGCGGCGACACCCAGGACTTCCACGGCCTCCCGATGAACTGGGCCGGCGACATGACCGGGGCCGAGATGATGGCCCAGTTCCAGAGCGCCTATGTGCCGTCGCTGATCCAGCGCAACACGATCTGGACCTGGCACGCTGGCAAGAAAGTGCACCTGCTGCGCGAGCCGAATGGCACGGTGTGGGTCTTGCAGGAGTACACCAAGGCGGTCGATCCGAACCTGACCCCCGACAACCTCGACGTGCTGGGCAAGAATTGAAGAGCCTGCCGGAAGGCTGGAAGTTCGAGACCAAGGTGCTCGACAAGGAGCTGCGGCTGGACACGGGTAACGCCGGCGGGTGGGCGGCCATCATCCGCGACGAGTTCCACTGCACCTACCAGGGCTGCGGCTACGGCGCGGACACCAGCGCCAACTTCATCCCGTAAGGGGCGGCACGGACCGAACATCGGAGGTTGATCATGGCAACGAAACGAGACGCGAAGCCCGCGACCACGGTCGATGGAGCCAAGCTGCACAAGATGAAACGGACGACGCTCGGTCTGTACGTGACCGCCGCGCAGGCCTACGAGATGTGGAAGGCCGCGCCGGACAAGGTGAAGATCATCGACGTGCGGACTCCCGAGGAGTTCGCCTTCGTCGGCCACCCGGAGATGGCCTGGAACATCCCGTTGGCCTTCGTGAGCTACCAGAGAAAGGGCGGCAAGTTCACCTACGCGCCGCAGATGAACACGGCTTTCGTCGCCCAGGTGAAGGAGGTCGCGAAGCCGGCCGATGTCCTGCTGGTCACGTGCCGGTCGGGCGGCCGCGGCGGCATGGCCGTCAACCAGCTTGCCGCGGCCGGCTTCACCAAGGCCTACAACATCGTCGACGGGTTCGAAGGCGACACGGTGGACGATCCCGAGAGCGTCTTTCACGGGAAAAGGATGAAGAACGGCTGGAAGAACTCGGCGCCCTGGGTCTACGGCGTCGATCCCGAAAAGATCATCATCGCGGAAGGCGCTTCGCAGGGAATGAGGTGACCGGCCCTGGCGCCGGCGGGAAACGGCGACTCCTGAAAGGAGAAATAGGGTGTTACTAGCGAAATTGAAAGCAAAGCACGACGCGATGGCGGCCACAAAGCTGCCGCCGGAAGAAGTGGCGAAACTGATCGAGGCAGGTGCATTCGTGGTCGACGTGCGACCGAAGATCCAGGCGAAGATGGGCATGGTTCCCGGCGCGACCAATATTTCGATTTTCACGCTGAAGCGTCGCCTTCACGAACTGCCGCGTGACCGGAAGATCGTGCTCCATTGCCACTCGGGCGCCTCGGCCGCAAAGGCCAAGGAAATGCTGGATGCCCTGGGATTCAAGGCGTTCAACGGCGGCGGCTACAAGGACGTCCTGAAGGTCGTCCGGGCGATCGCAAGCAGCAAGGCGGCAGCTGCGGGCTCGGGAAGATAGCAGCGACAAGGTCATGCTCGGCGGGAACCTGCAATTCAAGTAGGGAAGGACGCATCATGCTCACGACGCTGGGCCGCGAGATTCCGCTGGGACAGGTCTTCACGATCCTGTTCCTGATGCTCGGGCCGTTCAAGATGGTCGGCCGGTTCCTGCAGGTCACGAAGGACGCCGATGCGGCGCTCACGCGCCAGGTCGCGCTGCGCGCCACGGTGTTTTCCGCCATGGCGCTCCTGGTGGCGGGCTTCCTCGGCGAGGCCTTCCTCGGCAGGTACGGCGTGCCGCTGCCGGTGCTGGCACTCGCCGGCGGGATCATCCTCTTCCTGGTGGCGATCAAGAACGTGCTCGCGCAGTTCGAGACGCCCGAGCCGCACGACGGCGGCACGCCCCTCACGCCGCAGGAAGTCCTGAAATCGGCAGTCATCCCGCTCGCCTTTCCATCGATCGTCACGCCCTACGGCATCGCGATCCTCATCGTCTTCATCGCCTTCACCCCGACCCTGGAAGGTCGCCTCGCGATCGGCGGGGTGGTCCTGGGGATCGTCGCGGCGAACCTCGCGCTGATGCTGCTCGCCCGGCGCCTCAGGCTCGCGCTGTCCCTCATCCTGCCGATCCTGGGCGCGGTGATCGGCGTGATCCAGGTAGGGATCGGGCTGCAGGTCATCATCAGCGCCCTGCGCATGATAGGAGCACCGACATGACGACCGAGCCCCTGAACACGTCCACATCGCTCGCCTTCGAGCGCACCCGCGTGGCGTACGAACGCACGATGATGGCGTGGATCCGCACCGGCACGTCGCTCATCACCTTCGGCTTCTCCGTCTACAAGTTCTTCCAGTTCGAGTTGAAGAAGGGCGAAGTCGAACCGTTGATCATCGGGCCGCGCGGCTTCGGCATCGCCCTGATCGCCATCGGGCTGCTCGCGCTGGTGCTGGGCGCCTTCGAATACACGCGCGACCTGAAGCAGTTGCGGGCGAATTACGCCGAGATGCCCCGCTCGATGAGCAGCATCGTGGCGCTCGTGGTGGGCGTGCTGGGTCTTTGCGCCCTGCTCGCCGTGATCCTGCGCGTCTGAGGAAGCGCGCGTGACCGCCACCACGACACCGCCGCGGGACCCCGGCGAGTTCTCGCTCGTCAACGGGGGCGCGCTCTTCGAGGTCTGGCGCCGCACGCGCCTGGCGGGAGATGGCCTCGAGTTCATCCACCGACGCATCCTGGCCATGGTCATCATCGCGTGGGTGCCGCTGCTGCTGCTCTCGATCGCCGAGGGGCGGGCCTGGGGCGAGGCCGTCACCATGACCTTCCTGCAGGACCTCGAAACGCACGCGCGCCTGCTGGTCGGCGTGCCGCTCCTGCTCTTCGCGGAGGTCCTGGTCCATCGCGCCTTGTCGCCCGTGGTGCGTCACTTCGTGGAATGCGGTCTCGTGACCGCGGAGCGGCGGCCCCGCTTCGACGCGGCCGTCGCTTCCGCGCTGCGCTGGCGCAGCTCCGTCGCCGTCGAGGTGGCGATGGCCGTGTTCGTGTACGCGTTGGTGGTGCCCTTCATCTGGCGCGACCAGGTCGCGATCAACGTGGACAGCTGGTACGCGACGCTTGCCGGAGGGCGCCTGCAGCCGTCACTCGCCGGCTGGTGGATGGGCCTCGTGTGCATGCCGCTGTTCATCTTCCTGGTGCTGCGCTGGGCTTTCCGCCAGCTCGTCTGGACGCGTTTCCTCTGGCAGGTCGCGCGCCTCGACCTGGCCCTGGAGCCGACGCATCCGGACGGAGCCGCCGGCCTGCACTTCATCGCGCTCACGGAGCGCGCCTACCGGCCGGTGCTGCTGGCGATGGGCGCTGTGCTCTCCGGGATGATCGCCAACCGCATCTTCCACGCCGGCGCGCATTTCGCGGACTTCAAGGTGGAGATCGCCGGCACCGTGGCCATTCTCATGATCGTCATCCTCGGGCCCATGTTCGTCTTCGTGCCGGACCTGCTCGAGGCTCGCAGGCGCGGGCTGATTGCGTATGGAACCCTGGGCCAGCGTTATGCGCGCGAGTTCGGCGCCAAGTGGATGCGCGCGCGCGACCCCGGCGAACCGCTGGTCGGCAGCCCCGACATCCAGTCGCTGGCCGACCTGCGCAACGGCTACCAGGTGATCGCCGGGATCCGCTTGGTCCCCTTCGACCTGAGGAACGTGCTGGCGCTGGCCGCGAGCATCCTGCTGCCCCTGGCGCCGCTGCTGCTCACGACGTTCTCGCTCGACGAGATTCTCGACCGGGTGTTCAGGTCATTCTTCTGACGGGCAAGTCCTTCCCGAAGGAACCCCCGCGAGACTCCGAGCGATCCCGCCCCGCTTCTGCCGCACGCTCGTCGCCCGCGCCTTCGCACTCGCCGTGGGCCCCGCCTACGCAGGGGGCCTGTTCCTCTACGAAGTGGGAACCGCAGACGTCGCCCTCGCTTCCGCCGGATACACGGCGCGCGCGCAGGACGCCTCCAACCGTGCCCCACCAATCCCGCCGGCATGACACGGCTGGACAGCTCGCAACAGCTTCTCAGCGTACAGGCGCTCTATGGGGATATCGCCTTCAGCGCCGCGCAGGGCACGCGTCGCCGGGGCTGGGCACCGGCAACGGCGGCGTATCCTCGTCGGCTGGTCTCCCCGGCGGCGGCCTGTTCTATTCATACAGCGCGTCGCCCGACCTGAAGTACGTCTTCGCCGCTACCGGCAACTTCGGTCTGGCGTTGCAGTACGACCGCGACTGGGTCGGGCCGCCTATTACTTCCAGGAAGGCGGGCTGGTCGGCCTGTCCATGCTGCCCTCCGTCGCCTATCGCGTGAACCCCGAACTCTCAGTCGGCGCGAGCCTGAACGCGATGTACGGCATGCTGCGCATGCAGGTCGTTGTCAACGATTCGGTCGGCGCCGATGGCGAGCTGGCCGCGGACTCGAACAAGTGGGGCGTGGGCGCGAACCTTGGCATCCTCTACGAGCCGACGAAGGACACGCGGCTCGGCATCACCTGGACCTCGGCGTTGCCGCCTGGACTTCAGCGCGCCTGCGAAATTCTCGGGTCTCTCGGCGCCGATGCAGGCCCTGCTCGTAACCGCGGCCTGCTCGACGCGGACCTGAAGATGGGCATCAACGTGCCGCAGGGCGTGAACGCGAGCGTCTTCCACCAGCTGGACCGCGAGTGGGCGCTGCTCGGCAGCGTCGGCTGGCAGCAATGGTCGACGTTCGGCATTGTGGAAATCGGCGTCGACGACCTCGGCGAACTGCACTCGCTCACGAAGAACCTCTCCTTCAAGGACACGTGGCACGGCGCCTTCGGCGCGCAGTACCGGCCGGACCCCGACGTGGCGCATCGACCTCGGATTTGCGTACGACTCCGAGTTCCAGGACAGCGCGAACGTCTCGCCGCTTGCCCGCCAACGACTTCTGGCGCTTCGGCCTGGGCGCGTACAAGCAGGAGGGCGCGAAGGACTTCGGCTGGGGAGTCGCATTCGAATACGCCTACGGCGGCACGCTGCAGGTGAACAAGCAATCGAACCCGCCCGCGCTGGGCGGCCGCGGCAACCCTCGCTCGGCTTGTACGAGAGCACCGGGATCTACTTCCTCAGCGCGTACTTCAACTGGACGTACTTAGCCAGAGCTTCCCTGCGACCGCACTTGCGGTGGGCGTCCCGGCGCGGCGAACGAGCCGTTTGACTTGCCCGTTGCGTGCCGGCAAGCGCTTGCCCAGAATCGACCCATGCGAACCCCCGTTTCATCCGCCGCCGCGCGGAGCGAAGCTCGGGTCTGTATGCCGCGGCGGCGAGGTCTTGAAGATGCTCCCGGACCGCTTCTACCAGCGCTCGATGCTGGCGTTGCTCGCCGCGACCGCGCATGCGTTGTCCCGCGCGAACCCCGCCGGTTTCACCGCCGCGCAGTATCGCGACGCCATGGGCGTCGGCCGGGGCCACGCGATCGAGGTCCTGTGAATTCCTCGACACCCTGGGCATCACGCACCGCGCGGGCAACGCTGCGCAAGATGCTCGAAGGACTTCGTCCCCATCACTGGGTGCCGCCGAACCGTTGCGGGGCGCCGCAAAGATCGATGGCGGGCAGGCGCGGGGCTAGACGAAGATCAAGTGCGACATGGCAAGACATTGGTAGCCTTGTGAGGCCTGTCCGATACTATCTTGAACGAAAGGGATTCGTTCCCGGTGGGGCGCCCGGACTTCAAATCCGGCTGGGGTCGCTTGCGGTCCTTGGTGGGTTCGACTCCCACTCTCTTCCGCCAGCGCTTCGGTCGCGCCGCACGTCGGTGCCCGAACGGGGGAACATCGTACGACGATCGCGAGGGCCATGAGGGCGAGCGACAGCCAGCTGAAAGAGCGCGTCACAAGCCGCCGCCCCAGCGGTGCTGCCACGCGACGCCGACCAGGTCGAAGCTGTTGCCGGTGCGCGCCCAAAGGCCGCTGCTGGCGTAGAACTTGATCGAATTCGCCCGGTCCACGGGCAATAGCCAGCGTTGCGCCGATGCGCCAGTTCTGCTGAAGGTCGCTTTTCAGCCCCCGTTCAAGGTCGATCGGCCGCCAGCGAAATAGGTGCCATCGAGCGAAGCCCAGCTGCCGCCGCTGAAGCCGTATATCACGTGCCCCTGCGACCGAGTAGATCGGCTCCTGCGAGCGCCGGTTGCCGCCGTAGAAATCGGTGTTGTCGGTATAGATCGTGGCGGCCGCCGTGGCCTCCAGCGTCCACGGCCCGACGGTCTTCGAAATCCCGATCTCCGGCTTGAAGGACCAGCGGTTGGTGCCGATGTTGACGAGCCCTCGCGGAGTCGTACTGGCTCCAGGGTGCCGACACCCGCAGGCTGGCGCCGATGACTAGGTCCTGCTCCCAGCCGGCGAATTCCTTCCAGCTTCAGCGCCGGCGCCCCGAAGAAATTCCACGACAGCCGAAACGCGGGATTGGCGAATCCATTGACGGTCCGCTGCACGGGGTCGCCCTGGTACTCGGCCGTTCCTGACAACCAGGTGTAGGGCACGAATGCGTCGAACTTGCCCGAGTTGCCCCACAGGTCGAGCACCCTTGCGTAGGCCAGGACGGCGTTCGACGTGTTGATCTTCGCGTTGTCCAGGGAAAGCGCAGCATCGAACGACAACCCGCCCCGCGTATAGGCGTAGCCCGCGATCAGGAAATTGACGCCGACCGGGGCATTGGAATAGGCGCGCGGTTCGATGTCCTGCGCACGCGCCGGTGATGTGACGCCCGTGAGCCCCCAGGCGGCGAGCACGAGGTGCAACGACATGCGAAGTCCGTTCATGCCGGGCGCCTAGGGCGCGACCTTCTTGTCACCCTCATCGGTGAAATTGTAGAGGTGCGTGTTGTCGGGAGGGCTTCCGACTCCGTTCCCTTCGGCTGGAACTGCAGGCGCCGGCGGAAGTCTCGCTGTCCGACCTGGCGCTCTGGGCGGCGAGTTCGGCGGCCTCCGCGTAGGCCATGGGGCTCTTGCTCTTCTCGATCTCGAGCAGCCTGGTCTCGCCGTTCACCCGCACGCTGTACTTGCCCATGTTGTAGAGGAGGTACATCGCGTAGAGGTTGTCGAAGTCCTGGTACTGGCCCTGTTCCTTGCGGAAGTCGCGCGAGAGCACCGAGGGAAAGCGGTTGGGCAGGTCCTTGAACGCCACCTTTTCCTCGTCGTGCGGATCGACCTAGGTCGAGCCCTCGTACTTCTTGTAGAGCACCACGTCCAGCCGGTATCCGCGCGCGTTCCATTCCTTGAGGAGCTTCATCGCCATCTCGGTGGGGATGTTGGCGTTCGCCGCCGCCACTACCCTCGTCCGCGCCGGCAGGACCTTGCGCTCGTGACCTCGAGGTCCTTGTACCCGGCGCCGTACCGGAATCCCGAGCCGATGGTCTTGGCGCAGTTCAGGTGCAGGTAGTCGTACTTGATTTCGCGATCGTGGTACTCGGTCTTCCCGACCGCTTGTGATAGTCGTCGTTGATGCGCTCGAAGAAGGCGGCGAGCGCTTCCTTCTCCGCGGCCGGCACGCCGTAGACGCGCACGCCGACGACCGAGCGCTTGTAGATCTCGCCGAAGTCGAGGCCGAACGAGGCCTTTTCGCCGAGCGACGAGGCGGTCCCGTACAGGTATTCCTTCTTCGGGATCCGGACCATCAGGTCGCGGGTGTAGAAGTTCTCCGCGTGCTTGGGATCCCGGTCGGCGTAGAAGTTGGCCGAGTACACCATGTCGTCGCCGGGCGCCTGGCCGCGGATGGCGAGCGCGAGGTGGCCCGCCGAGCCGCCCTTGGAGGTGCCGAAGCTGATCAGCAACTCCAGGTCGTACGGGTCCTTTTGCAGGACGTCCGCAATCTCGTTCACGTTGGCGGGTTGCGGCCCGCCCTTGCTTCCGAAGTCGGCGGCATTCGCGCCCGCGGCGAACACGAGCATCGCCGCGACCCGCCACACCGCGTCTCTCATTGCGCGTTCAGGCAAAGGCGAGCGAGACATGGATGACGCCGTCGCTGCGCCTGGTCGTCATCGGCAGCCCGCACTTGCGGAACACGCCGAGCATGGACGCATTCTCGGGAAGGACCTCGGCGACGAATTCGGCAAGGCCGGCCGCCCGGCCGAGGATCGCGAGGTGGCGCATGAGAAGGGAGCCGATGCCGAGCCTGTGAAAGGCATCGACGACGAAAAACGCGATCTCCGCAGTCCCCGGCTTGACGACGATGAAGCGCCCGCCGCCCACGACCACGGGCTTGCCGCTTTCCTCGACGAACGCCATCAGCGCCACGTGGTTCACGAAGTCCGGCCCCATGAAGAAGGCGACCTCGCTCTCCGACAGCGACTTCTTCGGCGCGAAGAAGCGCAGGTAGCGCGTTCGTTCGCTGGTGAGCCGCGCGGCGGACCTGATCGCCTCGAGGTCGTCGGGCCGCTGCGCGCGGATCGTCATGCGGCGGCCGTCGCGCAGCGCCTCCTCGGCGACGTAGTTCGCTGCCTCCAATTCCGGCTTGCCGCCGTTCGCCAAGGACACCTCCGCTCAGGCCATGATGTTCATGCCGCCCGGAGAAGGCGCCGGCCGGAAAGATGCTTACCGGCCGCCTCCCGTCACATCGCGCTTACTTCTTCGCTGCGGCCGCCGGCTTCGGTGCCGCCTCGACGCTCAGCGCAAGCGCTTCGGTATAGGTCACCTCGACCTGGTCGCCCACTTTCACGACCTTGAACTGGTCGGGGTTCTTCACGTCGAGCGTCACGACGTTGCCGCGGGGGCCCTTGAGCGTGATCGTGCTTTTCTTCGGATCCACCGCGGTGACGTCGGCAATCGCGGTGACCTCGCGCACGCCTGCTACCGCCGGCTTTTCGCCGGGCTTGGCCTTGACGGCCTCCTCGCGCACTACCGGCGCGCCGGCAGCGGCCTTGGTGTTGCGCAGCTCGAGCGTGAGCGCCTGGACGTAGCGCGCGACGACCATGTCGCCGACCTTGATCTGGTCGAAGTTCTTGACGTCGGCGCTCGCGACGAAATCGACCGCCTCGCCTTTCTGCCCCTTCAATGTCAGGGTGCGGGTCGCCTTGTCGATGGCGACGACCTTGGCCGAGATCTCCGCGGTGCTCACTGCAGTCGCCATGCCCGGTGCGCTGACAATTGCGGCACCGGCCTTGGCATCGGGTTTTTGCGCAAGGGCCGTCGCGGCAACCACGGCGGCAACCACTGCGAGCGCGAGTTTCATTTTCGTTTTCATCTGGGATTCCTTTCCGTTGATTTGACCGTTCATTTTACCGTATACCCTCGACCCTCGAGGCACGCTGCGCGCGCCTTGGCGAATGCCGCCTGCTGCTGCTGCGTGGCAGCCTGCGCCTGCTGCTGCCCCTGCTGGGCGGCCGCTGCATTCTGCTTGCGGCTCTGGCTGCGCGCCACCGCCGCGCCTGCCGCTGCACCTGCTCCCGCGTCGCCACCGACTACCTCGCCCACCACCGCGCCGCGCGCCGCGCCTTTCATGCCGGCGCCCGGTGTCGTGCCGGTTGCCGTTGTCGGCGGTGCAGCCGCCGCCTGCGGCGGTGGCGGTTTCGCGGGATCGAATCCGGTTTGCTGGATCGCCCACGTCTGGCAGGCCGCCTCGTCGCTCTTCTGCTGCTGCGCCGACTGCCCCTTCGCGGGATAAACGTACTGCTGCGCGGCCGCCTGCGTCACCGCAGCCGCCGCCAATGCAAGCATCCATCGGGTTCTGTGCTTCATTCGACTTTCCTCCTTCGGAAAACCGGCCGGGACGGACTTCCAGGGGGAACTCGAGAACTTTTCCTCTACGAACTTGAACGGATAGTCGGCGGACTTGTACTTGCCGATCGTGCGCTTGGGCAGCTTGACCTTCTCCGCCGGGATCGCCTTGTAGGGAATCTGCTTGAGCAGGTGGCTGATCACGTTCAGGCGCACGCGCTTCTTGTCCTCGGAGCGCGCGACGCACCACGGCGCCCAGGCGGTATCCGTGGCGGCGAACATCTCGTCGCGCGCCCTCGTGTAGTCGTCCCAGCGATCGAAGGACTTGATGTCCATCGGCGACAGCTTCCAGGTCTTGCGGCCGTCGTCGATGCGCGCCGCGCAGACGCCGCTCCTGCTCCTCCGGGCTCACTTCCAGCCAGTACTTGAGCAGGATGATTCCGGACTTGACCATCAGCTTCTCGAACAGCGGCACGACCTTGAGGAATTCGTTGCGCCTGCTCCTCGGTGCAAAAGCCCATCACCCGTTCGACGCCGGCGCGGTTGTACCAGCTGCGGTCGAAGATCACGATCTCGCCCGCCGCCGGCAAGTGCGGCAGGTAGCGCTGCGCGTACATCTGGGTCTTCTCGCGCTCGGTCGGCGCGGGCAGCGCAATGACGCGAAACACGCGCGGGCTCACGCGCTCGGTGATCGCCTTGATCGTGCCGCCCTTGCCGGCGCCGTCGCGGCCCTCGAAGACGATGCAGACCTTGAGTCCCTTCTGCACGACCCACTGCTGCAGCTTCACCAGCTCGACGTGCAGCTTCTTGATTTCGCGCTCGTAGTCCTTGTTCGGACAGCTTCTTGGCGGGAGTCGCAGCGCCGGGCTTGTCCGCATCGGCCTTGGCCGCGTTGTCCTTTTCCGCCTTTCCCTTGGGCACATTCTTCGCGTTCACGCGTTTCTCTTCCCATGGCCATCTCCATCGGTTGGATGTTGCGGATCGTTCCGCGTTCACCGTGGTCACGCCACCTGAAGCGGCGCGCCCCGCGTCACGGAGCGCGGCGCGAGATCCGAAGCGGCACGGATCGGGGCGTTCAGGAGCGTGGCGCATTCGCCGAGCAGTCGGAGCGCAACGACCGCCAGCAGCGATGCGTTGCGCGGATATCTCATCATCTGGTCTGTACCATTCCCGTTGCAAAAGCGAGGGCGGCGGCCGCCGTGAATACGTTGGCGTGGGCATCCTCCGTCTGCGCATCGGCCATCGCGAGAGAACTCAGTTCGCTCGCCACGTCGGTATACGTCCCGACACCGCCGTCGAAGGCGCCCAGGGCCGCGTCGTACGCCGTTTGCGCCGCCGCGCGCAATGCCACCGCCGCGGAATAGGCGGCCAGGCTGGTCTTCAGATCGTTGTACGAGCTCACTACTTGCAAGGTGGCGGCATCGCGCACCTGAGCGAGGTTATCGCGGGCCGAGGCGACCTCCGATTGCGCCGAGGCGACACGGGAGTCGCGCGCACCTCCGTCGTATAAAGGGAACGCTCAAGTTGAACAGGATGCTGCCCCCGGTCTTGTTCACCGTCGACCAGGGGCCGCCGTCGGTACTGAATCCACCGATGTTCTGGTAAGATCTGGGCGCTAAGCCCTAGCTTCGGATAGTAGTCGGCGCGACGGCTCTTCAGGGCACCCTCGGCAGCCTCGATCTTGCCGATCGCGGCGATCACATCCGGGCGATGCGTCAACGCGTCCCGCAGCAACGCGTCGATGTCTCCCGGCGGCTCCGCGGGCAGCGGCCGCTGCGAACTGTCGACGATGTCTATACGCGCATCGGCCGCGACACCCAGTGACGCGATGAGGTTCGCGTAAGCGGTGCGTTCGTCGCCGGTGGCTTTGGTCAGGTAGTACCGGGCTTGCGCGGTCTGCCGCTGTGCCTGGGCCGGCACCACCACGGTGACCAAGCCGCGCTCCCGACGAGACACCGCGGCGTCCTGCACGGTTTCGGCCGCCGTCACCGCCCGCCGGGCGGAACTCAGCCGGCCGCGCGCGGCACCGAGCGAAAAATAGGCGCGACTTACCGTGTAGACGAGCTTCTGGTGAACGCCGGTAAACGCGACGTTCGCGACAAAGGAATTGGCCCGAGCCGCCTGGTCCTGGCCCTCGCGGCGCCCGAAGTCGAACAGCAGCCATTTCAGCGCGAGCACCGGGAAGATTTCGCGCGAGTCCGAGATGAAATAACCTGCGGGTATGACGGTGTCCGGTATCGGCAATGGGGTCCGCTGGTATCCGCCGATCACATCGATCGAAACCTGTGGCGCGTACTCGCTTTCGTCCAGCCCGACGGCCAGCGCGGCCCGTCGTGCCTGTTCCCATGCAACGCGCGTCTCAGGATTGTTGCGCTGGGCAATATCGATCAACTCGGCAAGGCTGTAACGTCGATTCTGTTCGATCGGGACACCATTGCCTTGTCCGAAGGCCGCATCGCGTTGCGCCGACGGCCCCGCACGATCCGCCATGCCGGAGATCGACGGAATGACCCACGGCTTGTCCGGCGATTCGGGTGCAAGCTGCAGGACATCGGCCGCCCACGCGACTGGCGACAGCAGCATGAGCCACGCAGCGGCGCGGCAAACATACTTGGCGAAACTAGGCGGGAATGGTCGCGACATGCTCGATTTCTCGTTGCAGCAGCACCCTGGCTTCCATGGCTGCTCGAAGGTGCGACCGATCCACGCCGGGCCGGACGGCTTGCGCCTCCACGAAACTGTCCTCGCTGGGCGCTGCGGGAGCCGGGCGTGCGCCGCCAAATCGCTCCGCGGTGTCGGCAAACCAGGCTGATGTCGCCGCGTCCTGCTTTCGGCCAGGTTCGCCGATGTCTTCGTCGCTGGATTGACCGACGACGACGAAGACCGCCGTGGCGAGGCGCTCCAGGTGAGCGATTGCCGTTTGTTCGAAAGTTTCGCGCAGCGCGCCTCCCTGCATCAGATTCCTCTCGAATGCGGCGACCGACGTGAAGTGCCGTGCTTCAGTAAGCCTTTGCACCGCGGCGAGACGCACGTCGGCCGGGGGATGAACCGCATCTCGCATCAAATTTCCAAGCGCGCGCAATGCCTGCGCGATGGCAGTACGGGCGCGGTCCAAGGCGCTTATCGGCCAGACGACGCTGAAGACGAGCGACATCAGCAAATTGCCCAGGAGAATTCCGACGACGCGATCCCACAACACCGTAAGGCTGGTGTTGGGGCCATAGCCTTGCAACACGCCGAGGAGAAAGGCGAGCGCCATCTGCATGCCCATATAGGAGAGGCGGTCACTGGTGGTCGCGACCCAGGCAAAGATGGCCGAAGCCACAGCGATCAGCAGGCAGAGCTGACCAATGTCAGTCATGTGCGGAAGCAGATACACAATGCACAGACCGGCGGCGAGCCCGCCGATCAACGCTCCGGCGATCCGCAGCCACATCTTTTGGATTGTCTCGCCCATGCTTCCCAATGCGACGACAAAACAGGTGGGGACGGCGGTCGAGATGCCCGGCCAATCGAGTACGCTGTAGATGAAATAGGCAGCCATAACCGCAATCGTCGTCTTCAGCGCAAAGCGTACGTGCTCCGGATTGCTCCAGGCATCAGGCACGAACAAGCGCTTCGGCGACCGTAAAGGCGGCGACTCACTGGCGGCGCGACGGCGCGCGATGTCATTGGCAAGGCGACCCAGGGCGCCGTCGATCGCCACTACGATCGGCAAGGTCTCGGCGGTCAGGCCGTTCAGCAACTCAGGGGGCACGATTTGTCGTCTCGGAGGCCGGGTGTCCCCCGACGCCAATGCGCGACGGCATTCCACACTCGCGTCGACGAGCAGCATCCGGATATCGCGCGGGAGGTCGCAGGATCGCGCCGAGCAGCGTCAGCAATTCGACGAGTGTCTCGATCAAGCGATGGTCGACTTCGGCATACTCGCGCAACTGGCGGTCGGCGATCTGCGCGTCCTTCCGCAGCGCGACCAGTCCCAATGCGTCCGCTTGCTGTCGGGCGAGGCCGGGAGATTGGCGTTCGTCCAACGTCGCCGTAACGGCATCGAGCAGACGCAAGGCCGTCCGCAGAGCAAGTTTCGCCGCGTCCTCACCGAACACAAGATTGACCAGTGTGGAGAGCACGGCGGGAATCATCACCACAACCCACAGCCAAAGCACAAGCCTCGTCAGCATCTCCGGGGAGGGAACGGTGTCGACGAGGGTTTGTGTCAGCACCATGACGAAACCCACGAGATAGCCGAGCGGCCCGAGTGTGGAAGTGCGCGCCAGAAACATGCCGAGAAAGGTGATTGCCGCCATCAAGGGCAGACGAAGCGCGGGATCGCCTGCATCGATGGTCAGGAGCACAAGCGAAAGTGCCACCGCGAGCGTGGCGCCAATGGCTACGCTGATTGCAGTGATCAGCGTTGCGACGGACTCCCCTCGACTGATCACGAAAACCAGATAGACCACGTAAGCCGCCAGCGGGATTTGAAAGACCATCGCAATGCCCACGGCGATGGTGCAACTCCCCGCGATGCGCGCTACCGCGGCAACTCTGCCCGGCCGCGGCGCCAGCTCGTCGCGGAGCCAGGCGAACAGTTCTGCTCCGCGCGTCGCGGATTCATTGCCTTGCGTCATGCTCCACCCGAACCGACGCCGTGGCCCCGATCCGCATATCTTGCGGGGGCGGATCCAGCAGGCGGATCCACACCGGAAAGCGTTGCGCGACGACGACCCAGTTGAGTGTGCGCCCGACCACGGGCAATCCCGGGCCTCCAGATCCATCCCCGGTCTGGGGCTGCACGCCGCTATTCAAGCTCGCGACCTGACCCTGGATCGGCCGGGCCGCATCGGCCATCAACCATACGGTTGCGCGATCGCCCACCGCGATGCTGGAAAGTTCGGTTTCGCGGAAGTCGGCAACGGCATACCACTCCTGATCCTTGATCAGCGTGAACAGCGGATGCCCCGCGACGGCATAGGTCCCCTCGGCGATCTGGAGGCCGACGACGGTTCCATCAAAGGGGGCGCGCAGTACCGCTTGGCCCAAATCGCGTGCGGCAATAGCCTCGGCGGCTTCGGCGCCGGCAAGCTGCGCGACAAGATTGGCGGTACCGCCCACGGCTTCACGCGCCTGGGTGGCCTGCTGCGTAGCCACGGTGAGCGCCACCGCCGCATTTCGCTCATTGGTCCGTGCCTCGTCAACCTGCTGCTGGGTCACGTAGCCCTTCGCGAGCAGCGGCTCGAGGCGGCGCAGGTTCTCCTGCGCCAGAGCGAGCTGCGCCTTGGCGTGATTAATCTGGGTCGCCGCCGCATCCGCGCCGGTCATCTGGGAAGTCACCTGTCGCGATGTCAGGCCAATCTGCGCCTTCAATGCCTGAACCTGCGCCTGCGCTTGGCGCTGCCTCAGCTCGAACGGTTGGGGATCAATCTCTACCAGTGGTTGGCCTTTGCTCACCCGCTGATTGCTCGTGACATGAAGCTTGACGATGCGCCCGCTGACCTCGGGGGCCATCGCCGCGCTGTACGCGAACAGGTGGGCAGCATTCGTCTGGGGTCGCCGGCTCAATGCCGCGAGCGTCGCGTATCCGAGGACGACGGCGGCAACCACTGCAATCAACGCGACGAGGCGACCCCGCCAGGTAACACTGGATTTCATCGACTTGCTCCGCCTAGGCCAGCCATAGAAGCCACGCGGCAAAGGAAAAGGCAATTGTGGCCGCCAGGTAAACCACGATCGGAGCCGGCAATTCCTTCTCTATTCCCAGCTTCACGAGAATCCAGCGAATGACAATGGCCAAGCCCATGCCAATCAATACGCAGACCATCCAAGACGGAAAATACGAGCCCAGGATATTCCTCGACGGCGCCGCACTGCACCCCACCAAGGACAGCAGCGCGGCCACAACGAACACGCCTCGCTTGATCAAAGAGGTCCGCATATTGATCTCGATGCTGATCGACTGGACCAGCGTGGATTCTCCGTTTTCTGAAGCACTGCAATCCAAACCCTTGCAGAAATTCCCTGCTAAACCCGGAACGAGGTAGCGGGGGCATGCGCGGCGAGTGCGCGCCGGTCTTTGTTGTTGTTATCAGGGCCAGCGCCAAGAACGCCTATTGTCGGAAATCGGCGACTCAGGTGCTAGACAATCGGGGACACCAATTGATAATTTGGGACAATGACGACCGATTCTTCCTTGAAATAAATCAAACATGCGACATCTAGGCACTACGCGACCGCGGACCGTCAGCATCCGCCGCAATGACGCAACCGTGCGCATCGGCGGCACGCTGGACATTCCGGAGGTCCTTCGGAGCATGGGCTTTGATCCCGCCGAAGTGCTGGCCGAGGCGGGGTTCGACCTCAAGCTCTTCGACAATCCCGAAACCCTGGTTCCCTTCGCAGCGCGGAATCGCCTGATGGCGCATTGCGCGGCTCGTACCAACTGCCCTCACTTCGGACTACTGGTCGGTCAACGGGGCGGACTGCACTCCATGGGACTCGTAGGTTTGCTGGGGAAGTACTCGCCGGACGCAGGAGCAGCATTGCGCAACATCGTGCGCTATGTCCATCTGCATGTTCGCGGTGCCGTGGCGGACCTGAGGGTGGACGGCGAGTTGGCTACGCTGCGCTACGAAATCTACCAGCCGCATGTCGAGGCCACCGACCAGATTGGGGACGCCGCAGTCGCCGTCATGTTCAACATCATGCGAGCGTTGTGCGGCCCCGATTGGAACCCCATTGAGGTCCGGTTCGCCCATCGCAAACCGAAGGATGTCGGGCCGTTCCGCCGGTTCTTTCGAGCGACCCTGGTCTTTGACGCCGCAGAGAACGCCATGGTGTTCTCCACCACTTGGTTGAATCGTCGTTTGACTGCGATCGAGCCGGAGTTGCACCGCCTGCTGCAGAAGCACATCGACGCACTTGAGGTTCGCCACGGCGACGACTTTCCGGAGCAGCTACGCAGTGTGCTGCGTACGGCACTCGTCACCGGCCACGGCGGGGTCGCTCAGGTTGCAGAAGTATTCTCGATGCACCGCCGCACGTTGTCCCGTCGCCTCAATGGCTTCGGCACGAGCTTCCAGGCGCTCGCAGACGAGTGCCGTTTCGAGATTGCCCGGCAAATGCTTGACGACTCGGCAATGGCGGTGACGGAGATCGCTGCGTTGCTCGACTATGCCGACGCGAGCGCCTTTACGAGGGCATTCCGGCGTTGGAGCGGCACGACGCCGGCCCAATGGCGAAATACGAGGAAAGGCGCTCCTTAGGGTACGTCCGGCAAGAGTATGTGTTGCCAATGATCGCGACGTTGGTCGGACGCTTCGGTGGCTGCGGGCTCTAGCGTTCGCATTCAAGAACGGGGAATGACCGGTCTTGAGCAAATTGGGAGTCGGCACCGACCGACGGCTCTTGGCCGTTTGCGCCAATTGATGGCTCGCGATTGAACGACTGGTTTCGATTACTGACGCGCGACGCGGCCGCTCAAGAATTCGCCGTACCAATCAACTGGACATAGCCCGATTTTCTGGGACCGAAGCGCGCGTAGTCCTTGGCGGAGAGCTTCTTCGCCGAGGCCGAGGCGCCGGGCTTTTTCGCCACCGCCTTGGCCGCGGCGCCCTTGCCCTTCTTCTTCGCTTTGCCTTTAGGCTGGTCTTTCGTTGCCGCGTTCTTCTTTGCCATCTTCATCTCCATCGACGCGTTGCCTCGGATCGTTGCGCCGCCAGCCTGTCCGGCGTCATTTTGCCGCGAGGTTCGCGTCCCGCAGTTCGGCGAGCCGCTTTGCGGTGAGTGCCGACCACTTGTCGAAGGCGTTCCTTGCATAGGACCACGACTGGAAGGAGTTCATATAGCCGCTTGCCCAGGTCTGCGCCGCGCCCGTCGCGCCCGCGTCCAGATCGGCGGCATATTTCCGCCCGACCTCCGTGTCGCGGCACTCGGCGAGAATCGCCTCCGATGCGCCGTCGCGAAGCTGCATCTCGATGCCCGCCCGGCCCAGGTACGGTGTGGAACCCGCCGGCCGCCCGGTGGCCACGCCCGCGCCCGCCTCCGCGACGAATCCGAAGGGGATGATCGTGCCGGTGGCACTCTTGGCAATGTCGGTCGGGACCAAATCGGTGAGCGCGATCCGGATGACGAGAACACCCACGCCCGGCTTCTCGACCACCTGAAACTGCGGCTTGAGCGCCTTGGCAAGCGAATCGTGAAAGTAATCGGTGAGCGCCTTCAGGTCGGTCGGGTCGACGCCCTTCGACTGCTCGTCCTTGAGCGTCACGATCATCCGCGCGATGAGAACCTTGTCGTACTTCCGCATGTCCGCCTCCGGGGCGAGCCAGCATTGGATGCCTGCGCCCCACGTCACGGGCTTGAGCCGCTTGTAGTCCGACAGGAACCCGCTCTGCGTCATCCGTGACGGATCGCTCACCGTGACACCGCCGCCGCTGCCCGCGGCGGAGGACGTGGAAGAGGGGCTCGTGGCCGCGCAGCCCGCGAGCAGGACGGCCGCCACCAGGGCACCGCCCCGGATCCAGCCTGTGGCATCTTTTCTTGACTCGGTCATCATCATTTTTCCTTTGTTGAAACGCCGTGGACACGGCGAGGTTCGACATGGCCCTTGCCGTGCCAGGTCAGTTGAATGGATCGAAGCACAAGAGTGCGCGCGAAGGGGGTTGTTCAAAGGCATGTCCCGGGGCGGCCGAGGTCATCCGGTGACGAACATGATCCACGGCGTCCGACAAACAGGTACAAAGCCATGAAGGCCAGCGTGGTGAGCAGCCCCAACTTGCAGAGTTCGTGCTGCGTGAGGTACCCACTGGCCGCGCTTCTGCAAGACTAGCGGCCTCGAACCGAGCATGGGCAGGCGGGTAAATCGCCGTTGAAGGCATTTCGGACCGCATCGGGTCATTCTACAATCGAAGGCGACACCATAGCTACTTTCGTCGGATGCTCCCCGGGGAAAATGAATCGGTTGCCAGGGGTCGCCGGGCTGTAAACTGAGCTTCAGGATGTTTTCTTCTCCTTGCTGAGCTGACCTCAACGACAAATATGCTTACGTCCTTCGGCCTTGGCGCGATCGCGCAGCTGTCGCTGGTCCTGGCCGGCCTTGCGGTCTTCCTGGTCAAGGTGCCCAGGCGCACGGTCGGTGATCTCGCGGGATTCGGCGCGGGCGCGCTCATTGCGGCCGTTGCCGCAGACCTCTTGCCGAACGCCAAGCTCCTCGAAATGTGGCAGGTCGCGCTATGGACCATGCTCGGCGCCGGTACCTTCATCCTCGGCGAGCGCTACGTGGACCGCAAGTTCGGCGCCGATGGCTCCGGCGGTCCGCTCGGCATCGTCGTCGGCGCGATAGTCGATGGCGTGCCGGAGTCCATCATATTCGGCGTGCAGATCGCCAGGGGAACCGAGATCAGCCTGGCATTTCTCGCAGCAGTCTTCGTCTCGAATATTCCCCAGGCGCTGGCTCCCTCCGCCGGCCTCGCGGAAAGCGGCTGGAACTGGCGCCGTGTCGCCGGCATGTGGCTGTGGGTGATGCTCGCCTGCGGTGTCGCCGCCGGGCTCGGCCACTTCGCGGCGACGACGTTCAGCGGCGCCAACGGCGCGCGCTCGGCCGCCCTGGCCTCGGGCGGCATCCTGGCGATGCTGGCCAATTCCCTGATTCCCTTCGCCCATGAGCGCTCGGAGAGCGCCGGCACGTGGACCGTGGTGGGCTTCTGCTCCGCGCTGGCGATGGGCGGATGAGCGCGCCCGGAGGCCGCATTGCCATCCGGCGACGCTGGCACCGTCCCTACTCGACGCTGGAAGGCAACTACTGACCGATGCTCTCGACGATCCTCGCCGCCTTTGCCCTCGTGGCGGTCACCATGGTCCTGCACATCGTCGGAATGGTTGCGCTGGTCACGGCGCTTGGCAGAAGGCACCCCAGGGCGCCAACCCGCTTCTGGCCCATGACGTTGCTGCTCATCGAGGTGACGTGGTGGCTGGTCCTGATACACGCGACCGAGATAGCGATCTGGGCATTGTTCTTTCTCTGGGCGGGATGCCTGCCTGACGCCGAGTCGGCGTTCTATTTCTCCGGAGTCACCTACGCGACGGTTGGCTATGGCGATGTGGTGCTGGCGCAACCGTGGCGGATGCTCGGGCCGATCGAAGGGCTGACGGGAATCCTGATGTGCGGACTGTCCACTGGCCTGTTCTTCGCCATCATCAACAGATTGATCGGGCCCCGGTTGAAGGGTGAAGCAGGCTAGCCTGGTGGACCAGCCGTTCGACATGATCGAACGCCCCCGGTTTCCCGGACATGAAACGTGATCGCCCCCGCGACGCCGCGCCGCATCATTGCCGGTTGCGCGCGAATCGCCTGCGGAACGCGCGCATCCTGTCCACGACCGCGTCGTAGAGCAGGATGGCGAAGACCGAATACGAAGTCACGAGCAGGTAGTCGACGATGCGCTCGTAGAACTTCATGTTCGCGTCGTCGCCCGTGAAACCCTCGGTCAAGGCGTCCGGGAAGACGATGAAGACCAGCGTCGTCAGGCCGTAGCTCCACCGGTAGTAGTTCGGCGTCAGCGCGCCGGGGCCGTGGCCGAAGATGCGCGTCGCGAAGACGAGCGAGAACAGCGCCATCACCAGCACGAACCAGAACCACGACGGCCACAGCTTGACGAGCCACCACATGACCAGCCCGCCGGTGGCGCCGATGAGCGTGGCCATGATCAGGTCGATGGTCAGCTTCAGTGCGTTCGTGCGGCGCGCATGCTGCGCGATCATCGCCGGCTGGTAGTAGCCGATCAGGTAGCGGATGTTGTTGTCGCTGCTCAGCATGTAGGCGAACAGCGGCAGCAGCACCAGCACCGGCCGCAGCGCAAGAATGGCCCGGTCCGCGGGCGTGCCTTCGATCCGGGGCGCGTTGGGCAGGCCCGGAAACACTCCGCCGGGCACGGCGGCGAAGGCGACCCAGAGGACGGGGAACATGGCGAGCGCGCACTGCGACATGCCCTTGGCGAACTCGACGCCCACATCCATCGAATCCTGCCCGAAAGCCGGAACGAGCGTGATGCCGACGATCACGATCATGGCATTCAATCCCGTGATCTTGCCCTCGGCCTGCAGGTAGAAATTGACGAAGAGGATGAGCGCGACCACCGCGAAGCCGAACAGCTGATGGCTGTGCAGCGGCAGCATCAGCACCGTTCCGAGGCCGGCGAAGGCAATGAGCTTCGCCGTGATCCACAGTCCGTAGCGCAGGGAGGGCGCCGACGGAAGGGGCAGGGCCAGGAACGGGATCACCAGCGCAGGCAGCAGGAACGAGAAGGGCCAGTTGACGAAGGTGCAGTAGGCGGTCGCCAGCGTCACGCCGATTGTGAAGCGCAGGACGCGTCGCGCCCTGGGCTGTTCGAGAACTCCCGCGCGCGGATGCGCCGCCACCACGGAAGTTTGCTCAGCGCCCATCGATGCCGCTCGTCATGACGAGGGAGCCTTCACTCGGGTTGAGCCGGCAGGCGGAAAGTCGACGGAGCCGCGGATGCGCTCCGCCTGCTCCGGTGAGAAGTTCGGGAACGGCAACGAGCCTTCCTCCCGCCACGCGCGCACTTGCGCCTCCGCGTCCAGCTTTCTTCCGGCGTCCAATGGGTGGTCGCGTCCGAGATACAGCGTGCGCGACGGGAACGCCACCGCCGTACCGCTCTGCTCGACGATTTCCATGACCCGCAACAGGATGTCTTCGCGGATGCCGAGGAACTCAGCCCAGTCGCTGGTCATCACGTAGGCGAACAGTTCGATGTCCAGCGAGCTGGCGCCGAAGCCGACGAAGCGCGCACGCGCGGGGTCCGGGTCCACGCGCGAGTGACCCAGCAGCAACTCGCGCAGCTTGATCAGCAGGTAGCGGAGTTGCTCCGGAGTCGTCTCGTAACGCAGGCCAATGACGCAATTGACGAGCATCTTGTCGCGCCGCGAGAAATTCACGATCGGCATCTTGGCCAGCGCTGCGTTGGGTATGGTCGTCAACGTGCGGTCGAAGCCGCGAATCCGCGCCGAGCGGATCCCGATCGCCTCCACGGTCCCGGTCTGGTCGCCATACTTGCAGAAGTCGCCGACACGGATGGGTTTGTCCGCGAACAGGTTCATGCTGCCGATCAGGTTCTCGATCGTCGGCTGTGCCGCCAGGGCGATGGCCAATCCGCCGACACCGAGGCCGGCGATGACGCCGTACAGTGGCAGTCCCAGGCGGTCAGCACCGAGCGCGAGCAACACGGCGGCGCCGAATATGCCTACCAGCCGCGCGCCGACGCGAATCAGATGGGCGTCTATACTCTCCGGCGTGATCTTCGGCGAAGCGATGATCGTCTCGGCCGCCACCGGGGCCAGGCGCCAGGACATCCAGGCGCCCGCAATGTACAGGACTGCGGTCGCCGCAAGCTCGAGGCCGGTGGCGACTGCGCCGGTGAGGTAGATCTGCGTCATGGCGAGATAGGCCACGGCGGGGGTCGCGACCAGCAGGCAGATCGGCATCGCCAACTGTGCCAAGGCATCCCAAAACGCTCGTTGGCCGCGGCCCAGGTGCGAGACGAGGTACGCGAGCCACAGGACCAGCGCGTAGGCTCCGAGGGTCAGGGCCAGCGCGATCCACTTCCAGCCCGCCTGATCGAGCAACGGCGCTTTCAGCCATGACGGCAGCGATTGAACCCAGGCCAACGGCACCATCCAGCCGCCGCCGGTGGCCAGAGTGTCATGCAGGTTCTCGATTGCGACGGGCCGCGAGTATGGCCAATCGCGAACCCTGCCGTAAAACTCGGTTGCCCGCGCGACGGTGTCCGCACTGAAGAGAAATTCGCCGGCGCGCGGCCCGCTCTCCGCCCTGACCAGCGCAATCTCGGTGCCGGGAATCACCCAGCGCTTGGCATTCAGTCCGGAGCGCGACGCCATCTGTTCGCCATCCGGGGCCTGCTCGAATGAGGATGGGGGAAGCCGGCTCAGCACCTCGTACAAGGCGGTGACTGCTGCCCTGCCGGTCTTTGCTCGCGCGGCGGGCGGGACCTCGCTCAGGTCCAGCGCCCGATTGAGCGCGTCAGCCAGCAAGACCCCGCGGTGGAACTTGTCGCGAGTGGGCGCAGGCAGGTAGTCGCGGGCCAGGAACACGGCAAGCTCGTCGCCGGAGTCGAGGAACGTCTTCAGCGTGGCCCGCGGGCTCGACAGGTCGGGCGGCTTGAGCGACAACGTTGGCCCCTGAGCGCCCGCAAACGTGGCGACCAGCAGCAATCCCAGCATCATTGCCAGGCGGCGCATCGACTCAATAGGCATACGACAGGATGCTGGTGAGCCAGTTCAGGACCCGGCCCAGCGCGTCAAGGACCGGATGGTCGCCCGTATGGACCAGCACGCTGACCTGGCTGCCGACGCGCGCGACGAGCAGCACGAGCGCGTTGTCGTAGCCGGCGACGGAGGCCAGCACGTTGGCGTCGGCGGCCTCGATGGAGCGCCGGAACTTGCCCCAGAAATCGAGTTCCCATCCGACGCCGAGGCCGACGTTGTACTCCAGGAACTCGAGGTCCCCTGCCCTTGTGTTGGCGGCGTTCTGGCTGGCCGACGTATAGGTCACGTTGCCTTTCGCCTGCTGGAGCTGCGGATAGAGGTAACCCACCGCGATCCCCAACTGGGCCCGCGCCTCCAGCACCTTCAGGCCGGCGACCTTCAGGCTGTAGTTGTTCCGGTACGCGATCTCGACCAACTGGCCCAGGACCGGGTCGCCGAACGCTTCCCACCACTGGATCTGCTCCGCAGCTTTGCGCGTGACGACGACGCTGTCGGCCTCCTGCCATTGCGCGAGCGCCGGCGCCCTGGGCTGCACGAAGTCGGGGCCCACCGTCGTGCAGCCCGCGAGCACGAACACCACGACGGTCCATCGTGCCGAGCGAATGCCACGACGCCAATCGCGAGGTGAGGTTCTCCACCAGGAGGTCCGCGGTTTCATTTCGGCTCCTGCTTCGAGGGCGCGGGAACGACCTTCGCACCGCCCTCCTTCAGCAGCCGTTGGAACTCGGGCGACGCCATGATGATCGTTCCCGCGGCGGCACGGAGCCGATCCACCGCTTCGTCGGACAGCACGAAACTCGTGGGCAGGCCGTTCAGGTACTCGACCTCGGCCTTGTCCTTCAGCGCGGCAAACGAAACGTCGATGGCAAAGAGATCCACGTCCGGCCCCTTGAGATCGTCGGCGATCGCCGGATTCCTGCTTCCCGCGAATTCGGGCGAAGCGCGAAGCCGGCGCAGGGACTGCCAGCGCGCCTGCTTGTCCTTCAGCAGTTCCATCGCTTCGTAGGAATAGTGATCGATCGGCACGCCGGTGGTCTGGATCAGCGTGTCAACGATGCCGGGGGGCTCTCCGATTCGTCCCAGTGGGTCCGCGGCGAGGACACCGAGTTGACGACGAAGACAACGATCCGGCGCACGCGATCGAACGACGTCGCCTTGCCGGCATGCTGCAGTGCTTCCATCAATTCCAGCACCATGAGCACGCTGCGCATGCCGACGTTGTCCGCGACCCCGCCGTCCACAAGATGGATGTACGGGCGATGGGCGCCATCGGCGAACGCGAGTCGTTCATCGAGTTCGCGCTTCGCGCGCGCAGCCGTCCGCGGCGGCCCGCCGGGACCCTCGAACAGGTGAGCCAGGACGGCGGCGCGTAATTGCAGGTGCCGCCGTAATTGTCGAGCGTGACCGCCGACAGCAGGATCGGCACCGCCGAGGAGGCCGCGGCGGCGCGCGACAGCCGGACGCCATCGAGGTTGGAGCACAGCGCGTCGAAAAAGTCCTGGTCGAAAAGCAGGCGGGCACCGGTCGAGATGGAGGTGGCGGACGACAGGATGAGCGGGCCCTTGCCCCGGCCGAGATCGGCGAAGGTCGCGCCGTTGAACAGGATCTCGTCATACAACTCGGCCGCCATTTCCGATCGCCCCCATTCGGCCGACCACAGTTTTCCCCAGTTAAGCGGATTGACAAAGCGGGCAGCGATCTCGCCTTGCACGTCGCGCTTCAGGAAGCGTTGCTCGTAGTCGGCAAACAACTTGTCGCCGTAGAGGCCGTAGGCGAGCGCCGTGAAGCTGCCGCCCGATACCCCGGTAATGACGCCGACCGCGTCGAGCAGGCGGACCCTTTCGCCACTCGCCCGGACCACCTCGGTACGCTTGAGGAACTCCAGGACGCCATACGAAAAGGCGGCCGCGCGCGTGCCGCCTCCCGAAAAAGCGAGTACGACCAGGTTCTCCCCATTCCCGAAACTCGGCTGGCGCGTTGCAAGGCGGTAGCCCGCGTCCGGCTCGATCTGCGCGATCGCAGGATTGACCGGTCGCGTAGCGCAACCGCCGAGGGCGAGCAGCGCGGTGAACACCGCGGACAACAGGATGCGCGGCCCGTTCAAGGCGCGCGGGGTGGCAAAATGAGCAGCGTTTGATTCATGTCTTCACCCAAGTCAAGTGCAAGGGCGGCCGCGAAGGAGGCGGAAGCTCAGTACTTTTCGTCGACGAACTTGAACGGATAGTCGGCCGCCTTGTACTTGCCGATCGTGCGCTTCGGCAGCTTGACCTTCTCGCGCCGGGATCGCCTTGTAGGGAACATGCTTGAGCAGGTGGCTGATCACGTTCAGGCGCACGCGCTGCTTGTCCTCGGAGCGCGCGACCCACCACGGCGCCCAGGCGCTGTCCGTGGCGGCGAACATCTCGTCGCGCGCCCTGGTGTAGTCGTCCCAGCGATCGAAGGACTTCAGGTCCATGGGCGACAGCTTCCAGGTCTTGCGGCCGTCGCCGATGCGCGCCGCGCAGGCGCCTTTCCTGCTCCTCGGGGCTCACCTCCAGCCAGTACTTGAGAAGGATGATGCCGGACTTGATCATCAGTTTTTCGAACAGCGGCACCATCTGCAGGAAACCCTGCGCCTCTTCCTTGCTGCAGAAGCCCATCACGCGCTCCACGCCCGCGCGGTTGTACCAGCTGCGGTCGAAGATCACGACTTCGCCCGCGGCCGGCAGGTGCGGCAGGTAGCGCTGCGCGTACATCTGGGTCTTCTCGCGCTCGGTCGGCGCGGGAAGCGCAATGACGCGAAACACCCTCGGGCTTGTGCGCTCGGTGATCGCCTTGATGGTGCCGCCCTTGCCGGCGCCGTCGCGGCCCTCGAAGACGATGCAGACCTTGAGCCCCTTCAGCTTGACCCACTCCTGCAGCTTGACCAGCTCCACGTGGAGCTTCTTCATCTCGCGCGCGTAGTCCTTGCCGGAGAGCTTCTTCGCCGAGGCCGAGGCGCCGGGCTTTTTCGCCACAGCCTTGGCGGCGGCACCCTTGCCCTTCTTCGCTTTGCCTTCAGGCTGGTCCTTCGTTGCCGCGCTCTTCTTGGCCATCTTCATCTCCTTCGAGTCGTTGTTTCGGGTCCTGCGTCCTTGCATCATTGAGCGGCCATCGGCCCCGGCGCCGGCATCCGCTCGTCGAATCCGCCGCCGAGCGCGAGGTAAAGGTTGACGCGCTGCGCCAGCCGCTCGGCCAGCACGCTCAGGCGCGAGGAACGCGCGGCATACCAGGCCAACTGGTTCTGCTCGACCGTACGCAGGTCGACGGAACCCACGCGATACTGGATCTGCGCGAGTTCCAGCGCGCGCGCGCTGTCGCGTATGTTGGCCTCGAGGATGGCGTCGCGGTCGCGCAGCGCGTTCTCCGCCGCGAGCGCGTTTTCGACCTCGCCGAACGCGCGCTGCCCGGCGCGCGCGTATTCGGCGACTGCTTGTTTCTGCTCGGCCGAGCGGATCTCGACCTGCGCGCGCAACGCGCCGCCCTGGTACAGGGGAGCGATCAGGTTGCCGCCGAAGCTCCAGATCGGATTGCTCGTGTCCTTCAGCACGATCAGGTCGCTCGACACGCTGCTGCCCCCGGCCGTCAGGCTGATTCGCGGGAGCTGCGCCGCTTTCGCTTCGCCGACACGGTCGAACGCCGCGGCGACGCGGCGCTCCGCTGCGATCACATCGGGCCGGCGCTCCAGAAGTTGCGACGGCATGCCCACCGGAACGGGCGGGGGCATCGGGGAGAGGTACTCCGCGACCTTGACCTCCGCGGCCGGGTAGCGCCCGAGAAGCAGTTCGAGTGCGCGCAACGCCTGCTCGCGCGACAGTTCGACCTGCCGCAGCTTGTCGCGATACGCGCCGACGTTCACCCGCGCTTCGGCCACCGCCTGTTCATTGCCGTTGCCCACGCGCAACCTCTCCTGCGCGACGCGCAGCAACGACTCCGCGGATTGCAACACACTCATTGCGATATCGCGCTGCAGCCCGGCCTCGGTCGCGAGGAACCAGCTCTTGACCACCATGGCCGCGAGCGACTGGCGCGCATAGGCGTAATCGGCCGCGAAAGCCTCGGATTGCGCTTCCGATGCCGCCTGCCCATAGCGCACGCGGCCCCAGATATCGAGCTCCAGCGAGGCGTTGAGCCAGACCCCGTCGAGTCCGCCGCTGCCTCCCGACTTGCCGCCGCCCATTGCCGCCACGCCCACGGACGGCAGCAACGAGGCGCTCGCGACCTTTACATACCCAGCTGCCTGCTCCACTCGCGCGGCCGCCACCTGCAGGTCGGCGTTGTAGGCGAGCGCCTCTTCGACGAGCGCGGAAAGCGCGGGATCGTTGAAAGACGCGAGCCAGCGATCGGCCACGGGTGCCGCCACGCCGCCGCCCGCGGTCCACGCCGGCGGCACGGTCGTATGCGGCAGCGCGTCCTTGCGCAGCTCCTCCGCCGTCGGCGGAGGATTGAGCGCGCAGCCCGCCACGGCGGCCGCGAGGGCCGCCGCGAGGAGGGTTCTGCGGAAGAGAGGCGTGCGCATCAGTGCAACTTCAGCACGAGGAAATCGGTGATCGAGCCGACGCGCAGGATGACCATGCGCAAGATGTGGATCGCGGCGGCATGTTCGGTGTAGATCGCGCCGGCGCCATCCGCGCCGGCGGCGAGGAACAGCTCGCTGTCCTTCTTCTCCACCTCGAACTTGACGGGGAAGCGGCCCGGCACCTGAGGAAAGGCACCGGTCTGCGGCAGCACGCCGGACTGCGCTACCTGGCCCTGGCCCTGCGCCCAGACGATGGAATCGACCTTGGCCTTGATGATGCGGCCCGGGTTGGTCTTGAGCGCGAACTCCGCGTGGTTGCCCGGCTCGACCAGCTGCAATTCGTTCTGCGCGTAGAGCGCGATGACCTGGTAGGTCTCCTCGACGAAGCTCATCGCCGGCGCGACCGGGAACGCGGTCACATAGGAGCCCGGCCGCAACTGGACGTTGATCGCGTAGCCGCTGGTCGGCGCGTACACCGAGGTCTGGTCGAGGTTCCACTGCGCGTTCGCGAGGTCCGCCCGGCTCAGGTCGACCTGCGCCTTCGCGGTCGCCAGTTGCGCCCGCGCCCCCGCGACCGACGCCTGCTCGCCGTTCACCTGCCCCGCGAGCTTCTCGGAAACCTGCGCCTCGTTTGCCGTCGCCGTCGCCAGCTGGCCTTCCAGCTCGATCGCGTTGGCCTCGGCCTGCTCCAATGCGAACTTGTCGCCGGCGCCGGTGGCGACGAGCTCGCGGTTCTGCCTGACGCGCAACCGGGCGAGTTCCAGCTTCGGCTGCAGCGCCCTGACCTGCCCGCTGGCGGACTTCAATTGCTCCTGCAATTGCCGCGCGCCGGCCGAAGCGTCCACGAGGGCCGCGCCGGCGGCCGCGAACTTCGCCTCGTCCGCGGCGAGCTTCGCCTTGGCAACATTGGCATCATTCACGTACGGGGTCGGGTCGATGCGAAACAGCAGCTCGCCCTTTTTCACCAACCGGTTGGGCTCGACCGGCACCTCGATCACGCGACCGCGCACTTGCGGGATCACCTGCACGACGTACTTGATGACCCGGACGTCCGCCGTCGAAGGAGCCACCACGTTGAGCGTCAGGATCAGCGCGGTCAGCGCGACGATCGGGATGATGACGACGGTGACCTGCGACGTGGTGTTCCACGGCAGCCACTTGAACTTGATGAAGATGAGCCAGACGAAGAATGCGTAGATTCCGAGGAGGATCGCTTCCATCAGGCGTCCGCTCCCTTCGAGGTCTTCCCGTCCGCCGCCGCAACAGGCGTGGCGGGCGCGGCGGTCATCGCAGCGAGTTCCCTGCGCAGCAACTTGAGTCTCGTGTTCAGCGTTCCCTTGGCTGCCATCGCGTCGAGTTCCTCGCGAAGGTGCTCGAGTTCGTGCTCCAGGAGCTCCCCGGCCTTCGCCTTGTCGCCCATCTCGTGGAAATAGTCCTCGTGCTTCTCGGTGCCGTACGCGATCTGGTAGCCCGCCGGCTTCGTGTACGCCCACAGCCAGGCGATCGGCCAGAGCAGGCCGCCGAACACCAGCGACAGCAGGCACAGCACCTGGATGGCGTCGCGCTGCGGATGGTGGCGCTTGTGCGCGATCTTCTCCGGCAGGATGTGCACCAGCCAGAACAGCACGATCACGCCGATCGGGACGAAGATGATGATGAACCACGCGAGGTACATCGCCGCGGTGTCCATGACCTCGGGCGGGAGGAACGAGGCTTGCGCGCCAGGCGCAAAGGCCAGGCCGATCACCGACGCCCAGCTTGCAATGGAGAGCCTCTTCACCGTGCTGTCCCTCGTTTCATCGATAGTTTCCCGCAGGTTATTCTCGGATGGCATTGCGCACCCCGTTTGCGATACGTCAAACAAGCGGAAGATGGACAGCATGATACGGCAGGAAAGCCCCGCTCTCGGGATTCCGCAAACACGTGCTCAAGGCACGGCGGATTGCGTCGCGGCGCCTTTCGCTGCCTGCAGCGCCTGGTAGCGTTCGATCGCCGCGTGGACATTGAACGCCATGCGTTCCTGGCCGAGACGCTGGTCCAGCCTCACCTTGCGCACGACCTCGAGCACAGCCGGATTCAGGTCCGTCAGCCACACCACGACGCCGCGTTTGGCCTCGCGCTCTTCGCCCTCGACCAGCGCCTGCAACGCGGAATATTCGATGTCGGGCACCCGGCTCATGTCCAGCGCCAGCACACGGGGCTTGTGCTGCGCGACCAGCGCGTCTATCTGTTCCGCCACATTTTGCGCATTGACGAAATACAGGCGCCCCTCCGGCCGCACGATCAGCAGGCCCTCGAAGGTCTCGTCGTCGGGGTGTTCGGGAGACAGCGGCCGCAGGACATCGGACCCGCGCTTGCGACCGATGACGGACACGCGCGGGTGGGCGGTCTGGGCCGCGAGCCCGATCATCGACACGATGATCGCCACCACGATGCCCTTGAGGGTGCCGAACACCAGCACCCCGATGCAAGCGGCAAGCGCCCAGCGAAACTCCATCCTGCGCACGCTGCGGATGGCGCGGAATTCCGCCGGCTGGATCAGCCCGACCGAGAAGACGATGACGACCGCCGCCAGCGTCGCGTGCGGCATGAGGCCCAGCAGCGGCGCCAGGAACAGCATCGTCGCCAGCGCCGTGCCCGCGGTCACCAGCGATGCCTTTTGCGTCACGCCCGCCCGCGGCGCGCACCACCGCCGTCTGCGACGTGCCGCCTCCCGCAGGCATCGCGCCGAACAGGGCGCCGCCGAGGTTCGCCGCCCCGGTGGCGACCAGTTCGCGATTCGCATCGATGGGAGGGTCGCCGGGGCGGGAAAAGGCGCGGCCCGCCGCAATCGTCTCCGTGAAGCTCATCAGCGCGATCCCGAGCGCCCCCGGCGCCAACTGCGCGACCAGCGAAAGATCGGGAAGGGTGAGCGACGGGAATCCCGGCGGGATCAGGCCCACGGTCGAGACCCCCAACCCCGCCAGCCCGAAGAACCAGGATGCGGCGATGCCGCCGCCGACGGCGACCAACGGGGCCGGGGAATGGGGCCACAGCCGCTCCATGGCGATCAGCACCACGAACGTCGCCACGGCCAGCGCCAGCGTGATCATCGATGTGTCGGGAATGTGCTGGACGAGGCTCACTACGTCGGCAAAGAACCCGTGCTTGGTGATGTGGACACCGAAGAGCTTCGGCAACTGGTCGAGCACGATCACGAGGCCGATCCCCGCCTTGAAGCCCGTCAGGACCGGCGTGGAAATGAAATTCGCCACGAACCCCAGGTTCAGCAGCCTCGCGAGGACCAGCATCGCGCCGACCAGCGCAGCCAGCGTGGCCGTTGCCGTGACCAGCTGCGCCGCGTCGCCGTCCGGCACGACCAGTCCCAGTTGCGTAGCGGTCAGGATCCCCATGGTTGCAGTGGAACTCACGCTGAGCACGCGCGAGGAGCCGAGCAATGCGTAGATCAGCATCGGGATGAAGGCGGTGTAGAGGCCCACGGCAACGGGCAAGCCGGCGACCGTCGCGTAGGCCATGGCCTTGGGCAATACGACCGCGGCCGCGGTCAGGCCCGCAACGATATCGAAACGTAGTGCAGAATTGGCGGACATAGGGGGAGATCCGATAATGTCTGAAGTGCCATTGTACTTCGTTGGCTCCCGAAGGCCGCGGCACCCATGAGCGTCGGAATGAGCCGAGGCCGCCGGAAGCGGTCCGCGAGCCGTTGCTCAGTCCCGTGGACCGCGTGTCGGAAATGCTCTTCGGCCTGTTCATGGCGCTCACCTTCACGGGCGCGGTGTCGATCGCGGATTCCGGGCGACGACCAGATCCGGGCGATGTTCATCGCTGCCCTGGGATGCAACCTCGCGTGGGGCCTGGTCGATGCGGTGATGTACCTGGTTCGCACCTTGGCCGATCGCGGCAGGTACGCTCACGCTCGCCCGCTCCGTGCGAGCAGGCCCCGGACGCGGAACGCGGCCGCGAGATCGTCGGGCAATCGATCTCGCGAAACCTGTCGGTCCTCGTCTCGCCGACGGAGATCGAGGCCATTCGCGGGCGGATCCTCGCGCTGCCCTCCCTGCCGGCGCGGCCCAAGCTCAATCGGGGCAGACCTGCTCGCCGCCCTGGCGATATTCCTGATCGTCGTGGCATCGACCTTTCCCGTCGTGCTGCCCTTCGCGTTCATCCAGGACATCGCCACGGCGAAGAACGTATCCCGCGCCATCGCGCTGGCGATGTTGTTCTTCGGCGGGCTCGCCCTGGGGCGCTACGCCGGCTACGGCAGCCGGAGGGTCGGGTTCATGATGGTGGGCTGGGCACGGTGCTCGTGATCGCGATCAACGCCCTCGGCGGATGAATGCCTTGTTGCGGACCATCGCTGCGCTCGCGGCCGTCACGGCCACGACGGCGCTCGCCGACGACGAACCGAGCGGGAACAACGCTGCAGCGGCCGCGAAGCCTGCATGGGAATTCGCGCTCACCGCGTATCCGACGGCCGTTCGCGGCGGCGAGAACTACACCTCGGCCATCGCGACCGCCGACCGCGGCGCGCTGCACCTCGAGGCCCGGGTCAACTACGAGTCGATCGGCGCGCGCTCGGCCTTCCTCGGCTGGAATTTTTCCGGCGGCAAGGAAATCACGTGGGAGTTGACGCCATTGCTCGGCGGCGCCTGGGGCACGACGCAGGCTTTCGTGCCCGGGCTGGAAGCGAGCGCGACCTGGGGAAAGTTCGACTTCTACGTCGAGGCCGAATACGTGCGTGAAAACAACGAGCAGGACGCGAGCTACGCGTACGCCTGGAGCGAATTGGGATTCCGGCCGGTCAAGTGGTTGCGCATCGGGGTTGCCGGCCAGCGCACCCGCGTATACGGCGGCGACCGCGAGTTCCAGCGCGGGCCGCTTGCGCAGGTGACCTGGGGCCCCGTCACGATCGGCGGCTACTGGTTCAACCCGGGATCGAGCGACCAGGTCTTCGTCGGCATGATCGGCGTTGCGTTCTGAGCGCCGGATTGCCTTACCAAGGGAGCGACGTCATGACCTGGCTGCAGCGATACCAACTCCGGGACTTTCTCGGGAACTCCGTCTGGCTTCCGCCTCTCATCGGCATGGTGGCGGCACTGCTGATGTTTCCGGTGATCCAGCTGGTTCGACGGGATCCTCGGCGGGAAAGCGGCGTTGGGCCCCGATGGCGCACGGGCCGTGCTTGGCGCCCTTTCGTCGTCCCTGCTCACCTTCATCGTCTTCGTCTTTTCTATCCTGCTGCTTGCCGTCCAGCTGGCGAGCGCGCAGCTTTCGCCCCGGATCATCGCCGGCGTTCTATCGCAATCCCGTGCTCAAGTATTCGCTGACGCTCTTCGTCTTCGCGTTCACCTTCACGCTCGCGGCGCTGAGCCGCATCGAGGACGCGGTCCCCCAGATCACCGCAGTGGGTGGCCGTATACAGCAGCCTGTCGCCAGCATCGGCGTCTTTCTCTACATGATCGAAAGCGTGGGCAAGTCGCTGCGGCCCGTCGCATCCTGACCAACATAGGCAACCACGGGCAAAAGGTCATCGAGCAGGTCTACCCGCGGCTGGTCGCCGGCACGCAGGACACGCCGACCAATGTCGCCCTGGCGCCTCCCGGCGGACCGTCCCGCATCGTTGCGACCGGGCGCACCGGGGTCGTGCTGGCGTTCGACGTGGACGGCCTCGTGGCACTGGCCCGAGGCGCCGGCTGCCTGATCGAACTCGTTCCGCAGGTGGGCGATTTCATGACCCTCGGCGACCCGCTGTTTCGTTTGTACGGCAACGGCGGGGCCATTGCCGATCGCCAGCTCGAGCAGGCCGTCGCCATCGGGCCGGAGCGCACGATGGAGCAGGATCCCGGAATTCGCGTTCCGCATCGTCGTCGACATCGCGTCGAAGGCGCTGTCGCCGGCGATCAACGACCCGACCACCGGCGTGCTCGCCCTCGACCAGGTGCATCGCCTGCTGCGGGAGGTCGCCAGGCGGCAACTGGACACCGGGCGGCTTCGGGACGAATCGGGAGCGTTGTGCCTCGTCTATCGCACGCCGGACTGGGAAGATTTCGTCAGCCTCGCGATCACCGAGATCCGGCAGTTCGGCGGCAACAGCACCCAGATCGCCCGCCGCATGCGGGCCATGCTGGAAAACCTGATCGAGGCCGTGCCGCCGCAGCGGGCCGCCCCGTTGCGCAAGGAACTCGAACTTCTCGGCCGTGGCGTGGAACGCGATTTCCACGATCCCGAGGACCGTGCCCGCGCCGGCACCGCCGATTCGCTTGGCATGGGCGGAAGGGCATGACCGCAAGCGGCATGCAAGGCCGGGCGGCATAGGCAAACCGGAGAAGCGCCTTGCCCATTCCCTTGCAATGGATCGGCCTGTTTGCGGTCGCAACGGTATTCGTCGTCATGTTCGCCACTCGGCCTCATGCTGGGTCGCGAGCAGATCGCGGCGGCGCTCGAGCGGCGCATGGTGCTGGCTGCGGTGATCTTCGCGGTCGTGGTGCCGATCCCGGCGCTTGCCGTGCTCGTCGTCAGGTTCTTCGAGCCGACGCCGGCGGTGGCCGTCGGCATCATCCTGATGGCGATCTCGCCGGGCGCGCCGGTCGCGCTGCGCCGGGCGATCGACGCGGGCGGCGACCGCCGCTTCGCGCCGGCGCTGCACCTTGCCATCGTGCTGCTCGCCGTGTTCACGGTGCCGCTGAGCATCGTGGTCCTGGACTGGATCTTCGCCGCGGAGTTCTCGGTGACGCCGCTCGACATCGGCCGTCAGGTGTTCTTCGCGCAACTGTTGCCGCTTGCGATCGGCGCGGCGCTCCGCGCCTGGCGGCCTGCACTGGCGGAAAGGCTCGAGCCTCAGGCTGTCACGGCTGGGCAACCTGCTGCTGATCGTGCTGGGGGCGATGGCGCTCGTCGACCTGCCGGCGATCATCGGCCGGATCGGCTGGATGCCGAGCATCGCCGGGTTCGCGATGACCTTCGTCGCCCTCGCGGTCGGCGCGGCGTTCGCGTGGCGCGATGCCGAAGTCAGGCCGGCGGCTGCGATCGCCGCCGCGATGCGCAATCCCGGGCTCGCTCTCCTGATCGCCACATTGAACCGGGCGCATGCAGGCGTCGTCGAAGGCATCATCGGCTATGCGATCGGGCTCGCCATCGCGATCATCGTGTTCCTGCAGTGGCGCAAGCGAGTTGGAAAACAGAAGGACCTTCGGGGATGAGATGCCGCTAGCAACGCAAGTCGCGCAACCCCTGCCTGTACGCCACGTGCCCCCGCGGTGCGTCTGGACGTTGGCTTGCGCTAGGGATGGCCGACCTGCGCGCAGTGCCCCTCGCAAGCCTCGCGCAAGGGATCGCCGTGACGCTGGGCGGCTGGATCGTCATCGCCGTCGCGCAACGCTACTGGTGGGTGGGCCCCGGCGCGGTCTCGGGCTTCGTGCTGGTCGGCCCGATCCTGTGCACGGGACTCTACGAGTTGAGCCGCCTGAGGGCACGCGGCGAGAGTCCCGGGCTGGCCGCCGTGGTCCAGGCGTGGCGGCGCGAATCGCGGCCGCTGGTGCGCCTCGGCCTGCTGCTTCTCGCGCTGGGCACGCTCTGGGTGCTGGTCTCCACGCTGCTCTTCTGGCTGTTCGTGGCCACGCCGATCCGCTCGCCGATGGATTTCCTGCGCTACGCCGCCGTCGAGCAGGGCAACCTGTTGTTCACGCTCTGGGCGATCCTCGGCGGCCTGGGTTCGGCGGTAGTGTTCGCGCTGTTCGCGGTGTCGCCGCCGCTGCTGCTCGGTCGCGCGGTCGGCCTGCGCCAGGCGCTGCTCACGAGCGTGCGCGCCGTCGGCGAGAACCCGGTGACGATGGCGCTCTGGGCCGGCGTGATCCTCGCCGCGATCGCGCTGTCGTTCGCCACCGCGATGCTCGGCTTCATCCTTGCCGTGCCGCTCATCGGCCACGCCACCTGGCACGCCTACAAGGACCTTGTCGTGACCGACGGCGTGCCCTTGCGATACGAATAGCCGCCCATGCCCGGCACCGTATTCGGCCTCACCGAAGCCGAGATCGCCCATCTCGGCATGACCTGGGGCATCGGCGCGTTCATCACGCTGATGCTGGTGATCATCTGGCAGATGGCGCGGCAATCGAAGGCCGGGCGCTTCGGCACCTTCATCCTCTTCTTCGTGCTCGCCTTCGGCATCTTCGGCTTCCTGCTGAAGGTGCTGATCCAGTGGGTGCTCGGCATCGAGTAGTTCCCCGCTCCCGGCGAAGCCTGTTCTCGCCTTCACTCAAGTACTGGAGAGCGCATCATGAAAGAAAATGCAGCATCCGGCCTGCGCCCGGTCGATCTCCTCGAGGCGCTGGTGCTCGTGGACAACGTCTCCGATGCCCTGTCCACGACTCCCCCCGGCGTTGTCGGCGAGACTGCCGCGCTGATCAAGGCCGGCATGACGGAGATGTCGGGCGAGGCCAAGTGCTGCGCCCACCATGGCCTGTCGCTGGTGCTCGCCGTGCGCTCCGGCGGCGAAACGCGCCATGTCCTGTTCGACGCGGGACCCGAGGCGTACACGGTGACGCGAAACGGCGCGCGCCTCGGCGTCCCGTTCAAGGACATCGAGGCGATGGCGCTTTCGCACGGGCACTGGGACCACGCCGGCGGGCTGGCCGAAGCCGTGCGCCTCGCCTTCGAAGCGAACGGCGGCAGGCGCATCCCGGTCCACGTGAACGACGGCATGTTCGCCAGGCGCGGCAATACCCTGCCCGACGGGAGCACCCTGCCCTACAAGGACATTCCGGGCGTGGGAGAACTCCGCGCGGCCGGCGCCGACGTGGTCAATTCGCCCGAGGCGCGGCTGATCGGCGGGGAACAGTTCTACCTGAGCGGCGACATCCCGCGCGTGACGGCGTACGAAAAGGGGTATCCCGGCCACATGAAACGCGCCGCCGACGGGCTATCGTGGGAAGACGACCCGTGGCTGCGCGACGAGCGTTACCTCGCCGTGAACGTGAAGGGCAAGGGCATCGTCGTGTTCTCGATGTGCTCGCACGCGGGCGTGGTGAATGTGCTCACGGATGCGCGCACGGTTTTCGGCGACGTTCCGCTGTACGCCCTGATGGGAGGTTTCCACCTCGCCGGACGGACGGTGGAGCCGGCGATTCCCGACACGATCCGCGACCTGATGTCGTTCGGCTTGAAGCGCATCGTGCCGGCGCATTGCACCGGCTGGCGCGCCTTCACCGCGCTGACGAAAGCCTGCGATGAAAGCGTCCTGGTTCCTTCGGCGGTGGGCCGCACGTTCATCTTCTGACGCGCGCCCGCAATGCGGTAACTACTTGCGCGCGATGACGCCCCGCTCGGAGAGTTGCCCGATGATGAGGTCCGCGAACCCGGGGGTCTCCCGCGCCACGGTCCCCGGACTGAAGGTGCTGGTGGTGGCCGCCCACACCAGCTGTTTCGTCTTCACGTCGAACAGCTTGGTCTCCACGGTGGCGAGGTCGTATTGCCTGACCTCCTGCACCGGAACCATCATCCGGGTCGGGCCGCCGCCCCATGGTCCCCAGCCCCAGTCCATGCCGCCGGACACCATGGTCGTCGTGACCTGGGTCCGCGTATCCACGCCGAGCAGCGTGACGAGCAACAGGCCCTGGGCCCCGGTGTTCGCGACGGCCGCGGCAATCGCGGCCTCCGACAGGCCCGCGTCGTTGAGCCGGATGGTATGGCCGGCGACGGCATCGACGCCGGCGGCGCGCAGCCTTTCGGCGAAGGCATCCTCGAACACGCGGCTCGTGACGGTACTGTCGACCCTGCCTGCGACGACGATCTTGCGCATGGGCGGCCCGGTGAAGTTCGTGTCGAACCAGGCCGACCGGATCGTCGTGCTCTGGCAGCCGGATGCCAGCACCGCGAGCGCAATCAATGCGAACGTCGAACGGAAATTCATTCTTGGATCCTCCAGTTGGTTGGGCGCCGCCGGCGAGGCGATGGCGGTGTGCGAGCCGGCGCTTCAAGCGGCGTGGCTGCACCGCGCTTCCCGGTGATTGTATCCCATGGCAATCCGGCCCGATCGCGCGCATTGCGTAGAATGGCCGGTTTCGCACAACCCAAAAGGAGCGCGCCATGGCCATGAAGCCGATGGACCTCGCGAAGCAGAAGGGCAAGGCAATCGAAGGCAGGCAGGGACAGGCATCCACCCCCGGCCGCTTCGGCAAGGATGCGCATGCGCCGCTCGACAAGCGCGAGCAGCGCGAGCGCGACCGCGAGCTCGGCCTCGTACCCTTCGCCTGCAAGCTGCACGGCGATCTCGTCAAGCAGATCCAGGACCTCGCGGCCTCGCGCAAGACGGGGCTGAACGAAATCACCGCGGAGCTGATCACCAAGGGCCTCGCGAAGAAGTAATGGCGCTCAAGGCGACGATCTTCAAGGCCGAGCTGCAGGTCTCGGACATGGACCGCGCCTATTACGCGAGCCATTCGCTGACGCTCGCGCGCCACCCCTCGGAGACCGACGAACGCATGATGGTGCGGCTGCTGGCGTTCGCCTTGAATGCCGACGAGTCGCTGGAATTCGGCCGCGGGATCTCCGCCGACGACGAGCCCGACCTCGTGAAGAAAGACCTCACGGGCCGAATCAAGCTGTGGATCGACGTGGGGCTGCCCGACGAGCGCGACGTGCGCAAGGCCTGCGGGCGCGCCGACCGCGTGACGGTGTACCTCTACGGTCGCGGCGCGGGGATGTGGTGGGGCCAGAATGCGCCGGCGCTCGCCCGCCACGACAACCTCTGCGTCGTGGAGATCCCGCAGGACGCGAGCCTCGCCATGGCAAAGCTCGCCGCCCGCAACATGTCGATCAACTGCAGCATCCAGGAGGGCCAGTTCTGGCTGGCCGACGCGGGCGAGAGCGTGCACGCCGAACCGGTGGTGCTGAAGAAATAATTGGGGTCAGAGACGTAATACTTCGTCGTCATTCGGAGCCTGGCCCGAATCCCGAAGTATTACGTCTCTGACCCCGGTTCTTATGGGAATCGAATGCACGTTGCGCGCTGCAGCATTATAATGGGAATTGAACCTTCCCTTTCCCGCCATCAAGCCTTCAATAAGGACCTTCAATGAGACTCTCCCCCCTTGCTGCGGCGCTGCTCCTCGCGCTGCCCGCCACCTCCTTCGCGCAGGCCGCCAAGTACGACGCCTTCGAGTTTCGCATCGGCGCGTTCTGGCCCGACATCTCCTCCTCCGCCCAGGCCAATGCCGCCAATGGCGCGATCGGCACCACGATCAACTTCGAAAGCGACCTCGGCCTCACGGATTCGAAGACGCTGCCGATCTTCGACGCGACATGGCGCTTCGCCCAGCGCCACCGCCTGGAGTTCAACTACCTGAAGCTCGACCGCAGTGCGACCGCGACCGCCTCGGGCGAGATCCGCTTCGGCGACGTGGTGTTCCCGATCAACACGAGCGTGAACAGCAATTTCGACAGCACCGTCTACGCGTTGACCTACCTGTATTCGTTCTACCAGGATGGCGGCAATGAACTGGCGATCGGCCTGGGCGTCGACTACACCAAACTGGATGTAGGACTTTCGGGGCCGCAGGGGAATTTGTCGTCAAGCAAGAGCGCGAGCGCTCCGCTGCCGGTCATCGCGCTGCAGGGCTCGACGAAGTTCGACGACAAGTGGAGCGCCAACGTGCGCCTCAACTGGTTCGGCATCAAGTACGGCGATTACGACGGCACGCTCAACGTTTTCAACGCCGCCATCCAGTATTACCCGGTGAAGAACTGGGGCGTGGAGGCCGGCTACAGCTACAACAATTACCGGCTCGACATCACCAAGAGCGACTGGAACGGCAACGTGAACTACAAGTTCCAGGGACCGACGCTTTCGCTGGTCGGGCGCTTCTAGCCGGATCCCCGGTAAACGGGGTCAGAGTACATTTCCCCGAAAACGGGGTCAGAGTACATTTCCAAGCGAAGCCCGGGAAATGTACTCTGACCCCGTTTTCGCTGGAGAGGCCTGGCAATGAAATTCAAGGACTACTACGCGACGCTCGGCGTGAAGCGCGACGCCGGCACCGACGAGATCAAGAAGGCCTATCGCAAGCTCGCGCAGAAGTACCATCCGGACGTCACCAAGGACCCCGCAGGCGAGGAGAAATTCAAGGAGCTCGCCGAGGCCTAGCAGACGCTCAAGGACCCGGAAAAGCGCGCCGCCTACGACCAGCTCGGCAGCCACCGGCCAGGGCGAGGACTTCCGCCCGCCGCCCGACTGGGGCCGGGGCGCCGGCCAGCATTTCGCTGACGGCCAGTTTTCCTTCGACGACATCGACCTGGCCGACCTCTTCGCCGGCATCGGGCGCAAGGCAGCACGGCGGCGGCGCGCGCGCCGACCGGCCGATGCCCGGACAGGACTACGAAGTCACCGCGCGCATCACGCTCGAGGACGCCTTCCACGGGACGATGGTCGACCTCGACCTCGATGTGCCCGACTACGACGCGCACGGCCGGCTGCATCACGCGAAACGCAAGTTCACCGCGCGCATCCCGAAGGGCGCCACCGACGGCCAGCGCCTGCGCTTGCGCGGCAAGGGCGGCAAGGGTTTCCACGGCGGCCCGGACGGCGACCTCTACCTCGACATCACGCTCGCGCCGCACCGGCTGTATCGCGTCGACGGGCACGACCTCTACCTCGACCTGCCGCTCGCGCCATGGGAGGCCGCGCTGGGCGCGGCGGTCGAAGTGCCGACGCTCGCCGGCAAGGTGAGCCTCAAGGTGCCGCCGGCGACCAACACCGGGCAGAAACTGCAGGCTCGCCAGGCGAGGGCTGCCGAACCCCAGGGGCGGCGAAGGCGATCTCTACGCTATCGCGCAGATCGTCATTCCGCCGAAACTCACGGAGCGCGAGCAGGCGCTGATGAAGGAACTCGCGGGGGCCTCGGCATTCAATCCGCGCGGCCACTTCCGATCGGAGGCGAAAGATGCAAGCTGAACATGGCGAAGGCGTGTGGGTGGACCGCGACGAGATCGTCTCGATCACCGAACTGGTGGCCCTGTGCGGACTCTCCGAGGAGGAAGTGCGCGAACTCGTGGACTACGGCGCGCTCGTGCCCGTCGACGCGGCGCAATGGACCTTCACGGCCGAATGCGTGGTGACGCTGCGCAAGGCCTCCCGGCTGAAGGAAGGCCTCGAGCTCGATACGCACGCGCTGGCGTTGGCGCTCACGTTGCTGGAGCGCATCGGCGCCCTGGAGGCGCAGCTCGCCTCCGCGCGGGCGCGAAGATGACCGGGATCGGAATCGGGGTCAGAGCCGACATATCTCGTTACGGGGTCAGGTACATTTCCGGAGGCCGTGATCGCTGCGCGATCCGCGCCAGATATTTAAGCTCTGACCCCATTGACGGCTCTGACCCCGATTGTTCCTTACGACCGGCCGAGGAAGTCCTGCTTGCCGATCTCCACGCCGTTGTGGCGAAGGATGTTGTAGGCCGTCGTCACGTGGAAGAACAGGTTCGGCGTGACGTGGGTGAGGAGGTACGGCATGCCGACCATCGACTTCTCGGCCGTGCGCGTTTTCCAGGTCACCGTGCGGTCCTCGGAGCCTTCGAACGAAGCGGGCTTGAGCGTTTCCAGGAAAGCCACGGTCTTCTTCAGGCGCTGCACGAGTTCCGGCGAAGGTCGCTTCATTGTCTTCGTAGGAAGGAAGCTCGACCTCCGGCGAGCCGCGCGGCGCCGCCCTTGGCCGCATCGGCGGCGATCTGCACCTGCCGCACCAGCGGGAACATGTCGGGAGCGAGGCGGCTTTGCAGCAGCACGGCGGGTTCGATCTTCTTCGCCTCGGCATGCGCGGCGGCCTTTTCGAGGATGGCGGCGAGGTTGCCCAGCACCTTGGCGAACACCGGCACCGAGGCTTCGTACATCGAAATCTTCAATTCACTCTCCAGCGGGATGGGGGATCGCGTATTCTGCCCGACTTCGGAGAACTCCCGGGAAACGGGGTCAGGTTGCATTTCGGGGAAAATGTACTCTGACCCCATTATTGACTTAATGTAACCTGACCCCGTTTTTCAACATGGCATCTATCGAGACCAGCGAGGAAGACGGCGTCCGCTACCTGCATTTCGGCTCGCACTGGGTGCAGGGCGCGATGCGGATCGCGCGGCCGTGGGCGCTGGAGCTCGAATACACGCGCGAGATGATGATGCCGCTGCTGCTGCGCGCCGACCAGCCCGATTGGCCGAAGTCCGTGCTGCAAGTGGGTCTCGGCGCCGCGTCGATCACCAAGTTCCTGCATCGCCACCACCCGAAAGCGAAGCTGACCGTGGTCGAGATCACGCCCGCCGTGGTCGCCACCGCGCGCCAGTCCTTCAAGCTGCCAGACGATCCCGGGCGCCTGGCGATCGAGATCGGCGACGGCCGCGAGTTCATGGCCGCAGCCGCGCCGCGCTTCGACTTCATCCTCATCGACGGCTTCGACGCCAAGGGCCGCGCGGGCAAGCTCGACTCGGTGCCCTTCTACCGGGACTGCATGGAACGCCTCACCCGGCAGGGAATGCTCGCGGTGAACCTGCTCGACCGGCGCAAGGGCGTTGCGGCAAGCGTCGAGCGCATTCGCGAGGTGTTCGCCAAGCGCGTGCTGGTCCTGCCGGCGGGCGAAGCGGGCAATACCGTCGTGCTGGCTGCGCGCGGGCGGGCCATCGGCGAATCTTTCGATGACTTGCGCACCGCCGCGCTGCGCCTCAAGGCGGAAACCGGGCTGAACCTGCTGCCCACATTGGCGCGCCTTGTCCACGCGCAAAGTGCCCACGCGAAGCGGCTGGTAATGTAGGCAGGCCACCACCGGGGCGGCGAGCCGCCCCGCCCTCCACCGCACGGAAGCCATGGACAAGGCCCGCAGCACCGACTCCCTTCCAAGCCTGCCCCCGCACGCTGTCGCGGCGGACGAACTGTTCGGGCAACTTCGATCGACCCCCTCCGGATTGACCACCGCGCAGGCGCGGCAACGCCTGTCGGAGGCCGGCCCCAACGAATTGCAGGCAACGCGCCGCGTCTCGCCGTGGGCGCTGCTCGCGGCACAGGTGAAGAACGTCCTCATCGTCATCCTGCTCGCGGCCACGGCGCTGTCGGCGCTGCTCGGCCACGGCGTCGAGGCCATCGCGATCACGGTCATCGTGCTGTTCGCCGTGCTCTTCGGTTTCTTCCAGGAGTACCGCGCGGAGCGCGCGATCGAGGCGTTGCGAACGCTCGCCGCCCCCACCGCGAGCGTCCTGCGCGACGGGCGGGAAAGCGAGATCGCCGCGCGCGACCTCGTCCCGGGCGACGTCCTCATCCTGCGCGCAGGCGACCGCGTCGCCGGCGACGCGCGCCTTTTCGAGGCAGCGAACCTGCAGGTGCAACAGGCTGCGCTCACCGGCGAATCGGGAGCAGTGGAGAAGGGCGTGGCCGCGCTCGCCGACCCCGAACTCGCATTGGCCGATCGCAGCAACATGGTGTACGCGGGCACTGCCGCCACTTATGGCCGGGGACGCGCACTGGTGGCAGCCACCGGCATGCAGACGGAATTCGGCAAGATCGCCCGGCTGCTCGAGGACGTCGAGACCGGCAAGACCCCGTTGCAGTTGAACCTCGACAAGCTCGGGCGGGCGCTCGCGCGAGCGGCGCTGGCGATCGTCGCCGTGATCGTCGTGTTCGGCCTGCTGCGCGGCCAGCCGTTCATCGAGATGCTGGTATTCGGGATCGCGCTCGCCGTCGCGGTCGTGCCCGAGGCCCTGCCCGCGGTCGTCACCATTTCGCTGGCGCTCGGCGTGCAGAGGCTGGCGAAGCGGCGCGCACTGATGCGCCGCCTCTCGGCGGTGGAAACGCTCGGCAGCACCTCGGTGATCTGCTCGGACAAGACCGGCACGCTGACCCGCGACGAGATGACGGCGCGCAAGGTCTACGTCCACGGCCACCTGCTCGATGTGTCCGGCATCGGCTACGAGCCGCAAGGCGAGTTCCTGCGCGACGGCGTGCGCTGCGAGCCTCCCGAAGCGCTCGAGCACCTGCTCAGGGCGGCGGCGCTCGCGTCGGACGCGCGCATCCTGCAAGGCGAGGCCGACGGCGCCTGGACGGTGAGCGGCGACCCTACGGAGGGCGCGCTGCTCGCGGCCGCCGCGAAGGCCGGATTGAACAAGGCGGATCTCGACGCCCGCTTCGCGCGCGTGCACGAGATTCCCTTCGCCTCCGAGACCAAGCGCATGACGACGCTGCACGCGACCGGCGATGGCGTCGTCGCCTACGCCAAGGGGGCGCCGGAAGTGATCGTCGCTTCGTGCACCGCGCTGCTCACGGCGGAGGGCGCGGCGCCGCTCGGCGAGGAAGGCCGGCAGGAGATCCTCCACGTCGCGCATGAAATGGCGAACGACGCCCTGCGCGTCATCGCCGTCGCGATGCGCGCCGACGCCACGCCGGAAAACGCCCAACGCGAAATGACCTTCCTCGGCCTCGTCGGCATGATCGACCCGCCGCGGCCGGAAGCCGAGGCCGCGATGCGCAAGTGCGAGGACGCCGGCGTTCGCGTCGTCATGATCACCGGCGACCACCCGGCGACGGCGCGCGCCGTGGCCCGCGAACTCGGCATCCTGAGGAAGGGCCGCGTGGTCACCGGCGCGCAACTGGAGGAGATGGGCGACGCCGAACTCGCGCGCGAAGTCGCGAACATCGACGTCTATGCGCGCGTGTCGCCGGCGCACAAGCTGCGCGTCGTGACCGCGCTCCAGCAGCAAGGGCACGTCGTCGCGATGACCGGCGACGGCGTGAACGACGCCCCGGCGCTGAAGAAGGCCGACATCGGCGTTGCCATGGGCATCACCGGGACCGATGTCGCGAAGGAAGCGGCGGCGATGATGCTCACCGACGACAACTTCGCCTCGATCGTCGCCGCCGTGGAGGAAGGCCGCGGCATCTTCGGCAACATCAAGAAGTACCTGATGTTCCTGCTCTCCTCCAACATCGGCGAGATCGGGCTCATGGCCGGCGCCATGCTGCTCGGCCTGCCCCTGCCGCTTACCGCCGTGCAGATCCTCTACGTGAACCTCGCCACCGACGGCCTGCCGGCGCTGGCGCTCGCGGTCGACCCGCCCGAGCACGACCTGATGCGCCGCAAGCCGCGCGACCCCGGCACCGGCATCTTCACGCGGCCCGTGGTCGCGCTGATGCTGGTCGGCGGCGCGTGGTCGGCCGCGGTCAACCTCGCGCTGTTCACGTGGGCATTGCGGTCGGGCCGCAGCGCCGCCGACGCGATGACGATGACCTTCGTCTGCCTGGTGCTGATCCAGCTCGTGAACGCCTACAACTTCCGCTCCGACCGGCTGTCGGCGCTCGACCGCCCGTTCGCCAACCGCTGGCTCAACCTCGCCACGGCCTGGGAAGCCGCCTTGCTGTGCCTGGTCGTCTATCTGCCCTTCCTGAAGGAGCCGTTCGGGATGTTCGCCCTGCACCCGGTGGACTGGGCCATCGTCGGCGGCGCCGCGCTGACGATCCTGCCGGTGCTCGAGGCGGCAAAATGGATGGCAAGGCGCGGCTGGTTCGGCGCCCTGGACTGAGGCGCCAGGCGGCGCGAGAATCGGCTGCGGACCGCCGCCGTTTCGGCGCACAATGGCCCTTCAAGCCGAAGGAGACGCCACATGAAAACCGGTGCACTCTTGCTGCTGTCACTCGCGCTGGGCGGCTGCGCGTCCGCGCCCCCCGCCTCGCAGGCGGACCGCTTCTTTGCCGACCACCTGTTCCGCGCCCCGTCGCAGGCGATCGACGCCCGGCAGGTGCTCGCGCTCAGCGATGAGATGAAGGGCTATCTCGCCACGGAGATCGGGTCGCCGGCGGGCCACAAGGGCCGGCAGCGGGCGCTCGTCGAGGCCCTGCGCGACAAGGGGCAGCTCAAGCTCGAATACGACGCCGCGTTCACGCGCAACGCCGCCGAAGCGTTCGAGGCGCGCTCGGGCAACTGCCTGTCGCTGGTGATCATGACGGCCGCGTTCGCCCGGCAGATGGGCGTGCCCGTGCGCTACCAGAGCCTGTACTTCGACGAGACCTGGAGCCGGCACGGCAACACCTATTTCTCCATCGGGCACGTCAACCTCACCCTCGGCGCGAGGCCGCCGAAAGTGGGCTCGCAGTACGACGAGGGCGAGCAGCTCACGGTGGACTTCCTGCCGCCCCGGGACCTGCGCGGCACGATCTGGAAGAAGCTCGGCGAGGACACCATCCTCGCCATGTACATGAACAACCGCGCGGCCGAGTCGCTCGCCGCGGACAATGTCGACGACGCGTACTGGTTCGCGCGCGAGGCGATCCGGCAGGACCCGCAGTTCGTCACGCTCTACAACACCCTGGGAGTCGTCTACCGGCGCCACGGCAATCTCGACGAGGCGGCGAAGGTACTCGCCCACGGACTCAAGTACGAGCCGCGCAACATCAGCCTGATGTCGAACATGGCGACCGTGCTGGCCGACCTGGGCCGCGTCGCCGAGTCGCGGGAACTCGAGGCGCAGCTCGCGCAGATCGACCCCGAGCCTCCCTTCGCTTTCTTCAACCGGGGCGTGGCGGCCATGCGCGCGGGGGACTTCAGCGCGGCACGCGATTTCTTCACGAAGGAAATCGACCGCGCCCCGTTCTACCACGAGTTCCATTTCTGGCTCGCGCTCGCGCTCTTCAACCTGGGGGACAACGAGCGGGCCGGCAAGGAACTGGCCCTCGCGATGGAGAACAGCACGACGCGAAAGGACCACGACCTGTACGCGGCCAAGATGGTCCGCCTCAAGTCATCGGGCCTGCATTAGGACGCTAGCGAACGGCGATGGCGGCGCCGTCCGCGATCTCGTTGCCGGGGAACTGGATCACGGTGTCGCCCTCCTTCAGGCCGTCGAGTATCTCGGCCTCGAGCGCGCTGCGCTGCCCGACCTTGACCTCGCGCCTGGCCGCCCGGCCGCGCTCGACCGCGAACACCGCCCACCCTTCGCCGCTGCGGTACACCGCGTTGGCCGGGACCTTGAGCACGTTTTCGCCGGACCAGAGGACCACGCGGGCCTCGACGCGATAGCCGTCGCCGAGCTTGCCCGGCGGATCGAGCAGGTCGATGACGACGTTGACGCGCTTTTCTTCCACGCCCAGCGCCGAGACCTTCGTGAAGGCATAGGGTTCGACGGTGCGCACGCGCCCGCGCAGCGTCCTGTCGCCGCCCCAGTTTTCTATCAGCACCACGGCCGCGGGCGGCACCTTGACCGCATCGGTGGAAAGCAGGTCGGCGACGATCTCTATCTTCGCCGCGTCCCCGATCACCATGACCGGCGTGCCCGCGGCAAGCGTGCGCTCGTTCTGCTCCATCACGCGCAGCACGTTGCCCCTGGAAGGGGACACGAGCGGGACGAGGCGGCCGGGCTTGCCATCGGCCGCGAGCAGCGTCGCCTCGGCTGCCTGCGCATCGAAGCGGGCCGCGGACTCGCGTGAGCGGGCGGCGTCGAAGGAGCTGCGCGCCGTCGACTCGGCCGTTCGCGCGCGCTCGACCGCTTCCGGAGACACGAACTTCTCGGCAAGCAGCTTCTCGGCCCGGATGCGGTCGCGCTCCGCCTGCGCGAGTTCCGCCTGCGCGCGCGCGGCGTTCTGCTGCGCCTCGCGCGTCAGTGCGCGCGCCGACTCGAGCCGCGCCTGCGCCTGCTCGCGCTCGCGCGCGTCGAGCGGCGCGGGCTGCACCATCGCCACCACCTGGTCGCGCGCGACCGGGTCGCCGTCCTTCAGCGTCACGCGGGAGATGCGCCCCGCCACCGGCACGGTCACCACGTAGCGGTCCTGCACGCGCACTTCTCCCTGCTGGGTCACCGTGACCTGCATCGCCCCGCGCTTCGCCTGCGCGACCTCGACCGCAACCGGATCCGGCCGGAAAAGGACCCAGAGCAGCGCCGCGGCGATCGCCGCAGCCGCGCCCCAGCCCGCCCAACGCATCCCCTTCGGTCTCTTCGCGCCGTTCGCCACGTCATTCCCTCGTCTTCAGCACTTCCACAAGATCGGCCCGCCGCAACTGGTAGAGTACCAGCGCCCCGGAGACGATCGCCGCCGCCACGACCACTGCCCCCGCGGCACCGAATGTCGTCCCGCTCACCACCAGCGGCATGCGATAGAGCTCGGTGTCGAACACGCGCACCAGCCACGCGCATGTGGCGAAGCCGATCGCGCAACCGAGCGGGATGCCGAGCGCCAGCAGGATGCCCTGCTCCGCCAGCAGCATGGTACCCACCTCGCGCTGCGTGAAGCCCAGGATGCGCAGGGACGCGAACTCCACGGCATGCTCGGAGAGCGCGATGCGCGCGCCGTTGTACACCATTCCCGCGGCAATCGCGCACGCGAAGGAGATCAGCACCGTGGTCGAGAGCGTGATGTTGCGCGCCACGGTGTCCAGGAAGCTCTTCAGCGTCGCCTCGCGCAGCGTGACGGCCGCCACCGCCGGCATCTGCTTGAGCTTCGCGAACAGCTCGGCCTGGCGCGCCGGATCGATGGCGAGGTATGCGCCGGAGATCGCCGGCCCTTCGCCGAGCATTCGGGCGAGCGCGCGCGCGTCCATGTACGCGGACATGCCGATGAACTCGTCCACCGTGCCCGCGACCGTCACCTTGTGCGTGCCGCGCCTGCCCTCGAGCACCTCCACCGTCACCGCATCGCCCGCCCGCACGCCGAGCACGCGCGCGAGCTTGTCGGAAAGCACGATGCCTTCGGGCGGCACGTGGATTTCGCGCATCTTGCTGTCGAGCGGCCGGCGCAGCGTCGCGCCCTCGGTGAGCCCGAGGACGGCCCCGCGCCGGTCGCGGTGGCCGAAGCGCATGCGCACCGGGACTGCGCGGTAGGGCTCCACCCGCAGCACGCCGGGCAGCGAGGCAAGGTCGTTGGCCGCCTGCGCGCTGCGCGGCTCGATGAAGTCGACGGCGACGTCGTCGCGCTGCGCGTGGCGGAACTGGACGCGGATGATCTCGTCGAGCGCATCGAAGGAAAACTGGCCCACCACGAGCAAGGCCGTGGCGAGCCCGATCGCCAGCGCGGAAAGCGAGGCCTTGAGCGGCCGGCGCTCGAGGTTGCGCAGCACCATGCGCAGCATCGTCGGCACCACGGCCGACCAGCCGAGGCGCTCGAGCAGCAGGGGACGGAACTGTGCCGGCCCCTCGGGCCGCATGGCCTCGGCAGGAGGCATGCGCGCAGCGCGGCGCACCGCCGGCAACGCGCCCAGCGTTGCCGTCGCGAACCCCAGCGCCACCACCAGGACGAGCGTGCTTGCGCTCACCATGAACTCGAGATCGGGCAGGTGGAAGAACTCGCGGTACAGGTCGGCGAGACCGTCTCCCAGCCAGATGCCGAGCGCCACGCCGGATGCGCCGCCGACGGCCACCGCGGCGAGGGCGAACTTGACGAAGTGCCAGGTCACCGCGCCCGTGCCGTAGCCGAACGCCTTGAGCAGGCCGATCTGCGGGCGTTGCAGCGCGATCAGCCGCACCAGCACGTTGTGGATCAGGAACGCCGTCACCGCGAAGAAGATCGCCGGGATCAGGGTGCCGGTGACGCGGTCCTGCGCGATCTCGTCGCGAAGGAACTGGTGGGAGAGCTGCTGGTCGCGGTCATAGGCGCCGAGGCCCCCGTACGGCTCGAGCAGCCGGTCGACGGCGTCGATCACCGCGTCGACGTTGGCCCCCGGCGCCAGCCGCAGGGCCACATCGTTGAATGCCCCCTTCATGTCGAGCGCCGCCTCGAGCGCCGTGCGGCCCATCCACAGCACGCCGAAGCGCCGGTTGTCGGGAAAAGCGCTGACGCCGCGCTGCTCGAACACGTATTCGGGCGAAATCGCGATGCCGACCACCTGCAGCCTCTGCCATCGGCCGTTGATCACCGCGGCAATCGACGCTCCCGGCTTCAGGCCGTTGGCCCTGGCGAACGCCTCGCTCGCCACGACCTCGTCGGGCGCATTGGCGTGGATGTAGCGGCCGCTGCGCAGGCGGATGGCATTGAGCGCGTCGCGCTCGGCGTCGGGAATCGACACCAGCCGCCCGGTCGCCGGCTCGGCGAGCCCCGGCACGTCGAGCGTCACCTCGTGCACCACGCGGTCCTCGATGCTCGCCACCCCCGGGATCGCGGTGATGCGCTCGAGCACCGGCCGGGGCGCGCGCTTGGCGGAGGCGAATACGTCGGCGAAGCGCTGGCGCTCGTACATCACCGCGCGGGAGGCCACCAGCGCGTCGTAGGTGCCGCGCATCGTGACGAAGGTCGCGGTGCCGCAGGCCGCGACGATGGCCACCGCCACCACGTGGCCGCGCATGCGCCACAGGTCGCGCGCGAGCTTGAGGTCGAGCGGCGCGAGGCTCACCACGCCAGTTCCCCGGTTTTCGCCCGCACCGCATTGGTCTCGACGCCGCTGACATGGCCGCTGGAGATGCGCACGACCCGGTCGGCCATGCGCGCGATCGCCGCGTTGTGCGTGATGATGACCGTGGTGGTACCGAGCTCTGCGTTCAGGCGCGCGAGCACGTCCAGCACCACCTTGCCGGTGGCGAAATCCAGCGCCCCGGTCGGCTCGTCGCAGAGCAGCACGTCAGGCCGCTTCGCCACCGCGCGCGCGATGGCCACCCGTTGCTGCTCGCCCCCGGAGAGCTGCGCCGGGAAGTGGTTCATCCGGTCGCCGAGGCCCACCAGTCCCAGCGCCTCGGCGGCCGGCATCGGGCGTTCCGCGATCTCGGTGACGAGAGCCACGTTTTCCAGCGCGGTGAGGCTGGGGATGAGGTTGTAGAACTGGAACACGAAACCGACGTGCTCGCGCCGGTAGGCGGTGAGCGCGGCGTCGGCCGCGCCGGAAAGGGTGTGGTCGAGATAGAACACCTCGCCGGAGGTCGGGACATCGAGGCCGCCGAGGATGTTGAGCAGGGTGGACTTGCCGCTCCCCGAGGCGCCGAGCAGCACGACGAACTCGCCTGCGTAGAGTTCCAGGTCGACGCCCTCGAGCGCGCGCACCTCGACCTCCCCCATGCGGTAGGTCTTGCTCACCCCGCGCATGCGGAACACCGGCTCCCGCCCGATGCCCCCCGCCACGATTGCCCTTTCGCCTTCCACCTGCCACCTCCAGGTTGATGCTGGCACAGCCGACAGCGCCAATTTTGATCCAACGCAAGCGGGGGGCTGCCCCGTTGGGCGATGCTGTAGCCAGGTGCCGCCAACAGCGGAAGGAGCCGGCATGGACGCCAGGACCAAGCGCTTCATCATGGAGATCGTCGACACGCAGACGGACCTCACGCTCGCCACGCTGCGCGACGACGGCTATCCGCAGGCCAACACCCTGGGCTACGCGAACGACGGCCTCGCGATCTATTTCGGCACGGACCGCGGCAGCCAGAAGGTGAAGAACATCCTGCACTGCAACAAGGTCTCCCTCACCATCGTCCCGCCCTACGCCAGCTGGGGCGACATCAAGGGGCTGTCGATGGGAGGCACCGCCGAAGTGCTCCCGGACGACTCGGGCGAGAGCCGCAAGGCGATGGACCTCATCACGAGGCGGTTCCCGACGGTGCTCGGCATGTCCCCGCCGGTGGACCCCAGCGCGATGGTGTTCGTGAGGATCCGCCCGAAGGTGATCTCGGTGCTCGACTACCGGAAGGGGTTCGGCCATGCCGAGCTGGTGCATGTCGAGCCCGTGACGCACTAGCGGCCTGAAGCCGGCATGCCGGCTCCTCCAGGCCGTGGCTGCAACGAGGCAAAGGAGGCGACAAGCGATGGCAAGGACCACGCCCGCGAAGCCGTGGGAACCGGTCAGCTCCTCGATCGCCCGATGGACGTCGTTCTCGCGGCTGTGCGAGATCTGGTGGACGCGCAGCGCGGGGATCGGCGCCATCGACGCCGCGCGCCGCAACCGATTCAACGCGCTGGTCCGCTTCGCCCGCGAGCAGTCGCCGTTCTATCGCCACGCCTGGCGCGGGCTGCCCCACCGCGAACTGGAACCGCGCGAGCTGCCGGTCGTGAACAAGCACGCCCTGATGGCGCAGTTCGACGACTGGGTCACCGATCCGCAGGTGAGCCTGGAGGGCGTGACCGCCTTCGTCGCCGACCGCGAGCACATCGGCGAACGCTACCTCGACCGCTACGTCGTGTGGAAGAGCTCCGGCAGCACGGGGGAGCCGGGCCTCTTCGTGCAGGACGGCGAGGCGCTGGCGACGTTCGACGCGCTCATGGCCATGCACATGGATCCGGTGCGCTTCGCGGCGCTGCATTCCTGGGACGTGCTGGCGCGCGGCGGGCGGGCCGCGCTGGTGGCAGCGACCGGAGAGCACTTCGCGAGCATCGCCTCGTGGCAGCGCGCCAGCCAGAGCAATCCGCTGATGACCGCGCGCGGATTCTCGATCCTCGACCCGCTGCCGAAGCTCGTGCGGGAATTGAACGGCTACCAGCCCGCCTTCCTCGCGAGTTACCCGACGATGCTCGCGCTGCTGGCCGAGGAGCAGGAGGCCGGACGGCTGAAGATCAGGCCCGTGCGCCTGTGGTCCGGTGGCGAGTGCCTCGCGCCGGAGGCCGCCGCGGCAATCGAGGGCGCGTTCGGCTGCGCGCTCACGAACGAGTACGGCGCCTCGGAATGCATGAGCATCGCCTACGGCTGCCGCGAGGGCTGGCTGCACGTCAATGCCGACTGGGTGCTGCTGGAACCCGTCGACAGCGACTTCAACCCGACGGCGCCCGGCGCCGCGTCGCACTCCGTGCTGCTCACGAACCTCGCCAACCGCGTGCAGCCGATCATCCGCTACAACCTGGGCGACAGCGTCATCGTCAAGCCCGAACCCTGCGCCTGCGGCAACCCGCTGCCCGCGATACGGGTCGAGGGAAGGCGCGACGATGTGCTCTCGATGCGCGCCGCCGACGGCAAGCTGGTGCGCCTGCTGCCGCTGGCGCTCACGACGATCGTGGAGGAAGCGGCCCGCGTGCACCGGTTCCAGGTCATCCAGGCGGCCCCTGACCGGCTGGTGCTGCGGCTCGATCTACACGGCGAGGGCGATCGACGCGCGGCGTTCCACGCTGCCGCAGCTGCCCTGCGCGAGTACCTGAAAAGGCAGTCGCTGCCCAACGTGCACGTGGAACTGGACAAGCGCGGCCCGCTCGCAGACCGGCACAGCGGCAAGCTGCGGCAGGTAGTCTGCGAATGCCGGCCCTAGCGCGCGCGGGCCATCAGTTCTTCACCGGCGTCGCCTGCTCGCGCGCCTTGCGCGCCGTCTCCTGCGCGTCCAGCGTCAACCGGTAGGCCACGTAGAACTTGTAGATGTTGCGCACGTACGTCGTGGTCTCGGTGCCGATCTTCTCGGCCACCACGACCTCGACGTTGTTGAACCACTTGTCGGGATCGAGCCCGCGCTTTTCCGCCTCCTTGCGCGCCTTCGCGACGTTGCCCGGGCCGCAGTTGTAGCTGGCGAACGCGAACAGCGGCCGGTTGCCTTCGCTGAACTTCGCGTCCGGGAAATACTTGCCCATGAGCTGGTCCATGTACTTCGCGCCGGCATGGATGTTGGGCTCGGTGATGTTGATGTCGCCGACCTTCAGCTCCGCGCCCGTGGCCGGCATGATCTGCATGACGCCGATGGCGCCGACATGGCTTTTCGCGCTCTGGTTCAACTGCGATTCCTGGTAGCCCTGCGCGGCGAGCATCAGCGGGTCGAAGCCGTACTTCGGGCCGTATTTCTCGAAGATCGCGATCGTTTCCTGGAAGCGCTTCCAGTCCGCGCTGGTGGTCGGGTCCTTCAGTTCCTTGATCCGCTTCATGTACTGGCCCATGCGGTAGGCGATCACGCCCTGCTTCACGGCCCAGTTGCGGTAGAAATCGTCGATCTCGGCGGCGAGCCCGGGACTGCCCTTGCGGATCGCCCAGCCGGTCGTGGCGCCCGCACGCACGACGAGGTCTTCGCGCACCTTGATCTTCGGCAGCACCTGCGCCCACATCTTCGCCTTCCAGTCGTCCACGACCAGCAGCTCGAACAGCCCCGTGTTGAGCATCTCCATCATGTCCTCGTCCTCGAGCGAGTCGGGGACCAGGACCAGCGTCATCTCGGGCTTGCCCTCCTTCCTGAGACGCGCGTTGAGCAGCTGCAGGCTGTCGTGGTAGCTCGATGCCCTGCGCACGTGCACCTGCCTGCCGGCGAGATCGTCGAGCGTCGCGATGGCGGGCGTCCTGGGGCCGGTGACGACGACCTCGCTCATGGTCCGGCGCTCGTCCTGGCCCGCGAAGTCCACGAGCTTCAGCCGCTCCTCCGTGATGGTGAGGTTGCCGATGGCGATGTCGGCAAGCCCCTGCTCGACGTCGGGCAGCAGCTTGTCCCGCGTGGCGGGCACGATGTAGATGGTGAGCGGCCGCTTGCCGAGCGCCTTGGCGTGCTTCTGGTTGAGGAAGCGCTCGAAGTCGCGCACGAGTTCCGCGGCAAGGCCGCGCTCGCGGCCCTTGTCGGTGAAATACAGCGACCGGCTGTACGGCGCATACACGCGGATCATGCGGCGCTCGAGCATCTTGTCGAAGTCGCCTTTCCAGACCTTGTTCGCTATCGCAAGGCCTCGCCGCGGGCCGGCGCCCGCTTCGGCGGCAGGCTTTGCCGCATCGCCGCGGTGGGCGCGGGCTTCGCCGGGGCGGCCGGGGATTGCGCCGCGACAGGCCCGGCAAGCAGGGCCATCGCCGCGACGAAAACAGGTGCGCATGCCCAACGGGACGCTTCGAATCGCATGGGATTTCCTTTTTCGGGCGAGGGAACGGCGTCGCGGATTTTACCGGAAAGCCGGGCCACTCCCGCGCTGGAGGTCAACGCCGCGCTTGCGCCAGGTCGGCAGCCACGAGCGCGCCCGCCTCCTCGTCGATCAGCGGCCAGAACGGGTTGCTGCGCAGCCGGGTGAGCGAACCGAGCGCGATCGTGATCGCCCCGCTCTCGCCCCGCAGCAGCCATGAGCCGATGCTCGGGATGCCATCGCGGCCGCTGCCGGGAAGGAAGCCGTAGGCCGGGTCGTCGGGAGGAAAGGGCAGCGCCACGTGGCCCAGCGATACCAGGTTGCCCGGCCACGCCAGCGCGGTGTCGCGTACCGTTTGCACGCCATCGGGCGCGAGCCGGAGCACGCTCACGCGGCTGCTGCCCGGATCGGCGTTGGTCACGACCTCGAGCGTGTAGCCGCGCGGGCCGCGCACCAGGCGCTCGATCAGCGCCCGCGCGCCCGGGCGCAGCACGCTGCGCAGCGCCTCCTGCCGGTTGACGTCGAACATCACGAGCCGGTGCCCGGGCCCCTGCAGGCGCGCGTACAGCTTGTCCGCGACGCCGACCGCGCCGACGGTGGAGTCGACCACCGATTGCCAGGCCACGACCGGCGGCATCCGCGCGATGCGGCCCGACTCGGCGGCGCGATCGAGCTCAAGCCGCAGCGACTGCGTCACGCGGTTGACCTGCCGCGACGCATTGACCGGAAACGAATTGAACTTGTAGGGGTCGTACTCGGCGACGATGTCCTGCCAGCGGACCTTCTCCAGCACGGGTATCGGCACCACGCTGAAGACGTCGATCACGTTGGCCAGCGCCGCCACCGGGGTCAACTCGATCGCGGGCGACACGAGCAGCACGCGGTCCGGCCGGCGCAATGACGGGTCCTCGAGGGCCTCGAGCGCGTACAGCAGCGCGAGCGTGCCGCCGGTGGAGTAGCCGCCGATGTAGAACGGCTGGCCGGCACCCGCGCGCGCGGACACGTCCCGCGCGGCGATCCGCACGGCGGCGATCCAGTCGCGGGAGCTCATCTCGGTCATCATCGACGGCAGCGTGCCGTGGCCGGGCAGGCGCAAAACCGTGACCTCGACGCCACGCGCATGCAGCGACTCGGCCAATGCCTTCATCGAATAGGGTGAGTCGGTCAGTCCATGGACCAGCAGCGCATGGCCCAGCGGTTTCGGCACGGACAGGCGGAACGAGCGGTTGTACGGCGCGCCCTCGACCAGCCTCTCCAGCGTGCCGGACCGGTTGAACCGGCTGTGCGTGAAGGCCTCGTCGTCGTCTTTCCACGCGGCCACCTTGTCGCGCAGTTCGTCGAAGAGCTTCGCTTCGCGCTCCAGGTAGCCGTCGAAGTCGAGGTTGCCGTGCCTCGACGCGGAGAATTCCTCGTGCAGACGCTCGGTGTGCCAGCGTTGCAGCGGTGGCAGCGCACCCAATGCGTACAGGGTGAAGCCGAAGGCGATCGCGACGCAGGCCGCCGCCAGCCACGCAGCCACCCGCAACAGCCCGAGCATCACGCGGGGCATGAGGCGGCTCATCGGAAAGCGGCCGCAACGCCGGCGCTGAACCCCTTCACCACCTCGTCGACCTGCACCGCCTGCCGCCCCGCCTCGATCAGCGCGTCCACCTGCTCGACGGGCAGGACCAGCCGCGTGGGGATGTCGGACAGCACGCGCGAGCGCTCCACGCCCAGGTCGCTGAAACTCACGCGCGTCACGAGGATTTCGACGTCGGTGCACCTCCAGCCGATCGCGGTGCCGCGCAACCTGGCCACGTACGCCGCGTCCAGGCCGCAGCGATGCTGGACGATGTCGTCGCGCCACTTCTGCATCATCGGCACGAACGCGTCGAAACTCAGGCGCACGTTCGCCTCGAGTGCGGTGTCCATCGCTGCCGCGGCGAGTTCCACGCCGGAGGGCCCGCCAGCGGCCGTGTTCCAGTCGCCGCTGGGACCCTGCCCCGCGTCCACCACGATGAAGAGTATGCGCGCCACCCGCACCGCATCGGCCTCGGGCAACGGCGCGTAGAGCGTGCCTTCCACGAGACGGCTCTGCATGATGCTGACCAGGCCGAAGTTGTCGGTCACGCCGCCGTCGATAAGCTTGATGTACCTGCCCGAAGCCGGGTCGCGCAAACTGCCGGCCGCGCGCGACAACGAGCGCATCATCATGGGTCCCTTGGGGTCGACATTCGCAGCAGCAAGCGCCGGGGGAACGCGCGACGCGCAGTTGTCGGGAAACTTCTCCAGCACGACCGGCGCGAAGAAGAGCGGCACCGCCATCGAGGCCGCCACCGCCTCCGAGACCGGATAGGACCCGAGGTCGCTGCAGATCACGTCGAAGAGGCCCGCATTGAACGGGAACGCGGTGCGGTGGAAGACATCGGTCGCGTTGATCCAGACCTGCGGCTTGGCCTGCCGCAGCAAGTCGGCGAAGGTGGCACGCTCGAACAGGTCGTACTCGAGCCAGCGCTGGAAGTTGTCGCGGTCGTTGAGCCCGCCCGCTGCGAGCCGCATGAGGTTCACCGGGTTCCACAGGCTGAAACGCAGGTCCGACTCGCCGTCGCGCAGCAAGCCCTTCTCGCGAAAGGTGCCGAGCGCCTTCTTGCCGTGCAGGCCGTAGTAGGCGGCCGTGATCGAGCCGCCCGAGACGCTGGAGATGAAGGTCAGGTCGTCGAGCAGCGACTTGCCGCCGCGCCCCGGGAGCTCGTCGAGCCCCTTGAGCACGCCGAAGGAAAAGGCCGCGGCGCGGATGCCCCCGCCGGAGAACGAGAGCGCGACAACCACTTCCTGGTGGATCTCGTCGGCATCGGTCCACGTGCGCTGCATGGTGTTGGAAACGCCTTGCAGCGGCAGGTTGCGCGGGGCGTTCTGGATGGTGGTGGCGCAGCCCGAGGCGAGCGCCAGCATCCCGCAAAGGAGCAGGCTGCGACAGGTGCCGGAGGGCTCGCGTGAAAGGATCACCGCGCGATGGTAACTGCTTTCGCGCGCAGGGCGCGAGCCGCGAGCGCCCCGGCCTTCAGGCCACCAGCAACTCGCCTTCGTGGCCGAGGACCGCGACCGCCGCCGGCCAGGGATGGCCGGGAAGCAGCCCGCTCGCCTGCCAGAGCGCCGGGACGTCGAGGAGGTTGATCGACTTGCCCAGCACCCGGATGAGCTTCTTTTGCTGGAACCGCGACATCAGCCGGCTCACCGTCTCGAGCTTCAGCCCGAGGTAGCTGCCGATGTCCACGCGGGACATGCGCAGCACGAGTTGCGAACGCGAGAACCCGAGGCGGCCGTAGCGCTCCGAAAGTTCCAGCAGGAACGACGCCAGCCGCTGCTCGGCGCGCATCGTCCCGAGCATGAGCATGAGCTGCTGGCAGCGCTCCATCTCGCCCGCGAGCATGCGCGTCATCTGCCTCTGCCCGAACGCCGATTCCCGCGACCAGCGATCGAAGATCTCCAGCGGCATGATGAAGACCTCGGCATCCTCGAAGGCGACCGAAGCGCTCGGGTGGCGCCCCGTTTCGATCCCGTCGAGGCCGATCACGTCCCCGGGCATCTGGAATCCGGTCACCTGGACAATCCTGTTGCCGGTGGTCGTGAAGGTCTTGAAGACGCCCACGCGCACGATGAAAATTTCCGCACACGGCTCACCTGCGGCGTAGAGCGGCTCCCCGCGGTGGAAGCGCTTGCGCTCGCACTTGTGCGAATCCAGCGGCGCGAGCGTATCCGGCGCGGCCCCCCGGTCGGTTACGGCCGGGTCCCAGAAGCGAATGATGCCGCGATCGTTGATGGGCGTTCTCCGTGGACTTGGTGCGAATGCTTCGATTGCATTCTATTGCTGCACTGCACCAACCCCTTTGACGCACATCAAAAGCTGGCGAGTCGGCCGTTTCCGGACGGGCAGGATTGACGGCGCACCGACCCGGTGTTACTTTAGTGACACCTGCCTGGAGAAAACTCATGGCCCTGACCACCACGCTCAAGCTCACCGAGGAATTGAAATCACGGCTCGCCGCGCTGGCCGAGTCCGAGGGACGGTCGCTGCACGCGTACCTGATCGAATCGCTCGAGAAACAGGCCGAGAGGGCCGAACGCCGGCGCGACTATCTCGCGGCAGGCGACGCGGCACTCGCGGACTTCAGGAAAACCGGCATCGCCTATGCGATGGAAGACGTCGAACGCTATATCGTCGCGCTCTCGTCCGGAAAGAAGGCACCCCGTCCCAAAGCCGCCAAGCCCCGCGCCAGGCGCTGACGACGTGGCCTCGCTGGTCTTCCTGCCCTCCGCGTTGCAGGACCTCGAGCGGCTCGCGCGCTTCCTGAGGGAAACGGATCCCGGCGCCGCAGCGCAAACCGCGAAGCTGATCCTGGACTCGCTCGGGATCCTCAAGGACTTTCCCCTCGTCGGAAGGCGGGCCGACGATGCCAAGCGCGAACTCACGATCTTCCGCGGCAGCACCGGCTACCTCGCCCTGTACCATTTCGACTCCAGGGCGGATCGCGTCCTGGTGCTGGCGGTTCGCCACCAGCGCGAGGTGGACTTCCAGTGAAGGACGACTGACGCGCGTCAGTTCCTGAGCTTGTAGCCGGTGCGGAAGATCCACAGCACGGCGGCCATGCACAGTGCGAGGAAAACCAGCGTCATCGCGACGCTCACCGCCACGTCGACGTCCGCCACGCCGTAGAAGCTCCAGCGCAAGCCGCTGACCAGGTACACCACCGGGTTGAACAGCGTGATCTTCTGCCAGAGCGGCGGCAGCATGTCGATCGAGTAGAAGCGCCGCCGAGGAAGGTGAGCGGCGTGACGATCATCAGCGGGATGACCTGCAGCTTCTCGAAACTGTCCGCCCAGATGCCGATGATGAAGCCGAACAGGCTGAAGGTGACGGAGGTGAGCACGAGGAAGAAGACCATCCAGAGCGGATGCGCGATCTCGTAGGGGACGAACAGCCGCGCCGTGGCGAGGATGAGCGTGCCCAGCATGACCGACTTGGTGGCCGCCGCGCCGACGTAGCCGAGGACGACCTCGACGAACGACACCGGCGCGGAGAGCAGTTCGTAGATCGTGCCGGACCACTTCGGCATGTAGATGCCGAAGGAGGCGTTGGAGATGCTCTCGTTCAGCAGCGCCAGCATGACCAGCCCGGGAATGATGAACGCCCCGTAGGTCACGCCGTCGATCTCGCCCATGCGCGAGCCGATCGCCGCGCCGAACACCACGAAGTAGAGCGAGGTCGAGATCACGGGCGAGGCGATGCTCTGCATCAGCGTGCGGAACGTGCGCGCCATCTCGAAGCGGTAGATGGCGCGGATCGCGTGGAAGTTCATTGCCGCGTGCTCACCAGGCTGACGAAGATGTCCTCGAGCGAGCTCTCGCTGGACTCGAGGTCCCTGAAGTCGATGCCGCTCGCGCCAAGCCGCCGCAGCAGCTCGGGAATGCCCGGTGCCCTCCTTCTGCGCGTCGAAGGTGTAGACCAGCGCATGGCCTCCGTCGGCGAGCGTCGAGCGGCAAGCCCGCGAGCGTCGGCGGGAATTGCCGCGAGCGGGTGCTTCAGGCGCAGCGTCAGCTGCTTCTTGCCGAGCTTCTGCATCAGCGCGGCCTTGTCCTCGACGAGGATCAACTCGCCCTTGTTGATGACGCCGATGCGGTCGGCCATCTCCTCGGCCTCCTCGATGTAGTGCGTGGTGAGGATGATGGTCACGCCGCTCTCGCGCAGGCCGCGCACCATCTCCCACATGTCGCGGCGCAGCTCGACGTCGACGCCGGCGCTGGGCTCGTCGAGGAACAGGATCTGCGGCTCGTGCGACAGCGCCTTGGCGATCATCACGCGGCGCTTCATGCCGCCCGAGAGCGTCATGATCTTCGCGTCCCTCTTGTCCCAGAGCGACAGGTCGCGCAGCACCTTCTCGATGAGCGCCGGGTCGCGCGCCTTGCCGAACAGCCCGCGGCTGAAGCTCACCGTGGCCCACACGGTCTCGAAGGCGTCGGTGGCGAGTTCCTGCGGCACCAGGCCGATCTTCGCGCGCGCCGCGCGGAAGTCCGTGACGATGTCGTGGCCGTCGGCGCGCACCGATGCCCGCCGCCCGGATTGACGATGCCGCAGATGATGTTGATGAGCGTCGTCTTGCCGGCGCCGTTCGGGCCGAGCAGCGCGAAGATCTCGCCGCGGCGGATCTCGAGGTTGACGTCCTTCAGCGCCTGGAAGCCCGAGGCGTAGGTCTTGCTGAGGTTCGCTACCGAGATGATGGGCTGCATGGAGCCGCGGATTATAACCGGCAGCCCGGGTCCCCCCTCTCGAGGACAGCGCGCACCCGCGGCCTTGCCTTCAAGGCCGGCGCAGCAGCGCGCGCAACTTGTTCACGGCCTGCGCCGACTGGTCCGCGCAAACAGTGACGCCGGCGCGGGCCAGGTCCGCCTCGAGACGTTCGCGCGCGCGCGGCGCATCGGCGCTCGCGACCTTTCGCGAGATCTCGATGAAGCGCTCGCCGCCCGGAAGCTCCGAGACGTCCACCACGTACGGCTTGCCCTTCGCGCTGAAGCTGCGCACGCGCGTCGGGCCGAGCGCGCGGATGCCGGGAGGCAGGGGCCAGGCGCCGGGCACGCCCTCGAGGAAGCGCTTCTGCGCCGCGCTGAGCTCACTTTCGAGCGGAAGGCGGCCCGCGGACAATTCGCCGGCGGTGCGCGCATCGACGCTGCGGGTCAGGGACACGGCGCCCGCGACCTTCGTGCCATGCATGTCGTACTCGCACTTGCCCTGGCCCGCGGGCACCGCTTCCCGGGAGAGCGTCGCGCAGTCCTGGTCGGCCGCCTTGAGGGTAAGGTCCGCCCCCTGCTTCGTTTCGCGCAGCCGCAGCCGCAGCCCCTTGGCGAAGAGCGCGAGCGCCGGGTCGTCGAACAGCCACACGTCGAACGGCGTGCCGCGCGGGCGCAGTTCGAGAGCGCGCTCGATCGCGGCAGGCTCCCCGCAAAGGCTGAACTGGATGTCGACCGCGGGGCCGGCCGTGTCGGCAGCGCTGGCGGGCGGGGCGCCAAGCGTGAGCGCCGAGACGGCGAGAGCGGCGCGCGCGATGGAGACTCGATTCATGCTGCCATTGTGCCAGTTCACCGTGATCAGGATTTCGCCACAATCGCGCCACGGGAAAGCCAGCTCGCGCGGCTAGGCTGAAAGCGTCGATCAGGAAAGGACTGCCATGAAACAGCCCCTGTTGTCCCGCGCGCTCGCCATCGCCGCAGTCGCGGTCGCGATACTGGTGCCGATATCGATGATCGGCAACAAGGTCTCGGAGCGGCAGCACCGCGCCAACGCGGTGGTCGCGCAGTTCGCGGCGGAGACGAGCGGGGCGCAACTCGTCATCGGACCGCTCCTCGCCCTCACCTGCGAGGAGACCTTCCACGACGAGAGGCGGGCGACGCGCGACGGCAGGACCGAGACCTTCTCGGAAAAGAGGACCGCGGGTTGCCCGACGGCCTACTTCACGCCGCGAACCCTCAAGGCAACGGCGTCGATGCCGGTGGAGACGCGGCACCGCGGCATCTACCCGATCCGCCTCTACCGGGCGGAGTTGGAGCTCGCGGGTGAATTCGACTGGCCGGAGCCGCCCGCGCCGAACGGAGCCACGCAGCGCGCATGGAAGAACGCCTATGTCGGCTACTTCGTGAAGGACCCGCGGGGCATCAAGGCCCTCTCGTCGAACCTTCCCTCGGACTTCCTCGCGGGCCTCGGCGAACCCGGGCTCGAGCAGTTCTCCATTCGCGAGTCGCTCGGGCCCTACGCCTCTCGCGGCGTCGGCGCACCGACGCCCGCCTCCCTCAAGCTGACCCTCATCGGCACTTCCAGCCTGCAGGTCGCGCCCGTCGGCGACCGCAACGACATCCGCCTCACGTCCAATTGGCCGCATCCCTCGTTCACCGATGCGTGGTCGCCGGACGAGCGCAGGATCGCGGCGGATGGTTTCGAGGCGACGTGGCGCATCACGAGCATGGCAACAGGCGGGCAGGCGAAATGGAAGAAGCTCGCCACCGAGGGCAAGCTCGCCTCTTCCGCCGGCGCCGGCGTGTCGCTCTTCGACCCGGTGAACATCTACGCGCTCTCCTACCGCGCCACCGAGTACGCGTTCCTGTCCGTGCTCATCACTTTTTCCGCGCTGGCCCTGACGGAAGCCGTCGCCGGCGTGCGCCTGCATGCGGTGCAGTACGCGCTGGTCGGCTCCGCGATCGCGATCTTCTTCCTCCTGCTCATCGCCTTGTCAGAGCACCTCGCGTTCGCCCCGGCGTACGCGACCGCCGCGGCGGCGTGCGTCGCGCTGCTGACGTTCTACCTGCGCCATCCCCTCGGCACGCTGCCGCGCACCGGCGCCTTCTTCGCGATTTTCGTCGCGCTCTACGCCGCGCTGTACACGATCCTCAAGAGCGAGGACCATGCGCTGCTGCTGGGATCGTCGCTGGTGTTCCTGCTGCTCGCAGTTGCGATGACCGCAACCCGCAAGCTCGATTGGGCCTCGCTGTGGGCGAAGGCGGCGGCATCGCCACTTGCAGCGGCAGGAAAGCCGTCTTCACCATGACCTCGGAAACTCCTGTCCCGCGCGGACAGCCGATCGGGCATCATGGCGCCTGTCGCCGCGCAATCAACCGACAGGGGCAGGGAAATGATGGCAAGAACAGTGCTCGTTTCAGGCGGCAGCGGCTACATCGCGGGATTCCTCATCCGCCAGCTCGTCGCCGAAGGGTGGATGGTGCGCACCACCATCCGCAACCTCGCGAAGGAAGGCGACGTGCGGAAACTGCTCGCCGTCGACGATTCGAAGCTCGCGTTCTTCGCCGCCGACCTCACGCATGACGACGGCTGGGACAAGGCAATGGCCGGATGCAGCCACGTCGCGCACGTGGCCTCGCCGCTGCCCACGAAAGTGGTCAAGGATGCGGATGAACTGATCGTCCCGGCGCGCGAAGGCGCGCTGCGCGCCCTGCGCGCGGCCAAGGCGGCGGGAGCGAAGCGCTTCGTCATGACCTCGTCGGTCGCCGCGATCGCCTACGGCCGCGGCAGGGGCGTGCACAACTTCACCGAGGCCGACTGGACCCCTGCGGACTACCCCGGCGCCACGCCCTACATCCGCTCCAAGGCGATCGCCGAGCGCGCCGCGCGCGACTGGGTGGCCAAGGAAGGCGCCGGCATCGAGTTCTGCACCGTGAACCCGTCCGTGGTCCTGGGCCCGGTGTGGAGCCGTGATTACTCGGCGTCGATCGCGGTCGTGAAGAAGATGATGGACGGCTCGCTGCGCGGCTGCCCCGACGTGGGCTTCGGCGTGGTCGACGTTCGCGATGTCGCGGACATCCACGTGCGCGCGCTCAATGCCCCCAACATGGCGGGCGAGCGCTTCATCGCCTCGGGGCCGTTCCTGAAGATGATCGCGATCGCGAACATCCTCCGGGAGCAACTGGGCGAGGACGCCGGCAAGGTGCCCACCCGCACGCTGCCCGACCTGCTCGTGCGCGTCGTGGCACTGTTCAATCCGCTGGTGAAGGCGGTCGTCGGCGAACTGGGCTCGGTGCGCAACATGGACGCGAGCCACGCCAGGGAAGTGCTGGGCTGGATCCCGCGCCCCGCCGAGGAGAGCATCGTCGATACCGCGAGGAGCCTCATCGAGCTCGGGATCGTGAAACGCTGAGCGGCGGGCCGAAGCGCTCCTTACTCGAACACGACCGGCAAGCCGTCGCGGCCGAACGGGATGAACGACCCGTGCGAGCCGGACTTGATGGCATCGACCATGCGCTGCAACGGCGCCTCGGCATCGCCATGCGTCGGCGCGCGGCCGCCGCGGCCGGCGAGGCCCGCGACGAACACGATCGCCCACTCGGGGCCGGCCAGCTGCGATTCCTCGACGAGCCCGGCGAAGGTCTGTATCTCTTCCGGCGACTTGTCCACGCACATCAGGGGCACCAGCGCGCCGCCTGCGCCCTCGGCATGGCGCCGGCGCTGCTCGGGCGTGCTCTCTTCGGGCAGTTCCGCGCCGGCAAACACGAACAGCAGGCGCTGCGGCTCGGGCTGCTCGCGCGCCGCGCGCAGCAAGTCGTCGAAACCCGAGATGCTTGCCTCAGCCATTCATTGCACCAGCGGCGTGTCAGCAGCGTCGAGGTCCACGCCCTCGACCGCGGCCGCGCCCGCGAGCAGGCGCAGGTACTGGCGCAGCGCCGTGACATAGGCAAGCTGGCGCAGCGACATCGCTACTGCGCCGCGCACCGCTTCGAAGGACTGCGCCGCGCCGGGCTCGCGTGCGCGCACCTCGACCACATGCAGCCCGAAGCGGCTGTGCACGAGCCTCGGCAGCACGCCCACCTCGACGCGGCCGAAGAGCTCGCGCGCGAATTCGGGCGCGCAGTCGTCCGCGGCAAGCCAGCCCAGGTCGCCGCCGTTGGCGCCGGTCGGGCAATTGGAGAGTTCGCGTGCCGCTTTCGCGAAGGCGTCCTCCCCCTTGCCGTCGTGGCAGCGCACGTTGAGCAAGGCGATCTCGGCGCGCTTGCGCAAGGCCGTGACGTCGACGCCCGGGGTCACCGCGAACAGGATGTGCCGTGCCTGCACGCGTTCGCCGGTGCGGTAGGCGGCTTCGTGCGCGGCGTAGTGCCGGCGGCAGGCTTCTTCGGAAGGCTCGGGCGTGACGATTTCCCGGGCGAGCAGCGCCTCGATCGCGGCCGCAGCCGCTTCGCTGGTCACGCCGTCCGGGGTCGGTGCATCGCCCGCTTCGAGGAGACCAGCGCGCTGCGCAGCCTGGCGCAGCAGTTCGGTGCAGGCGCGCTGGCGCAGGTCTTCCGCGGCGGGAACGGCATCCGGCGCATGCAAGGGCACGCCGTTGATGCGCGCGACCACGGCGACTCTTTCCTCGAGGTTCGTCATCGCGATGTCTCCTCAGTCGCTCGTGCCGGGCTGGCGCGGCAGGTTGTGGCCGACAGGCACGTTCAAGCGCCGGCTGCGCACCACCTGGTGCGGGCGGAACAGGAAGCCGATCGTCGCAAAGCCGCTCCACACGTGCACCAGCCGGCTGAACGGGAACAGCAGGAAGATCGTCATGCCGAGGATCATGTGCACCTTGAAGGGCCAGGCCACGGCGACGAGGCCGCTCGCGTCGGGCTGCAAGGTGGCGATGCTCTGCAGGTAGCTTGCCAGGATCAGCATGGCGCTCGCGTCCTGGCGATGCTCGTACGAGAACGGCAGCGTGACCATCCCGAGGAGCAGCTGCACCCACAGGATCACCAGGATCGCGATGTCGGTGCGATGGCTGGTGAGCCGGATGCGCGGGTCGAACAGGCGGCGGTGCAGCAGCAGCGTGAGTCCGACGAAGCACGCCAGCCCCGCGATGCCGCCGGAGACGATCGCCAGCATCTGCTTCTGCGGCGCGCTGATGAAGTGCTCGTACATCCAGTGCGGCGTAAGCTGGCCGACGAGGTGGCCGAAGAACAGGAACAGGATGCCGACGTGGAACAGGTTGCTGCCCCAGCGCAGCGTGCCCGCGCGCAGCAGCTGCGACGAGTCGCTCTTCCACGTGTACTGGTCGCGGTCGAAGCGCGCGAGGCTGCCCATGAAGAACACCGCGAGGCAGATGTACGGATAGACGGTGAACAGGAAGTTGTAGAGCCAGGAAAGGAAGGGGTTCATGCGGGCGCTCCCGGTTGGGAATTCTTGCGGACCACGTGGATCGGCTGCGGCTGGCCGGGCCGGGACTGGCCCTTGGACGAACAGCCGTCGAACACCACCGGCTCCGCCCAGCTTTCGTCGATCGGCTCTTCGGCGGCGGGCTCGACCGGCTGCGCCTTCTCGCCCGCCAGCTCGACCAGCGCGCCGAGCACGCTGGCATACGGACTGCCGCGCTTGCACAGCGCCCCGAAGATGACGTTGAGGAGATGCACGATCTCGGCGAGGAAGGCGCGCGCCTCGCGCGGCGGCTGCGTGGACGCGAACTCCAGCACCGCCGGCAGGAAGTCGGGCAGCTCGCCGGGGGCGAGGATGAGGCCGGCTTTCTCGTAGGTGAGCCCGAGGTCGATCATCGCGGGCCCGCGATCGCGCGAATCGCCATGCACGTGCTCGAACAGGTGCAGCGAAGTGGCGCGGCCGCGGTCGAACAACTCGACGTAGGCCGCCTCGGTCTCCAGCGGATCGCCGCGCCCGAGGCCTTCGATCAGCGCGCCGAGTTCGGCCAGCCGCGAAGCCGGCACGGCGCCTTCCTCGGCGAGAAGCTCGCGCATCTCGGCAAGGTGGCCGCGCAATTGCGCATCCGGGTAGGCGAGCAGGGCCGCAAGCACGCGCAGCGTCCTGGCCATCGGGCGGGGGGCGTTCAGGGCAAACATGGTCAGACCTCCGCCCGGATGGGAATGGTGCGCTTCTTCTCGCTGCCGAAGAGGCTCACCTCGCCGGTGCCCTCCGAGCAGCCGTTGCCGAAGCTGAAACCGCAGCCGCCGCGCACGTTGAAGGTGTTCTCCGCGTACTCGCGGTGCGTCGAGGGGATGACGAAGCGGTCCTCGTAGTTCGCGATCGCCATCACGTGGTACATGTCCTCGACCTCGGCCTGGGTGATGCCCACCTGCGCCAGCACCGCCTGGTTCACGCGCCCGTCGACATGCTTCTCGCGCTGGAAGGCGCGCATCGCGAGCATGCGTTCGAGCGCCCGCACCACCGGCGCGGTATCGCCGGCGGTGAGCAGGTTGGCCAGGTACTTCACCGGGATGCGCAGCTGGGTCACGTCGGGAATCTCGCCGTTGGCGCCGACGTGCCCGGCGTTGGCCGCCGCGCTGATCGGCGAGAGCGGCGGCACGTACCAGACCATCGGCAGCGTGCGGTATTCCGGGTGCAGGGGGAGTGCCACCTTCCATTGCACGGCCATCTTGTAGACGGGACTCGCGCGCGCGGCGTCCATCCAGTTGTCGGGGATGCCGTCGATGCGCGCCTGCGCGATCACCGCCGGGTCGCTGGGGTCGAGGAAGAGGCCGAGCTGCGCCTCGTACAGGTCGCGGTCATGCTCGACGCTGGCGGCCTCCTGGATGCGGTCGGCGTCGTAGAGCAGCACGCCGAGGTAGCGGATGCGGCCCACGCAGGTCTCGCTGCACACGGTCGGCTGCCCCGCCTCGATGCGCGGGTAGCAGAAGATGCATTTTTCCGCCTTGCCGCTCTTCCAGTTGTAGTAGATCTTCTTGTAGGGGCAGCCGCTGACGCACATGCGCCAGCCGCGGCACTTGTCCTGGTCGATGAGGACGATGCCGTCTTCCTCGCGCTTGTAGATCGACCCCGACGGGCACGACGCCACGCATGCCGGGTTCAGGCAGTGCTCGCACAGCCTCGGCAGGTACATCATGAAGGTGTTCTCGAACTGGCCGTAGATGTCCTTCTGGATGTCGTCGAAGTTGCGGTCGGCGCTGCGCTTGGAGAATTCCCCGCCGAGGATCTCCTCCCAGTTCGGGCCCCAGACGATCTTGTCCATCTGCTTGCCGGTGATGAGGCTCCTCGGGCGCGCGGTCGGCGTGGCCTTCATCTCGGGGGCGGACTGCAGGTGCCCGTAGTCGAAGGTGAAGGGCTCGTAGTAGTCGTCGATCTCGGGCAGGTTGGGGTTGGCGAAGATGCGCATCAGCAGCTTCCACTTCGCGCCCTGCCGCGGCTCGATCGCGCCGTCGGCCTTGCGCACCCAGCCGCCGTTCCACTTGTCCTGGTTCTCCCACTCCTTCGGGTAGCCGATGCCGGGCTTGGTCTCGACGTTGTTGAACCAGGCGTACTCCATGCCGGGGCGGCTGGTCCAGACGTTCTTGCAGGTGACCGAGCAGGTGTGGCAGCCGATGCACTTGTCGAGGTTGAGCACCATGCCGATTTGCGCGCGGATCTTCATGCGACCTCCCCTTGTGCCTGCACCGGCCGGACCAGCTCCTGCGCCACCGGGGTGTCGAGCCAGTCGACCTTGTTCATCTTCCGCACCACGACGAACTCGTCGCGGTTGGTGCCGATGGTGCCGTAGTAGTTGAAGCCGTAGCTGAACTGCGCGTAGCCGCCGATCATGTGCGTGGGTTTCAGCACGATGCGGGTGACCGAGTTGTGGATGCCGCCGCGCGACTCCCGTGATCTCGGAGCCGGGCGTGTTCACGATCTTCTCCTGCGCGTGGTACATCATCACCATGCCCTCGCGCACGCGCTGGCTCACCACGGCGCGCGCAGCGATGGCGCCGTTCACGTTGAAGAGCTCGATCCAGTCGTTGTCGACGATGCCCGCGCGCTTCGCGTCGGTCTCGCTGATCCAGACGCAAGGCCCGCCGCGGCTGAGCGTCAGCATCAGCAGGTTGTCGGTATAGGTGCTGTGGATGCCCCACTTCTGGTGCGGCGTGATGAAGTTCAACGCGATCTCGGGGTTGCCGTTGGGCCGGATGCCATGGATGCCGGCAGTCGTCTTCAGGTCCACCGGCGGCCGGTAGCTGGAGAAGCCCTCGCCGAATGCGATCATCCACGGGTGGTCGAGGTAGAACTGCTGGCGCCCGGTGAGGGTGCGCCACGGGATCATCTCGTGGACGTTGGTGTAGCCGGCGTTGTAGGAGACGGTCTCGCTCTCGATGCCGCTCCAGGTCGGCGAGCTGATGATCTTGCGCGGCTGCGCCTGGATGTCGCGGAAGCGGATCTTCTCGTCCTCGCGGTGGATCGCCAGGTGCGTGTGGTCGCGGCCGGTCTGCTTGCCGAGCGCCTTCCACGCCTTCACCGCGACATGGCCGTTGGTCTCGGGGGCGAGCATCAGCACCACTTCGGCGGCGTCGATGTCGCTCTCGATCCTCGGCATGCCGCAGGTGGCGCCCTCGGCCGTCGACCAGCCCCGAGAGCTCGCCCAGCTGCTTCACTTCCTCCTGCGTGTTCCAGGCGATGCCCTTGCCGCCGTTGCCGGCTTTCGCCATCAGCGGCCCGAGCGCGGTGAAGCGCTTGTACACGTTCGGGTAGTCGCGCTCGACGACCTGCATGTTCGGCGCGGTCTTGCCGGGGATGAGTTCGCACTCGCCGCGCTTCCAGTCCTTCACGCCGATCGCCTGCGCGAGTTCCGCCGGGCTGTCGTGCATCAGGGGCGAGAGCACGAGCTCGCGCTCCACGCCGAGGTGGCCGACGCACAGCTCGCTGAACTTCCTCGCGAAGCCCTTGTAGATCTCCCAGTCGCTGCGCGATTGCCACGCCGGGTCCACCGCAGTCGACAGCGGGTGGATGAACGGGTGCATGTCGCTGGTGTTGAGGTCGTTCTTCTCGTACCAGGTCGCGGTGGGCAGCACGATGTCGCGAGTACAGGCAGGTCGTGCTCATGCGGAAGTCGAGCGTCACCAGCAGGTCGAGCTTGCCCTCGGGCGCCTTGTCGTGCCACACGACTTCGCTCGGCTTGGCTTCTTCCTTGCCGAGGTCCTTGCCCTGCACGCCGTTGCTCGTTCCCAGCAGGTGCTTGAGGAAATACTCGTGGCCCTTGCCCGAGGAGCCGAGCAGGTTGGAGCGCCACACGAACAGGTTGCGCGGCCAGTTGTCGGGATGGTCGGGGTCGGTGCAGCTCATCTTGAGCGTGCCGTCCTTCAGCCCCTTGACCGCGTAGTCCTTCGCGTCCAGCGCCCGCGGCCTGCGCGTCGCGCACGACCTGCAGCGGGATTGGTCTGCAACTGCGGCGCGGACGGCAGCCAGCCCATGCGCTCGGCGCGCACGTTGTAGTCGATCATGCTGCCGCCGTAGGCCTTCTTGTCGGCCAGCGGCGAGAGCACCTCCTCCATCCCGAGCTTCTCGTAGCGCCACTGGTCGGTGTGCGCGTAGAAGAAGCTGGTGCTGTTCATCTGGCGCGGCGGGCGGATCCAGTCGAGCGCGAAGGCGAGCGCCGTCCAGCCGGTCTGCGGCCGCAGCTTCTCCTGCCCCACGTAATGCGCCCAGCCGCCGCCGCTCTGGCCGATGCAGCCGCACATCATCAGCATGTTGATGACGCCGCGGTAGTTCATGTCGCTGTGGTACCAGTGGTTCATCGCCGCGCCGATGATCACCATCGACTTGCCGTGCGTCTTGTGCGCGTTCTCGGCGAACTGGCGCGCGACCGTGATCAGTTGCGCGCGCGGCGTGCCGGTGATGCTGCTCCTGCCAGGCCGGCGTGTAGGGCGTGTCGTCGTCGAAGCTCGTCGCCGCCAGTTCGCCCGGCAGCCCGCGCGCGACGCCGTAGTTCGCCACCTGCAGGTCGAACACCGTGGCCACCAGCGCTTCGCGCTTGTCGCCCTCCTTGCCGAGCGCGATGCGCTGCACGGGCACGGTGCGCACCAGCACGTCGGTTCTGCACGTTGTTCGGGAAATTCTCGCTCTCGATGCCGCCGAAGTACGGGAAGCCGACTTTCGCCGTGTCCGTGCTCGGATCGCTTGCCTTCGAGCAGCGAGAGCTTCAGCTTCACCTCGTTGCCGTGGCGCGCCTCCTTGGCCTCGAGGTTCCACTGGCCCTGGTCGGCGCGGCCGTCCGGACCCCAGCGGAAGCCGATGGCGCCGTTGGGCAGCACGACCTTGCCGCCTTCGTCGAAGGCGACCGTCTTCCATTCCGGGTTGTTGGCCTGGCCGAGCTTGCCGTTGAAGTCCGAGGCGCGCACGTAGCGGTCGGGCACCGTGACCACCTCGCCGCCGGGCAGCGTGTGCTCCTTCAGCATCACCAGCATCGGCATGTCGGTGTAGCGGCGCACGTAGTCGTCGAAGTAGGCGCTGCGCTCCTTGCCGCCTTCCGGGAAATAGAACTCCTTCAGGATCACGTGGCCCATCGCCATCGCCACCGCGGCGTCGGTGCCCTGCTTCGGGTGCATCCAGATGTCGGCGAGCTTGGCGACCTCGGAATAGTCCGGCGTCACCGCGACCGTCTTCGCGCCCTTGTAGCGCACCTCGGTGAAGAAGTGCGCGTCCGGCGTGCGCGTCTGCGGCACGTTCGAGCCCCAGGCGATGATGTAAGTTCGAGTTGTACCAGTCGGCCGATTCGGGCACGTCGGTCTGCTCGCCCCAGATCTGCGGGCTGGACGGCGGCAGGTCGCAGTACCAGTCGTAGAAGCTCATGCACACGCCGCCGATCAGGCTGAGGTAGCGCGAGCCCGCGGCGTAGCTCACCATCGACATCGCCGGAATCGGCGAGAAGCCGATCACGCGGTCGGGGCCGTGCTTCTTGATGGTGTAGACGTTGGCCGCGGCGATGATCTCGTTGACCTCGTCCCAGCTCGAGCGCACGAAGCCGCCCAGGCCGCGCACCTTCTGGTAGTCGCGCCGCTTGGCGTCGTCCTCGACGATCGAGGCCCAGGCCTCGACCGGGTCGTGCGCCAGGCGCGCCTCGCGCCAGCTCTTGAGCAGCCGGCCGCGCACCATCGGGTACTTCACGCGGTTGGCGCTGTACAGGTACCAGCTGTAGCTGGCGCCGCGCGAGCAGCCGCGCGGCTCGTGGTTGGGCATGTCCCAGCGCGTGCGCGGGTAGTCGGTCTGCTGCGTTTCCCAGGTGACGATGCCGCCCTTGACGTAGATCTTCCACGAGCACGAGCCGGTGCAGTTCACGCCGTGGGTGGAGCGCACGATCTTGTCGTGCGCCCAGCGGTTGCGGTAGGCGTCCTCCCAGGTGCGGTCTTCGCCGGTGGTGACGCCGTGGCCGCCGGAGAAGGGCTCGCGCGGCTGGGAGAAGTAGTTCAGTCGATCGAGAAAATGGCTCATGGCGGTTCTCCGCGGCGATTCTGTCGGAGGTGGGACTCAGGGGTTCTTCACGTACGCGTTGGCGCGCAGGTAGAACCACCAGTTGAGGACCAGGCACAGGGCATAGAAGACCGCGAAGCCGTACATCGCGTACTGCGGCGTGCCGGCCTTGATCTGGTCGCCGATCACGATCGGCGCGACGAAGGCGCCGTAGGCGGCGATCGCCGAGGTCCAGCCCAGCACCGGGCCGGCCTGCGTGCGGTCGAAGATCACGCCGATGGTGCGGAAGGTCGAGCCGTTGCCGATGCCGGTGGCGAAGAACAGCAGCATGAACAGGCCGAGGAACATCGGGAAATACTGTCTCGGGCGTGGCCGAGCCGTAGGCCTGCATCATCACGTAGCCCACCGCGACCGAGGCGACCACCATCACCGCCGAGATGATCTGCGTGACGATCGAGCCGCCGACCTTGTCGGAGATCCAGCCGCCGAGCGGGCGCACGGCCGCGCCGACGAAGGGGCCGATCCAGGCGTAGGCGAAGGCCGATCGGCGCGTTCGGGTTGTTCAGCGTGTGCTGCATCACGCCGTTGGCATCGGGCACGTGGCTGACGCCGAAGATCACCTTCATCGACAGCGGCAGCGCCATCGAGAAGCCGATGAACGAGCCGAAGGTCACGATGTAGAGCGCCGTCATCGACCAGGTGTGCTTGTTGCTGAAGATCTGGAACTGCTTGGCGACGCCCTCCTTCATCGGGCCGAAGGCCGCGAGCTTCATCACCAGCAGCGCGCTGACGATGTCGAGCGGAATCGCCACCCACATGCTGATGAGGCCGAGGCCGGTCGGCTTCGGCAGGTACAGGTAGAGGCCGAGGATGGAGGGCACGAAGGCCAGCGTGTACAGGTAGGTGATCTTGGCGAACGCGACGATCGGGTTGCCGGTGTCCGGCGAGACCGTCTTCAGGTTGTTCATGCCGAACCAGCACAGGATCGACAGCGGCACCAGCGACAGCAGCCAGGCGAAGCCGGCGTTCTGGATCCAGGTCTGCGTGCCGGCCGGGATCTTGCCGAAGATCCAGCCGCTGTCCTTCAGCAGCGTCATCGGCTCGCCGCCGAAGCTGCCGAAGATTCCCACCGTCATCACCAGCGGGATCACGACCTGCATGGTGGTCACGCCGAAGTTGCCGAGGCCCGCGTTCAGGCCCAGCGCGGTGCCCTGCAGCCGCTTCGGGAAGAAGGTGCTGATGTTGGACATCGAGCTGGCGAAGTTGCCGCCGCCCACGCCGCACCACAGCGCCATCAGCTGGAAGGCCCACAGCGGCCAGTCCTTGTGCTGCAGCACGATGCCGGTGCCGAGCGCCGGCGCGAGCAGCATCGCGGTGGTCAGGAAGATGGTGTTGCGCCCGCCCGCCAGGCGGATCAGGAACGAGGCCGGAATGCGCATCGTCGCGCCGGAGATGCCGGCGATCGCGGTCAGCGTGAACAGCTCGGCCTGGGTGAACGGGAAGCCGAGGTTGAGCATCTGCACGGTGATGATGCCCCACATGCCCCAGACGGCGAAGCCGCACAGCAGCGCGGGCACCGAGATCCACAGGTTGCGGTAGGCGATGCGCTTGCCGGTCGCTTCCCAGAAGGCCTCGTCCTCGGGGCGCCAGTCGGCGATGTCGGCGCCGCCGCCCGTCGCGGGCGCGGCCGCGTTGGTGGAATTGGCGTTCATGGCATTTCCCTGTTCGATTGGCACGGGCTAGCCGTGCAGCCTGAATTGCTTCGACTTGGCGCCCATCAGCTCGGCGCCGCGCACTTCGGTGAAGTACATCCACATCAGCGACACCCAGACCATGCCGAACATCAGCATGAAGGCCGAGGAGCGCATGCCGGTCAGGTCCACCAGCGCGCCGAACATGATCGGCAGGACGAAGCCGCCCATGCCGCCGGCGAGGCCGACCACGCCGGAGACGACGCCGATGTTGTGCGGGTAGTCGTCGGAGATGTACTTGAACACCGAGGCCTTGCCGATCGCCAAGGCGATGCCCAGCGTGAACATCAGGATCGTGAAGAGCCAGACGTTGAGGCCGACATGGAAGGTCTTCGGGCCCGTCGATGGTGTGGATGGTCATGTCGGTCTGCGGATAGGACAGCAAGAACAGGCAGACCAGCCCACCCACAGCACCCACCAGGTGACGGTGTGCGCGCCGTACTTGTCGGAGAACCAGCCGCCGATCGCGCGCAGCACGCCGCCCGGCAGCGAGAAGCAGGCCGCCAGCAGCGCGCCGGCGCGGATGTCGAAGCCGAACTCGGCGACGTAGTACTGCACCATCCACAGCGACAGCGCGACGTAGCCGCCGAACACGATCGAGTAGTACTGGCTGTAGCTTCCAGACCTGTCGGGTCCTTCAGCGCCAGCAGCTGCTCGCGCACGTGATCTTCGGGCTGACCGCTGGTGTGCTCGTCGTCGGTAGTAGGCTGAAGAACCAGAACAGCATCGCCGTGACCGAGCATCATCACGGCATACACCTGCGGCACCATCGCCCAGCCGAACGCCACGACGAGCGCCGGCGCGACGAGCTTGTTGACCGCGGCGCCGGAGTTGCCGGCGCCGAAGATGCCCATCGCGAGGCCCTGGCGGTTGCGCGGGAACCAGCGCGCGCACGTAGGCGTGCCGACGGAGAACGAGCCGCCCGCCACGCCGACGAACAGGCCGAGTCACGAGGAAATGCCAGAACTCGCGTGGCGCAGCGAATCAGCCAGATCGGCAACACCGTCGGACAGCATCAGGATGAACATCACGATGCGGCCGCCGAACTTGTCGGTCCACATGCCCAGCGGCACGCGGATCAGCGAGCCGGTCAGCACCGGCATGGCCACCAGCAGGCCGAACTGCGTTGCGTTGAGGCCCAGCGTCTTCTTGATCGGGATGCCGATCACGCCGAACATCATCCAGACCATGAAGCACACCGTGAATGCGAGCGTGCTGACGATCAGCACCGACAGGCCTGACGCGACTTTGTGCTGGACACGGTCCCTCCCCTTGGATGCCGCGAGTATGGGAGGCGATGCCGCGTCGCGGCATCCGTCCTTGGGAGCGCAAGCGGGAAGGCGGAAGAACGATGCGGCCGTGCGCCGCCATCGTCCTGAAGAACTACTGCGAAAGGAGAATGCCGCGGCGCTTGCGCTAGGTCAAGCGAGGCCGTGCTCGGTCGCGATAACCGCCGCCTGCACGCGCGAGGCGACGTCGAGCTTGCGCAGCACGTGCTGCACGTGGATCTTGACGGTGGTCTCGGCGATGCCGAGCTCGCGGGCGATCTCCTTGTTGCTGGCCCCGCGCGCGATGCCGCGCAGGATCTCCTGCTCGCGCGGCGAGAGCTGCGCGAGCGGCGGCACGGCGCGGGCAAGGCTTCGGCCGCGCTGCGGCTGGCCGCGGCGTCGCGAAGGCGGCGACCAGCTTGCCCGTCATCTCCGTCGGCCACCACGCTTCGCCGCGCATCGCGCGCAGGATCGCCCTGGTCAGCGCCTCGCCTTCCATGGTCTTCAGCAGGTAGCCGCTGGCGCCGTCGCGCAGCGCCGCGGCGAGGTCCTGCTCGTCCTCGCTCACGGTGAGCATCAGCACGCGCGCCGCCGGCGCCGCCTCGCGCAAGGCCGGCAGCGCGTCGACGCCGTTGACGCCCGGCAGGTGGTTGTCGAGCAGGATCAGGTCCGGCTGCAGCTCCTGCGCGCGGCGCTGCGCCTCGCCGGCGTCGGCCGCGTCGCCCACCACCTCGAACTGCGGGTCGCGCGCCAGCAGCGCGGTCAGGCCGCGGCGGAACAGCGTGTGGTCGTCGACGACCAGGATGCGGATCGGGGCAGGCGTCATGGCGGTCAATGCAGCGCCGAGGCCGGCGCCGCCGCCGTTTGTCCGGGTGCGGCCGGCGCCGGCGGCTGCGCAGGGTCAGCACGACGGAGGTGCCGCGCCCGGGCCGCGACAGCACGTCGAGGCTCGCGCCGATGCGCTCCGCGCGCTCGTGCATGATGCGCAGCCCGACGTGCGTCTCGTCGGGCGTCGCCTTCCCCGGCCGCGAAACCGATCGCCGTCGTCGCGCACCTCGAAGCGCCATTGCGGCTGCTGCTGCACGTCGAGCCAGACCTGCGTCGCGCGCGCGTGCTTGCGCACGTTGGACAGCGCCTCCTGCACGATGTGCAGGACCTGCATCTGCAGGTCGGGCGCCAGCGGCATGCCCTGCCCCTCCATCCTGAGCGCCGTCGCCAGCCCGCTCTGGTGCTCGAACTTGCGCAAGCGTGGTCATGCAGCGCCGGCTCGATGTCCTCGGTGTTGGCGCGGGTGCGGAAATGCACCAGCAGTTCGCGCACGTCGCCGTAGCTCTCGCGCACGCCGGTGTCGATCTCGCCCAGCGTCTTGTGCGCCTGCTTCGCGTCGCCCGCGGCGAGCGCGTCGCGCATGAAGCCGCACCTGGATCTTCAGGAACGCCAGCGACTGCGCGATCGAGTCGTGCAGCTCGCGCGCGAGGAAGGTGCGCTCCTGCGACACCGCCGCCTCCTTCTCGAGCGCGTTCAGGCGCAGGTTCTCCATCGCGCCGGCGAGGTGCGCGGCCAGGGCCTCGAGCAGCGAGCGCTCGGCGGCGGGCAGGCTGCGCAGGTTGTGGAAGAACAGGTCCACCTCGCCCATCAGGCGCTCGTGCTGCACGATGGGCACCGACACCACGGTCTCGAAGCCGGCCTCGCGCAGTGGCGCATGCGCGTGGCGGGCATGGCCTGGATCGGTATCACGCGCACGCCGGGCTCGGGCGAGGGCGAGCCGCAGAAGCAGTCGCCGGCCTTGATGCACTGCTCGCCCTCGGTCATCGCCTGGGGCAGCCCCTCGGAGGCCAGCATCAGGAAGCGCTGGTTGGTCTCGTCGGTCCAGCGCAGCGCGACGCCGTCGGCGCGCGCGACCTTGCCCACCTGGCTCGCGAAGCCCGTGGCGAGTTCCTGCAGCGTCGTGGCCCGGGCCGCAAGCGTCGTCACCTCGTACAGGGCCTCCAGCCGCTCGCGCTTTTCCTGCAGCTCGGAGGTCTTCTCCGCGACCTTGGCCTCGAGGTTGCGGTACATCGACTGCAGGTGTTCCGCCATGCCGTTGAAGCCCGAGGCCAGCGTGCCGAATTCGTCGCTGCTGACGCGGTCCACCCGTGCCCCGAAGTCGCCGCGCTGGATGCGTTCGGTGGCCTCCTTCAGCTGCCCGACGGGCTCGAGCACGAACAGGTAGCCTGCATAGAGCAGCACCGCGGCTCCCAGCACGGCAAGCGTCATCATCCCCACCTGCAGCAGGTGCAGCAGCGCCGTCCAGCGCGACATGTGCGTCTCGATCGCCGCCACCAGCGCGTCGATGTCCTTGGCGAAGGACGCGACGTCGGCGCGCAGCGCTTCCATCGGCTCGGACTTCGCCGGGACCCACCGCTGGCGGAAACGCGCCCAATCGCGCTCGACCACCGCGAAGTCGGCGCGGACGACGTCGTCCCAGGGCACGAACAGCGGGCGCTCGGGATCGCCTTCGCGCAGCAGCTTCAGGCTGCTTTCGAATTCCGCCAATTGCACCGGCAGCGCCCGCATGTCGGCCGTACCGACCGACAGCGACAGGCGATAGGCCTGCATGCGCATGCGCCCGGCCTCGTTGACCGCCGCCGCCCCGCCTTCCAACTGCCACGACACCCACAGCGTGACCGCGATGATCGCCACCGCGAGCAGCAGGAAGGGCACGGCGACCAGCGCGAGCTTGACCCCTAGGCTCCATTGTCTGGGAGGACTCATGCGAGCAATCTAGCCGATCAGGCCGGTTCCTGCTTGCCGAGGGTCAAAGGCCGCGACCGGCCCTCACTTCTGCAGCGTGGCGTCCTCGACGAGCAGCTTGTACGAATAGCCGGACCCGAAATCGCGGTCGGTGCGCACGATTCCCTTCGCCAGCACCACGTCGCCGACCTTGGTCTCGTCCTTGGTCGTCACGAGGATGTCGTTGGAGCCATCGGCGGCCGATCCCGTCCCGTCGCGCAGGTGCACCCAGTTCTTGCCCATGATCTCGGGATTGAACTTGACGACCTTGCCACGGACCACGACGGTCTTGTCCTTGAGCGCGGCCTTGCTGGTGGCGATTTCGGCGACCGTGCGCGCGTCCGGCCCGGTGGCCTTGGCGACCTTCACGTCGGTGACCTCCACCGGCTTGGCGATGCCCGCGTGCACCGAAGCCATGTCGCCGCCCTTGGCTGGCGCGCTTGCGACCGGCCCGGCAAGCGAACCGAAGTAGATCTTGTCGAATTTCCTCTTCAGCGTCTTGCTCTCGAAGTCGTTCATCACCATCGCGTTTTCGATCGTGACGTCCGCGCCGACCTTGACCGGCGCCTTGCTTACCGCGGCCCAGGTCTCGCCGTCCTTGGTCTTGACCCGCAGGTAGGTGTAGATCTCGACGTCCTTCACCTCGAGGACCTTGCCGTTGAGGGTCGTCATCGGCGGCTTGTCCGCGGCACCGGCGAACCCTGCAAGAAACATCATCACGAAAGCCAGAAGCATTTTCTTCATTTGCCACTCCATTGAACGGGAAAAGGGAATCGCCGGCGCGGCCGGCCTAGAGGACCGTCTCTTCGGCAGTGACGAAGAACACCGTCTTCGCCATGTCGGCAAAGTTGCCCTCGTCGGGACGGACCTGCGCGAGGTAGTCCGGGTCGCTGTAGAAGCGGTCCTTGTCCTCGACGCTGTCGAACCACAGCTCGGCGGTGCCGTCGAAGGCCACCTCGCCCGCCGCATACTCGCCCGGCAGCGTGTGGGCCTGGATGTACTTGCGGATATAGCGCTTCGACGCGGGATTTTTCTTCACCAGCTCGGCGTGCGTCGTGCGCCAGTGCCTGTGGAAATCCTCCGCGCTCATGCCCGCCTTGCGCTTCACTGCGACAATCAGCTTGATCATGGCCTGCCCTTCCCCTTGGTCGCGCATTGCAATTCGTCGCACTATGGCCGCGAGCGGCGTTCGACGTGGCTGGTGGATCCCGTGCAGGAAAACTAGTGCGGCTGTGAGAGGATCTTCCGGGCGTGCCGCGCTGCCAGGACGGGCAGGAAGGACTTGATGCTCGACTGCCGTTCCAGCAGCTGGAACTGTGCCTCGTACACCCGGCGAGCTTCCTCCAGCGGCTGGTGCGTATCCCTTGCCAAGGCCTCCACAAGCGCCGTGGACTGACGGGACCCGTTCGCGATTTTCCGCACTGGCATCGTTTTTCGGACCCGTTCGGGTCCGCCTCACTGCATACCCTTCGAAACAACAAGCTTTCGCAAGTTCCATTTTATTCGGATGCCGCACCGCCAAATTGATCTGGCGCAACTTCTTGAGGCGCCTTCCCACCGCGCTCCGGGGCAGCCGCCGGCTAGCCGGCCCCGTGGAACTGCAGCGCGGCGAGGTTGGCGTAGACCCCGCCAAGGGCGACCAGGGAAGCATGGGTGCCGGTCTCGACCAGCCGCCCTTCGTCGAGCACGAGGATGCGGTCGGCCTTCTGCACGGTGGCCAGGCGATGCGCGATGACGAGCGTGGTGCGCCCGGCCATCGCGGCCTCCAGCGCGCCTTGCACGAGGCGCTCGGATTCGGCATCGAGCGCGCTGGTGGCCTCGTCCAGCAGCAACAGCGGCGGATTCTTCAGCAGCGCGCGGGCGATCGCGATGCGCTGGCGCTGCCCGCCCGAGAGCCGCACGCCGCGCTCGCCCAGGAAGGACCGGTAGCCCTGCGGCAGCTTCTCGAGGAACTCGTGCGCCGCGGCCATCTTCGCCACCGCGATGATCTCGTCGTCCGTTGCGTCCACCCGCCCGTAGCGGATGTTCTCCATCGCGTCGGCGGAGAAGATCACGGTGTCCTGCGGCACGATGCCGATCGCGTCCCTGAGCACGTGCAGGTCGAGGTCGCGGATCTCGACGCCGTCGAGCGTGATGCGGCCTTCCTGCGGATCGTAGAAGCGCAGCAGCAGCTGGAAGAGCGTGGTCTTGCCCGCGCCGGAGGGGCCGACCACCGCGACCGTCTCGCCCGGCCCGACCGCCAGAGACAGGTGCGTGAGCGAAGCAGACTGCGGCCGCGAAGGATAGTGGAAGGTGATGCCCTCGAGGGCGAGCGCCGCACCGCCCTTCGCGCGCGCTGGCAAAGCGACCGGATGCGCGGGCGACTGGATCGGCGAGCGCTCCGCCATCAACTCCAGCAGGCGCTCGGTGGCGCCTGCCGCGCGCTGCGCCTCCCCCAGCGTCTCGGCGAGCGCCCCGACGGCGCCGGCGACGAGCGCGGAATACAGGATGAACTGCCCGAGCTCGCCGCCCGTCATCGTGCCGGCAATCACCGCGTGCGCGCCCAGCCAGAGCACGAACACGATCGCGCCGAACACCAGCACGATCGCGACGACCGTCAGCAGCGAGCGCGCGCGGATGCGCCGGATCGCGGTGGCGAAAGCGCGTTCCACCGAGACGCTGAAGCGGTCGGCCTCGATCTTCTCGTGCGTGTAGGCCTGCACCGTCGGCATGGCGTTCAATATCTCGCCCGCCACGGCGGAGGCGTCCGCGATGCGGTCCTGCGAGTCGCGCGAGAGCGTGCGCACGCGGCGGCCGAAGACGATGATCGGCAGGATCACCGCGAACAGCAGCACGATGATGATCGACGAGAGCTTCACGCTGGTGAAGAACATCATCGCCAGCCCGCCCACGAAGAGCAGGGCGTTGCGGATCGCCATCGAGATGCTGGTGCCGACCACCGACTGGATCAGCGTCGTGTCGGTGGTCAGCCGCGAGAGCACCTCGCCGCTCCTCGTGATCTCGAAGAACTGCGGGCTCTGCAAGACGACGTGGCGGTAGACGGCGCTGCGGATGTCCGCCGTGACCCGCTCGCCCAGCCAGGACACCGCGTAGAAGCGCGCCGCGGTGGCCACCGCGAGCACGCTGGCCACGCCGAAGAGCGCGACGAAATAGAGGTCGATGTGCCCGGCGCTCTTCGATCCTGCGCCGCCGAAGCCAAGGTCGATCATCTGCTTGAACGCGTAGGGGATGGCGAGCGTCGCGCCCGCGGCCACCAGCAGCGCCACGCCTGCCACCAGGAACTGCAGCTTGTAGGGGGCGAGGAAGGGCAGCAGGCCCTTGAGGGTGGCAAGGCTGCTCTTCTTTCGCGCTTCGGCGGGATTCGGGGCGGAGGACATCCCGCATTGTGAGGGATAGCGCGCGCAACCGTTAGAATCGGAGCCTCGCCACTTTCCGCGGCACCCCGACCGCCCGTCCCGCCATGTCCCTCAGCGACATTCTCATCCTCTCCCGACGCGACCTGCTGCGCACCGCGTTGATGGCCGCGCTGGTGGCGGCCGCCTGCCTGTGGGTGTCGTTCCTTTTCCTCGACCCGATCCCGCCGCGCAAGATCGTGCTCGCGTCAGGCCCCGAGTTCGGCCTGTACCACCAGCTTGCACTGCGCTACAAGGAAGCGCTCGCGCGGGAAGGCGTGACGGTCGAGGAGCGCATCACCGAGGGCGCGGGCGAGAACCTGCGCCTGCTCCTGGACCGGAAGTCGGGAGTGGACATCGGGTTCCTGCAGGGAGGGCTTGCCAGGCCTCCCGAGACCGACCCGTTGGCGATGGTGGCGAGCCTCTTCTACGAACCGCTGTGGATCTTCGTGCGGCGCGGCGAGACCATCGACGCGCTGGCGGCACTTGAGGGCAAGCGCATCGCAACGGGGCTGCCGGGCAGCGGCACGCACGTGCTCGCGCTGCCGCTGCTTGCGGCAAGCGGCGTGACCGCAGCCAACAGCACGCTTCTGCCGATACCGGGCAACCGCGCGGCAAACGCGTTGAAGAGCCGCGAGATCGACGCGGCCCTGCTGGTCGGCGGCATCGGCCAAAGTGCGGTCCGCGATGCGCTCGCCGACCCGGCGCTGGAGCTGGCGAGCCTCGCGCAGGCCGACGCCTATCCACGGCGCTTCCCGTTCCTCAGCAAGCGCACGCTGCCCGCGGGGGCGATCAGCTTCGTGCCGCTCACGCCGCCACGCGAAGTCGCGCTCATCAGCACCGTGGCGATGCTCGCCTCGCGCGACGACCTGCACCCGGCCATCACCAACCTCTTGCTGGAGATCATCCGCGACGAGCACGACGACCAGGGGGTTTTCGAGGCGGCGGCCGAGTTCCCCAACGTCGAGCCGGTCGACCTGCGGGTGTCTCCGGATGCCATCCGCCACAAGCGCTTCGGGCCGAACATCCTCTACCGCCATCTGCCGTTCTGGGTGGCGGCCTTCTTCGAGCGCTTCGTCATCATCGTCGTGCCGCTGCTCGTGGTGCTGCTGCCGATGCTCAACTACCTGCCGCAGTTCCTGCGCTGGCGCGTGCGTTCGCACATCTTCCGCTGGTACGGGGAGCTCACGCTGCTGGAGAACGACGTGCACTCGCGGGAAGGCGAGCTGCCGATCAAGCGCTGGCTCGCGGACCTCGACCGCATCCAGCGCGAGGCCGAGCGCGTCTCGACGCCCGAGAGTTTCGCCGCCGAGGTCTACACGCTGCGCGAGCACATCGACCTGGCGCGCCGCGCGGTCCTTGCCAAGGCGGCGGCTTCAGGATGAATGTTCTGGCGCGCGCATGAGGTCTCTGCCATGCTGCGGCTCCAAAAGGGAGGAACGGCCATGGCGACGATCGCTTCGATGCCTGATAACCGAAACGCCGAGCGCAATTTCTTCAGCGGCATGGCGGTCGCGATCCTGCTGGTTGCCCTCGCGGGGTTCGCGCGATCCTATTACCTGCGTTCCTTCTTCCCGGTGCCGGCGTCCGATCCGGGGCTGACGCCGCTCATCCACCTGCACGGCATCCTCTTCACCGGCTGGTTGCTGCTGCTCCTCGCGCAGGTGCGGCTGGTGGCGGCACGGCGCATCGACCTGCACCGGAAGCTCGGCATGGCGGGCGCGGCGCTGGCGGCGCTGCTGGTGGTGATCGGCACGCTGACCGCGTTCCAGGGAGTCGTGCGCGGCGTGGGACCCGACGGCATAGACCCTCGCCGTTTCCTGCTCGTGCCGCTGGTTGCCATCGGGCTGTTCGCCGCGTTCTTCGTCCTCGCGATCCGCGCGCGGCGCGACGCGCAGAGCCACAAGCGCCTGATGCTGCTGGCGACGCTGGCCATGCTGCCGCCGGCAATCGCGCGACTGGTGATTTTCTTCGGCCTTCCCCCGCCCGTCCTGATCGTCGCCGCAACGCTCTTCGTGGTGCCGCTGGTGGTGTGGGACTGGAAGACGCTGGGGCGCCTGCATCCGGTGACGCTCTGGGGCGGGCTGGTGCTGGTCCTCTCGCTCCCCATCCGCTTCGCGATCCTGCAGACCGATGCGTGGCTCGCCACCTCCAACTGGATGGTTGGGCTGGTACGGTAGAAACGACAGGGCTTTCCAGTCCCCGGCCGGAAGCCGGCCGCTTTCGAGCCATTCGCTCCTCCCAAGAGTAGACTGCAACGCACGCCCACAAGGCGCGAGGCAGTCCAACCAAGCCAAGGAGGATTCGATGAAGAAGCGCATCGCAGCAGCTTTTGCAATGACGTTGGCGGCCACCCTGTTTGCGCCGCTCGCAACGGCGAAGGACGCCCCCAAGGGCGGCAGCGCGGTCCTGATCCCCGCCAGCGACCTCAAGTGGGGCGACGTGCCGGGCTTCCCGGGCGTGCAGATGGCCGTCCTGCAGGGCAATCCCGCCAAGGGACCGCATCATTCCATGCTCAAGTTGTCGGGCGGATTCGTGGCGCCCCTGCACCACCACACACCCGATCACTATGTAACGGTGCTTTCCGGCACGGTGGTGTTCACCGTGGACGGGAAAGACACCAGGCTTCCGGCCGGCTCCTACTTCTCGTTCGTGGGCAAGAAGCAGCACATCACGAAATGCGAGGCAGGCGCCGACTGCGTCCTTGCTGTCGACTCCCGCGGCAAGTGGGACGTGCTTCCGGAATCGCAGAAGCCCGCCGCCAAGAAGTAATTTCCCGTCGCCGGCCGCAGGCCGTACGAATCATGGAGACATGCACGACGCCGCTCCTGGGAAGCTGCACTTCCCGGGGGCGGCCGGTCTTGTCCACGAGGGCTTCGATCGCGTTGGCAAACTTTTCGAGCGCGTCGGGCATCAACTGCGCCGCCACACGCTCGCGAGCCACGGCTGCTGCTCGCGCGGCAGTCCCGGCGGCCGGTAGTAATGCTCGAGTTCCGTAAACCCCGCGTCCACCATCGCGCTGCGCCAGGTTTCAAGGCAGTGGTACGAGCCGTAGCGGCCCCGGTTCCACTCTTCCTCGTCGTTGCCGCGCGGGTTGGAACTGAAGAGCACGCCGCGCGGCTTGAGGGTGGCGCGCAATTCCCGGAGCACGCGCGGCAGCTCCTGGCGCGGGACGTGGAAGAGCGCGGCGTTGGCGAAGATGCCGTCGAAGCGGTTGGCGGGAAGATCGAGCTTGAGGAAATCCTGCTGCCACACCTCGCAGCCGCTGTCGGCACGCGCCATCGCGACGAAGCGCTCCGCGCCGTCGAGCCCGATCGCGACGTGGCCCAGTGCGGTGAAGGCCTTGAGGTCCCGGCCGGGGCCGCACCCAAAGTCGAGGATGGCGAACGGCGCTGCGCCCTCGATATGGCGCAGCAGCGCGTCGATGTTCTGCCGCACGTCGTGGTCGCGGGTACCTTCGCGAAAAGAATCGGCGCTGCCGTTGTAGTGTCCAAGCGTACCGGCACCGATCATTTCGAGATCCTGCGGGCCAAGCTCGGGAGGAACGCGCGCCATCCGGGACTAGCGCCGCCCGGCCTTGACGAAATCGAGCGAGGCCTGGAAGAGCTCGAGGTCCTTCGCGTAGTCGGCCGCATCTTCGCGGTCGATCTGTATCCATTCCCGCGTGCTGGCCGTGCCGCCCGGCATGAAGGGAACGACGTTCTCCCGCGAGAACTGCAGCTCGGTCGCAACCGCCACGGGCAGGCGCAGCCCGACGCCGTTGCCGCTGATGCAGGCGAACATCTTGTCGCTGACGAAGTAGGCGTCCAGCCCGTTGATCTTCTTGCCTGTGACGCCGGGGAACTTGAGCAGCAAGGCGTCGATCTGCGCCTTGCGGGGGGACTCGGGAGGTTTCATTTTCTCTCTGGAAGTTGGTGATCGGGTGCCGGCTCAATTGAATGGGGCGGCGGGCGGCAAAGGGTGCGCCCGCAAGCCGTCATCATGACGGAATTCGCCGGCGGCGGACATCGGCCAGGCAACCCTTTTCCGCGATTGACACCCCCCACCCTTCGGCGCACTGTAGCGCGCTTGGCAGCCCCCTCGCCTCACCACAGGAGAACACCATGAATCTCCGCCTGTCGCATCTCCCCCTTCTTCTTGCCCTTGCACTGAGCGCCCCGGCACAAGCCCACGACACGGACAAGGAAACCGGCCCGCTCGGCAAGGTGGCCTTCCCGACCAGTTGCAACCCGAAGGTGCAGGCCGACTTCGAGAAGGCCGTCGCCATGCTGCATTCCTTCTGGTATTCGGCCGGCGAGAAGGCCTTCCGCCACGTGCTCGAAGACGATCCGCAGTGCGCGATTGCCGCCTGGGGCATCGCCTCCATCCTGATGTCGAATCCGCTCGCCGGCCAGGGCGCTTCGCCCAAGGGCGCCGTCGACGCGCAGGCCGCCATCGACCAGGGACGCCGCATCGGCGCGAAAACCGAGCGCGAGCGCGACTACATCGAAGCCGTCGCGGCCTACTACAAGGACTTCGCGACGCGCCCCGAGAAGGAACGGCAAGCCTCGCGCGCCATGGCCTTCGAGGCGCTGGCCGCACGCTACCCCGCAGACGACGAGGCGCGCATCTTCTCCGCGCTTTACATCGCGGGGACGCAGACGCAGGCCGACCAGACTTACGCGGCGTACCTCAAGGCGGCCGCCATCCTCGAGCCGGAGTTCCGGAAGTATCCCGACCATCCCGGCGTGGCGCACTACCTCATCCACAGCTACGACGCGCCGCCGATTGCCGACAAGGGGCTTGACGCCGCACGCCGCTATGCCGGTATCGCGCCTGCAGCGCCGCACGCGCTGCACATGCCCTCGCACATCTTCACGCGCGTGGGCTCATGGCAGGAATCCGTCGCGACCAACGAGCGATCGAGAGACGTCGCCAAGGCGGGCAACGAGCCCGACGAGGCGTATCACGCGGTCGACTACATGGTGTATGCGTACCTGCAACTCGCACGCGACGCCGACGCTCGCCGCAGCATCGAAGAAGCGATGAAAGTCACAGGCGCAAGCCCCGCGCGCTTCACCGCGCCCTACGCCATCGCGGCGATGCCGGCGCGCTACGCCATGGAGCGCGGCGCCTGGAAAGACGCGGCGATGTTGCAGCCGCCGGGCACCAAGTACCCCTTCGTCGAGGCCATCACTTATTTTGCGCGCAGCATCGGCGCGGCGCGCAGCGGCGACCTGGTCGCGGCGCGCAAGGACGCCGGCGAATTGGAGGCCATTCACAAGGCGCTGCTCGCCGCGAAGAACAACTACTGGGCCACCGAAGTCGAGATCCAGAGGCTGGCCGTGGCGGGATGGATCGCGCTGGGCGAAGGCAAGAACGAGGAGGCGCTCAAGTTCATGCGCGCCGCCGCCGACCTCGAGGACAGGAACGAGAAGCACATCGTCACGCCGGGCCGCATCGTACCCGCGCGCGAGCTGCTGGGCGAGATGCTGCTGGAGTTGAAGCAACCCGCAGGCGGCGCTTGAAGGAGTTCGAGGCCTCGCAGCTTCGCGAGCCCAACCGCTTCCGCAATTACCTTGGCTCCGCGCGCGCCGCGGAAATGGCAGGCGACAAGGCGCAGGCTGCCGCCTACTACCAGAAGCTCCTGGCACTGGCGAAGGACGGTGACGGCACGCGGCCCGAGATCGCAAGCGCGAAGAAGCTCGCGCTGCGGTGAGCGGCGCCGCCCGGCTCACCCGCGCAACCCTGTTGTGCGCGGCGATCGCGGCCTTCGCCCCGATTGCCGCCGCCGACCCTTACGAGGCGGATCCCGATCTCGCCAAGCGCGACGAGGATTACGCCGCGGGCAAGAAGGCGGTCGAGAAGAAGGACTGGGCCGAGGCCGCGCGGCTGTTCACCCTCGCGGAGAAGCGCCACCCCGACCACGCGGACCTGCAGAACATCCTCGGCTTTTCCTACCGCAACCTGAAGCAGTACGACGCCGCGTTCAGGCACTACAAGCGCGCGATCGAGATCGATCCGCGCCATCGCGGCGCGCACGAGTACATCGGCGAGACCTACCTCCTGGTGGGTGACCTGCCGGGCGCGCAGAAGCACCTCGCCGCGCTGAAGCAGATCTGCCTGCTGCCCTGCGAGGAGTTGCAGGACCTGGAGCGCGCGGTCGCGGCTTACCAGGCCAGGGGATCCACCCGGTAGAAGTCCCGAAGCTCCGCATACAGCGACGGATGCATCGCCGCCATTTCCCGCGGCTGCTCGAAAAAGACTTCCGAGACGACGGCGAAGAATTCCGCCGGGTTGGTCGCGCCGTAACTGCTGAAGAGGGAGGGCTGCTGGGTGAGCGCCTGTTCCTGCAGCCGGCCGAATTCCTCGCCCAGCACCCGGGACCAGCGCGCATAGCGATCGCGCCGCCCCAGCCACGGCGCGCCGTTGGCATAGCCTTTTTGCTGGTCGAGCTGGTGCGCGAATTCGTGGATCACCACGTTGCGGCCATCGTCCACGACCGCGGCGCCCTCGAGCGCGTCTTCCCACGAAATCACCACCTGGCCCTGCGTCCAGGACTCCCCGGAGAGCGCCTGCCTTTCCTCCTGCAGGACGCCCGAGGGTTCCGGCCGCAATCGTTCGACGATGAATGCACCCGGATAGACGAGGACCTGCCGCAGGTTCGGATAGTAGTCCGTCTTTCGATTGAGGATCAGCAGGCACGCTTGCGCGGCGATGGTGACGCGCACTTCATCGGAAATTTCGAGGCCGCCGCAGCCGATGAACGCCTTTTCCGCGACGAAGACCTGGATGTGCTTCTCGAGCTGGGCCCGGAGGTCGGGCGGAAGGCGGCGGCAGATAGGGAACACGCCGCCGGACGATCTCACGCCAGGCCGCGGGGAACGGCTGCGCGCGCAGCCTCTTGCGCCGGCGATCGGCAATGAACGGACCTGCGAGCAGCCACGCGATGACCAGCAGTGCGATGCACGCGATGAGGAGGAAGGGCATGAAGCGAGATGGGGGCGGGGCGGGCGCCATTCAATGGCGTCGCCCTCCCCCTCCCGCTCCCGGCCCCGGGCAGGCGCCAGCTACTTCAAGGCGCCGCCTCGATCAGATCGGGCGGATCTTGGAAGCCGCCGGACCCTTTTGCCCCTGGATCGGCTCGTACTCGACCTTCTGGCCTTCTGCGAGCGACTTGAAGCCGGTTGCCTGGATTTCCGAGTGATGGGCGAACAGATCCTTGCCGCCATCATCGGGAGTGATGAAGCCGAAACCCTTCGCGTCGTTGAACCACTTGACGGTACCTGAAGCCATGTCCATGTCCTTCCATATCGATTGTCCGGGCAAATCCCGACCCGGAAGCGGGTCACGACGATCAAGGAAGGGAGTCGACTGCCACTGTCGGACTTCGCCGGCCGGCGGTACTGAGGCTTCACTACCTGATGATCCTGTAATGGCATTGTAGCTGACAGCCCGCCGTTACTGGAACAGGGGGGCGGCCTTCCGGGGAACGTGGGCTTCCGGACCACCGGGCTTGACCCCCGACAACACCGGGCCTGCGCACTCCTGCGAACATTGGGTCGTCGACCAGGAAAGGCGAGCCATGCACCCCTATCCGCACTTTTACACCGCCACGGCAAGCGGATTTCCGGAAGGCACTGTTGCCTTGAATTCGCCTCGCCTGCCCGAGATCGCGTCTGCACCGCCGCCGGAATTCGACGGCCCGGGCGACGTGTGGTCACCCGAGACGTTGCTGTGCGCAGCGCTTGCCGACTGCTTCGTGCTGAGCTTCCGCGCGGTTGCGCGCGCCTCGAAGCTCGAATGGAGCGATGTCGCCTGCCGCGTCGAAGGCGTGCTGGAGCGCGTCGACGGCGTCACGCAGTTCACCCGCTATACGACCTTTGCCGACCTCAAGGTGCCATCGTCTTCCGACGCCGAAAAGGCGCGCAAGCTGCTCGAGAAGGCCGAGCACGTCTGCCTGGTTTCCAATTCACTGCGCGGCGAGCGGAAGCTGGTTGCCGAAGTGACGGTCACGGGCTGAGGGCAGCACGCACGCGCGAATTCGCCGAAATGATCGGCGGAAACAAGGGGCAGTGCCGGCGCGACTACAGCACCTCGAGGGCCGCGCGAGCGACCTCCTCGCCCCATTCCTGCACGAAGTGGCCGCCCTCCGCCACTTCAAGCGGCGGCGGGCAGTTGCGGATCATCTTCGCCATCGCGCGCATCACGGGCGGGCCCAGCACCGGGTCCTTCATGCCGACGGCCATGAAGGTCTTGCCCGCCCAGGAGGTGCGAAACCAATCGCGCGCTTGCCGCGACAGCGCTGCGCCCTCGGCATCGGGATGGTCGGGCACGAGGTTGGGAAAGCGCCGCACCCCGCCCTTGAACGAGGCGTCGGGGAATGGCGCATCGTAGGCGGCCGCCTCCGCCGGCGTGAGCTGCGGGCAGGAGCGCGCGAGCAGCTTGCCCACCGCCATGTCGGGGTTCTTGTTGTTCCAGGCGCGCCAGTCGAGGAAGCCCTGCCCCAGCGGCACGTCTCCGGTCGCAAACGCCGTGTTCATGATGAGGAGGCCGGAAAAGCGCTCCGGCATTTCCATCGGCAGGGTCAGCCCGAGCAGCCCGCCCCAGTCCTGCACCACGAGGACGACATTGCGCAGGTCGAGGCGAAGGACGAGGTTCTTCAGCATGTCGCGGTGGAACATGAAGGTGTAGCGCGCATCGTCGGCCGGCTTGTCGCTCCTGCCGAATCCGGGCAGGTCCGGCGCCACCACGCGGTGGCCGGCCGCCGTGAACACCGGGATCATGCGCCGGTAGAGATAGCTCCAGGTCGGCTGCCCGTGCAGGCAGAGGAACACCTTGGCCGCATCGCGCGGGCCTTCGTCGAGGTAATGGATGCGCAGGCCCGCGCAGCCATCGAGGTCTTCCGAGGTAGTGCGGCGCGAAAGGGTAGCCCGGCAGGTTCGCGAATCGTTCATCGGGTGTGCGCAGGACGCCGGACATGGCATTTGCCTCCTTTTGGCCGCAAATTGATTGGAGTTAAGACTCTAGAGTTTTCGGTTAGCTTGGTATCACCGCACGTAAAGTGCAAAGCTGGAAAAGGAGCACATCATGCTGCTTCTCGACGCAAGGTCGGTGCAATTGCTGGTATTCGGCGCAGTAGGCGTGGCACTTCTGGGCGCCATCTCGTTCGCGGTCGCAGTGCTGTACGAGCGCTTCCAGGACAAGGGCCGCAAGGATACTGCCCGCGGATAAATAGTCCCCACCCCGTCGGCGCGTGCAAGCGGCGCCGGCGGGTTCGGCCCGCTCACTTGCCGTAGTGCTTGCGGACGATCGCCAGGAACTGGGGGTCGGTCACCTTGTCGAGCGGTCTCGACGCCGAGGATCTTTTCGGCCAGGCCCTTGCCGGCAAGGCGCTTCTGCAGTTCGCCCTTCGCCTCGCCCGGGCCGAAGAGCAGGATGGCATCGGCATCGCGGATGCGCGCGACCACCTCGTCGTAGTACTTGCCGAGGTGCGCCGCGAACTGCCTGTCGCGCTGGTTTTCGCCCGGGCCCTTGGCGAAGGACGAGTGGCCGGAGAACCGCACGTGCTTCTCCATGCCGGATTCGACGCGCTGCGTTTCCTCCCCGGTCGCGCTGATCGACACGATGTAAGCGTCCCGGTGGTCGATCCAGATGCCGACTTTCCTTGTCATCGATGAGTCCTTGTTGCCGCGGGAATTGGGCGACACCCGCAGTGTACGGCCCGCGCGGCCGTAACGCCTGCACGCAGGCGCGATGAGGCGGTGAATGACCGTCCGGAAGACACCGAGCGCCTAAAGCCTGCGCGCCTGCGGCAAGGCCGCCATCTTGCGATCGAGCGTCAGCGTGCCGAGCCCTGCCGCGCGATAGTCGTCGGCGATCAACCTGTCCAGCAACCCGCAGCCTCCACGCGCCAGCAGCTCATCGAGCACGCTTGTCCCGTTCAGCGGCGCGACGAGGCCGCTCCCGAGCACGCTGGCCAGCGCGGCCCGCGCATCGGCCTTGGCGACGCCGTAGTGGTGCTGGAGCGCGACGTAGGTCTCGCCGATCACCTGGTTCGACGCGAATATGTCGGCATGGTCGCGCTCCACGAGCGCCGTCAACTTGCGCACGCATTCGGCGAAACCTTCCTCGGGATCGCCCGTGGCGAGGCGGACGAGGATCGAGGTGTCAATCCCGAAGCGCGCGGTCATGGGGCTTGGCGCGGAAGGCCTCGAGATCGAAGCGGCCCTTGCCGCGCGCGAGCTTGCCGCGCAAGGGAGCCAGCTTGGCGGGATCGACCGAACGCGCGCGCAGCACGTAACCGGCTGGCGTTTCCGCGAGCTCCAGCCGGTCCCCCGGCTTCACGCCAAGCTCGTCAAGCACCCTGGCGGGAAACGTGACCTGGCGCTTTGCGGTGATCTTGACGAACATGGCGGGGCCGTTCTCCTTACTTTCATGATAACTTGGTAAGGCGCTTCCGTCAACGCGGAAAGGCATCGATACACCAGGGGACAACGGGCTGCGGCGGGACCACGTTGACGCGGGCGGGCGTTGAGAGTGCGCGGTGCTTGCGTTACGCCGCCCGAGGCGGCAAGCGAGGATCCGGCGTGGGACGTCAGCAGGCTGCGATGAGGCGCTTCGGGCAAGGCACGGCGAGACACGCCGGACGTGAAAACTCCCGGCACGGGTGCCGGGAGCGACAAGGGGGTCCGCGCTTACTTGTAGGAGAGCCGGGACTTCGGCGAAGTGTTGACCGTCGCGGGGATGTTCACCTTCGGCCAGTGGCGCTCGACCAGCGCGATGAGGCTGCCGAAGAACTGCGCGGCCGGCTCGGCGTTCACCTCGCGGATCATGCGTTCGATGCGTGCGTCGTTCATGGCGGTCCTTCGTTGTGATCTGACGACGCCATTTCGCCACGCCCTGCCGGGAAAATCTGTGTGCCAATGCACAAAACAACTGCATTTTTTTCCTGATTTCGCACGGATCCGGCCCGCGGTGGCCGCGCCACTGCAGCCGAACGACAGGCGCGCGCTACAGTGACCTGATCTGCACCTTGCGCCATTTGATGGGGCCGCCGGTGACGCCCTTGACCCCCGCGCCGTACTGCAGCGCGATCGGCCCGCTCGCAAACTTGCCGTTCTGCACATTGACCGTCTCGATCCCGTTGAACTTGACGGTCAGCTGCGCGCCCTTTGCCGAGATCTCGAAGGTGTTCCACTTGCCTCCCGCCTTGTAGACGGTGGGCACCGGCACCTTGGCGACATCGACGATCGCCGCCGTGGCATAGGTCGGGTCGGGTCGGATGTCCCAGATGTTGACTTCATAGGAACTGTCGGCGCCGACCTTGTTGGGATCGGAAATGCGCAGGAAGATGCCGCTGTTGGTATCGGTCTCGGCCCAGAACTCGGCGCGGATCTCGAAATCCTTGTAGGAGTCCTTGGAGACCAGGAAACCGCCCTTGCCCTTGTCCGCCACGATGGCGCCGCCTTCGGACCGCCAGTTGGCGTCGCCGAGGCGGTTCCAGTTCTCCAGCCCCTTTTCGCCATCGACCAGAGTGACCCATCCTGTACTTCCCGGCTGGGTCGCGCATCCGAAAACAAGAAATGCCGCGGCCAGCAGTCCCACGATCATGGCAGGTGCGCGCTTCATGGTGATCCCTTCGATGGTTTGGCAGAAGTGCGAGCTTCCCCTCATGGGGGCAAGGCTTCAAGTTGCAGTGCAGCACGTGGGCCACTCGCGTTTCCGGCTATCTGGGCGCGCGACGGTGCCGGCAACATCGCCCGGTCGATGGCCGTTGCCGACAGGCTAGTGGAGTTCGATGGTGGCGGTCGCCTTGGCGGACACGAGGTCGATCACGGCGGAGTAGCGAAAGTAGCTCGCGTCCACGTGGTGCAATTCCCCAAGCTTGCCGAACGAGAATCGCAAGTTCGCCACCATCGAGGACCCGGAATCGCAGGGTGCAAGGCAGTACCGGTACGACACCTCGCCGGAGCGCGCGATCGCATCGGTCGGCGTTCCAAGCAGGCGTGCCAGGGCATCGCGGTTCGGCAGCATCGCCTTGTCCAGGGAAGTGAGGTCGAACGTGGTGCTCGGCGGAACGACGCCGACCTGCGTCTTGCACACCACCTTCACTGCAGCCTCGATCAGCGGCGGCGGGAGGATGGAAGCGAACTTCTCGGGAAGTTCCACTTTCGAAAGCCGGTATTCGCCTTCGATGCGGGCAAAGGTGAGTCGCACGACGAGACCGCCTGCGCGGTCGAGCGGCCGGTGCAGCGGGAGCGCCTCGTAGGAGAACTGGCGAACTCCGTTGGCGCCCGTGACCTCCGTGGGTTCCAGGCCGACGAGCCACACGACGTCCCGGTCGGTGAGCGTCGGTTTCTCGAACCTGACCTGCAGGCCGCTGCCCGGGGCCCGCACAACGGTCACCCGGGGAGGCTGTTCTTCGCATAGTTGCGCGCGGGTCTCCATCACGCGGGTGAGGAGACATCCTTGCAGGGCAAGCGCAGCCGCCATGCAAAGCAACACCGTGCCGAAGGCGCGCATTCGCAGGATCATGGGCTCCATCGTATCCATCCGTTCGTCAATGCGGAAGCCGCGAATGTCGCGGCCGGCGATGCGCAGTGCGGCTACAATGTGGCTCGTCCCGGCGGGCCGATCCCGATGCCCGGTCCCGCGCCCTCCCGATCCACGCACCGCCCCATGAAATGAGCGAAGAACGGCGAATCGTAACGGTGCTTTTCTCCGACGTGACCGGCTCGACCGCGATGGGCGAGTCGAACGATCCGGAAGATGTGCGCGCCCTCCTCGGCCGCTACTACGCGATCGCGCGCGAAGTCATCGCCGCGCACGGCGGCACGCTCGAGAAGTTCATCGGCGACTCGGTCATGGCGGTGTTCGGCATTCCGCAGGCGCATGGCGACGACGCGGAGCGCGCCCTGGTGTCGGCACTCGCGCTGCTCGAGGCGGTCGCGCGCGATCCGCAGACCGCGACGCTGGCGCTGCGCATCGGCGTGAACACCGGCGAAGTGGTCGCGGCGAAAAGGACGGACACGGGCGACTTCCTCATCACCGGCGACGCGGTCAACATCGCTTCGCGGCTGCAGCAGCATGCCGAGCCCGGCGCGATCCTGGTCGGCGAGCGCACGCGCCGCGCCGTCTCGGGCTTTCGCTTCGGGGACGAACAGCGGATCGAGGTCAAGGGCAAGCGCGAGCCGATCGGCGCCTCGGCGCTGCTCGAGCGCCTCGCGCCGCAGCGCGGCCCGCGCACGTCCTTCCTCGGGCGAGAACACGACCTCGAGCAGCTCGACCTCGTCGCGCGGCGCGCCTTCAGCGAGCGCCGCCCGCAACTCGTGACGATCACCGCGCCCGCGGGCACCGGCAAGTCGCGCCTCGTGGAGGAGTTCGCCGCGAGGGTGGGCGGCGGCGTGAACGTCGCCACCGCGCAGTGCCTGCCGTACGGTTCCGCGGTCACTTTCCTTCCCTTGCGCGGGCTGGTGCCGCGACCTGCTCGGCGTCGATCGCGAGGAAGATCCGCTGCCGCGCCTGCGCGAGGCCTTCGCCGGCGCGGGACATCCGGAAGACGACGCGCGGCGCCTCGCCGGCCTTGTCGGCGCGACGCTCGGCGACGCCAGCGATTCCGAGCGCCGCGACCGCGACGAGGTCTTCACCGCATGGCGCCTGCTGGTCGAGCTGCTCGCCGCGCGCGGGCCGCTGGTCGTCGTCTTCGAGGACTTGCACTGGGCATCGGACACGCTTCTCGAATTGGTCGAGCACGTCACCGTTTCGCGTTTGTCCACGCCGCTGGTCATGTTCGCGCTGGCCCGGCCGGAACTGCTCGACCGCCGGCCGAACTGGGGCGGCGGGCGGCGCAACTTCACCTCGCTCGGGCTGGAGCCGCTCACCGACATCGAGATGCGCCGGCTCGTGACGGGGCTCACCGCGGGCGTGCCCGACGAGATCGCCGCGCGCATCGTCGAGCGTTCCGGCGGCAATCCGTTCTTCGCGGGCGAGCTCGTGCGCGCGTACGGCGACCGCCGCCGCGAAGGCGCGCTCGATGCGGACATCGAGCTTCCCGACACCGTGCATGCCACCGTGCTCGCCCGCATCGATGCGCTGGACGCCACCGAGCGGGCGGTCCTGGAATACGCCGCCGTCGCCGGGCGCACCGCGCGCGCGCCGGCCATCCACGCGCTCGCCCCCGACATCGGCGAAGACCGAATCGTCCAGGCGCTGGACGCGCTTGCCGAACGCGACCTGCTCGTCGAGCAGGCGCCCGGCAGCTACACCTTCCGGCACATCGTGATCCGCGAGGTCGCCTATGCGACCCTGCCGCGCGCAGAACGCGTGCGCGCACACCTGCGGCTCGCGAAGTGGCTCGAGGAACGCGCGCCGGCGCGCGCCAACGAGCTCGCCGAACTCGTGGCCTACCACTACCGCCAGGCGATCGCGCTCTCGCCGGGCAGGCGCGTGCCCGAGGGCCTGCCGGTGGAGAACGTGCTCGCGGCGCTGGAGCTCGCGGCGCGAACGGCCTCGAACGTCGGTGCATGGCACGAGGTGGGCGAACAGCTGCGCGAGGCGATCCGCATCGCGCCGCCGGACAGGCAACTTCACCTGCTCGAGCTGCGCGGCGACCTGTTGCTTTTCGGCGACGAGGCGATCACTGGCTACAAAGAGGCCCACCAGCGCTGGCGGGAGGCGCCGGACGCGGACCCGAGGGTCGGCGCGCGGCTGCTCGTGAAGCAGCTCTCGGTCGCCGGCCGCTGGACCGGCTCCCTCGGGCGTCCGATGGAGCACGCGGAGTTCATGACGCTCGCCGCGGAAGCGCGGCAGCTCCTCGACCGCGCTCCCGACGAGATGCTCGATGCGAAGCTCGCGTGCGCACGGGCGTTCGAGAACACGCGCCAGTCGGACAATGCACGGGCGCTCGTCGACATGCTGCGCGAGGGCGCCGAGAAGGCGGCGGCGTTGTTCGCCTCGCGGGGCGACGTCGAATCCGAGAGCGAGGCGCTCGACGCGCTGGCCTCGGTGCTTCGCAGCGGCTACGGCGACCCCGCGCGTGCCATTGAGGCCACGCGCCCGCGCCTGGCCAATGCCGCAAAGCTGAGCGTGCTGGAGCGCATCGACGCCTGGAGCGTGACGATCTGGGACCAGGTCTACCTCGGCCGGTACGACGACGCGATCGCCACCTACCGGAAGGCGCGGGAGGCACGGCGTGCCGGCGAGCCCGAGTACCTGCTCGTGCACGCCTCCGCGTGGACGGGCTACGCCGGGATGCTCGGCGGCCATTGGGATGTCGCGCTCGAGATGGGCGACACGTTGCTCGCAATGCGCGAGGAATTGAACACGATGGGGCGCTTCACCTTCCCGGGGTGGGTGGCTGCCATCCACGTCGCGGCTGCGCGCCTCGACACCACCCGGCTTGCGCAATATCGCAGCGCCTTCATCGCGATCGCCCAATTGGACCTGCTGAGCGAACCCAACCGCTCGCTCTGGGCGGCCCTGATCGGCAACGATGCGCAAGCGGCGCGGCGGTTCCTCGTCGCACCGGTCGGCGTCCCCGACCGCAAGGCCGAACTTCTCGCGATGATGCTCTACGACCTGGGGGAGCGGATCGATGGGGAGTTGCTGGCCGCATTGGAGCAGCGGGCGGCGCTCGATCCCCCGATGCTGGCATTGCGGGTGCGGCTCGCGCGCGCGCTGAACGAAGGGGACGATGCGCTGCGCGCGATGGTCCCGCTCCTCGACGAAAACCATCTCGTCGCCGATGCCGCACGCGCGGCTGCGCTGCTCGCCCTGCGCACGAAGGCTGCCGCAGATCGCTCGGATGCGCAAAGGCGCCTCGGCGCGCTCGGCGACCGCGCCTACCTGCAGCGCCTCGCCGAGGAGTGGTGACCTCTTCAGCCAGTACCGCGGCCAGCGAAAAGTTGCCTGCTTTCTGCAGCAAGCGTCTATTTCGCCCTTTCATAGGTCAGGACACCCCGCGCCATCCCCTTGTCGGCCCGCGCCGCCCATTGCGTCGACTCCTGGAGCCGGTCGCCATCGATGCGGAAGGATCGTGTCTGCTCCGTGTCGACCCAGGCGGGGTTCGCGGACACGTCAACGCTGGTGATCCACTTGTCGCCGTCGATGCGATACCTGCCGGTGTACGCGACCAGGGAATTGAACAGGCCGGCGCGATCCTGGTCGGTGGCCGGGGCCTTGCGCCCCTCGCCCGTCAGCACCACTGCCATGCGGCCCTCGGGCATGAACATGATGTAGCCGGTCGGCGTCTTGCCGAGGACGAGTTCCTTTTCGCCTGTCGCCTGGTACTCGCGCTCGAACGACACCAGTTTCCAGGTCCCGACAAGCGGCGCCTGGCCGGCAGCGAAACACGGGTTCGCTGCAACCGTCAGCCATGCCAACAACGTCAGCCATTTGATCTTCAACATGGCGATCTCCTTTCAGGCCACCCGCTTCACCATTCCAGCAGGGCAGCCACCGACGAAGGCGCGGTTTGAATCATGCGCGTGCACAAACGCGCCAACCCCGCCACTTGCTGTTTTCGGGGTACTGATCCGACGCTACGCCGCACATGGCGAGCGGGATTGACGCAGGTCAACGGCATGCGCCGCGCGCCCCGCCCCTTGGCCGGCGGCTCAGCGTCGGGATGATACCGGCCGTCACACCGGTCCGGCGCGGAACCCCACCGGGCGCGCAAACGATGCGGAAGCAGGCGTCGGTTGCGCGTGATAGGCTTTGCTGCGATGCAAGGACACCCCCCATCTTCCTCATGGATCGAACACGAGGTCGAGGACGACAACGATGTCCTTTACCTGATCGGCGCTTGGCGTCTCGCCAACGTTGCAGCGATCGCCGGGCGGCTCCGCGAATTGGGGCTGCGCGCACCAAGGCGTTTCGTGCTGGACGGCAGCAAGCTCGAGTCCATCGACACCGCCGCAGGGTTCGTCTTGTTGAGGCATCTCGCGGACATCGGATGCACCCGTGCGATGGTGAGCGCGCGCGGCCTGGACACGAGATACGAGCGTCTCCTCGAACTGGTGTACGAGCGGATGACGACGCCGCCGGCCGCGGCGCACTCCGTGCACCGGGGTCTCGTGCAGCGCGTCGGCATGGCCGCCATGGGCATGGCCCGCATGATGAAGACACACGTCGACTTCGTCGGCGCCGTGACCCTCGAATTGCTCCGCCTGGCGCGAAAGCCCGGCCTGTTCCGGATCAGGGAGACGGTGTCGCAGTTCGAGGCCGTGTGCATTGACGCGATTCCGATCGTCGCGCTGGTGAACTTCCTCATCGGCGTGGTGATCGCCTATGTGCTCGGCGTCCAGGCACAGCGCTATGGCGCAAACCTGTTCGTCGCCGACGGGATCGCGCTGGGAATCTCGCGGGAGTTGTCGCCGATCCTGGTGTCGGTCCTCGTCGCCGGCCGCTCGGGCGCGGCTTTCACGGCCCAGATCGGCACGATGAAGGTGGAAGAGGAGATCGACGCGATCAGCACCCTCGGCCTGTCGCCGATCCAGGTGCTGGTCATTCCGCGGCTGCTGGCGCTCGTGATCGCGCTTCCGCTGCTGGTCTTCGTCGGGGACGTCGCCGGCATCCTGGGCGGCCTGCTGATCGGCACCTGGCAGCTGGACATCTCGCCGCACGTCTTCATCGAGCGGGTGCACAGCGCGCTGGAAATGCGGCACTTCATGGTCGGCCTCGGCAAGGCGCCGGTGTTTGCCGCCGTCATCGCCACGATCGCCTGCGGCATGGGCCTGCAGGTCAGCCGCGACGCGCGCAGCCTGGGGGAGAACACCACATCCACGGTGGTCCAGTGCATCGTGTGGGTCATAATATTGGATGCGGCATTCGCCATCGTGTTCCAGCGCCTGGGGATCTGAATGGAGTCCGTAGTCAGCGTCAATTCGGTCGTCACCCGGTTCGGCACCCAGGTCGTGCACGACGGCGTGTCCTTCTCCGTGCAGCGCGGCGAGGTGGTGGCCCTGATAGGCGGCAGCGGCAGCGGCAAGTCCGTGCTCCTCCGGGAGATCATCGGCCTGGTGCGGCCCACGGCCGGCCGGATCGAGTTGCTCGGCACCGACGTGTGGCAATCCGGGCCGGACGCGATGAACCAATTGCGCAGCCGCTTCGGCGTGCTGTTCCAGGACGGGGCGCTGTTCTCGTCGCTGACGCTGGCCGAGAACGTCGCGGTTCCCTTCGTCGAGCACACCGCCCTCACCAAGGACTTCATCGCGCCGCTGGTCGGGTTCAAGCTGGCACTGGTCGGCCTGCCGTCGGATGCGGCAATGAAGTTTCCGGCACAGCTCTCCGGGGGCATGCGCAAGCGCGCTGCCCTGGCCCGCGCGCTCGCCCTCGAGCCGGAGGTGCTCTTCCTTGACGAGCCGACCTCCGGCCTCGATCCCGTGGGGGCGCACGAATTCTACCGGCTGCTTCGCGCGCTGGCCGACGGGCTGGGACTCACGGTGTTCTTCCTGACGCACGACCTGGACATGCTCGTTGCGATCGCCGACCGCGTCATCGCGCTTGCCGCCGGCCGGGTGATCGCCGATGGCCCCGTCGCCACGGTGCGCAAGATGGACAATCCCTGGCTGCAGGAATACTTCTCGGCGCGCGCCTGAACGTGGAACCCGAAGCCAAATACACGCTCGTAGGCGCTGCAGTCCTCATCCTGGTCGCGCTGGTTGCGGCAGCCATCGTATGGCTGAAGAGCAGCGGACAGGGCGCGGACGCGCACAGGTACAAGATCTACTTCCAGCACCAGTCGCTGGAAGGGCTCGAACCCCGGAGCTACGTCACGATGCGGGGGATCCGGGTGGGCTCGGTCACCGGCTTCCGCTTCTCGTCAAACCCCAACGGCGCAGTCGAGGTCCTGATCGCCGTCGACCCGACCACACCGGTCCGGCTGAGCACCAGCGCGACGGCGGAACGGCACCTCGTGACGGGGCTGGCCACCGTGCGGCTCGCGAACGCCACGGAACAAAGTCCCCTTCTCGTGGATGCGCCGCCTGACGAGCCCTATCCCGTCATCGCGGAAGGCGAGTCGGCCCTGCAGCAAGTGTCCGAGACGCTCACGCAGCTGGCGCAGCACGCGGACGAGACCATGCGGCGGCTCAACACGACGCTGTCGCCCGAAAACATCGCCGCCTTCACGGAGACGCTCGACAACCTGCGCCGGACCTCGCGAAAGGCGGACGGCACGCTGGCAAAGGCCGATGCCGCGCTCGGTTCCATGGGACGCGCCGCCGATGAAGTGCGCACGATGGCGAGCACCATCGAGGGCGATGCCCGCGTGCTTACGGAGAAGTACGCCAAACTGGGCTCGGAGGCGACTGTTTCGGTCGGCGAGATAAGCGATGCCGTTCGCAAGATAAGCGCGGATGTCAGCCGGCTCTCGCAGCGCGCCGAGGTGCTTCTGTCGAGCGGGGACGAGGAGTTGCGCGACGCCGCGCGGTCGGTGCGCTTCGCGGCAGATTCCCTCGGCACTGCCGCCGGCCGGCTGCGAGACCCGCGCCAGGTGATCTATGGACCGCCAGCGGGCAGTCTCGGCCCCGGGGAGCAAGCGCGATGAGATCCGCATTGGTTTTCCTGCTGGCAGCCTGCATGGCGGCGTGCTCCGCACCGGGGCCGCGCGAAGCGGATCGCTTTTTCATCCTCGACGCCGGGGTCGCACCGGCCGTGGCGCCGCGCGCCGACCCTTCCCTGTTCGTGGCGCCGACGACTGCAGGGAGCTTCTACGATACGCAGGACATGGTGTTCAGCCGGGACGCCGGCACGCGCGCCTATTACCAGTTCAACCATTGGACCGAGCGGCCGCAGCGAAGCATGCATCGGCAGCTCGCGTCACGGCTCGACGGCGGGGGCCCGAAGAGCGCGCTGCGCCTGGACACGAATCTCGACGAGATCTATCACGACGCGACGGTCGAACCCGGCACGGCGCGCATCAGGGTCACGGCTGAACTCGTGGACCCTGCCAGCCGGGCCGTGCTCGCCCGGCGGACGTTCACCAGCTCGGCTCCCGCCGCATCCTACGACGCGCCCGGTGCCGTCCGGGCGTTCAACCAGGCGCTTGCCGCACTGATCGGCGATATCGAGCGGTGGGTCGATGCCGAGGTGCGGGTGAAGGCAAAGCAGTAGCCATTTCCGGTGCCTGGTCCCGACCTCAACCCGTCCGGATGACGGAGATGTGCTCGGTCCCGCTCTCGGGCAACCACACTTCGCCCTTGCGGCCGAGGATCTGGCGGATGTTCGTCCCCGCCCGCGGAAAACCGAAGCGCTCGAACTTCTCCGTCGCAGGGTCGAAGCCGAAGACCGCGTTGTTGGTCCACTCGGCGACCCAGACGATGTCGCGGTCGTCCACGTAAACGGCGTAGGCGTGCGGGTCGTCGCCCGGGACCTTGAAGTGCGCCAGCTCTTCGCTGACGGGTCGTGCATCGAGAGGTTGCCGCTATTCCATTCGCTCACCCAGATGCGCCCGCGGCTGTCGCTCCAGACACGGCGCGCGCCCTGCCCCTTGGTCGGCGGCTCGACGATCATCGACTCGCCCGTGCGCCGGTCGATCTGCGCGATGAAGGAGCCCGCGAGCGAGCAGTACCAGATGTCGCCCTTCGGCGTCGCGCAGATGCCGTAGGGCCCGCGCCCGCGCGGCGCATCCCACACGCTCACCCTGCCGCTTTTCACCGCGAGCCTTCCGACCACGCCGCTTTGCCCCGTGAACCAGAGGTCGCCCTCGCCATCGAAAGCGCAGGTGTTGAGGTTGGCGTAGGGCGTGCCCTCCGGAAGCGGGAAGAGCTTCACCGCGCGATCGGGCCAGCCGACGCGCACGATCGCCTGCTGGCCGCCGTCGGTGATCCACGCCGCCTTGTCGGGGCCCTGGATGACGCCGTGCGGTGACGAGCCGAAGCCCAACGAGATGAGTTCGGTGGTTCCCGTCGCGGGACTGAAGTAGCCGAGGTGCCCGCTCGCCTGCGCAGTGAACCAGACGCCGGCGTCGGATGCGGGAGCAAGGTCGTGGATGCCGGTGCGCCGGCGCGTGTTGAGCGGCCAGGCCTGCTGGCGCGGCGATTGCGCGGCCGCGGTGAAAGGGAGTGCGACGCCGAGTGCTGCTACACCGATGACGCCGAGCGCTTCACGGCGGGAAACGATTCTCATGGCCTGGCTCCTTTGCCCGGGGGATACCGGGGAAGCTACACTTCAACCCGATTGAATGCCACGAACACTTTCCGCAGCCTGATCCGCATCCTGCCGGCAATGCTGGTGCCGCTGGCATTCGGTTTCTATTCGGTCACTCTCGGCCAGGATACGAACTGGGACCTGCAGAACTATCACTTGTACAGTCCCTACGCCTACCTGAACGATCGCCTCGACCTCGATCTTCTGCCGGCAGGACGGCAGACGTATTTCAATCCCTTCCTGGACCTTGCGTATTTTTTCGCGGTGGCCCACCTGGGCCCCCGGAGCGTCGGTTTCCTTCTCGGCTTCATCCAGGGACTGAACTTCATCCTCGTCTACGGCATCTCGCGCCATGTGCTCAGGGAGCACAGCCAGGGCCATGCCTACTCGCTGCTCCTGGCGCTGGCGGGAGTGCTCTCGGCCGGCTTCCTGTCGGAGCTCGGGACCACGCTGGGCGACAGCTTGATCGCCCTGTTTCCGCTCCTGTCGCTGCGCATGATCATTTCCTCCGTCGGCCCCCTCGATGTCGGCAAGCGCTCCACCCTCGTCCTGGTGCTGTGCTCTGGCGCATTGGCGGGGATCGGGTGCGCCCTCAAGCTCGTTGCCTCGATTTACGCGCTTGCGCTATGCCTTTCGTTCCTGGCGCTTCCGATTGGCTGGCCGGGCCGATTGAAGCTCTCGTTGCTTTTCGGCGTGTCCGTCCTGGCCGGCTTGCTCGTCGGCGGCGGCTACTGGATGTACCGGATGTGGAGCCTCTTCGGCAATCCGCTGTTCCCGCTGTTCAACAACCTCTTCCAGGGGCCGCTCGTCGGCCCCGACCCCATCCTCGACACGCGGTTCCTGCCGCGGAGCCTTGCCGAGGCGGTTCTCAATCCGTTTCTGTTTACCGTGAACTCATCACGGATCGGCGAACTCCGATACGACCAGTACAACTGGATATTGGCCTACGTTGCGGCGCTGGTCCTCGTGGGCAGCAGGGTCGCGAGGCTCTTCAAGTGGGGATCGGGCCAGGGGCCATTGCGTCCCGAGGCGGGCTTCCTGCTGGCATTCATCTGCGCGAGCTACGTGCTGTGGCTGGGAATGTTCGGCGTCTACCGGTACCTCGTCGCCATCGAGCTCCTGGTTCCGCTGTTGCTGTTTGTGGCCATCACCCATTTCAGCAAGACCCGTCTTGCCTGCTGGGGGGCGATACTGCTTGCCGGAGGAATGACGGCGGTGAACTTGCGCGGCATCCAGGACTACGGTCATGCCGGTTGGGCCGGGACTGTCTACAGCATCGAGCCGAACGCGCTGTCGGAGGGACCGGCACCTGCCGCCGTTTACCTTTCCAACCTGCCATTGGCCTGGATCATTCCCGCACTGGGCATCAAGGCGCCCTTCATCCAGCTCGGCCCGACGCTGCCCCTGCCGGAGGCCTACTGGCAAAGAGCGAGGGCCCTGGCCGACAGCCGGGACGGCGAGCGCTTCCTGGTCCTGGAGTCGGACGATCCGGGCGTGGCAAGAGATGCGAAGAGAGGCCTCTTGCACCTTGGCCTTGCCGTGGATGACAACAACTGCAGTCGCCTGGTCGCCCACATCGGGACGGCCAGGCATGAATACAAGTATTGCAAGGTCGTTGCCGACGTGCGCGCGCGATAGAGGGCCATCGCGGCCATCGGGCCTGCTTGCGTTATCGCAGGCGCGGCCGCGATTGCGCCGCGATGCTTGCCAAATCCGCGTGGGCGGGTTCTCATACCGCTGTCCTGCGACAACCGGTTTCTTCGCAGCCTTGCCCGCCCCGGGAATTGCGAGCGCGCCCATGCCCTACCAGATCATGTATTCCTCCGAGTCCAGGGAGCCCGTGTCGGCCGCCGGCCTCGAGGAGATTCTCGCCGATGCGCGCGCCGGCAACGAGGCGCGCAACATCACCGGCGCGCTGGTCTATGTCGACGGCGTGTTTTTCCAGATCCTCGAAGGCGACGAAGCCGTCGTGCGCAAGCTGATGGCGAGCATCGCGAGCGACTCCAGGCACCAGTCCGTCAAGGTCTTCCACGAGGCCGAAGTCGACTCTCGGGCCTTCGAATCGTGGCGCATGGCCTACCTTGCCCCGACTGCAGAGCAGATGTCGACGTGGGCGGGGCTTCCGGCCGCCACCACGATCGGCGAACTGCTGGCCGATGTCAGCCGCAACGCCGACCGGGCCCCAAGGATTCTCGTCAACGTGCTCACTGCGCTGGCGAAGTAAGGCTGGAGGGCACCGCGCGGTGCCGCGTTTCAGGCGCGGCGGCGGCGATCGATCGCGGTATCGACCCTGGCCGTGCGGCGATCCGAGAGTCCCGCGCGGCGGATCAGGTCCTTCCACACCTTGTCGCCGCCTTCGACACGGAACTTCACGTACAGCGCGACTTCCTCGGGATAAGCGTTGCTGCCGCCGAGGCGCGCGAGGTGCTGCGTCTTTCCCTCGGACGCGGCATCGGCATCCCAGGCCCGGCCGATGGCCTGCCAAAGTGCTCGCGTGAACGGCTCGTCTTCATCGTCGAATCCGTACTGCCATTTCAGGAACGACGCTTCCGCGGGGGACAGATCATCGCTGCGAATCTTTATGCTCATGGTTCCTCGACTTGTTTGCCGGCTTTCGTTGCCGCGAATTTTCCGCCTGCAGGCACCTGTCCCCCGGATTTTACGCTTGCGCGAGGGGTCGCCGCCATCCCGATGATGCCGGTGGCTTCCATGGGCGTCGCGAGCCGGCATCACCGGAGCGGCCCGCCGATTCGCAGGACTTATACTGCGACAACTCACCATGTCTCGAAGTTCGCGCCCGACCATGCCCTGGGATTACCCGGATCCGTTCACCCTGCCGCTCGTGCCGCAGGCGGACGACATCGACGCCCTCAATCACACCAACAACGGGGCCTATGTCCGGTGGTGCGAGAAGATCGGCTGGGCGCATTCCGAAAAGCTCGGCCTGGGCGTGGCCGACTACCTGCGCCTTGACCGCGCCATGGCGATACGGCGAGGCGAGTACGACTACCTGCTGCCGACGCAACGCGACGAGCAATTGACCCTGGCGACGTGGCTGCTTGCCGGCGACGGCAAGCTGACGCTGGAACGCCGGTTTCAGTTGGTCCGGGACCGGGACCAGGCGACCATCCTGCGCGGACGCTGGGAACTGGTATGCATCGCAATCAGCAGCGGACAGGCTCGACGGATGCCGCCCGAATTCATTCACGCCTATGAGTCCCGGCCGCAGGCGTGCCATGATTGAACGATGCGCGTTCCCTCGCCAATCCTGATGCTGGCTGCGCTTTGCCTGTGCGGTTGCGCCAGGGAGCCGGCCGTGGACGTCAAGGGCCAGGCGGCGCAGGCCGATCGGTATTCCGAGGCGCGCCGCGAGATGGTGTCCGGCCAGATCGCCGCGCGCGGCGTCGACAACGCCAAGGTGCTCGCCGCGATGGGCCGCGTTCCACGGCACGAGTTCGTGCCGGCCGCCTTGCGCGCCAGGGCCTACGACGACCGCCCCTTGCCGATCGGGCACGACCAGACGATTTCGCAGCCGTACATCGTCGCCTTCATGACCGAGGCGCTGAACCCCGCGCCCGCCGACCGTGTGCTCGAGATCGGCACCGGCTCGGGCTACCAGGCGGCAGTGCTCGCCGAACTGGTCGCCACGGTCTACACGATCGAGATCGTCCGGCCGCTCGGGGAGCAGGCGCGCGCGGACCTCGCCCGGCTCAATTACGGCAACGTGCACGTGCGCATCGGCGACGGTTACGCGGGCTGGCCGGAGCATGCGCCCTTCGACGCGATCATCGTCACCTGCTCGCCGGAGCAGGTGCCCGCGCCGCTGGTCGAGCAACTGCGCGACGGCGGGCGGATGATCATCCCGGTGGGCGATGCACGAACCGGGCAGGAACTGGTCCTGCTGGAAAAGCGCGGCGGGAAAGTGGTGCAACGCGCCGTGATGCCCGTGCGCTTCGTGCCGATGACGGGAAAGGCGCAGGAACGCCTTCCGAAATGATCCTGCGCGCCGACCATCCTCCGGTGCCGGGCTTCCCGGCACGGGCGGGTCGAACTCACGGCGGTCGCCGCCTCGCGCTGAAGCGCATGGCAGCGCTTGCCGCGGCCCCGTTCCTGCCGTCGCTCGCCATCGCCGTCCCGCCGGCCATTCTCGAACGCGCCATCCCCGCCACCGGCGAGAAGATGCCCGCGGTCGGCATGGGGACCTGGATCACCTTCGATGTGCCTCCGGGCGCGCACCGCAACTCCCGCCTCGCCGTGCTCAACGCTTTCTTCGAAGGCGGCGGCACGCACCTCGATTCATCGCCCATGTACGGCGATGCGGAAGCCGCGCTGGGCGACCTCGTGCCGAAGGCCAGGCCCGCGCGGGTCTTCAACGCGACCAAGGTCTGGACGCCCGGGCGCTGGCTCGGCGTGAAGCAGATGGAGCAATCGCTCGCGCTCTGGGGCGTGACGCGCTTCGACCTGATCCACGTGCACAACATGCTCGACTGGGAAACGCACCTCGTCACGCTGAAGGAGTGGAAGGCCGCAGGGCGCACCCGCTACATCGGCATCACCACCTCGCACGGCAGTCGCGAAGCGCAGATGCTGGCGGCGATGAAGCGCGAGCGCTTCGACTTCGTGCAGTTCTCCTACAGTTTCGCCGACCGCGACGCCGAGAAGCGCCTGCTGCCGATGGCTGCCGATCGCGGCGCTGCCGTCGTCATCAACCGCCCGTTCGACGGCGGGAACCTCTTCGGAGTCGTGAAGGGAAAACCGCTGCCGCCCTGGGCCGCCGAGATCGACTGCGCGAACTGGGCGCAGTTCTTCCTCAAGTTCGTGATCTCGCACCCGGCCGTCACCTGCGCGATTCCCGCCACGGCGAACGCCGCGCACATGCGCGAGGACATCGGCGCCCTCGCCGGACGCATGCCGGACGCGGCGATGCGCCGGCGCATGGCCGATCACATGGCCGCGATCGCCTAGCGGCCGGTGATGTCCCCTATCCCCGCCCTCGCCCTCGCCCGCGCCCGCGAGCGATTCGGGCGGCTCCACACGCCGAGCAAGGTGCGCAGCTTGTCACGCGGGCCCACGCGCTCGTCGGAAAGCGCCTCGAAGAAGTCCGACAGCCTCTTCGACTTGACGATGGTGTAGAGGAGAAGCAGGACCACCGGGATGAACACCAGCGCGAAGTAGAAGAGCTTCACCGGCAAGCGGGCTCTCGGCTGCCGCGATCAGGTTCATTCCCAGGAAGCCGGTCGCCGTCGTGCCGACCAGGCCGACGGTGGTGATCACGGTGAGGCGCACGACCACGTTGGCCTGGCGCCGCACGTTGTCGCTGTCGAGGTAGCTCTCCATGTCGAGCATCTCGTCGCGCACCTCGCCGTACAGCTCGTCCGTCTCCAGGTGGCGCGCGATCATCGCGAAGATCTCGCGTGCCTGCACCTGGATGGACACCTCGTGGAACCAGTAGCGGTGGGTGAAGCGCAGGAACGTCTCGTGCGACTGGCGGATGGTGCGCTTGAAGCGCTTGACCGACTCGACGTCGTAGATGTCGAGGTCCTGGATCGCCACCGCGAGCCGGTTGGAGAGCATGAGCAGCGCCGCCTTGTGCAGGTGCGCGATCAGGAAGAGCAGGAAATACTGGTGGCGGAACTGGGACAGGAATCCCGTCTCGGCATCGACGTAGAACCCGCTCGCCGCGTTGCCGACCGCGATGAGGTTGTGGCCGCCCGTGAGCATGCGCGTCGCATTCACGCCTGCCGCGCCCGCCAGCCCGAAGTGCCGGTCGTAGCAGTAGCGGTGCTCGAACCCCCGCAGGTACTCCTCCGAGAACGGGACCTCGTCGGGATTGCCCGGGCCCGAGAGCAGGCCGATGCGGACGTAATCGCCGCGCGTGAGCCGCCCGGGTTCGTCGAGCGCGAGGAAGGCCATCACGGGCATGCGGTAATACTCGAGCTGCCGGTAGCGCAGCGGCCCCGGCTCGTCGGAAGTGTGCAGCACGAGCGGGCGCATCACGAAGTCCCAATGCGAGGAGATGAGCGGCGCGCGGTGCTCGCAGACGAACTCGAGGTACTTCGCGCGCTCGCCGAAATCCGATGCCGCAAGGACGTTGCCCGCGGCATCGAGGAACTCGGTGCGGGCGGCGCAAGTGGCCCCGCGCACGCCCGACTCCCAGTAGGGCGGATAGGCCCGGCCGAAGCGGAACAGCAGGTCCTGGGCCGTGTCGAGGGGAATGTCGTTGCCGAACACCTCGACCGCAAGGATCACCACGTCCAGGTCGTAGAAGAAATACAGGTCGACGTGGGCGATCTTGAGGACGACAGGCTCGTCGCCATCGCTCGGGACGATGCGCACCGCGGCGATATCGCGGCGACGGAACACCTTCAGGGAGGATTCGACCGGCCTGGCGTGCGCGGCCTTGTGCGGGCCCTCGCCGTAGAGGAAGCGCTGCACCGCCGGCAGGAAGGTCACGAACTCGTGGTAATGGCGCTCCTGGAACTGCTTCGGGTCGCCCGTGAACTCGTCCTCGACCTCGGACCAGGCCGATCCGCCGGGAAGCGACTGCAGCACTTCCCAATGCTTCTGGATCTGCGGGCCATCCTGCAGCCGCTCGAGCTGCAGCGGCCAGAGCAGGATCTCGCGGAATTCCCGGACGATGGGAGCGGCAACGCTGGTCGCGACGGTGTCGGTCATGGGACGGCCTCCGGAATGGGCCGCCCCATGTTAATCGAGAACCACGACATTTTGACTATCGCCGGCGATCGACGTCTTCCCGGGGATGCCGAATGGCTTGTTTCGCCAGGCCGGGGCAAGTTACGCTTCCGGTACTTGCTTCGCCGCGGAGTTCACATGAAGAGAGTCACAGGCATCGGCGGGATCTTCTTCAAGGCCAGGGATCCGGTTGCGTTGCGCACCTGGTACCAGAAGCATCTTGGCATCGACGTGCAGGAATGGGGCGGGGCGGCATTTCGCTGGGCCGACGACAAGGGCAATCCGACCGGGGGCACGACGATCTGGAGCGTCTCGGACGTCGGCGGCGACCACTTTGCCCCGAGCGCCTCCTCGTTCATGGTGAACTACCGGGTCGCAGACCTTCACGCGCTCGTTCGCGACCTGCGCAAGGAAGGCTGCAACGTGCTCGACAAGATCGACGAGTCGGAATACGGCAAGTTCGCCTGGGTCATCGATCCGGAGGGCAACAAGGTCGAGCTTTGGGAACCGCCGGCGGGGCAATGAACCGCCGGGCGCAGGCGCTCGATAGAATGACCTGGCCAATCCCGATTGGAGAACCCTGATGAAAACAAGATCGCTCGCTCGAATGTTGTCCAGGCTGGCCGGCGCGGCCGTCCTGTTGATCGCGGGCGCGGCGGCCGCGGCCGATGTGCACGTGATGATCTCGGCCGGATTTTTCGGGGCCTATTCCGAGCTGGCGCCCGCGTTCGAGAGCGCAAGCGGCCACCGCCTGGTCACGACGCGCGGCCCGTCGCTGGGTGACTCTCCCGAGGCGATTCCCACCCGGCTCGCGCGAGGCGAGACCGCGGACGTCGTGATCATGGATGCAGGGGCCGCCGACGAACTGGGCAAGCGGGGATTGGTGCGCGCCGACAGCAAGGTCGACCTGGCCCGCTCGCTGATCGGCATGGTGGTGCGCGCCGGGGCGGAGAAGCCGGACATCGGCAGCGTCGAGTCCTTCCGGAAAACGCTGCTTGCGGCGAAGTCCATCGCCTACTCCGACAGCAGCAGCGGAACCTATCTTTCCACGACGCTGTTCGCGAAGCTCGGCGTCGCGGACCAGGTGATGGGCAAGAGCCGAAAGGTGCGCGGACCGCCCTCCGGCGAGCCGGTGGCCGCGGTCGTGGCGCGTGGCGAGGCGGAGATCGGCTTCCAGCAGGTCAGCGAGCTGATCCACGTTCCCGGGATCACCTTCGTCGGCACGATCCCGTCGGAGCTGCAGCCGGTGGTTTTCTTCTCGGGCGCGCTCACCACTTCGGCCAGGCAATCGGAGGCGGGCACTGCACTGATCCGCTTCCTCGCCTCGCCCGAGGCGGCGCCGGCGATCACGAAGGCCGGGTTGATGCCGCTCGCGCAACGGTAGGCGCCTTGTCCAGTTCGCCGGATGGTGCCTGCGGGACGCCGTCGCGGGTCAAGCGCATTCACCAAGTGCCATGCGACAATGCGGCCGACAGTTGCATTGCGCAGCGGCAGCAATGACGGGGAGCGGCATGGATCATTTGAGCGGACTGGATGCAGTTTTCCTGCACCTTGAAACGCCGGAAACACCGATGCACGTCGGCGGCTTGAGCATGTATGAATTGCCGCCGGAATACAAAGGCGACTTTGTCGCCGACGTGGTCAAGCACATCCAGAACCGGTTGCACCTGGCGCCGATCTTTCACCGCAAGCTGGTGAACATGCCGTTTGACCTGGCCAACCCGGTTTGGGTGGAGGATGACCACCTCGATATCGAACACCACATCCGCCATGTGATCGTGCCGCCGCCGGCGTCGCGCGCGCAGGTGGACCGCCTTGTGTCGCGGCTTCATTCCAGCCTGCTCGATCGCAGCCGTCCGTTGTGGGAAATGTATGTCCTCGATGGCCTGCCGACGCCTGCCGACGCGCCGAAGGGCACGCGCTATGTCGGCGTCTACGGCAAGTTCCATCATGCAGGGCTCGATGGCATGGGTGGCCAGGTCCTGATGCAGGCAATCATGGACACGACACCGGAACCGCGACCGGTGCGCCCGGCGAAAAAGCGACGCCCCGCGGCAGTCGACAACTTCGGCGTTGCCGAACTGGTGGGTGCGGGCATCAAGCACAACCTGGCGCAGACAGTGAAACTCGTCAGGTCATTGCCGGGCCTCATCATGACCGCCCGTCGTGCCATGCGTCCGGAGAAAGCAGCCGGTGAAATCAAGTTGGCTGCCGAGAAGACGCATTGGTTTGCGCCACGCACGCCGCTGAACGCCGGCATCACGAACCAGCGCAGCTTCGCCCGCTTTTCCCTTCCGATCAAGGAAGTGAAGGAAATCACGGCGATCAACAAGGTCAGCCTGAACGATGTGGTGATGGAAATTTCATCGGAAGGCCTGATGCGTTACCTGGCCGACATGGGATGCCGGCCGAAAGACTCGTTGCTGGCCGCCGTGCCGGTGAGCCTGCGGCCGGAAGGCAATGCCGACATGAGCAACCAGGTGTCGATTGCACGGATGAGCCTGGCCAGCAACGTCAAGGACCCGATCGAGCGATTGCAGGCAATCCGCAGGTCGAGCGAAGGCGTGAAGGCCGTGATGAGCGAAATGAAAACGCTGCTGCCGACGGACTTTCCTTCGCTTGGCGCGCCATGGCTGCTCAGCGCCCTGGCCAACGGCTTCGCCCGCTCGCGCCTGGCGAATGCCATGCCGGCATTTGCCAATGTGCTGATCTCGAATGTCCCGGGGCCGAACATCACTCTGTATTTTGCCGGCGCGAAGCAGATCAGCACCTATCCGGTGTCGATCCCGTATCACGGCATGGCGCTGAACATCACGCTGCAAAGCTACAACGGCTGGCTCGACTTCGGCTTGATCGGGTGCCGCCGCGTGATGCCGGATATTGCCGACTTGGCCAATTACATGCAGGCCGCGCATGCCGAGCTGCTGCGGCGCAGTCGCGAAATGGCGGCGGGCACACCCGCCGAGGCGCCCGCAAAGCCCGCGGTGAAACCCGCCAGCCCGAAGGCACGAACAAGCAAGCCGGCTGTCTCGAAAAAGCCGGCAAAGGCCAGGCCGAAGGCAAAACCCAAGGCCAGGTAAGTCGATACCTGCCTTCCCGCTCGCGCGGAGGCAGTTCCGACTTCGGGAAGTCGCAGCGCCAGTAGTAGCGGCTCGCACGCGAGGAAGACCATGTCGAACTGCGCCTGCAGGCATTCCGGCGAACCATCTGCCGCCGAATGGCCGATCCGGACGGGCTCGCGGGCGACGGCGTCGCGATCGCCGTCGGTCACGTCGCGGGTGATGCGGTTGTAGGAGGGGGACGACACGCAATTCGGATCGGGCCGCTTTCGGCCACCACGGCAGCCATCCATCATCGGCTCACGACCGACTGCATGGAAAAGACGATGAACCGAATCTCATGTGTTTCCCGCCCGCTGACGCTGGTCATTGCGTCACTGACGATCGCTTTGGCAGCGGGGTGTGGAGGCGGTGGCGGTGGCGGAGGGGATCCGGCTCCGAATCCAGGCGGTACGGGCTCTACGCCCCCACCGATGGTCAGCGGAACCATCAATGCCAACGGCGCGACGAACGTGCCCATCAACACCAGGGTCGGCGCAACGTTCAGCGAGCCAATGGACGCCTCGACGATCGGCACGGCAACATTCCTCCTGATGCAAGGCACGACGCTTGTCCCGGCCACGGTGAGCTACTCCGGTGTGACCGCCGTCCTTTCCCCGGCGAGCAATCTCGCTCCGAATACCCGCTACACCGTCACGGTCAAAGGCGGAGCCGGTGGCGTGAAGGACCTCACGGGCACTTCCATGACAAGCGACTTCGTGTGGGCCTGGACGACGGGTGCAACCGGGGACACCACCCCGCCACGCGTCAGTGGAACCATCAATGGCAACGGCGCGACGAACGTACCCGTCAACACCAGGGTCGGTGCAACGTTCAGCGAAGGCATGGACCCCCAGACGATCAACACGACGACTTTCTTCCTCCTGCAGGGCACGACGGTCGTTCCCGGCACCGTGAGCTATTCCGGCGTGAGCGTGGTCCTTGTCCCTTTGGCCAATCTCGCTCCGGGCACCCGCTACGTCGTCACCGTCAAGGGCGGGGCCGGCGGCGTGAAGGACCTCGCGGGCAATCCCATGGCAAGCGACTTCCTGTTGTCCTGGACGACCGGTGCAGCCGGAGACACCCTCCCGCCGACGGTCAGCGGAACCGTCAACGGCAACGGCGCGACGAACGTTGCCCTCAACACCAAGGTCGGCGCATTTTTCAGCGAGGCAATGGACCCGTTGACGATCAGCACGAAAACATTTTTCCTGATGCAGGGGACGACGCTTGTCCCGGGCACGGTGAGTTACTCGGGTGTAAGTGCCGTGTTCGCCCCGTTGAGCAGTCTCGCTTCCACTACCAGCTACACCGTCACCATCAAAGGCGGGGCCGGCGGCGTGAAGGACCTCGCGGGCAACCCGTTGGCAAGCGACTACGTATGGGCCTGGTCGACAGGCGCAAGCACGGACGCCGGACCGCCGATGGTAATCGCCACCACCGTTGCCAACGGCGCGACGAACGTGCCCGTCGGTTCCAATCTCGGCGTGACCTTCAGCGAGGCGATGGATCCGTTGACGATCACCAACGTGAGTTGCACCCTGGTGGAAACCGCAACCGGCAAACCGCGTCAAGGAGAAACCGTGAGCTTCTCCGGAGTGACCCTGGTATTCCAGCTGGATGAGTTCGGGCCGTATCCTCCCTACGCGTTGTTTCCCAACACCAGCTACACCATCACGATCAAGGGCGGAGTCGGCGGTGTCGAGGACCTGGCAGGCAATCCGATGGCCGGTGACTATTCCTTCAGCTTCACGACGGGCCCGGCAACTCCATAGCGCGTAGCCGACGTCCGTCGGCATGCGTCGCGAACGAGCGAAAGCACTCAAGGCGCATCTACCCGCGAAGACGCCCCCGGCAGCCGAGGCGCCGAATGTGCTGCATGCCACCGCCGTCGACACGACGCGCGAAAAGAGGCAGGATCGAATTTCCCGACTTTCGACCTGCACCACATGGCCAAGCAAGCGCTTCACGAAACCTGCGGGCACGCTGCATGCGCTGCCCGCCGCCGGCGCCGCCGGATGCCTTGACGGATGGAAACGCTTCGCGCCCTGGTGTACGGCACCGTGCTCCTGCTGACAGTCGGCTGGACGCTGCACATCGGCAAGGCGGTGTTCGTGCCGGCGGTGCTGGGCGCGGTGATCGTGTACGTCATCGTCGGCCTGGCCCACGCGCTGGGGCGCTTGCCCGGCATCGGCCGCGCGCTGCCAAAGCAGCTGCGCTACCTGTTCTCGATGCTGGCCATCGGGCTGGTCTTCTTCCTGCTGGCCTACCTGGTGATGTCCAACAAGGAGCGTGCGCTGGCGCTGGCGCCGGCGTACCAGGAGTCGCTGCTCGCCGCCATCCAGCGCGCGGCCGTGTTCTTCAAGATCGAGGCCGAGCCTACCTGGGCCACCTTGCGCCAGGACTTGCTGGGGCAGATCAACCTGCAGCGGCTGCTCGCCACGCTGCTGGCGTCGCTGGGCTCGATCCTGGTGACTTTTGTCGTGGTCTTCCTCTACGCCACCTTCCTGCTGCTCGAACGCCGCGGTTTCGAGACCAAGCTGGCCAACCTGTCGGATGACCCGAAACGCGTAGCGCGCATCCGCGACGTCATCCGGGACATCAACCGGCGCATCGGCTCCTACCTGGCAATGAAGACGGTGCTGAGCATCCTGCTGGGCGGGGTGAGCTGGGCCATCATGGCCTTGTTCGGCCTGGAGTTCGCCGTGCTGTGGGCGGTGCTGATCGCCTTCCTGAATTTCGTGCCCTACATCGGCTCGGTGCTGGGGGTGTTGCTGCCGGTGCTGATGACGGTCGTGCAATTCGAGGACCTCGGCGTGATCCTGTCGATGCTGCTGGCGCTGACGGCGGTGCAATTTGCCATCGGCAATTTCCTCGATCCCTACGTGATGAGCAATTCGCTCAACCTCAGCCCCATCGCCATCCTGCTCAGCCTGGCGGTGTGGTCCGAGTTGTGGGGCATCCCCGGTGCCTTCCTGGCCGTGCCGATCACCGCCATCCTGACCATCGTGTTCTCGGAATTTGCGGGCACGCGGCCGGTGGCGGTGCTGCTGTCCAAGAACGGGCGATTATGACCGCGTCGCCAGCACCTGCAGCACGAGCGCGCGCGCATCGACGCGCGCCCCGATGCGGGCCAGCAGCAGGAAGGAGCCCACGAGCTTGCGATGCAGGAAGATGGTCTCCGGAGGCGGCGAGCGCAGCAGCCCGCGCTTGAACGCGAGATCGAAGCCGAGGTCGCGCACGCGCGAAGGCAGGTCCGACTTCGGGAAGTCGTAGCGCCCGTGGTGCGTCAGCGGCTCGCACACGAGGAAGACCATGTCGACCTGCGCCTGCAGGCGTTCCGGCGAGTCATCCGCCGCCGAATAGCCGATCCGGATGGACTCGCGGGAGACGGCTTCGCGATCGCCGTCAGCCACGGCGCGGGTGATGCGCGCGAAGTTCGCGGCGAAAGCCGGGCTGAAGCGCTGCGTCGCGCCGAAGTCGAGAAGCACCACGCGCCCGCTCGCCGGCTGATACAAGTAATTCGCGAAGTTGGGGTCCGTCTGCATGACGCGGAACTCGAACAGTTCCCGAAACAGCAGACGCTCGAGAAGCGCCCCGATGGCATCGCGCTTTGCCTGCGGCGCGGTGGCGAGCACATCGAGCGGCTCGCCCTCCATGAAGTCCATGGCCATGATGCGCGGCGTCGTCAGGTCCCAGTGCACGCGCGGAACGAGCAGCGCTGGCTCGTCGGCGACGTGCCTGGCGTAGCGCTCCAGGAAGTGGCCCTCGGCCTCGTAATCGGCTTCCTGCGTGAGCTGGCGCTTTGCCTCGGCGGCGAGGCCCGTGATGTCGAGTTCCCCCGGCAGGAAATTGAAGAGCCTGAGCAGCGCCGCGACGTTGTCGACGTCACTCGCGATCGAGCGGGCCACGCCGGGGTACTGGATCTTCAGCGCGAGGTCGCGGCCATCCGGCGTGGTCACGCGATGCACCTGCCCGATCGAGGCGGCCGCGACAGGCTCCATGTCGAAGCTGGCGAACCGTTTCTCCCAGCCCTTGCCGTACTCGCGGCCGAGAACGCCGCGAAGCTGCTGCGGGGGCATGGGCGCCGCCTGCGAGCGCAACACCGCCAAGGCCTGCGCGAACTCCTTCGGCAGGATATCCGCGCCCTGGATCGACACCAGCTGCCCGATCTTCATCGCCGCGCCACGCAGGCGGCCAAGGCGTGCCGCGAGCCGCTGCGCGTTGCCGCCGGTGAACATCGCGGTGCTGAAGTTGGCCGCTTCGCCGCGCGCGACTCTGCGGATTCCCTCCGCCGCCGCGCCCGCGACGAGTTCTCCCGCTGCCAGTCCCAGGCGAGCGAATCGGCCGAGGCGGGATTGGGGTATCGGGGCGGGCGGGGGTTTGCGCATTGTCGAGTGTGTTGCCGTGCTTATGTCCAACACAATACGGCTGATGGTCGGATCGTGCAGCCGCCGATCGTCATGGACCGACCCAGTGCGCTGCCGGCCTGGACAGGAATTCATCGACGGGGATCCCGTCTCCCCCGACGAGCAGCTTGCGCTGCGGCTTGAATGCGCCGGCAAAGGCCGCCATCCCCGGAAGCGTGTCCGTAGCCCGTCCGCTCTTCACCTCGATGGCAGTCAGGCGTCGTCCGGCACGGACCACGAAATCCACCTCGCGGTTGCGGTCGCGCCAGTAGGACAATTCGCACAGCCCGGAAGCGGCCGCGTTCGCGAGGTGCGCACCCACGGCGGATTCAACCAGGCGCCCCCAGAATTCGCGGTCCGCGCGTGCTTCCTCGAAGGTGTAACCGGACAGCGCGGAGAGCAAAGCGGTATTGAGTACCTGCAATTTCGGGCTCGACCCGCGGCTGCGCACCACCGCCCCCGCGAATTTCGGGAGCCCGGCCAGCATCCCCGCGCCGCCCAGCAAATCGAGGTAATGCGCGAGCGTGGTGGTGTTGCCGGCGTCCTGGAGCTGGCCGACCATCTTGGTGTAGGAAAGTATCTGCCCGGAATAGCGGCAACCCAGTTCGAACAAGCGGCGCAGCAATGCCGGCTTGTCCACGCGGCTGAGCAGCAGGACGTCGCGCGCGAGCGTGGTCTCGATCAGCGAGTCGCGCACGTAGCGCACCCAGCGCGCAGGATCGTCCGCCAGCGGCGCCGCGCCAGGATAACCGCCGTAGAAGATGCTTCGCTCCACCGTCCAGCCGAAAGCCGAGTGCATTTCGGCCGCCGACCAGTGCGGCAGGTGCAATGTCTCGAAGCGTCCGGCGAGGCTTTCCGAAAGTCCGCGCTGGACCAGCAGCGGGGCCGACCCCAGCAACACGACTTTCACCGGCCGCCGCTTGCGGGAATCCTCGTCCCAAAGCCGCTTCACCGTTTCCGACCATCCGGTCACCTTCTGCACTTCGTCGATTACCAGCACCGCATCACGCTTGCCCGCCATCAGGCGGGCCGCCTCCCATTGCTGGTCGATCCACTCCGCGCCACGCAGGGTCGGCTCGTCGGCGCTGGCGAACTGTACCGGCGCCCTTGCCGCCTCGACGACCTGCTGCACGAGCGTCGTCTTGCCAACCTGCCGTGGCCCGGCCACCACCTGGATGAACCGACGTGGTTCCGCCAGGCGCCGCGCGAGGACTTTCGATTGGGGACGGCGATAGGTCATTACGATTTACTCAATATGGTGAGTAATATTACTCATGACCTGGAGGGCTGGCAAGCCTTCATGTCCCCTGCCCCTCCACCGTGGAAACCAGGCGAAAAAAGAGCGGCCGCCGGGCCGCTCGTCGCGCGAAATTGACCGGAATACGCTGCGAAACTCAGTACGGCGGGCCCACCACGATGAACTGCGACCCTTGCGGGGCATACCATGTGGCGCCGCATTGCTGGTAGATCATGCCGCCGTAGTTCACCGGCACGCAGCCCGGCGGAGGGGCGGCCACGATCGAGCCGACGACAGCCGCGGTCACGGCAACCGCCGTCCCCACCGCTGCCGCCCTGGCCACCGGGTGATAGTCGTTGTCCCAGCCGTTGTTGTTGCTCACGTTCACGTTGACGTTTCGGTCGACGTTGACGTTCTTGTTGACGTTGACGTTGTTGACGCTGGTGCTGCGGACATCGTTGGTGCGCGCATCGGCCCTGCTGTTGTTCGCCTGCGCGCCCTGCCGGCCGCCGCCACCGCCCGCTTGCGCTCCACCGCCGGCGCGAGCGCCTCCGCCGCCCGCCCCACCCTTGCCACCGGCGGCATCGACACAGGGGGACATGGCAAAGCAGGCCACAACCAGGATGGCCATCGCGGCCACAGGCAATCTTCCGAATGAGTTCTTCATGATGGGGTCCTCTACTTGGTCTTCAGCGGAACGAGTTCGACCTTGGTCGCGCCCTTGGGCGGCGTGAACGTGAAAACCGAGTCCTTGAAGGTCGGCTTCAGGTTCCAGTCGATCGTGTGGACCGATTGCGGCCGTGCTTCGTCGGCGCGGTTTGTGATCACGAGCTTGCGCGGCAACGGCTTGCTGCCGACGGTGATCCAGATCTGCCAATCGACCTTGCCTTGGCGAAATGCGTAGTGGTCACAGAGATCGTCGTCGATGAAATCCTGCCCGGCATTCATCGCCGACTCGATCTTGTCGAGCGGCGCCTCGGGCGTGCCGAAGAGGAAAAGGTCAGACAACGGCATCTCGACGCCGAATCTCGCCTCCAGCTTGTCGATCAGCCCGCCGAGCGTCTCGGTAAACGCGACCGTCGAGTAATACTTCTGCGCAGGCGTAAACAGGGTGACCGTCTTGCCGTCGTAGATGATCTCGCGCGTGGACCGGGCGCTTTTCATCAGCGCGCGTATCTTGTTCGGGCGCTGGACGTCCATTTTCGCCGTCGCCGTGTGCTGCAGCTTCTGTCCGTCGGCAAGGACGCGCTCGCCGGTCACCTCGGTCGCCACGCTGAAGCGTTTCAGCGTCTGCAGGTGCGCCCCCATGTCCTTGAGGGCCTGGATCGACGCCGGATCGACGGCGCTGGCTGCAGGCGCGGCAGCGCCGGCCGGCGCCGTCTGCGCATGTGTTCCCGGCGCCGCAAGCGACATCGCCAGCAGGCCGAGCACCAGAATCTTTCGTACCATGGTCATCTCCCGGGTTGAGAAAACATTCCTCGAGCAACAGGGGCGGTGCGAGGCCTCCGCCACGATGGTAGCTTGGCAGGCTCGCAATTGATATATTTAGCCCCTCGATCCCGGCATCGTATTGACACGCATCAATGGTGAGCCGGCCTGCCGCGCCGAAGATGCAGAAGGCCAATGGCGCCTCGCGTCGCGCCACCACACCAGAACTGCCGACAAACCCATCGAATCGGAGGGAACATGAAACGCCGCATGATGATCCTGGCAACGGCTTTCTCGCTGGCGGCTTCCGGCCTCGCGCTTGGTGCAACCAAGGCGGAAAAACAGGCGGATGTGCGCAAGGCCGCGCAGGAGGCGCTCGCCGCGGTGTACAAGGTGCAGCCCTCGGCGCGCAAGGCCGTCGAGTCCGCCGCCGGCTACGCCGTATTCAACAACTTCGGCATGAAGATCCTGGTTGCCGGGGGCGGCTCGGGCAAAGGCATCGCCGTGAACAACAAGACCAAGGCCACGACCTACATGAGCATGGCCGAGGTCCAGGCGGGGCTGGGCTTCGGCGTGAAGAAGTTCCGGCTGGTCTGGGTGTTCGAGACCGAGAAGGCGTTCAACGATTTCGTGAACTCCGGGTGGGAACTCGGCGCGCAGGCGACCGCGTCCGCCAAGGTCGGCGGCACGGGCGCCTCTTACCAGGGCGCGGTTGCCGTGTCACCGGGCGTCTGGCTGTACCAGCTCACCGGAGACAGCCTTGCGCTCGAGCTCACCGCCAAGGGCACCAAGTACTACAAGGACGGTGACCTGAACTGAGACCGGCGGTGGCCCCGCCATCCCCCGCCGCCATCGCCCAATCGGAAGAGGCCGCGCGCCTCGGCCGGCCGGAAGAGCCGTGGCGCCTGCGGCTCTACACGATCATCTTCGAGGCCGACACGCGCGCGGGCCGGCTCTTCGACCTCGTGCTGATCGCAGCGATCCTCGCCAGCGTGGCGGTGGTGATCCTCGACAGCGTGCAATCGATTTCCGCGCGCTACGACACGCTGTTCAACGTGCTCGAATGGGGATTCACCCTGCTCTTCACCGTCGAGTACGTGCTGCGGCTCTCTTGCGTCCGGCATCCGTGGCGCTACGCGACCAGCTTCTACGGCATCGTCGACCTGCTGGCGGTGCTGCCGACCTACCTAGCGTTCTTCGTGCCGGAGGCCAGCGCGCTGATCGACGTGCGCATGCTGCGGCTGCTGCGCATCTTCCGCATCCTCAAGCTGAGCGCCTACGTGTCCGAATTCGGCATGCTCGGCGAGGCCTTGCCGCCAGCCGGCGCAAGATCACCGTCTTCATCGGCTTCGTGCTGGTCACCGTCACCGTCGCGGGGACCCTGATGTACGTCGTCGAAGGTCCCGCGAACGGCTTCACCAGCATCCCGATCGCGATCTACTGGGGCATCACGACGATCACCACCGTCGGCTTCGGCGACATCACGCCGAAGACCGACCTCGGCCGCCTGATCGCGTCGTGCATGATGCTGATGGGCTGGGGCATCCTCGCCGTGCCCACCGGCATCGTCACCGCCGAGATGACGGCGCACCGCTTCGGGCGGAAGGTCACGACGCGCACGTGCGCCGATTGCCTGACCGAAGGCCACGACACCGAAGCACTCTTCTGCAAGCATTGCGGCAAGCCGCTGCCCGCTTACCAGCACGATTGACGTGCCTCGGGCGCGCTCGCCGCGGCCCGTGGCATAATCACCACTGCTAATAGTCATTAATGCCATCTGGTGGGCAAGCGCGGATTCGACGACATTGGTCGCCCCACCAACTGCAACAGGACAATGACCATGAAACGCTATGTGATCGAACGCGACATTCCCGGCGTCGGCAGCATGAACAGGGAAGATCTCAAGGGCGCGGCGGCGACCTCGAACGCCGCGCTGGCGAAGCTGGCCGGCAAGGCGCAGTGGCTGCAGTCCTTCGTCGTGGCAGAGAAGACCTTTTGCGTCTACCTCGCCGACGGCGAGGACTCGGTGCGCGAGCACGCGAAGCTGAGCGGCTTCCCGGCGACCAAGATCAGCGAAGTGAAAAGCATGATCGATCCGTTCACGGCGAACGCCTGAGCGCCTGGCGCCGCCGGGCGGAGGCACCGGTGGCGCCTCTCTTTTCCGGAGAAGACCAATGCAGGACAACTCGGCCATCCAATCGCCAATCGACGCCGAGGCCGGCCGGTTCTGCTGGGTCGATCTCGCCGCAAGCGATGCCGGCACCGCGAAGGATTTCTATTGCCGCGTGTTCGGCTGGACTGGCAGCGAAGCCAGGGCGAACGGCGGCAGCTTCACGCGCTTGCGCCTGCACAGGCGCGACGTCGGCTCGCTGTACCAGTTGAACCGAACGCACCTAGACAACGGCGTGCCGTCGCACTGGACGCCATACATCCGCGTGGACGACATGGACGAGGTGGTGCGGCATGTCACCGCGAACGGCGGCATGGTGCTGGTGCCGCCCTTCGTCGTCGTCGGCATCGCGCGCAACGCCGTCATCGTCGATCCGGTCGGCGCGCACGTCGGCTTGTGGGAACCGCTGGCGGGGAGCATGCATGAATAAGGCCAAGGTGCTCGACGTCACCGTCCTCCTGCTGGACGGCGGCTATCCCTCGACCGCGATCGGGCCGATCGAGGTGTTCCATTCCGCGGGCCTGCTGTGGAACCGGCTGCATGGCGAGAAAGAGGAGCCGCGCTTCAGGGTGCGCGTTGCCTCGATCGACGGGAAGATGGTGCAAAGCCTCTGCTCGCTGGGCCTCACGCCGCAGTGCGCGATACGCGACATCCGCAAGACCGACATCATCGTCCTGCCCGCCTCCGGGCTCGACCTGCAGGAGCGGATCGCGCGCAACACCGCCCTCCTGCCGTGGCTTGCGGAAATGGCATGCGCGCGGCGCGTACATCGCAGGGATCTGCTCGGGCGTCGCGTTCCTTGCGGAGGCCGGCTTGCTCGACGGCAAACAGGCGACCACGCACTGGGCGGTGGCCGAGGCCATGCGCAAGCGCTACCCGAAGGTGACTTGGCTCCCGGAGCAGTTCGTGACCGAGGATGGCCGCATGCTCTGCAGCGGCGGCCTCTATGCCTCGATCGACGTCAGCCTCTACCTCGTGGAGAAATTCTGCGGCCATGAGGTCGCGCTGCAATGCGCCAAGTCGATGCTGGTCAGCATGCCGCGCAGCAGCCAGGCGGGCTATTCCGTCGTGCCCCTGTCGCGCCCGCATTCCGACGACAGGATCAGGCACGCCGAGCAATACCTGCAGAAGCACTTCGACCGCGGCGTGTCGATCGACGACCTGGCGGCCGAGATGGGAATGAGCCCGCGCACGCTGATCCGCCACTTCAAGGCGGCGACGGGACGGCTGCCGGGCGAGTACATCCAGACCCTGCGCATGTCGGCCGCCAGGGAACTGCTGGAAAGCGGCAACGTGCCGATCCAGACTGTTTGCGAGAAGATCGGCTACGAGGACGTCGCCTTCTTCCGGAGCCTCTTCAAGCGGCACACCGGCATGACGCCCGCCGAATACCGCAGCTGCTTCGCGAACATGAGCATGGATCGCGGCGCGCTGCACTCGGGAAGACCGGTCGCGTAGTGCCTCGAGCCGCTACCGGCCCGCAGAGGCGAGCTTCGCAACGCACGCGCGAATCGTAGTCCCCAAGCCGGCGTTTCGCCCACGGCCAACAGGGGCTAAGATCGACGCCAGGTCCGGGACATTCCCGGGGGGAGGCGCCATGCAGCCCACGCGCATCGAAGCACTTCAGGCCATGCCGATCTTCGGCGGGATCCGCGACGACGTGCTGGCCGGGCTCGTCGAAGCCGCGGCGACGGTGGCCGTCGCGCCGGGCGAGTATTTCTTTCGCGAGGGCGACAGGGCCGAGTCCATGTACGTGCTGGAAACGGGCGAGGTCTCGTTGCTCAAGCACTGGGAAGGCCAACCGCACGCGCTCGCGCGGCTGCACGCCGGCGACTGCTTCGGCGAGATGGCCCTCCTCGACCTGTTCCCGCGCAGCGCCTCCGTGCTTGCGATCGTGCCGTGCACCGCGATCGAGCTGTCGGCGAGGAGCCTGTACCAGCTTTGCGAGACCCACATACAGCAGTTCGCGCTGATCCAGATGAACATCGCGCGCGAACTCAGCAGGCGCCTTCGTGCCGCAGACGAGCGGCTTTTCCGCGCCCACGTCGGCGCGGACGAAATGAAGGCGGCGTGGGCCCATGCCCTGGGCTGAGGTCGGGGAGCGGCTCCGGTTCGGCCGGCCTTGCTTTCCGATGCAAGGGGCCTTCGTCGCCACGGCGCTGCGGCAGCCCTGCGACGGGATACCGATCACTTCTCAGGATCGACCGGCCGATCCTTGCTCTGCGACTTCGTCACGTCCAGGCTGCTGTCGCGGCTTGTCCTCGGGCTTTCGCCTGGCCTCGGTATCGTGCTCGAAAGTGTTCAGAGCGCGATTTCGCGAGCTGGTTTCGAAATTCGGCGAACTGCTCGAACGGCCAGTTGAGGAGCCTGGGCTTTGCAGCGCGGCCTTTTCCACCGTCGCCCTGGTCTTTGCCGGACAGCCCGGGCGGGGTCACTTTGGACACGCCACATCTCCCTTGTGCATGCATGGACTCGCTGATTTCTTCCCCGTAATTAGCATGGGTTAATTGTGTTGATCTGTCAATTAACATTTGCAATACTCGGGACGGAGCGGCCGCCCGGCCCTCCACATCCAATCGGAGAAATCACATGGCGCAAACCAAGGAATTGCTCGAGCTCGGCAACGAAGTTACCTGCGAAATCCGCGACGTACGATCCGACAAGCGGCTCACGAACACGAATGAACCGCGCCAACTCGAAGAACTCGAGCTGGCGTTCATCGCCGGTGGCGACGTGAATTCCGTGCTGGTAATGCCGAAAGTACGGTGACCGACGGCCGTTTGCCCTAGCGGGCGGCCGTCACCTTTTCGCGATAGGCGGCCAGGCCTTTCGCACGCAGTCCTTCAGGCGGCGGGACGGCAGACTCCCGCCCGAGGGGACGTTCACCCATTGCCCGCAAATGCTGGTGGGTGGCTTCCGCCTCGGTCCAGATGGCGTTCGCCGTTTCACGCGCGCGGCCCAGGTCCTTGCGCGCCCGGTAGGCGTAGTAAAGCGCCACCATCGCGAGGTGGCGGAGCACCGGCGAAGTCGATTGCTCGGCCGCAAGGTGGTAGAGGCTCGCGAGCGCGTCTTCCTTGCCATCGAGGGCATCGCGAAGCGAGCGCACCAGCGTGTGCTCGCTCGCGGAGATGGCGAAGCCGGCCTTGCGCTTGCGCGTGAGCTTGCCGGCAAGGCGATCGGCCGCCGTCGTGTAACCGCCGATCGACAGCAGGCAGAGCAGCATCACCGCGTCCGGGGGCGAATCGAGAAGCAGCGCGTTGCCCTCGTCTTCATCGTAAAGTCGTTTCGCATAGGCGCCGTCGCCCTCGAGGAGCGCCCGCCAGAGCCGGCGGGAACGGGTCCGACGGGCGCCCAATTCCGCGTCCACCTGCAAACCCTTGAGGCGCGAGGCGACCTCCCACACGCGCCCATACGCCCCGAGGAAGACGCCCATGACACCCAGGGACGAATACAAGGATGTTCGCGTGGCCACGTCGCCGAAAGACTCCTCCGCCCCCTCGGCCTGGACCGTCACCGACTTTGCCCCGGCGCGGTCGGCCTTCGCGCGGCCCTTCGAAAGGTACCAGATGACCGCGTCGGTCTTGTTCGCAACGCCGATCTTCTTGTACATCTTGTGGAGATACACCCGCACGGTGCCTTCCTGGTAGCCCATCTCGCGGGCCATGTGCTTCGCCGAAGCTCCCTGCGACAGCAGCTTCAGCATCGTCTGGTCTTTTTCTTCCATGTTCTTGTCCTCCTCAAATGAACCCGCGGTCTTCCTGCAGCGACCGGATCAGTTCCTGGAAACCTTCCATGCCCGGGCTTGAAGAGCGGTCGACGCCGCGCTCCTCCGTCTCGCGCCGGATGAACGCGTCGAAGCACCGCGCCAGGTCCGGGTCGAATTGCGTTCCCGACGCACGATTGATTTCCTCCAGCGCGGCATCCATGGTGACCGGGGCGTGCCCCGACAGGCCGCAGACCATCGCGTCGTAAGCGTCCGCGAGGGCGCACATCCGTGCCGGCAAGGGAATGAATCGCCCGCCGACCCTGGCCGGATAACCATTGCCGTCCCACCACGCGTGGTGATACCTGGCGACGTCCTGCGCCGCCAGCATCTGCGGGTGATGGTTGTCGCGGAGAATCTCGCTCCCGGCCTCCACGTGGCGACGCGCAACGGCGAGCTCGCCATCGGTGAGCAGGCCGCTCTTCGCAAGGATCGACTCGGGAACCGACGTCATGCCGATGTCGTGAAGCTCGGCAGCCAGCCCGTACCGGAGCGCCTCGAGGGGAGGTGAGCCCCACGCGAGCGCAAGCCCCTTGGTGAGCGCGCCAACGCGCATCCCGTGCCAACCGGTCTTGTCCATGCGCAACGCCGCGCTGATGGCAAGGCGCCGAAGCGTCTCCCATCCTTCTGGCTGCGCGGGCGGCGCGATCCTCGCGGTCAATCTCGCCCGCTGTTGTTCCCACTGCTGGTCGCCATCCGCGTACGACGTCGTTGCGACGGCCGCGAGCTCGATGTGCTCACGTGCCCGCTTGACCGCGAAGCTGTGCAGGTGGTCGGAGAGTTCCTGGATGCGCACCAAGGCGCCTTCGGCATTGCCTACCGCTTCTTCCGCGTGGATGACGCAGGCCAGGGTGTCTTGCAGGACGCCCGGCATCTCGCGGGCCCTGGAAAGCGCGCCGTCCAGCCGCGTCAGCGCGAGGTCGGAACGCCCGACGGCGATCTCGTAGGCCGCGCGAGTCGTCGCCGCCGTGATGAAGGCGCGCGGCGTCTTGACCTGGGTTGCCAGCGTGGCAACCACGGCGACATGCGGCTCCGCCTCCTCGACACGCCTTGAAGAAACCAACAGGCGGACCAGGTTGCGATGCAGGATCATCACGCCATAGGAGTCCTGCTCGACATAGGCGGGGATCAGTTCTTCCAGGGCGCGGTTCGCGTACTCCAGCCCTTCCCTGGTTTCGCCCAGCGAGCAAAGGCTGTTTGCCAGGTTGGCGCATGCCGCATAGCGACTGTAGACAGGACCGTCGTCGTCCTCGCACGAGTGCCAAGGCTCGCAGGTAACTCAGCCTGGCCATGTCGTGATTGCCCGAAACGGACAGAGCCAACCCGATGTTGTTCCACGTGCGGCTCATCTCGACGGCATCGCCGGCAGCCGATGCCAGGCGCAGCGACTGCACGTGTTGCTCGAGGGCTCCCGCAATGTCGGCCGAGTCGGCAAGAAGCAAGCCGCATGCGGTCGAGGCACGCCGCATGAGGACAGGGTCGTTCGCCAGCGTGGCCTGCGCCAACACCGCACGGGCGAGCGGAAGCGCATCGATGGAACGCGCATTCGCATAGATGCGACGGCAGATCGAGAGCGCGGCTTCGCAAATGCGCCTCGCTCCCCGGCCGGAACCAGCACTTGAAGGCGTGCCAGCAGCGGCGAGAGTTCCTCGCCCAATTCGCGTCGTCCCAATAGCGGAAGCCGGGACTCGAGGTGGACGAGCTCGCCTGCTGCGAATGGTGCCGTAACGCCTGTCGGGGTGGCGGTCATTGACGCAGTTTACACACGTTAATTCCCGGATTCCAGCCAGCCTTCCCGCTGGCGGCTAACGCGCGGAACCCGGCGGCGGCGGCGCGTGGACCACCGGGACCGCCACGTCCACGGTATTCATGTTGCGCACCTCGCGCCGGATCCACTTGTCGCCGATCACCACGTACTGGTATTCGTCGGGATACTTGGCCTTGGGGCGCTCGGCCGCATAGGCGTCGTAGAAGTTGTAGAGCGTCTCGTTGCGGTAGGCCCCCTGGTCGGGACCCGAGGTGGCCGAGACGTAGATCGGGCCGATCATGAAGCGCACCTTGCCGTCGGGCGCAGGGCAATCGGCGTCGATCGCGCTCCAGTAGAGCGTGCCGCGGCGGCTCATCGGGTAGCCCGTGCCGAACAGGTTGAGGATGAAGCCCCACTGCGTCATTTCCCCCTCGCGCACGCTCAACTTCAACGGGCGAATGGGCGGCCACTTCGAGGCGAGAATCGCAGCTACTATTGAAGGTGCGAAAAGAAAACGGCCACCCATACGTGGCCGTTTTCATTTACACCGAAGAATAATCTAATCCCAGCTAAGCGCCCCACCCGTCTGATATTCAATGACCCGAGTCTCGAAGAAGTTCTTCTCCTTCTTGAGATCGATGAGCTCTGACATCCAGGGGAACGGGTTGGTGGCGCCGGGAACTTGGACATCAAGGCCGATCTGCTGGCAACGCCGATTGGCAATGAACCGCAGGTACTCCTTGAACATCGAGGCGTTCAAACCAAGCACGCCGCGAGGCATGGTGTCCTCGGCATAGGCGTATTCCAGGTCCACCGCCTTGTGCATCAGCTCCGTCATCTCGCGGCGGAACTCCGGCGTCCAGAGGTGCGGGTTCTCGTTCTTGATGGTGTTGATGAGGTCGATGCCGAAGTTGCAGTGCATCGACTCGTCGCGAAGGATGTACTGGTACTGCTCGGCGGCGCCCGTCATCTTGTTCTGCCGGCCCAGCGAGAGGATCTGCACGAAGCCCACGTAGAAGAAGAGGCCTTCCATGATGCAGGCGAAGACGATCAGGCTCCTCAGCAGCTTCTGGTCGTTCTCCGGCGTGCCGGTCTTGAAGGTCGGGTCCGTCAGCGTGTCGATGAACGGGATCAGGAAGTCGTCCTTGTCGCGGATGCACTTCACTTCCTTGTACGCGGCGAAGATCTCGCTTTCGTCCAGGCCCAGGGACTCCGCGATGTACTGGTAGGCGTGGGTGTGGATCGCCTCCTCGAAGGCCTGGCGCAGCAGGTACTGGCGGCACTCGGGCGCGGTGATGTGGCGGTAGGTGCCCAGCACGATGTTGTTGGCGGCAAGCGAATCGGCCGTGACGAAGAAGCCGAGGTTCCGCTTCACGATGAGCCGCTCGTCGTCTGTCAGCCCGTTGGGGTTCTTCCAGAGCGCGATGTCGCGGTTCATGTTCACTTCCTGCGGCATCCAGTGGTTGGCGCAGCCGGCGATGTACTTCTCCCACGCCCACTTGTACTTGAAGGGCACCAGCTGGTTCACGTCGGTGTCGGCGTTGATGACGCGCTTGTCCTCGGCCCTCACGCGGGTGTGGCGGCCTTCTGCACCGGTGCCGGTGGCAAAGGAAGCGGGAGGCAGCGCGGGACTCTTGGGCGAGGGCTGCACCATCTGCAGTCCCAGGCTGGGGGTCACGGGCGTCTCTTCATCGAAACTCAGCATTCTTTCACTCCTGTTGCTGGCGCTTGCTTGCGCCACTTTTTATGGATTCCGGGTCAAGCCCGGAATGACGCTCTAACTGGATCCCGGGTCAAGCCCGAGAATGACGCTCCAACTGGATCCCGGATCAAGTCCGGGATGACGCTCTAACTGGATCCCGGATCAAGTCCGGGATGACGCAGCTGCAACTAGCGGATCGACAGCACGCCGACGGACGCCGAGGCCACGAGGCCCGGCGGCAGGTTGTCGGACTTGGCCGCACTCGCCCGCCACTGCAGCGCGCGCAGGTTGCCCGGCTCCGGCCTGCCGCCCATGGCGCGCGGCACGATCCATTCCACTTCCCATCCAAAGGGCGACTTGCGGTTGCCGTAGTCGCCATAGCGCAGCATGTTGCCTTGCGAGTCGCGGCGGAATTCCCACCCGCTCGAGTTGCCGCCCATCGGCATCGTGTTTGCCCATGCGGTGAGCTTCAGGTCTTCCAACGCGGATACGGTTGCGTTTGCGGCCATGGGTCACCTCCCGTCGAAGCACTGCAGCCAAAATGGATGTTCCGGCCGGGTTGGCGCGGCAAGCTGTTGATTTTCTTGTGTTTACCGACTGCCTGCTGGGCGCCGAAAGAGTCTTTCCCGGAACCTTCGCGACAGTCGAAAGAATGCCTCAAGAAAACCCGCTAGGTCAAGGAAAAAGCACAATATCTTGGGTCGGCGGGAAGCCGAGCCCGGATATGTTGTGGAAGCGGTGGATTTCCTGTGGATAACCGGGTACAACCCCGGGAAAACGCCCTGGAAGTCCCTTCCGCCCTACCCAGCGCGGACGATCCCGAGGCGCCTCGAGAGCGCCCCGATCGCGGCCGATTGCGCCGCGGGGTCCTGCGTCGCGAACGTGATCGCCTCGGCGCGCTCGGCAACGGCGAGCGGCTCGGCGGCCGCAAATTGCCTTTCGAGCACGGCGAGCCCGGCATCGGAGGCGTCGCTTCGGACACAGTCCGCGCGGCGATGCGTTGTCGCAGCGTGGCCTCGGGGGCCACGCAGTCCGCGATGGCGAACCGGGCACCCGCCGCAACGGCGATCGCGCGAAACGCCTCGCGCTGCGCGGACTGCAGGAACGTGGCATCGACCACGACCGGCCAACCCGCCTTCATCACGTCCAGCGCGAGTTCGCCAAGGCGCTGGTACGTCCTCTCGTTCTCGCCTGGCGTGTAGAGCCCCTCATCCAGTTCGCCCTCGGCGCGCGCAAGCGGCGCAAGCCCATGCAGGCGCTTTCGCTCCACGTCGGAACGCAGCCGGATCGCCCCGAGCGACTCGACCAGCGCCTGCGCCACCGTGGTCTTGCCCGACCCCGAGAGCCCGTGCATCAGCACCAGCGCGGGCGGCGCGCGCGCGGAGAGCCGCTTCGCCAGCGCGAGATGGCCGCGCGTGTCGGCATCCGCCGCGCCCTTGCCCGACTGGCGCGCGCGGATGCTCGCGACCGTGGCCCGCACCATCGCGCGGTACACGAGGTAGAAGCGCAAGACGCCCAGCCCGTCGTGGTCGCCACTCTCCTCCACCCAGGTGTCGAGGAAGCGCGCCGCGAGAGCGGGCAGCCGGTGGTACGCGAGGTCCATGGTCGCGAAGGCCACGTCGCTCATCGCGTCGATCCAGCGCAACCTTTCGTTGAACTCGATGCAGTCGAACGGCACCGGCGCACCGTCGAGCAGCACGAGGTTGCCCAGGTGCAGGTCGCCGTGGCACTCGCGGACGAAGCCCTGCGGCAAGGCGCGCGCGAGGCGCGGCGCGATCGCCCGGTGTTCGCGAAGCGTCCATCCGCGCATCTCGTCGAGCGCCGCGCGCAGGCCGGGCGCCACCCCGCCCGATTCGACCTGGCGGAAGTTGTCGAGCGCGATGTCGAGCACGACTTCGGGCGTCGCGAATCCCGAGCCGGCCGTCGCGCGCGCGGCCGAGGCGTGGAAGCGCGCGACGTTGCGGGCAAGGGCCTCGACCTGCGCCGGCTGCAGCAGCCCTGCGCGCGCGAGGTGGTCGAGCAACGCCTCCTGCGGAAAGCGGCGCATGCGCACTGCGTGCTCCAGGGCAGCGCCCTGCCCGCCCACGCGCGGCGCCTCCAGCGTGCCGGTGATCGGAACGACGTCGAGGTAGAGGCCGGGCGCCGTGCGGCGGTTCAGGCGCACCTCCGCTTCGCAGAAATCGCGGCGCGCGGAAAGCGTGCGGAAATCGAGGAAGCCGAGGTCGACCGGCTTCTTCAACTTGTAGGCGAAGTCGCCCGCGAGCAGCACGACCGAGATGTGCGTCTCGAGCCTCGCGACGCGATCGACAGGGTGCGGGTAGCAGGCGGGAGACTCGAGCGCGGTGGCGAGCGCCGCAAGGCTCCCCTTCGCCGCGGTGTCGGGCGATTGCGACATCTGCCGGGAAAAACCTGTGCTCATCACGACCTCAATGGCCTTCATTTCAAGCTAGCGCGGCCCCGACCGGCGCCATTGATCCCGGTCAACGAGGGCGCATGCGCCCGGAGGAACATGGATCCATGCGTTGCCGCACGAAGGAGTAGCCGGGATGCTGTTCAGGGATCGCGCCCATGCCGCGGATGAACTGGCCCGCGCACTGGCCGCCTGCCGCGGGCGCCACCCGCTGGTGCTGGCGATCCCGCGCGGCGCAGTGCCGATGGGCCGCATCATCGCCGACCAACTGGAAGGCGATCTCGACGTGGTCCTGGTGCGCAAGCTCGGCGCCCCGTCGAACCCCGAATTCGCGGTGGGCGCGATCGACGAGATGGGCTGGGCATACATCGCGGACCACGCGGCGAGAGTCGGCGCGACCGAGGCCTACCTGGAGGGCGAGAAGGCGCGCCAGCTCGAACTGATGCGCGAGCGCCGCTTGCGCTACACGCCCTCGCGCGCGCCGATCGACCCGGCCGGCCGCGTAGCCATCGTGGTCGACGACGGACTCGCGACCGGGGCCACCATGATTGCCGCGCTGCACGCCGTGCGCGCGCGGAAACCGGCGCGGCTCATCTGCGCGGTGCCGGTCGGGGCGCCCGACAGCGTCGAGAAAGTGCGTCCGCATTGCGACGAATTGGTGTGCCTGCACGCGCCGGAGGACTTCTCGGCGGTCGGGCAGTTCTACCGCACCTTCGGCCAGGTGGAAGACGCCGAAGTCATGGCCGCGCTCGCGGCCGGGAGAAAAGCATGAGCAACGCACGCGAGATCCGCATCCCCGTCGACGACATTTCGCTCGACGCGATCCTCGGCATCCCGGAGGAGGCAATGGGCATCGTGCTGTTCGCGCACGGCAGCGGCTCGAGCAGCCGCAGCCCGCGCAACGCCTTCGTCGCCCGCGAGCTGCGCGCTTCCCACCTGGGCACGCTGCTGATGGACCTGCTCACGCCCGCCGAGGCGCGCGACGCGGCGAACCGCTTCGACATCGTGTTCCTCGCCCGGCGCCTGCAACGCGTCCTCGACTGGGTCGGGACGCAGGAGGCGACGGCCAGGCTTCCCGTGGGGCTTTTCGGCGCGAGCACCGGCGCCGCTGCCGCACTGCAGGTGGCGGCCTGCGCGCCGCAGAGCGTCGCGGCGGTGGTCTCGCGCGGCGGCCGTCCCGACCTTGCCGGCGAGCTTTCGCTTTCGCGCGTCCGGGCGCCCACGCTGCTGATCGTCGGCGGCGACGACCGCGAGGTCCTCGCGCTCAACAAGGCGGCGCTCGCCCTGCTGCGCGGGCCGCGCGAGCTCGCCGTGGTGCCCGGCGCGAGCCACCTCTTCGAGGAGCCGGGAACGCTCGAGGCCGTGGCGCGGCTGAGCTCGGACTGGTTCGCGCGCCATCTCGGCGACGCGTGGGCAAGCGCGACAGAACGCGCGGCAAAATGAAAACGGCCGGGAAATCCCGGCCGCTTCCCCTGCTTCACGCGCGAGTCGCTACTGGCAAGCCTCGCATTCGGGGTTGTCGATCGAGCAGAACGTCCCTGCCGCGTCCGCCGCCCCATCGCCTGCCGCTTCCAATCCGGTGCCGCCGCCCATCGTCACGGAGTTGAGTTCCCCGCCCTTGCCGGTCGATTTCTCGGCGGCGGTCGCTGCCAGCGTGCGCAGGTAGTACGTGGTCTTGAGTCCCCGCAGCCACGCGAGCTTGTAGGTGTCGTCCAGCTTCTTGCCCGACGCGCCCGCCATGTAGATGTTCAGCGACTGCGCCTGGTCGATCCATTTCTGCCGGCGCGCGGCGGCTTCCACCAGCCACGTCGTCTCGACCTCGAACGCGGTGGCGTAGAGGTCGCGGATCTCCTGCGGGATGCGGTCGATCTTGCCGATCGAGCCGTCGAAGTGCTTCAGGTCGGCGATCATCACCTGGTCCCACAGCCCCTGCTTCTTCAGGTCGCGCACGAGGTATTCGTTCACCACCGTGAATTCGCCCGAGAGGTTCGACTTCACGAACAGGTTCTGGTAGTTCGGCTCGATCGACGCCGAGACGCCGATGATGTTGGAGATCGTCGCCGTGGGCGCGATCGCCGTGCAGTTGGAGTTGCGCATGCCGAACGCCCGGATGCGCTCGCGCAACTGTTCCCAGTCGAGCGTTTGCGACATGTCCACTTCGACATAGCCGCCGCGCTGCTCGAGCAGGAGCTTCAGCGAATCCTGCGGGAGTATCCCCTTCTCCCAGAGCGAGCCCTGGAAGGACGAATAGCGGCCGCGTTCTTCCGCGAGTTCCGTGGACGCCCAGTAGGCGTAGTAGCACACCGCTTCCATCGAACGGTCCGCGAACTCGACGGCCGCGTCCGAGGCGTAGGGCACGCGCAGTTCATGCAGCGCGTCCTGGAAGCCCATGATCCCGAGGCCCACCGGGCGGTGCTTGAAGTTGGAGTTGCGCGCCTTGTGCACCGAGTAGTAGTTGATGTCGATGACGTTGTCGAGCATGCGCATCGCGGTGGCGATGGTCTTCTGCAGCTTGGCCATGTCCAGCACCTTGCCGCCCTTGCCATCCGATTTCAGGTGCGCGACGAGGTTCACCGAGCCCAGGTTGCACACCGCGATTTCCTGGTCGTTGGTGTTGAGCGTGATCTCGGTGCACAGGTTGGACGAGTGCACCACGCCCACGTGCTGCTGCGGGGAGCGGATGTTGCACGGGTCCTTGAAGGTGATCCAGGGATGCCCCGTCTCGAACAGCATCGAGAGCATCTTCCGCCACAGGGTGAGGGCCGGGATCTTCTTGTAGAGCTTGAGTTCGCCACGAGCGGCCTTCTTCTCGTAGATCGTGTAGGCCTCTTCGAACGCCTTGCCGACCTTGTCGTGCAGGTCCGGCACGTCGGATGGCGAGAACAGCGTCCATTCGCCCGCTTCCATGACACGGCGCATGAAGAGGTCCGGCACCCAGTTCGCCGTGTTCATGTCGTGCGTGCGGCGGCGGTCGTCGCCCGTGTTCTTGCGCAGCTCGAGGAATTCCTCGATGTCCAGGTGCCAGGTCTCGAGGTAGCAGCACACCGCGCCCTTGCGTTTCCCGCCCTGGTTGACCGCGACCGCCGTGTCGTTCACCACTTTCAGGAAAGGCACCACGCCCTGCGACTTGCCGTTGGTGCCCTTGATGTACGAGCCCAGGGCCCGCACCGGGGTCCAGTCGTTGCCCAGCCCGCCGGCAAATTTCGAGAGCAGCGCGTTTTCCTTGATCGCCTCGTAGATGCCGTCGAGGTCGTCGGCCACCGTGGTGAGATAGCACGACGACAGTTGCGAGCGCAGCGTGCCGGAGTTGAACAGCGTCGGCGTCGACGACATGAAGTCGAAGGTCGAGAGGATGCTGTAGAACTCGATCGCGCGCTCTTCGCGGTTGATCTCGTTGATCGAAAGCCCCATGGCGACCCGCATGAAGAACGCCTGCGGCAATTCGATCTTGTGGTCGTTGATGTGGATGAAGTAGCGGTCGTAGAGCGTCTGCAGGCCGAGGTAGTTGAACTGCAGGTCGCGCTGGTGGTTGAGCGCCTCGCCCATGCGCTTCAGGTCGAACGTGCCGAGGCGCTCGTCGAGGAGCTGCGACTTGATCGCCTGGTGGATGTAGGTCGGGAAGTATTCGGCGTAGCCCTTGGCCATTTCCGCGTGCGTGGCCTCGTAGCCCAGCACTTCGCGGCGGATGGTGTGCAGCAGCAGTCTTGCCGACACGTAGGTGTAGTCCGGGTCCTGCTCGATCAGCATGCGGGCGGCGAGGATGGCGCACTTGTGCACCTCTTCGATCGGCACGCCGTCGTAGAGGTCCTTCAGCGTCGCCTCGAGGATCTTCTTCGGGCTCGACCCCGTCGCCGAGTCCCTTGCAGGAGTCTTCCAGCAGGCGCTCGAGCTTGTCGGTGTCGAGCGGCTCCTTGGCCCCTCCCACCATGACGTGGATCTTGGGCGCGCGGGCTTCCGCGGCTTCCTGCACGCGCTTCTGGCGTTCCTGCGCGCGCTCTTCGCGGTACAGCACATAGGAGCGCGCGACCTGCTGCTCGCCGCCGCGCATGAGGGCGAGTTCGACCTGGTCCTGGATGTCTTCGATATGGAAGGTGCCGCCGCTCGGGTGGCGGCGCAGCAGCGCGCCCACCACGGCATTGGTGATGCCCGCGACCTTCTCGCGGATGCCGGCCGAGGCCGCGCCCGTCCCGCCGTTCACGGCGAGGAAGGCCTTGGTGACGGCGACTGCGATCTTGTCCGGCTCGAACCCCACCACCGCGCCGTTGCGGCGGATGACCTTGTAGTCGGCGTAGCGCTCGGGCTCGCCATCGCTGGTCGTGGTGAAGGCGGGATTGGCCAGCGGGGCCGCGGGGTTGGTGTCGGATGCCAAGCGCATGAGGTCGATCTCCTGGAATTTCTCTGATTTTTGATGTCCGGGCGGGCTCGCTCGAGGCCCGTTCCGGCTGCTTTTTGCGGGCTCTTGGGCCCACTGGCTAACTTGATGATTTCCTTCGAGAAAGCGCCCAGCCGTGCACCGCTTTTCAACAAGGTTCCCAACAGCCTATCCACAACATCTAGTGGGTGGAGGTGAGGTCAGGCACAAATTCTAGTGTCGCTCCCTGCGCTTGGCAAGCACCGATTGAACTATTTTTTCATGAGGTTTTTCATGGAGTTGCAACGGCTTCTTGCGTAAGACTTGAGCAATATGGCCGGAAACCCGCGCCATTCTTGGCTCGGCCGCCTTTTCCAGAGGGAAAACGGCCCGCAAGCCCCGTGGATCAAGGCTTTTCGCGGGGCTTGACGGCGCGGGGAAAAGCTACTTGCGAAGGTGCGCGAGGCGGGCCCAGTCGAATGCGGGCCCGGGATCGGTCTTGCGGCCGGGAGAAACGTCGCTGTGGCCGGCGAGCGGCAGTCGCCCGTAGCGCACGAACATCGCATCGAGAAGGTCGATGAGCGTCGCGTACTGGGCCTCGGTGAAGGGCACTTCGTCGGTGCCTTCGAGTTCGATGCCGACCGAGAAATCGTTGCAGCGCTCGCGCCCCTGCCAGTTCGACGCGCCGGCATGCCAGGCGCGCAGCTCGCAGGGCACGAACTGGATCAGGTCGCCGTCGCGGCGGATGAGGAAATGCGCGGAGACCTCGAGGCCGGCGATGTCCGCGAAATACGGATGCGCGTTCGCGTCGAGGCGGTTCAGGAACAGGTCGATGATTGCCTCGCCGCCGAATTCCCCCGGCGGCAGCGAGATGTTGTGCAGGATCACGAGGTCGACCGTGTCGCCGTCCAGGCGCTCGTCGCAATTCGGCGAAGGGATCCAGCGCGCGCCCGCGCACATGCCCGCGATGTCGATGAGGAAGCGCGGCGGCTTCTCTTCGCTTTCGCCGGGGAACATCGTCAGTCGAGGTGCTTGTAGAAGATGCTCGTGTCGTGGAAGGAGCCGTCGCGCTCGTGGGTGTAGCGCGGGATCACGCCGGCGCAGCGCCAGCCTTCTCGCACGTAGAGGATCTCGGCCGGGTCGCCGGTGCGCGTGTCCAGCACGAGGAGCGTCTTGCCCATCGCGCGCGCTTCCTTCTCGGCGGCCTCCATCAGGCGGCGGCCGAGGCCGTGGCGGCGGTACTCGGTGTGCACCATCAGCTTGGCGATGTCGGCGCGGTGCTTCGCGTTTTCCTTCTCGTGCTCGAAGATCACCACGCAGCCGACGATGGCGCCCTCGAAGCGCGCCACCACCACCCGGTTATGGCCGAGCGGCATGGCGTCGCGGATCTCCTCCCAGTAGGCGGCGGCGGAGAGCTCGTCCAGAGGCGCCCAGAAGCCGAGCGAGGCGCCCGAGGCCACCGCGTCTTGCAGCAGCATGCCGAGCGCGGCCCAGTCGGGCGCGTGCGCATCGTGGTCAAGCCGGCCCAGCGTGACGGCACTCATGGCGTGCCGGTCTGCAGGTCAGGCCCGGAATTACCAACCAGGCAAGGTTCATCGGCGTCCATCGGCGTCCATCGGCGGTTAACTCGTTTTTCGATTTTCATCTTTGTATTACGTCTCTGACCCCAATTGCGTATCTGACCCCGGTTCTTTGGTCGGTTATTTGCTTATTCGATGCCCAGGCGGTCGAGGCGGTAGCGCAGGCTGCGGAAGGTGATGCCGAGGAGCTTCGCGGCGGCGGTCTTGTTGAAGCGCGTTGCTTCCAGCGCCTTGGTGATGGCTTCCTTCTCCAGCTGGTCGAGGAACTCGTGCAGCGGCAGGCCGCGCGTGCCGAGCGAGCCGTCGGCGGCCGCGCTGGCGGACTTGTCGCGCTGCGTGGCCTGGGTGAGGTAGAGGTCCTGCTCGGCGATGACGTTGTCCGTGCACAGCGCCATGGCGCGCTCGAGGATGTTCTCGAGCTCGCGCACGTTGCCGGGAAAATCGTAGCGGCGCAGCGCCAGCATCGCCTCGTCCGACATGCGCGGCGCGGGATTGCCCGAAGCGCGCGTCAGCCTGTCGATGACGCTCGAGGTGATCACCTCGATGTCCTCGGGGATCTCGCGCAAGGACGGCATGCGCAGCTCGATCACGTTCAGCCGGTAGAAGAGGTCCTGGCGGAATTCGCCTGCATCGACCTGGTCGGCGAGGTTCCTGTGCGTGGCCGAGATGATGCGCACGTCGATCGGCTCCTCCACGGTGTCGCCGAGCCTGCCGCACCTTCTTTTCCTGGATCACGCGCAGCAGCTTCACCTGCATCGCCAGCGGCAGGTCGCCGACCTCGTCGAGGAAGAGCGTGCCCTTCTGCGCCGCCTGCAGGTAGCCGATCCGGTCCGCGTCCGCGCCGGTGAAGGCGCCGCGCTTGTAGCCGAAGAACTCGCTTTCCATCAGGTTCTCGGGAATCGCGCCGCAGTTGACCGCGACGAAGGCGGCGTCCGCGCGCGCCGAGCCGACGTGCATCAAGCGCGCGGCCACTTCCTTGCCGGTGCCCGAGTCCCCCGTGATGTACACCGGCGCCTGCGAGCGCGCCAGCTTGCCGATCATCTCGCGCGCCTTCTGGATCGGCGCGGACTCGCCGAGCAGTCGCGGGATGCCCGGCAGCGTCGTCTCGCCGATGGCGGCGCGCCGCCCATGGCCGCCGCGCGGCAACTTGAGCGCAGAGGCGACCAGCGGGCGCAACTGCTCGAGCTTGATCGGCTTGGCGAGGTAGTCGAAGGCGCCGGCCTTGAGCGCGGCCACCGCATTTTCCGTCGAGCCGAAGGCGGTGATCACCGCCACCGGCGTGTTGCCGTGCTGCTCCGCGATGTGGCGCAGCACCGTGAGGCCGTCGCCATCGGGCAGCCGCATGTCGGTGAGGCAGAGGTCGTAGGCGCGGGTCTTGAGCAGCGCTTGGGCCTCGGCAACGGTGGAGGCGGTGTCGCAGCCCAGGCCCATGCGCGAGAGCGTCAGCACCAGCAGCTCGCGGATGTCGTCCTCGTCATCGACGACCAGCACGCATTTGTCGGCCATGTGTCCCTATGCCCCCTTCATCGTCACGCGGAACTGCCCCCCGGTCGCATCGTCGATGTACTCGAGGTTCGCCCCGCTGCCGTCGCAAAGCTCGCGGGCGATGTAGAGCCCCAGCCCCGTGCCCTGCGCGTCGGTGGTGAAGAACGGCTCGAAGAGGTGCGCCCGCGCTTCGGGCAGCACGCCCAGGCCATCGTCGAACACATCGAGCGCGAGTGTACCGGGCGCCGGCCCCGGGCTCAAAGCGATGCGCAACGAGCCCTCGCCCTTGCGGCCGTGGCGCCAGGCATTGCGCGCGAGGTTCCAGAGCACCTGGTCCAGGTGCTGGCGGTCGAAGCGCATGCGCTGCTGGCGTGCGCAGGTCGAGCACGACGCCGCTCTGCGGGACCTTCTCGGAGGCGCAGAACTCGTGCACGAAATTTGCGAGGTAGGAGCGCGGCTCGATCGCCTCGGGCTCGGCGCGGTCGCGGCGGTTCAGGTACAGCACCTCCTGCACCAGCCGGTCGAGGCGGAAGACGTTGTCGCGGATGATCGAGATCAGGCGCTGCTCGGGCTTTTCCTTCACGTCCTCGCCGAGGAGTTCGGCGGCATGGCCGATCGAGGAGAGGGGATTGCGGATCTCGTGCGCGATGGAGGCCGTGAGCCGGCCCAGCGCCACCAGCTTCATCTGCTGCGCGTGCTCGCGCATGCGCCCGACATCCTCGATGAAGATCACCGTGGGCGGGGGCTCGCCCGTGCCGATCGCGACGAAATGCACCTGCAGCTCTGCCGCGGAGCTCGGGTTGCCGAGGGTGAAGAAGGCGGGCCGCGGATCGCCGCGCCAGTTCGCGAGCAGGTGCGCGAGCTCGGGCGAATAGCCGCGCAGCGACGAGCCCCGGCCCGGCACCGGCCCGAGCATTTGCGCGCAACGCGGGTTGTGCTGGCGGATGGCGTCCTTTTCGTCGACGACGAGGAAGCCGTCCTGCATGTCGCGGATGACCAGCTCGTTGATCTGCGAGAGGTTGGCGAGGTCGATCGAGCGCTGCTCGGCGATCTTCTGGCTGGCGCGCGCATAGCGGGCGAGCGTGGAGCCCAGCCCAGCGGTGGCGAAGTAGGCCAGGCTCATCAGCCCGCTTTGCAGGAAGTCCGCCGGCGGCGCGTCGTTGTTCACCACCTGGACGAAGTGCTCGCCCAGCACGGCGATGGCGGCGATGGCCGCGTTCAGGAACGCGAGCCGCCCGCGCGAGATGAGCCCCGCGCCGGCGAGCGACATCAGCAGCACCACGCCCAGCCCGCTGCGGATGCCGCCGCTCGCGTACATCAGCATCACGACCGCCGCCGTGTCGACGACGACCTGCAGGGTGACCTGAAGCGTGATCGGCGGCTTGCGCATCAGCGCCGGTGCCAGGAGCATGCCGGCGGCCACGAGGTACGCGATCACGGTGAAGCCGGCGAGCGCGGGCTGCTGCAGGCCGATCGCGATCAGGTTGTTGAAGAGCCCGTAGCCGAGCGAGAGCAGCAGCGCCACCACGATGCGGTAGGCGCAGAAGCCGACCAGCGTGCGCCAGACGGTGTCGTCGTCGACGCCCGGCGGCGCCGCGCCTTGCGCCGCCTGCGAGGCTCGCGGGTCGGCGGCGGGCGTCATTTCGCGTGGCGGCAGTTCGCTGGGTCGCGGCAGGAGAAGCCTTCTTCCTTGACGACGGCTTCGCTCATCGGCATCTGCACGCCGCACTTCACGCATTGCACGAGGTTCTCGCCCTCGATGCGCTTGTCTTCCCGCTCCTTCTTCACGGAGGCCTTCATGAACCCCTTGAACAGGACATAGACCAGGAACCCGATCACCAGCAATAGCACTACCTTGCCCACGATGCCGCTCCGAAAGTTGGGAATGGGAAAGAGAAAGTGTAACGGGGAAACCAGAATTGGGGTCAGGGACGCAATTTGGGGTCAGAGACGTAATACTTCTGTCGTCCGATTGGCGTGCGCTGCGTTCTCAGGAGAGAGGCCCGGCCTTTCCCCCCGGGCGAGCACTTTCATGGCCAGACGCCCCCGCCTGTTCCTGCCGGACATCCCGTTCCACGTCATACAACGTGGCAACAATCGCTCGCGCTGCTTCCTCCGGGACTGGGACTATCGCCTGTACCGTCAATGGCTGGGCGAATATGCCGCGCATTTCCGCTGTGCGATCCACGCGTATGTCCTGATGCCCAACCACGTGCACCTGCTGATCACGCCCCGCGACTCGCAGGGTCCGTCGCGGTTCATGCAAAGTCTCGGCCGACGCTATGTCGGCTACCTCAACCGGACGCATGCGCGCACCGGAACGCTCTGGGAAGGGCGATTCCGCGCCAGTCCCGTGGAAACCGAGGAGTACCTGCTCCAGCTCTACCGGTATATCGAGCTGAACCCGGTGCGCGCCGGGATTGTCGAGCATCCGCGTCAATACGCGTGGTCGAGCTTCATGCACAACAGCGCGGGGCTGCACGATGAAGTCGTTTCCGCACATCCGCTATATGGGGCGCTTGCGGCAAACGAGCGAGATCGCCAAGCCGCGTATCGGGGCCTCTTCGATGACCGGATCAGCGAGGCATCTCTCGAATTGATTCGCAGGGCGGCCGTTGCAGGATTGCCGGTTGGCAGCCCGGACTTTCAACATCGAATCGAGAAGGCGTTCGGCATTCGACTCACTTCACCGCCAGGCAGGCAGCGCCCACCACCTATCGGCCCAACGGAGGGCCAACTACTGCCCGGCGATTATTACGTCTCTGACCCCAAATTGCGTATCTGACCCCGGTTTTAGATGGACCCTCACTTCGACGCCGCCCGGGATGTTGCGGGCGGTGATGTCGCCGCCGTGCGCGGTGGCGACCAGGCGCGCGATGGTGAGGCCGAGGCCGAGGTGCGCGCCGGCGCTGCCGGGGCGCACCGAGACCATCGCGTCGAAGAGGCCTTCGGCGAGGCCCTCCGGCAGGGGCGGGCCGTCGTTGGCGACGGCGAGCACCGCGCGGCCCGCCTCGACGACCAGCGATACGCGCACCGGCGTGCCGGCGGTGGCGAAGTCGTTGGCGTTGTCGACCAGCTTGTCGAGCAATTGCGCGATGGCGTCCGGCACGCCCGTCATCGCAACCGGCGCGTCCGGCAATTGCAGCGTGAACTCACGCGAAGGAAACGCGGCCCGATAGCCCGCGACGCACCCGCCCACGACGCGCGACAAGTCGAAGCGCTCGCGCGCGGCGCTCTCCAGCATCTTCTCCAGCCGCGTCGCCTCGGACAAGCGCGAGATCAGGGTGGACAGGCGTTGCGTGCCCTCCTCGGCGCGCGCGAGATAGGTCTTCGCCGCGTCCCCCATCGCCTCGTGCCTGAGGTTGTCGAGCGAGGAGCGCACCACCGCCACCGGCGTGCGCAACTCGTGCGACAAGCGCCCCGCCATCGCCTCCAGCGTCGCGTTGTAGTCCTTCAGGCGCACGAGCACCGCGGAAAAGGCGCGCGACAGGTCGCCGATCTCGTCGCGCGCGCTGGAGCCCGGCAGCGCGCCGCGGAAACGTCCTTGCGGATCGATCGCGGCCTCCGCATCGCGCGCGAGCCGCCGGATGCGCGTCACCAGCCGCGATGCAAAAAGAAACAGGACCAGGAAAGCGCCGAAAGACACCAGCAGCGTCATCGCGACGAGGTTCTCCAGCGCGGTGGCCTTCAGCAACTGGATGGCGCCCGTGGTCTCTTCCACGACGACCGCGCCGACGATCTCGTCGCCGGCGAAGATCGGCTGGGCGGCGGAAAGGATCGCGGTGTCGCGCTCCTTCGTCCCGCGCCAGTTGGTCGTCGACACGCCGATCAGCGCGCGGTCGATCTGCGCGCGCACCGGTTTCGATTCGTCGCCCGGCGCCACCACGGGCGCGCTGACGACCCACTCGACGACGGGCTTCAGCCACCCCGCCAGCATCGTCGCAGCCTCACGCGACGGCGCGCCGCGAACGGCCGGCTCCTTCAACGAACCGGAAAGCCCGCGCACGCGGGAACGCGTGTCGACCACCCAGATGCGCGACGCCGTGCGCCCCATGATGTCGATGAAGCGCTCGACTTCCTCGCTCGGCACGTAGGCCGCTCCCAGGCGCGCCGCGGTGCCGGGATCGGCCGCCGCGAACAGCGCGACGATGCGCCGTCGCTCCTCGGCTTCCGGATCCACCGCGTCGCTCTCGGGCTTTTCGAAAAGCCGCGGCCGGTCGGAGAGCGCCGAAGCAACAGCGCGCGCGGTCCCGGTGATCGCCGTTTCCTGCGAAGCGCGCAGGAAGGCCTCCATCTGGCCGATGAACTGCGCGGCGAGCCACGGGATCGCGAGCAGGCTCGCCGAGACCAGCAGCAACCGGAAGCGGATCGAATGCACGAACGCCGGCAGGCGCATTCAGCCTTCCGTCCAGCGATAGCCCATCCCGTACACGGTCTCGATCGCGTTGAAGGAAGCATCGAGCGCCTCGAACTTGCGGCGGATGCGCTTCACGTGCGAGGTGATGGTGCCGTCGTCGACCACCATCTCGGCCTCGCCCATCAATTGCTCGCGGTTCTTCACGTGGCCGGGAAAGCGCACCAGCGCGTGCAGCATCCAGAACTCCGTGACCGTGAGGCCCAGCGGCGCGCCATTCCAGCTTGCGGCCAGGCGCGCGGTGTCCAGCGTGAGCTTGCCGCGCTGAATAGTGTCCTCGCTCCTGGGCGCCTCGCGCGCGGCGTCGGCGCGGCGGAACAAGGCCGCGATGCGCGCGAGCAGATGCGGCTGGCTGACATCCTTGGTGAGGTAGTCGTCCGCGCCCAGCCTGAGCCCGGAGACGATGTCGAAATCCGAGTCCCGCGCCGACAGGATGATGATCGGCAAGGTCGGCGAGAGCGCCCGCAGGTCCCGCACGAGCGTGAAGCCGCCGTCGATCTCGGCGCCGAGGCCCAGGTCCACCAGCGCCAGCTCGGGAAGGCGCGTGCGCAATTGCTCCCACGCGCTCGGCCGGTCGGCGAAGCTCGCCACCTCGTAGCCGGCGCGCTTGAGCGCATCGCCCAGGTTGGCGCGGATTGCTGTGTCGTCCTCGACGAGCGCGACGCGTCGTGCCACGGTTTTCCCTCTTCGCTTGCGATGTGGCGAATATACCGGAATCCCCCGCGTTCCCGCCGCGCGGAGCCTTGCGCCATCTTCCCGCCACAATTGATCGCCGCCCCGCCCCTTTCGCTCCCGCGCGCCGTCGCCTTCAGGGCGCGAAATCGATCCTGCCAATCAAGGCATGGAAAGGGGACCTGGAAATGAAAACGCTTACCGAAGGCCGCGCGCCCTCCGCCACACGGGGAATCGACGCGGCCCTCGCTGACTTCGCCTCGCTCGCCGCCCGCGCGCTCCTCGCCGGGCTCGCCGCCAGCCTGCTGCTGGCGGCCCTCACCCTGCTGCTCGCCCGCCCCGCCGAGGCGGCAGCGAGCGCCCCGGTGGGAATCAACTCCGCCAGGACCGGCGAACTCATGCTGAAGACGGGCGAGGCCGGCAAGTTCACGCTCGCGCCGCGGCTCGAGACCGACGTCGCAATCACCGTGACCGGCATGATCGCGCGTGCCAAAGTCATCCAGCATTTCCACAACCCCGGCACCGATTGGGCCGAGGGCGTGTACGTTTTTCCGCTGCCCGAGAACGCGGCCGTCGACCGCCTGCGCGTGCGCATCGGCGAGCGCGTGATCGAAGGCCAGGTCAAGGAGAAGGACGAGGCGCGCATCGCCTACGTGAAGGCGAAGAGCGAAGGCAAGCGCGCGGCTCTCGTCGAACAGCAGCGCCCCAACCTCTTCACCAACAGCGTGGCCAACATCGGCCCGAACGAATTCGTCTCCGTCGAGATCGAGTACCAGCAGGCGCTGGAATACAAGGGCGGCGAGTACCGCCTGCGCTTCCCGCTCGCGATCACGCCGCGCTACACCCCCGCCGGCCCGCCCGCGCATGCAGCCAAGGCCGGCGAAGAACAGCCCGACGAGATCGATGCCGCCGAGCCGCTCCAGCATCCCGACTACGACGGCGCGAGCTGCGGCGGCGCGAACCCGGTCTCGATCGCCGTGTCGCTCGACGCCGGCACCGAACTCGCGAGGATCGAGAGCTCCTATCACGAGATCTGGACGGAGAAGGCCGCGGGGACCCGCCACATGGTCTGGTTCACCAAGGAGCAGGAGGACGCCGACCGCGACTTCGAGCTCGCCTGGTCGCCGAAGGCCGGAGCCGCGCCCAGGGCCGCCGCTTTCACGCAGACCATCAACGGCAGCGACTACGCGCTGGTGATGGTGCTGCCTCCGGAGGCGAGCCCCGGCGACAAGGCCGCCTACGAGCGCTTGCCGCGCGAGACCATCCTCATCGTCGATACCTCGGGCTCGATGGCGGGCTCCCCCATGGAGCAGGCGAAGAGCGCGGTGCAGTTCGCGCTCGACCGCCTCGGGCCGGGCGACCGCTTCAACGTGATCGAATTCAATTCGGTCACGCACGCGCTCTTTGCCGGCGCGCTGCCCGCCACCCCCGCCAACATCGCCGAGGCGCGCAAGTGGGTGGGCAGGCTGCGCGCCACCGGCGGCACCGAGATGATCCCCGCGCTCAACCTCGCGCTCGACGGGCAGGACAGCGCCGGCATCGTGCGCCAGGTCGTCTTCATCACCGACGGCGCGGTCGGCAACGAGGATGCCCTGTTCGCGCTCATCCACCGCAAGCTCGGCGGCTCGCGGCTCTTCACCGTGGGCATCGGCTCCGCGCCCAACACGCACTTCATGGCCAAGGCCGCGCAATTCGGCCGCGGCACCTTCACCTACATCGGCGACCTTGCGGAAGTGCAGGCGAAGATGAGCGCGCTGTTCGCGAAGCTCGAAAGCCCGGTGCTGAAGGATGTCGCCATCGCCTGGCCCGACGGCGCGAAGGTCGAGACCTACCCCGCGCGCATCCCCGACCTCTACGCCGGCGAGCCGATCGTGGTCGCAGCGAAGCTTTCCACGCGCAACGGCACCGCCTCGGTGTCCGGCCTGCGCGGCAACCAACCCTGGAGCGCGGCGCTCACGCTCGTGAACGGCAATGAAGAAAACGGCGTGGGCGCCCTCTGGGCCAGGGCGAAGATCGGCGAGCTGATGGACGCGATGCGCACCGGCACCGATCCGGAGATCGTGAAGAAGGCGGTGATCCAGGTCGCGCTGGAGCACCATCTCGTCAGCCGCTACACCAGCCTCGTCGCGGTCGACGTGACGCCGGCACGCCCCGACGGCGCGATGCTCGCCAAGGCCGTGCTCAAGGTGAACCTGCCCAACGGCATGCAGCCGGGCCGGCTGCCGCAGACCGCGACGCATGCGCCGTTCCATTTCATCACCGGCGTGATCGCCGCCCTGCTCGCGCTGATCGTGTTCGCGATCGGGCAATTCCGGGGGCGCAAGTGAGCTACGCCTCCACCGGCTTCGGCGTGCGCGGCCGTGTCTCCCCGCGCTATCCCGAGGACGCGACGGCGCCGGGGGCCCCCGCCCCCCGGCGCCGGCCGTGGCACCTCTGGGCTGCCGGAGTGCTGCTGGCGCTGGCGGCCTGGCAAGTGGGCGCGGCGACCTGGATCCACGCCAAGGCGAAGCTCGCGCAAGTGCTGATCGCGCATTCGTGGCAACGCTCGCAGCAGCTCCAGCGGCCGGTGCCCCCGTGGCCGTGGGCCGACACGCACCCGGTGGCGCGCCTGAAGCTCGATCGCCTCGGCGTCGATCTCTACGTGCTCGCCGGCGCCAGCGGCCGCGCGCTTGCATTCGGCCCAGGCCACGTCGATGGCTCCGCGGCGCCGGGCAAGGCCGGCAACACGGTGATGGTCGGCCATCGCGACACGCACTTTTCCTTCCTGCGCGACGTGCGGCCCGGGGACGTTCTCGAGCTCGCGGCGGAGAACGGCCGCGGCGCGCGCTATGTCGTGGTCGGCTCGCACGTGACCGGCAGCGACGACACCTCGGTTCTCGAACCCAGCGACCACGCGCGGCTCACGCTGGTGACCTGCTACCCGTTCGATGCAGTGGCCGCAGGCACCAGTGAGCGCTTCGTCGTGGTCGCCGAGCGGCAGGACGCCGCGCGCCGGGGAAGCAGCTAGCGCAGGAAACGGATGTGGGTGATCACGCCGCCCTTGACGTGGTAGATCGCCGCGGCGTGGACCCTCTCGCCATCGCGGCCCATGACCAGGATTTCATCGATCACGTATTCGCCCAGGCGCACGCGGGACTTCAGTTCGCAGTGCAGGCCGGGGCTGTCCGCGAAGAGCTCCGCGTAACGCGTGCGCATGGTGGCATTGCCGACGAAGAGCTTCTTGCCCTGCCCGTCCTCGCAGACGATGGTGGGCGCGAAACAGCGCACGAAAGCGTCCACGTCGCGCGCATTGTAGGCGTCGAGCTGTGCCTGGACCGGGTCGAAGCTGGCCTGCTTGCTCATGGGATCGATAGTTTAGGCCGGCACGTCGCTCGATCACAACCAAATGGGGCTCGATTGCGCCGGCGGCACGGCTGAAATGGCCCTTTCCGGGCATTTGCGTGAACAACTCTTGATCTACCTTAAGGTGGCGCCCGCGCGATCGTCCAAGCTGAACGCATGGATACTGCCCCGCCCTCCGTCCCGGATCGGCCGAAGACGCTTGCCTCGGAGTTGGCTTCCGCGGCCCTTTTCCGCAATCTCGAGGAAGCCGAACTCGAGCGCCTGGCGGAAGGCACCACCCGCATCGATGCCGCTGCCGGAACCGTGCTGGTGCGCGCCGGCGACCCGGGCGACCGCTTCTTCCTCGTCACCGAGGGCATGGTCAAGCTCGTGATCGATGGCCACGGCAGCCACGACAAGACCATTGAACTGATGTCCGCCGGCCAGAGCTTCGGCGAAGCGGTGATGTTTCTCGAGGCCCCCTACCAGGTGAGCGCAATCGCAGTCGAGCCCACCACGGTGCTGTCGATCCGTGCCGACACCCTGTTCGCCGAACTCGATCGCGATCCGCGCCTTGCGCGGCGCATGCTCGCGGGCGTATCGCGCCGCCTGCATTTCCTCGTCTCGGAAATCGAAGCCCTGTCGCTGATGACCTCGACGCAGCGCTTGATCGCCTATCTGCTTCGCGACGTCCCGGCCGACGCCACCGGGTCCCTGTCGCTGGTCCTTCCGACCAGCAAGGCCGAGCTTGCGGCACGCCTTTCCCTGACGCAGGAGCATTTCTCGCGTGTGCTGCACGCGCTCGCCGACAAGGGGCTGATCGGCGATCGATGGCCGGCGCATCGAAGTCACCGATCTGGACCGCCTGCGCGAACAAGGGCTGCGCGGGCGCGCACCGCGCCGGGCTGCATGACGGTCGGCATCGAAGCGCGCGGCCTGCCCCTCTGGCAACTGCGCTCACGCCGCCTCCTTCCCGTGGTGCAGGGCGGCATGGGCGTGGGCATCTCCGCCCACCGGCTCGCCGGGAACGTGGCCTCGCTCGGCGCGATGGGAACGATTTCCTCGGTCGATCTTCGCCACCATCACGAGGACCTGCACGCGCAAGGCGCGGGCACGCGCGACCGCGCGCTGCTCGACCGGCTGAACCTCGTCGCATTGGATCGCGAGATCCGCGCCGCGCTGGCGCTGGCCGAAGGGCGCGGCGCCGTGGCGGTCAACGTGATGAAGGCGGTCAGCGCCCACGCCGGGCACGTGCGCCAATGCTGCGAAAGCGGCGCGCACGCGATCGTGATGGGCGCGGGACTGCCGCTCGACCTTCCCGACATGACCCGGGACTTCCCCGAAATGGCGTTGGTGCCGATCCTTTCGGACGCGCGCGGCGTGAACATCGTGCTTCGAAAGTGGATGCGCAAGGACCGGTTGCCCGATGCGATCGTGATCGAGCACCCCGGCTTCGCCGGCGGCCATCTGGGCGCCACGCGGCTGGCGGAGGTCAAGGACGCGCGTTTCGATTTCCCGCCGGTCCTCGAAGGCATTGCCGAGGTCATCCGCACGCTCGGGCTGGAGAGCGAAAAAATCCCGATCATCGTCGGCGGCGGCATCCACACCCATGAGCAGGTGCGCGCATTGCTGGCGCTGGGCGCCTCCGCCGTGCAGATCGGCACGCCGTTCGCGGTCACTTGCGAAGGCGACGCGCACGAGAACTTCAAGGCGGTGCTCGCCAACGCCGGGCCCGAGGACATCGTCACCTTCATGAGCGTCGCGGGGCTCCCCGCGCGCGCCGTGCGCACGCCCTGGCTCAGGAACTACCTGGCGCGCGAGAAGAAGCTGCAATCGCACGCGAAGGCCGACCCGGATCGTTGCGTTCCCGGCCTGGAATGCCTCACGGTATGCGGGCTTCGCGACGGCATCGCCGCCGCAGGGCAGTTCTGCATCGACACCAGGCTCGCTTTCGCCTTGAAGGGCGACGTGAAGAAGGGACTTTTCTTCCGCGGCTCCGAGGCGTTGCCCTTCGGCAATGCCATCCGGCCGGTCGCCGACCTGATGCGCTACCTGCTCACCGGCGACCTTCCCGCGCCTGCCTGAGCGGCGCACGCAAGCAGGCCGCTTCGCGCTCGCAGCGGACAGCGGGAGAAACTGCGGGAAAGTTGGTCGGGGTGAGAGGATTCGAACCTCCGGCCTCTACGTCCCGAACGTAGCGCTCTACCAGGCTAAGCTACACCCCGAAACCGAAACAGCGCCGATGGACGCTGTTGGCGCGGCAGTTTGCGGCAAGTGCGACCACCGTCTGCCTGTACTTCCAGCGGGATTCCGCCGTGCGGAAAACTTCCCGGTCCCTCAGAACTTTCTTTCGACCGAAAAGTGCGCCAATTGTAGCAGACTATCGCGGCACGGGCTATCCGGAATCGCCTCCAGGGCGCGAGTCGCGATCGCCGATTCCTGCTGCGACTGCCGCTTCGCGTAGTCGAGCGCGCCGGTCGCCTTGATCGCCGCGAGCACGCCTTCGAGGTCGGCCTTTCCGCCGCCTTCGATCGCCTGCCGGATCACGTCGCGCTGCGAGGCGCTGCCCACGCGCATGGCATGGATCAGCGGCAGGGTCGGCTTGCCTTCGGCGAGGTCGTCGCCGAGGTTCTTGCCGGTTTCGGCGAGGTCGCCCGAATAGTCGAGGATGTCGTCGACCAGCTGGAATGCCGTGCCCAGGTGCATCCCGTAGGTGGCCATGGCGCGCACCTGCTCTTCGGACGCGCCGCCGAGGATCGCGCCGGCTTCGCCGGCCGCCTCGAACAGCTTGGCCGTCTTGTAGCGGATCACCTTGAGGTAACTTTCCTCGTCCGTGTCGGCGTCGTTCACATTGAGGAACTGCAGCACCTCGCCCTCGGCGACGACGTTGGTGGCGTTGGCCATCACGCGCATGACGCGCATGTCGCCGACCTCGACCATCATCTGGAAGGAACGCGAATAGAGGAAATCGCCGACCAGGACCGAGGCGGCGTTGCCGAACTCGGCATTGGCGGTGTTGCGCCCGCGCCTCAAGGCCGATTCGTCCACCACGTCGTCGTGGAGAAGGGTCGCGGTATGGATGAACTCGATCACCGCCGCCATCTCGTGCCTGGCGCCGCCCTGGGCCCCGAAGGCATTGGCCGCCAGCAGGACAAGGGCCGGCCGCAGGCGCTTGCCGCCGCTTTCGATGATGTAGCCGGCAATCTGGCGGATCAGCACCACTTCCGACGCCAGCCGGCGCAGGATCACCCGGTCGACCTCGGCCATGTCGGCCGCGATCGGTGCCCGAATGCTCTGCAAGGTGACGGGAAGGTGCTGCTCGTTCATTTTTGGGGGGTCCCGGGGAACGGAAGCCTGCTTGCGGGGAGCAGGAAGACCACTAGCCAAGTCTTTGACGATATGAAGGAAGTCGCGTATTATAGCGGGTTTCGGGTGAGCCGAAAACGAAGTAACAAAGGAGAATTCACAATGTATGCGGTCATAAAAACCGGAGGCAAGCAGTATCGCGTTGCCGCCGGCGATAAATTGAAAATAGAACAGATACCGGCAGACATTGGCTCGCAGATTGTCCTCGATCAGGTTTTGATGGTGGCGGACGGTGAAGCGGTCAAGGTCGGCAGTCCCCTGTTGGCGGGTGCCAAGGTCTCGGTCACCGTGCTCGCGCACGGCCGGGGCGAGAAGGTGCGCATCTTCAAGATGCGTCGCCGCAAGCACTACCAGAAGCACCAGGGCCATCGCCAGAACTACACCGAGATCCGCATCGACGCGATCGCGGGCTAAGCGGAAAGGATCAACCATGGCACACAAGAAAGCAGGCGGCTCCTCACGCAACGGCCGCGACTCCGCAGGCAAGCGCCTCGGCATCAAGGTCTACGGCGGCGAACTGGTCTTCCCGGGCGCGATCCTGGTGCGCCAGCGCGGCACGGTCCACCATGCCGGCGACGGCGTCGACATGGGCAAGGACCACACCCTGTTCGCGGTCGTCGAAGGCCACGTCAAGTACGCGGTCAAGGGCGAGAAGAAGAAATCCGTCGTGAGCGTCGTCCCGGCGCAAGCCTGACGGCTCTTCGCACCTCGAGAGAGCCCCGTCTTCGCACGGGGCTTTTTCATTTCTGGCCCACGCCAATTCCCCATGCCTGATATCGCACTCTTCCTCGTTGCCTCGGCGCTCCTCACGATCGCGCCCGGACCGGACATCGTCTATGTGCTGACGCGCGGCATCGCGCAGGGGCGCAAGGCCGGGTTGGCGGCGGCCGCGGGTTTCTCGACCGGCTGCATTTTCCATACGCTGCTCGCCGCGCTGGGGATCGCCGCGATCATCCGCTCCTCGCCGCTCGCCTTCGATCTCGTGCGCTACGCCGGCGCCGCCTACCTGGTGTGGATCGGCATCCAGGCGATCCGCCACGCATCCGCATTCTCGCTTGGCGCCGCAAACGACGAGCGCGCGCTCTGGACGATCTTCCGCCAGAGCGTGATCGGCAATGCGCTCAACCCGAAGGTGACCCTGTTCTTCCTCTCCTTCCTGCCGCAGTTCGTGGACACCGGGGCCGGCCACGTCGGCTGGCAGATGGCGTTCCTCGGCGTGGTGTTCATGTTGCAATCCTTCGTGATCTTCGGCCTGGTCGCGTTGTTCTCCGGCGGCATCGGCAACTGGGTGCGGCGCAAGCCGGCGATCGCCACCCGCCTCAATCTGTTCGCCGGGATCACCTTCATCGCGCTCGGCATCCGCGTGGCACTCCCCGACCTCGCGGCGAAATAGGACACTGCAATGAAATTCTTCGACGAAGCGCGCATCGAGATCCACGCCGGCAAGGGCGGCGACGGCTCGGGCTCGTTCCGCCGCGAGAAGTACATCCCGCGCGGCGGCCCCGACGGCGGCGACGGCGGCCGCGGCGGCTCGATCTGGGCGGTCGCCGACGAGAACATCAACACCCTCGTGGACTACCGCTTCACGCGCATCTTCCGCGCCAAGCCGGGCGAGAACGGCGGCGGCGCGGCCTGCTACGGGCGAGGCGCAGACGACATCGTCCTGCGCATGCCCGTGGGCACCGTCATCCGCGACATGGAGTCCGGCGAACTGATCGCCGACCTGACCCGCGACGGCCAGCGCGCGCGGCTTGCTGCGGGCGGCAAGGGCGGCATCGGCAACATCCACTTCAAGTCGAGCGTGAACCGCGCCCCGCGCCAGTTCACCCACGGCGAGGAAGGCGAGGCGAAGAACCTCACGCTCGAACTGCGGGTGATCGCCGACGTGGGCCTCCTCGGCATGCCCAATGCCGGCAAGTCGACCTTCATCCGCTCCGTTTCCGCCGCGCGCCCCAAGGTCGCCGACTATCCGTTCACGACGCTTCACCCCAACCTCGGCGTGGTGCGCGTCGACGACAACCGCAGCTTCGTCATTGCCGACGTGCCCGGGCTCATCGAGGGCGCGGCCGAAGGCGCGGGCCTCGGCCACCAGTTCCTCAAGCACCTGTCGCGCACGCGCCTGCTGCTGCATCTCGTCGACCTCGCGCCCTTCGATCCCGAGGGCGACCCGGTGCGCGAGGCCAAGGCGATCGTGAAGGAGCTGAAAAAATACGACGAGGCGCTGGCGAAGAAGCCGCGCTGGCTGGTGCTGAACAAGCTCGACCTGATCGAGCCGGAGCGGCGCGCGGCGCAGGTCGCGGACTTCGTCAAGCGTTTCGGCTGGAAGAAACAGGTGTTCACGATCTCCGCGATCACGGGCGACGGCTGCCGCGAACTCACCTTCGCGATCATGGACGAGATCGAGAAGACCAAGGCGCCGAGGGGGGACGAGGAATGAACGCCTTTGCCGGCGCGCGCCGGCTGGTGGTGAAGATCGGCTCGACCCTGCTCACCAATGCCGGTGCGGGGCTGGATCGCGACGCGATCGCCGGATGGGCGGCGCAGATTGCCGCGCTGCGCGCACGCGGCATCGAAGTGCTGCTCGTGTCTTCCGGCGCGATTGCCGAAGGCATGCAGCGCCTCGGCTGGGCGAAGCGCCCGCAGGCCGTGAACGAGTTGCAGGCAGCCGCGGCCGTGGGACAGATGGGCCTCGTGCAGATCTACGAAACGTGTTTCGCCGCGCACGGCATCCGCACCGCGCAGGTGCTGCTCACCAATTCCGACCTTGGCGACCGCGACCGGTACCTGAATGCGCGCAGCACGCTCGCCACCCTGCTCTCCCTCGGCGTGGTGCCCGTCATCAACGAGAACGACACCGTGGTCACCGACGAGATCCGCTTCGGCGACAACGACACCCTGGGCGCGCTCGTCACCAACCTCGTCGAGGCCGACGCGCTGGTGATCCTTACCGACCAGCCCGGCCTCTACACTGCCGACCCGCGCAAGGACGAGGCGGCGACGCTCGTGAACGAGGCGCGCGCAGGCGACGCCGGGCTCGAGGCGATGGCCGGCGGCACCGGCACGCAGTTCGGTTCGGGCGGCATGATCACCAAGGTGCTCGCGGCAAAGCGCGCGGCGCGCAGCGGCGCCTTCACGGTGATCGCGTCGGGGCGCGATGCGAACGTCCTCACGCGGCTGGCCGATGGCGAGTCGATCGGCACCCGCCTCACCGCGGACACCGCACCCCTCGCCGCCCGCAAGCAATGGCTCGCCGACCACTTGAGTCCTTCGGGGCGCATCACGCTGGATGCAGGTGCCGTGCGCGCGTTGACCGGCGGCGGCAAGAGCCTCCTGCCCATCGGCGTGACGCTGGCCGAAGGCGACTTCGAGCGCGGCGACGTGGTCGGCGTGTTCGCCCCCGATGGCCGCGAGATCGCGCGCGGCATCGTCAACTACAGCGCGGCCGACGCGCGGCGCATTCGCGGCCGCCCCTCAGGCGAGATCGAGGCGATCCTCGGCCAGCTCCTCGAGCCGGAACTTATCCACAGGGACAACCTGGTCCTGCTCTAGGCCGGCTTGCGCGACATCGGGCGAGTAACGGATACTGCCCCCGACAATTCGCCATGACCCGGGAGGCAGCATGACGGCAGATTCGCTCGCGAAGTTCAATGACCTTGTCGTGCAGTACGCCACGACTTTCGGCCTGAAGATCCTCGGCGCGATCGCGCTGTGGATCGTCGGCGGGATCTTCATCAACATCATCAGCGGCATGGCCTCGCGCGGCATGACATCGCGCAAGGTCGACGCGACGCTGGTCATCTACACCACGGCGGCAATCCGGGTGGCGATGCGCATCGCGCTGGTGATCGCCATCCTCTCGGTCTTCGGCATCGAGACGACCTCATTCGCCGCGCTGCTTGCCGCGGCCGGCATCGCCATCGGCGCCGCCTGGTCTGGCCTCCTGTCGAACTTCGCCGCCGGCGCATTCCTCATGATCCTCAGGCCCTTCAAGGTCGGCGACATGATCACCGCCGGCGGCGTCACCGGGGACGTGGTGGAGATCGGCCTCTTCGGCACCACCGTGCACACTGTCGACAACCTGCGGGTCATCGTCGGCAACACCAAGATCCTCGCCGACAACGTGATCAACTACAACGCCACCGACTATCGGCGGGTCGACCTGACCGCGCAGCTTGCCGCAGGCGTCGACCCCTATGGCGCGATCGCGAAGCTCAAGACCGAGGTGCAGAAGATCTCCAACATCATGGGCAACCCCGCGCCCTCGGTCGAGATCCTGGAATTCAACCAGTACGGCACCAAGCTCGCGGTGCGCCCGTTCTGCAACAACCAGCACTACTGGCAGGTCTTCTTCGACACCAACAAGGCCATCCAGAACGTCGGCGCGGCGGCAGGCTTCCCGCAGCCGGCCGTGCGCCAGATCAACACCGCCGGCTGATGCCCGAACGGGGCTGCCGCGGCGCGCAGTTTCACCACAGAGGGAGATAAGAAAATGAACATCGTCGACCGCGTAAAGAACATCCTGATGCAGCCCAAGCTGGAGTGGCCCGTCATCGAGGCCGAGCAGACCGACACCAAGACGCTTTACACCGGGTACATCTGCATCCTCGCCGCCATCCCCGCGATCATCGGCCTGCTCTCGATGATGATGTTCGCCTCGAGGCTGGGCGGGGTCGGGATGGGCTTCGCCCTGACGAGCAGCATCCTCCAGTACGTGCTCGGGCTGGCGATGGTGTTCGTCGTGGCGCTTATCGCCGACGCGCTTGCTCCCAGCTTCGACGGCCAGAAGAACCCGATCCAGTCGCTGAAGCTGGTGGCCTACTCGATGACCGCGAGTTGGGTGGGAAGCGTATTCGGCATCATCCCGGTGCTCGGCTGGCTGCTCGCGGTCCTTGCGGCCTTCTACGGCATCTACCTTCTCTACACCGGCTCCTCGGTGATGATGAAGGTGCCGGAAGCGAAGGCGGCGGGCTACACCGCGGTCGTCGTGATCGTCGCGATCATCGTCGGGTTCGTGATCTCGATGCTGATCGGCATGATGGCCTTCGGCGGCGGCATGGGCGCCGCGGCGCTGGGCGGACTGCGCTAGGCAGCAACAAACGAGAAAACGGGGTCAGGATAAAACGGGTCAGTACATTTCCGGCCGGATCGCGCAGCGATCCTTCGCGTCCGGAAATGTACTCTGACCCCGTTTTCTCACCGTTTTCTCAGTCCGAAGCGGGCACCGGGCTCGGATCCCGCGGCGGGGACCGGCGCGGGCGATACGGATTGGACCCGATGCCGCGCCGCGACGTATCGATGAAGTCGATCAGCTGCTGCAGCGCCTTGCGATAGACGTCGCGCTTGAACTCGATCACGGAGTCGAGCGGCACCCAGTAGTCGTGCCAGCGCCACGCGTCGAATTCCGGGTGGCCGGACGCGCGCAGGCTGACGTCGGAATCACGCCCGACGAGCCGCAACAGGAACCAGACCTGTTTCTGCCCCTTGTAGGTGCCGCGCCATTCGCGCTTCACCCAGTGGTTGGGCACGTTGTAGTGCAGCCAGTCCTTGGTGCGCCCGAGGATCCTGACGTGCTCGGGCTTGAGGCCCGTCTCTTCCTCGAGTTCCCGGTACATCGCTTCCTCCGGGGTCTCTCCTGCCTTGATGCCGCCCTGCGGGAACTGCCAAGCGTGCTCCTTGATTCGCTTTCCCCAGAAAACCTGATTCTTCTGATTGATGAGCACGATGGCGACGTTCGGGCGATAACCGTCCCGATCGATCATGGTAGCCACCATTCAATTCGTTGAGTTGCCCCCATTCTTCCACACTTTGGCGCCCCTCGCCAAGACCGGCGGGGGGCTGGCGTGTAAAATGCGGATGCGGCAAATATCTGATTTGATGCCATAAACAGTTCGGTTTCGAACGTCCGGAGAGAGTTCATGCGCACCAGCGGTTTTTACCTGTCCACCCTCAAGGAAGCCCCGCAGGAGGCGGAGCTCGCCAGCCACCGGCTGATGCTGCGCGCCGGACTCATCCGCAAGCTCGGCAGCGGGCTCTACACCTGGATGCCGCTGGGACTCAGGGTGCTGCGCAAGGTCGAGGCGGTCGTGCGCCAGGAAATGGACGCCGCGGGCGCGCTCGAAGTCGCGATGCCCGCCGTGCAGCCCGCCGAACTCTGGCAGGAAACCGGGCGCTGGGGAAAGTACGGCCCGAACATGCTGCGCATCAAGGACCGGCACGACCGCGACTTCTGCTTCGGGCCGACCCACGAGGAAGTGATCACTGACATCGCGCGGCGCGAGATCAAGAGTTACCGCCAGCTGCCGGTGAACTTCTACCAGATCCAGACCAAGTTCCGCGACGAGATCCGGCCGCGCTTCGGCGTGATGCGCGCGCGCGAATTCCTGATGAAGGATGCGTATTCGTTCGACACCAGCGTCGAGGGAATGCTGCGCTCCTACAAGATCATGTACGACGCCTACACGCGCATCTTCACGCGGCTGGGCCTCAAGTTCCGCGCGGTGAACGCCGATACCGGCGACATCGGGGGGAGTTCCTCGCATGAATTCCAGGTGCTTGCCGAAGCAGGCGAGGACGCGATCGCGTGGTGCCCGGCGTCGGACTACGCCGCCAACGTCGAGCAGGCCGAGGCGCTCGCCCCCGCTGCCGCACGCCCTGCGCCGGCCGAGGCGATGGAGAAGATCGCCACACCCGGACGCTCGACCTGCGAGCAGGTCGCCGAACTCCTCGGCCTGCCGCTCGCGCGAACCGTGAAGTGCCTGATGGTGTTCGCCGACGAGCGCGTGCAGATGCTGCTTGTGCGCGGCGACCATTCGCTCAACGAGATCAAGGCGGGCAAGGTGCCGGGGCTCTCGGGCTGGCGCTGGGCCAACGACGCGGAAATCGTCGCCGCCACCGCCTGCAGGCCCGGCTACCTGGGTCCCGTGGGCTTCAAGGGAGCGGTGATCGCCGACCGCAGCGTGGCCGCGATGGCGGACTTCATCTGCGGCGCGAACGAGCCCGACTTCCACATCCGCGGCGTCAACTGGGGCCGCGACCTTCCCGAACCCGCGCGCGTGGCCGACATCCGCAACGTGCTCGCGGGAGACCCCTCGCCCGACGGCAAGGGCACGCTCGAGATCGCGCGCGGCGTCGAGGTCGGCCACGTGTTCGCGCTGGGCTCGGTGTATTCGCAGGCCATGGGCGCGAAGTACATCGACGAGAAGGGCGAGGCGAAACCGATGGAGATGGGCTGCTACGGCATCGGCGTCACGCGGGTTGTCGGCGCCGCGATCGAGCAGAACCACGACGAGCGCGGCATCATCTGGCCCGACGCGATGGCGCCTTTCACCGTGGCGCTGGTGCCGATGGGATTGCACAAGAGCGAAGCGGTGAAGGCCGCCGCGGAAAAGCTCTACGCCGAACTCACCGCTGCCGGCATCGAGGTGCTGCTCGACGATCGCAACGAACGCCCGGGCGTGATGCTTGCCGACCAGGAACTCATCGGCATACCGCATCGCATCGTCATCGGCGAGCGGGGGCTCGCCAAGGGCGAATTCGAATACCAGCACCGCCGCGAAACGCAGCCTGTGCCCGTGCCGATGGGCGATGCGCTGGCTTTCGTGCGCGGGAAACTGGGGTAGGCGCCGCGCCGCGATGAGACACGCCGCCGCGTTGCTTGCCTTCTTCGTGCTGGCAATGCCGGCGGCGGCCCTCGCCGGCGCGCAGGACTACGAGAAACTCTCGGCTTCGGTGCGCGCCAGCATGGCGAAGTCGTTGGGCGAGTTTGCCCCGATCAATCCCGACGACCTCGACATGCGCGCCTGGGTGCGCGCCATGACCAAGCGCGTGCGCACGCGCTTCGAGGACGAGGCAGGCGCGCGCCAGTTCCTTGCGATGGTGCACTACGAATCCTCGCGGGCGGGCCTCGATCCCACGCTGGTGCTGGCGATCATCGACGTCGAGAGCAAGTTCCGGCGCTACGCGGTATCGAAGGCCGGCGCCCTCGGCTACATGCAGGTGATGCCGTTCTGGGTGGGCCTGATAGGCGTCCCTTCGGACAACCTGTTCCAGCCGCGCACCAACCTGCGCTATGGCTGCGTGATCTTCCGCCACTACCTCGACACCGAGAAAGGCAACGTGGAACGCGCGCTGGCGCGATACAACGGCTCGCTCGGCAAGCCCGACTACCCGATGCGCGTGGTCAAGGCTCGCAAGGAAAAGTGGACGGTCGGCACCTAGCCGCCCTTGCCGGTGAGTTCCGCGAGCGACTTTTCGGTCACCGTGCCGAGCTTGGCGTAGACCCGCTTGCCCTTGGGATCGAAAATCACCGTGGTCGGCAGGCCCTTCATCTTCCCGCCGAATTGTTTCTCGGTCTTGTCGTCCCCCAGGACCAGCGGATAGGCGTGCCCCACGCGCTTGGCGAAGGCGATGGTCTTGTCCTTGTCGTCGACATCGAGCGCCACGCCGAGCACGGCAGTATCGGCTTTCGCCGTGGCCGCGAACGCGGCGATTTCAGGGATCTCCTTGATGCAGGGCGCGCACCAGGTGGCCCAGAAGTTCACCACCACCCAGCGGCCCTTGTAATCGGCCAGCCGATGGCGCTTGCCCTCTGTGTCGATGAGGTCGAACGCTGACGCCGGAAAGGCGAGAATCGCGGCAAGCAGGCAGGCGGGGGCAATCCGTGAAGCGGGCATGGGGATGGCAGGCGGAAAAGTGTGAAGTGTATGCTAGCGCAGGCTGGCCAATTCTGATAAAAATCGAATAAGTCAGGTTTTCCCACAATAAATCAGGGCTTTCCGCACAACATGCCGCTTGAATTCAGCGTTCCCACGGAACGCATTTCACCGCCGAAGGACCTGGAATTGCGCCCCAAGCAGGCCAGGGCGTGGGTCGCCTCCCTGCCGATGACGCAGGTGATCGAGTCGGGCAGGAAGCTGCTGGAAAACCTCGCGGCAATGAACCGGGCCAAGCTCGACGTCGAGGTGCGCCATGAGCTCCTCGAGGCGTATCGGCCGGTGGTCTCGGTGGCCCTCGAGGAACTCGATGCGATCTATTCCAAGGCGGCCTTGCCGATGCCGCCCAAGGCACGCGATGCAATGCTGCTCGCGCGCGACCTGTCCATCGAATGCGCCAACGGCTACAAGCTGATCGCGCTCGAGCGCACCGGCAAGCTGATCAGCTTCGGCGCGAAAAAGCACCTGCCCTTGCTGCTGCTGCGCATCACCGAGCACCTGGGCAACGTGATCAAGGTGGCCTACCGCTCGTACACGCCGAACGCGCCGGAGCTGTGGAAGGAACTGCACGGCCTGTACCTGTACGCGGAAAAGGAGAACCTCCTCAACGACGCCGCGGACGCCGAAACGAAGGCGACGATCGCCGACGGCTACATCGAGGCGCTGCTGCTCTCGCTGACCGATCCCTATCGGCTGGTGCCCGGCGAGGTGGACCGCGTGGTCGCGCTGATCCGCGCCAACGCCGCCGGCCTCGGGCTCGTGACGGCGGTTCCGACGACCAATACGGGCGGCCATTTCGTCGTCCCCTGCGACACCGACCGCCCGCCCAAGCCGATGCAGTCGGCGAGCAACGATCCGGGCGGGCCGAACGCGCGCCTCCTGGATGCCAACCCGATCGTCGACAAGCTCAGGCAAAAGAAGAAGGCGATGGAAAGCGGCGTGGCCACATCGGCTACCAGCCGGATGATGTCGGCCGAAACGCTGGCACTGGTCAACAAGCTCGTGGTGCTGTGGGGAGACCCGCCCAAGCGCGCCTTCCGCCGCGACGCGATGGAGGCGACCGTCGCCGTCTGCGCCGGCATCAAGGCCCTCTTCCATTTCGTATCGCTGGAGGCGCAGGTCGACGCCGCGAAGGAGGCCGAAGCGATCCAGGGCGGCCTCACCATCCCGCTCATTTCGGTTCCCGAGGACGATGTTTCGAAAGCGCTTCAGGTGAGCGAATGGGACGTGGTCAACCAGAGCGCCGGCGGCCTGAAGGTGCGGCGCATCGGCGCGCTCAGCCAGCCGATCGGCGTGGGAGAGGTGGTCGGCATCAAGTTCGTCGGGCGCACGCGCTGGACCGTCGGCGTGGTGCGCTGGCTCACCTTGCTCGAGGAAGAGGGCATGGAGTTCGGCGTCCAGTTCATTGCGCCTGCCGCGCGCAGCGTCACCCTCCAGCAGACTGCCAACGCGACCGGCGCGCAGAAGCTCGGCCTGCTGATTCCCGAGTTCGACCCGATGGAGTCGGGCGACAGCCTGCTCACGCCGCCGCTCACTTTCGGCGACCTGCGCGAATTCGAGGTCGAGGACCAGGGCGAGCTGAGCCTGGTGCGCGCGACCCAGTTGCTCGAGCGAACCCAGCGCTTCGAGCTATTCCACATCGCGCAGTCAAGAAACGCCTGAGCGTTTTTCGTCGGGCGTTGCCGCCACCGAAGCAAGCGGCCGCTGCAGCGCCTGGTCGATCACCGAAGACACTTCGGCAAGCTCCGGCGAGACTTCGGCCCAGTCCTGCCCGCTGAACCCCCCGCCCTGCAGCACGGAGAGGCGATAGATCTCGGCAAGCGTCAACTCCTCTGGCCGCCTCGCCAATCGGTAGCGATTTGCGCCTTCGCGCTGCACGAGCCCGCCATCGACCAGCCGGGCCAGCGCGTCCTCGATCTCGTGATCGGGCACCGATTCGCGCGCGCGCAATTCCGCGAAGCCGAGCGCGCGATCCTCCCGCTGGGCGGCAAGGAGCGCGCGCGCCACGCTCAGCGTGTCGCGAAAGCGGGTCGCCGGCGTGAGCGGGCGCCTGAACAGGCCCTGGCGCCAGAACGCGAGCCCCGCGGTGATCTCGGCGCCGAACAGGATCAGCACCCAGGAAAGGTATACCCAGAGCATGAACAAGGGGATGGTGGCGAAAGTCCCATAGACCATGCCCCATCCCGGCATCAGGCGCACGTAGAGGGCAAACAGGTCCTTGCCGAGCTCGAACACGGTCGCCGCGATCACCGCGCCCGCGATAGCGGCACTCCACGGGACGCGGCGATTCGGGATCAGCTTGTAGAGCAGCGTGAAGGCCGTCGCGCTGACCGCGAGCGGCAGCCATTCGAGCAGTGCCGGATGCTGCTGCGGCAGCACTCGCGAAAGCATCTTCGCGCCCACCAGGTAAGAGGTCACCGACACGCTGATGCCGATCAACACGGGACCCGCCACCAGCAGCGCCACGTAGGCGGCGAGGCTTACCCAGGCCGACCGGCGCCGCGGCACGCGCCAGATCGCGTTCAGCGCGCGATCGACGGTGTTCAACATCGCCAGCGCGGTGACCGCCAGCAACGCAACGCTCACCAGCGTGAGGCGCGCCGCGTTCTGGGCGAACTGGTTGAAGTAGACCGTGAGGATCCTGGTTGCGGTGTCGGGCAGGAAGTTCTGCGCGATGAAGGATTCGAGTCCGCCCAGCGCCGCGCGCAGGGACACGGCCGGCAATTGCGAGAGCACCGCGATCACCACCATGAGCAAGGGGACGATGGACAGCAGCGTCGAGTAGGTCAGGCTTCCCGCGACCTGGAAGCAGCGGTCCTGTTCGAAGCGGCGCGCGAGAAACGCCGCAAAATGCGCGACGTCCAGGGCGAGCCGCCGCGCGCGATCGGGCACGGAGGCTAGCGGTCCTGCAGCGGGCATCGGGTCGTGCATCGTTTCCCCAGTCGGGGCATATGATACCTTCCGCACTCGGAGACCAAGCGATGGCAGACATTCTCGTCCTCTATTATTCCGGCACAGGCTCGGTCCGCGCGCTGGCGCAGCAGGTCGCGCGCGGGATCGACAGCGTCGCCGGCATGCGCGCGCGATTGCGCACCGTGCCCAGGGTCGCGACGGTGACCACGGCGAGCGCGCCCGCCGTGCCCGAAGACGGCGCGCCCTATGTCGAGGCGCGGGACCTCGAGGAATGCGCCGGGCTCGCGCTCGGGTCGCCCACGCGCTTCGGCAACATGGCGGCGCCATTGAAGCACTACATCGACAGCCTCGGGGGCGAATGGCAGCGCGGCACGCTGGCGGGCAAGCCTGCCGCGGTGTTCACATCGACCTCGACCATGCACGGCGGGCAGGAGACGACGCTGCTGACGATGATGGTTCCGCTCCTGCACCACGGCATGGTGATCGTCGGGCTTCCCTACACCGAGGGATCGCTCACCAGCACCACCACGGGCGGCTCGCCCTATGGGGCAAGCCATGTTGCGGGCGCCGGCAACGACCGGCCGCAAAGCGAAGACGAGAGGAAGCTTGCCTTTGCGCTCGGCGCGAGGCTGGCGGGCGTCGCCGCCAAGCTCGCGGCGCCTTGATCCGCGCCGCGTATTTCGGCGCCTCGGCGTCGCTCATCGCACTGGTCCTGCTCTGCCTCGCGTGGGAATTGTGGCTCGCCCCGCTCAGGCCCGGCGGCTCGTGGCTGGTGTTGAAAACGCTGCCGCTGCTGTTGCCGCTGCGCGGCATCCTTGCCGGCCGGCGCTACACCTACCAGTGGGCGTCGCTCTTCATCTGGGGCTATTTCATCGAAGGCGTGGTGCGGGCATGGAGCGACACCGGCGCCTCGCGGCAACTCGCGTTGATCGAGATCGCGCTTTCTCTGGTCTTCTTCGCCAGCGCGGTCGCTTTCGTTCGCCTGGGCGGGGCCAGGTCCTAGCCCGCGGGCGGATCCTGCTTCTTCAATTCCGCCTCGTACCAGTCGAGGTTGTCCTCGAGCATGTGCCGGAACTGCTCCACCAGCGCAGCAGTCGCCGTTGCGCGATCCGCGGCGATGGCGGGGTCGCCTGCGACGATGCTGAAGGCGGCATAGCGCGCCGCGGCGAAGAGCTGGCTCGCGGCGACCCTGCCCTCGCCCCAGGCCTCGGCCTGCTTGTTGGCGAGGTCGATGAACGCATCGGCGACCTCGAAGAACTCCCTGGGGATGCCCGCCGGATCGTCCGCCATGCAGCCTCCCGGGCTCAGCGCGGCGCCCGACGCGCCTGCAGCGCGCCGATCGCGATCGGGAGCAGGCTCGCGCCGATGATGCCGAAGATGATCAGGGTGAGGTTCTGCTTCACCCACGGGAGGTTGCCGAAGAAATAGCCCGCGTAGCAAAGCGAGGCCACCCAGAACACCGCGCCCGCGACGTTGAACAGCGTGAAGCGCCCATAGCCCATGGCGCCGAGGCCCGCTACGAAGGGCACGTAGGTGCGCACGATCGGGATGAAGCGCGAGATCACCACCGCCTTGCCGCCGTGCCTCTCATAGAAGGCATGGGTGCGGTCGAGGTAGGCCGGGTTCAGCCAGCGGGAACTGCGGTCGCGGAAGAGCCGCTTGCCCAGGTAACGGCCGATCGCGTAGTTGGTGCTGTTGCCCAGCACCGCGGCGAGGATGAGCGAGAGCACGAGGATGTGCACGTCGATGCCGCCGAGCGCCGCAAGCGCGCCGGCGACGAAAAGCAGCGAGTCCCCGGGCAGGAAGGGCGTGATCACCAGCCCCGTCTCGGCAAACACGATCGCGAACAGGATCGCGTAGACCCACACGCCGTAATCGCGGATCAGCGCGCCGAGGTGGACGTCGAGGTGGACCAGCAGGTCCCAGAGCGGGGCGAGGATCTCCACCGGCGCTTCTTGCCGGCTCAGGGCAACTGCGGCTGCTCGCCGCCGGGCTTCTTTTCCTTGACGAAGTCCTCGCGCGAAGCGCCCAGGTACATGGCGAGCGGGCAGGCGACCAGAACCGAGGAGTAGATGCCGAAGCAGATGCCGATCGTGAGGGCGAGGGCGAAGTTGTGCAGGCTCGCGCCACCGAAGAAGAAGATCGCCAGCACCATCATCTGGGTCGAGCCGTGCGTGATGATGGTGCGCGAGATCGTCCCGGTGATGGAGGCGTCCATGATCTCCGGCACGCTCGCCTTGCGCATCTTGCGGAAGTTCTCGCGCACCCGGTCGAACACCACCACCGACTCGTTCACCGAGTAGCCCAGCACCGCGAGCACCGCGGCCAGCACCGGGAGCGAGAACTCCCACTGGAAGAAGGCGAAGAAGCCCAGGATGATCACCACGTCGTGGAGGTTGGCGATGATGGTCGCGAGCGCGAAGCGCCATTCGAAGCGGAAGGCGAGGTAGATCATGATGCCGACGCACACGAACAGCAGCGCGAGCGCCCCGTCGGAAGCGAGTTCCTTGCCCACCTGGCCGCCGACGAACTCGGTGCGCTTCAGCGTGGCGCTCTTGTCCAAGCCCTGCAGGACCCTGATCACCGCTTCGCCCTGCTTCTGCATCGCCACGTTTTGCGCGCGCGCGTCCCCCTCGGCCTTCAGCGGCATGCGGATCAGCACGTCCTGGGAACTGCCGAACTTCTGCACCGAGGTGTCCTTGAAGCCGGCGCCGTCGAGCGCGTCGCGGATGGCCTCCGGCTGCGCCGCCTTGTCGTAGCTCACCTCCATCACCGTGCCGCCGGTGAACTCGATCGAGAAATGCAGCCCCTTGGTGGCGAGGAAGCCGACCGAAGCGAGGAAAGTCAGCAGCGAGATGATGTTGAACACCAGCGCATGCCGCATGAACGGGATGACGCGGCGGATCTTGAAGAATTCCATGTTTCCGGTTCCTTTTCGGTCGTCCCGGCCGCAGCCGGGAGCAGGTCGCCCTAGGCGGCCGCCTTCTTCTGCCAGTTGGTGTTGCCGATCGAGATGCTGGCGACCTTCCTCTTGCCGCCGTAGATCAGGTTCACCAGCCCGCGCGACACCACCACCGCGCTGAAGATCGAGGTCATGATGCCCAGGCAATGCACCACCGCGAAGCCGCGCACGGGCCCGACCCGAACATCAGGAGCGCGAGCCCCGCGATGAGCGTGGTCACGTTGGAATCGAGGATGGTGCCGAACGCGCGGTCGTAGCCGGTCTGGATCGCCATCTGCGGGCTCATGCCGGAGCGCAATTCCTCCCGGACGCGCTCGTTGATCAGCACGTTGGCGTCGATCGCCATGCCGAGCGTGAGCGCGATGGCCGCGATGCCGGGAAGCGTGAGAGTTGCCTGCAGCATCGACAGGATCGCGACCAGGAAGAGCAGGTTCGCGCCGAGCGCCAGCACCGAGACCAGGCCGAAGAGCGAGTAATAGGCGACCATGAACACGCTGATCGCCGCGAAGCCGTAGAGCACCGAGCGGAAGCCCTTGTCGATGTTTTCCTTGCCGAGCGAGGGGCCGATGGTGCGCTCCTCGATGATGTCCATGGGCGCGGCGAGCGCCCCCGCGCGCAGCAGCAACGCGAGGTTCTTCGCCTCGGACGTGTCCGGCATGCCGGTGATCTGGAAGCGGTTGCCGAACTCCTCATTGATCGAGGGCCACGTGAGCACGACCGCCCCGCCCTTCTCGATCATGATCATCGCCATGCGCTTCTTCACGTTCTCTCGCGTCGTCGCGCGCATCATTCGCCCGCCCGTGTCGTCGAGAACGACGGAGACGATCGGGCGGCCCGTCGCGCTGGTCGAATCCCGGCTGCGAATCCTTGATCCGGTCGCCGGTGATCACGATCGCCTTCTTCACCAATACCGCGCGGCCATCGAGGTCGAGCAGTTTCTCGGTGCCGAAAGGCGCCGGCTGCGTCTTGTAGGCGAGGAACGCCTCGTAGCCTGGGCCCGCGGCGTGCTCCTCCGACACCAGCCTGATCTCCAGCGTGGCGGTGCGGCCGAGGATCTCCTTGGCGCGCCCCGGGTCCTGCACGCCGGCCAGCTGCACGACGATGCGGTCCGCCCCCTGCTGCTGGACGATCGGCTCGGCCACGCCGAGCTCGTTGACGCGGTTTCGCAGCGTCTGGATGTTCTGCTGCAGCGCGAGGTCCTGCTCGCGCTTGATTTCCTCGGGCTTGATCGTCGCGATCAACTGGAAGTCCTCGCCGACCTCCTGTTCCTTGAGGAGCAGGTCCGGCATCTGCGAGGCCGATTTCCTTCAGCGCCGCGGCGCGCGTCTCGCGGTCGCGGAACTTCACCACCAGCCGGTCGCCGTCGCGCGCGAGCGCCCGAGTAGTAGATCTTCTTGTCGCGCATCAGGACGCGCAGGTCGCCCAGGAAGCGTTCCTGGCTCTTGGCCGCCGCCGCCTTCATGTCCACCTGCAGGAGGAAATGCACGCCGCCGCGCAGGTCGAGGCCGAGGTACATCGGCTTGGAGCCGATCGCCTGCAGCCATCTCGGCGTGTTCGACACGAGGTTGAGCGCCACCACGTAGCCGGGACCGACCTTCGACTGGATCACGTCGCGCGCCTTCAACTGCGTATCGGGGTCGGCGAAGCGGAAACGCAATGCGGCCTCATCAAGCTCGACGAGGGTGGGCGCGATGCCGGCCTCCTTCAGCGCCGCCTCGAGGCCGGACTGCATCGCAGCGTCGACCTTGGTGCTCGCGCGGATGCCCGACACCTGCACGGCGGGCACCTCGCCGAACAGGTTGGGCGCGGCGTAAAGCAGGCTCACCACCAGTGCAACGAGGATGAGCGCGTATTTCCAGGGAGGGTACTTGTTCATGGCGGGGCTTCCTGCAGTGCCGCGCCGTCCCTGACGGACGGCGGCGGGCGGGGCCGGACCGCCTCGCCCCCGAAGAGGCGCGCAGCCGGGCCGTGGGTCCTATTTCGCGTCCGTGAGCGTGCCCTTGGGCAGCAGCGTCGTGACGGCCTGCTTCTGCACCTGCACCGTCACGTTGTCCGCGATCTCGAGGCTGATGTAGCCGTCGCCGACCTTCGACACCTTGCCGAGCAGGCCCATGGCGATCACCTCATCGCCCTTCTGCAGGCCTTCGAGCATCGCCTTGTGTTCCTTGGCGCGCTTCATTTGCGGTCGGATCATGAGGAAATACAGGATCACGAACATCAGGATGATGGGCAGGAATCCCATCAGGTCGCCGCCCGGCGTTGCTGCCGGCGCGGCCTGCGCGTATGCGTTGCTGATCATTTTCTGGGGGTCTCCGACGAACGGGCCGGGCCGGCCGCACCTGCGGCCTCAAGGAAAACATTTCCGGCCCAAATCAAGCCCGAAATTGTAACACAGCGAAGCCTTCCGGCGCCTCCTCAGGGCGCGTCCGGCGCCTCTGCCGGGCCCCTCGCGCGATCGGCTTGGAAACGGGCGCGGAAGGCGGCGAAAGCGCCCGCTGCGATGGCCTCGCGCATCCCCCGCATCAGCGCCTGGTAGTAGGACAGGTTGTGGATCGTGTTCAGCCGCGCGCCGAGGATCTCGTTGGTGCGGTGCAGGTGGTGGAGATAGCCGCGCGAGAAGTTGCGGCAGCCGTAACAGCCGCAGGTCTCGTCGATCGGGCGCGTGTCGGAGCGGTGCGCCGCGTTCTTGATCCTCACGTCGCCGAAGCGCGTGAAGAGCCAGCCGTTCCTCGCATTGCGCGTGGGCATCACGCAGTCGAACATGTCGATCCCGCGCGATACGGCCTCCACCAGGTCCTCCGGCGTGCCCACGCCCATGAGATAGCGCGGCCGCCCGGCCGGCAGGTTCGGCGCGGTGTGCTCCAGGATGCGCAGCATGTCCTCCTTGGGCTCGCCCACCGACAGTCCGCCGATCGCGTAGCCGTCGAAACCGATCTCCTCCAGCCCCGCCCGCGACTCGTCCCGCAGGTCCTCGTGCATGCCGCCCTGGACGATGCCGAAGAGCGCATTGGCGCTGCCCTCGTGCGCCGCCTTCGAGCGCTTCGCCCAGCGCAGCGACAGGCGCATCGACTCGGCGGCGGACTCCTTCGTCGCCGGGAACGCCGTGCATTCGTCGAACACCATGGCGATGTCGGAATCGAGCACGCGCTGGATGCGCATCGATTCCTCGGGCGTGAGGAAGAGCTTGTCGCCGTTGATCGGCGACTGGAACGCCACGCCCTCTTCGCTGATCTTGCGCAGCTCCCCCAGGCTCCAGACCTGGAAGCCGCCCGAGTCGGTGAGGATGGGCCCGGCCCAGCCCATGAAGCGGTGCAGGCCGCCGTGCGCGGCGATCACCTCGAGCCCGGGCCTGAGCCACAGGTGGAAGGTGTTGCCGAGCACCACCTGCGCGCCGATCTCGACCAGCTCCGCCGGGCTCATCGCCTTGACCGCGCCGTAGGTGCCGACCGGCATGAACGCCGGTGTCTCGATCGCGCCACGGGCGACGTTGAGCGTGCCGCGCCGCGCGGCGCCGTCGGCGGCCAGGAGCCGGAAGTTCATCTCCAGTGCGGCGGGAAAGTTTTGTCGAAGTACGGCAGCGCCTCGATGCGCCCCATCAGCTGCGCCAGCTTCGCCGGAATGAGCTTGACCACGGCGAGGTCGGGCTTCTTCAGCTCGAAGCGCGCGATGTAGGCGAGGAACGGATACAGGGTGAAGTCGGCGGCGGTGGGCGCATTCCCGGCGAGGAAATCGCCGCGCATCTGCGCCGCGAAGTACCCGAGTTCCTTCGCCAGCGCTTCCTTCGCCTTGGCGATCTTCGCCTCGTCGGGCACGTGGCCTTCGCCGCCGAAGAAGATCTCCATCGAGATCGGCATCAGGCCGTCCGTCCAGAGGTAGTCGTCGGCCTCGCGCGCGAGGCGCCGGATCAGCGCGCGTTGCTTCGCGTCGCCCGGGAAGAGGCTGGTCGCGGCATCCTTCGCCGGATAGGCGTCCTCGAGGTACTCCATCACCACGGCGGACTCCCAGATCACGAAATCGCCATCCGTGAGCGTCGGCACCTGGTGGCGCGGGTTGAGTGCAATGAACTGGGGCGTCCTCGTTTCGCCCTTGGAGAACGACAGCACCTTCAGTTCGTAAGGAAGCTGCTTGTGCTCGATGGCGAGGAATGCGCGCCAGGCGTAGGGCGAGCCGTGACCGACATAGAGAGCCAGTGCCATTTGTGTCTCCGATCTTTCATGGATATCGGCGCAAAGCCGAGGGTGAAAACGAGACCGGCGCAGCATGTCACGCGCTGCGCCGGCTCCTTTCCTGCAAGTGCGAACAGCCTACCGCATGTCTACTTCTTCGGCTCGGCCGCCGGCGCCGCAGCCGGCGCAGCCGGAGCTGCCGCGGGAGCGACCGGCGCCGCGGGCGGCGCGGAAGCCGGCGCCGTGACCGCAGGCGCGACGACCGCCTTCGGTGCCGGCGCCGCCATCGGGTGCCGCGTCGTGGCCACCGGAAGCGAACAGCGGCACGATCAGCAGCGCCACGATGTTGATGATCTTGATCAGCGGGTTCACCGCGGGGCCGGCAGTGTCCTTGTAGGGATCGCCCACCGTGTCGCCGGTCACTGCCGCCTTGTGCGCCTCGCGTCCCTTGCCGCCGAAGTGGCCGTCCTCGATGTACTTCTTGGCGTTGTCCCAGGCACCGCCGCCGGTGCACATCGAGATCGCGACGAAGAGCCCCGTGACGATGGTGCCCATGAGCATCCCGCCGAGCGCCTGGATGCCGGCGTCCGGGCCCATGAGGAAACCGACCACGACGATCACGGCGATGGGCGCCAGCACCGGAAGCAGCGAGGGAATGATCATTTCCTTGATCGCGGCCTTGGTCAGCATGTCCACGGCGCGCGAGTAATCGGGCTTGCCGGTGCCTTCCATGATGCCCTTGATCTCCCTGAACTGGCGGCGCACTTCATCGACCACCGCGCCCGCGCAGCGGCCCACGGCTTCCATCGCCATCGCGCCGAAGAGGTACGGGATCATGCCGCCGATGAAGAGCCCGATGATCACCGCGGGATTGGACAGGTCGAAGGTCAGCGCGCGGCCCGATTCCTCGAGCTTGTGCGTGTAGTCGGCGAACAGCACCAGCGCGGCCAGCCCCGCGGAGCCGATCGCGTAGCCCTTGGTCACTGCCTTGGTGGTGTTGCCCACCGCGTCCAGCGGGTCGGTCACGTCGCGCACCGACTTGGGCATCTCGCTCATCTCGGCGATGCCGCCGGCGTTGTCGGTGATCGGGCCGTAGGCGTCGAGCGCGACGATGATGCCCGCCATCGACAGCATCGAGGTGGCCGCGATCGCGATGCCGTAGAGGCCGCCCAGCTTGTAGGCGGCGAAGATCGCCACGCACACCGAGAGCACCGGCCATGCGGTGGAACGCATCGACACGCCGAGGCCGGCGATGATGTTGGTCCCGTGGCCCTTCGACGAGGCTTCGGCGATGTGCCGCACCGGGCCGAACTGCGTGCCGGTGTAGTACTCGGTGATCACCACCATGAGGCCGGTGAGCACCAGCCCGATGAGCGAGCAGCCCCACAGCCTCATCACGGAAAGCCTGGAATCCTGCAGCGCGATGTCGTGCATCAGCCAGTCGGTGATCGGGTAGAACGCGACCGCGCCCAGCACGCCTGCGACGATCAGGCCGCGGTAGAGCGCGCCCATGATGTTGCCGCCCTTGTTGGTCTTCACGAACATGCAGCCGATGACGGACGCGATGATGGCGAAGCCGCCGAGCGCCAGCGGATAGGCGACCGCGTTGCCGACGATCTGCGGCGAGGGCAGCAGCAGCGCGCCCAGCACCATCGTGGCGATGATGGTCACCGCATAGGTCTCGAACAGGTCGGCCGCCATGCCGGCGCAATCGCCGACGTTGTCACCGACGTTGTCGGCGATCACCGCGGGGTTGCGCGGGTCGTCCTCGGGAATGCCGGCTTCCACCTTGCCCACCAGGTCGGCGCCGACGTCCGCGCCCTTGGTGAAGATGCCGCCGCCCAGCCGCGCGAAGATCGAGATCAGGGACGATCCGAACGCGAGCCCGATCAGCGGCTTCACGATCTCGCCCATCTTCGTGCCGAAAGGCGCCGAGCCGATGAGGAAGTAAAGGAACATGGTCACGCCGAGCAGGCCCAGGCCCACCACCAGCAGCCCCGTCACGGCACCGCCCTTGAAGGCGATGTCGAGCGCCGGGCCCACGCCGCGGCGCGCCGCCTCTGCGGTGCGCACGTTCGCGCGCACCGAGACGTTCATCCCGATGAAGCCGGCGAGACCCGAGAGGACGGCGCCGACGGCGAACGCGGCCGCCGTGGTCCAGCCCAGGCCCGGCACCAGCCCGATGACGAGGAAGATCACCACGCCGACGATTGCGATCGTCCGGTACTGGCGATTGAGGTAGGCCTTGGCGCCGGCCTGGATGGCTGCCGCGATCTCGCGCATGCGGTCGTTGCCGTCCGATTGCGCGAAGATCCACTTCGCCTGCCATGCGCCATAGGCCAGCGCGAACAGCGCACAACCGAAGGCGAAGATGAGTGCTTGGTTCATGGTTTTTCCTTTTTTGGGAGGTTGCCTGGGTGCTGAAAGGGTCTCTGCGGGCCTTTACGGCGTGAACGGCGTGCGAAGCCGCCTCGGCACCGCCTTGTTGGCGAGCCGCACGTAATCGGGAAGTCCGTTGCGGTACGGCGGGTAGGCCTCGCCCGCCGCGAGCGGCGCGAGATAGCGGCGCGCGAGCGCCGTGATATGGAAGCCGTCTTTCGTGATGTAGCCGCGCGGCAGCATCTTCTCGTGGTTGGCCACCTTTTCCAGCGGCGCCATGGCGATCTTCCAGCGATACGGCGCATGCGACACGCGCTCGATCGCAGGCATCACCCCGTTGCGGCCCGCGAGCGCGAACTCGACCGCGGCCTTGCCCACCGCGTAGGCCTGCTCGACGTCGGTCTTCGAGGCGATGTGGCGCGCCGAGCGCTGGAGGTAGTCGGCCACGGCCCAATGGCACTTGTGGCCGAGGCGCTGCTTGACGAGGGCGGATATCACGGGCGCGACGCCGCCCAGCTGGGCATGGCCGAACGCATCGCGCACGCCGGCGTCGGCGATGAACTTGCCGTCGGCTCCCTTCAGCCCCTCGGAAACGCCGACCGCACAATAGCCATGTTTCGCGATCGTCGCCTGCACTTTCGCGAGGAAGGCTTCCGGGTCGAAGGTGATCTCGGGAAACAGCAGGACATGCGGCGCCTGGCCGGCCTTCTCCTGCGCGAGCCCGCAGGCCGCGGTGATCCACCCGGCGTGGCGACCCATCACCTCGAGGATGAAGACCTTCGTGGAGGTGCGGCACATCGATGCGACGTCGAAGCCGGCCTCGCGCATCGAGGTGGCGACGTATTTCGCGACCGAGCCGAAACCGGGCGAGTTGTCGGTCACCGGGAGGTCGTTGTCGACGGTCTTGGGAACGTGGATCGCGACGATCGGGTAGCCGAGCGCCCCGCCGATCTGGGAGACCTTGAGGCAGGTGTCGGCGGAATCTCCGCCGCCGTTGTAGAAGAAATAGCCGATGTCGTGCGCGCGGAAGACGTCGATCAGGCGCTGGTACTGCGCGCGGCCCTCGACCGGCCCCTTCAGCTTGTAGCGGCAGGAGCCGAAGGCCCCGCCCGGAGTGTGCTTGAGCGCGCGGATCGCGGCAGCGGACTCCTTCGAGGTATCGATCAGGTCCTCGGTAAGCGCGCCGAGTATCCCGTCGCGGCCGGCGAGAACATTGCCGATCTGCTTCCTGTGCTTGCGCGCGGTCTCGATCACGCCAGCTGCGCTGGCGTTGATCACCGCCGTCACGCCGCCCGACTGGGCGTAGAACGCGTTCCTGGCCATGTCAGCCCAGCGCGGCGAAAATCCGGTCGCGGACGTCCTCGACCGCGCCCTCGCCATCGACCTTGTGGTAGCGCGGCGCTTCCGCATCGCCCGTTGCGGCCCACTTGGTGTAGTAGGCGATCAGCGGCTCCGTCTGCGCATGGTAGACATCGAGCCGCTTCTTCACCGTTTCTTCCTTGTCGTCCACGCGCTGCACCAGCGATTCGCCGGTTTCGTCGTCCACGCCCGGGACCTCGGGCGGATTGAACGTGATGTGGTAGGTGCGCCCCGAGGCAATGTGCACGCGGCGGCCGGACATGCGCTCGATGATGGCTGCGTCGTCGACCGCGATCTCGACCACGTGGTCGAGCTTCACGCCGACCGTCCTCATCGCATCGGCCTGCGGAATCGTGCGCGGAAAGCCGTCGAAGAGGAACCCGCGCGCGCAGTCGGGCTGCGCGACGCGTTCCTTCACCAGCCCGATGATGATGTCGTCGGAGACCAGCAGGCCCGCGTCCATGACCTTCTTCGCGGCATTGCCCAGCTGGGTCCCGGCCTTTACGGCCGCGCGCAGCATGTCGCCGGTTGAAATCTGGGGAATGGCGAACTTCTTCGTGATGAAGCCCGCCTGCGTGCCCTTGCCGGCACCCGGCCCCCCCAACAAGATGAGGCGCATAGGCCTTGTTGCTCCCGAGAACTGTTTTTTATGAACCCCCGATTATCGCCGGGAAGCCCCTTCAGGGTCAACGCGAGGCATTCCCGCTCAGGGCGTGTTGGCGAAGAAAACCCGGCGCACCCGCTCCAGGTCCTCCGGCGTGTCCACGCCCGCCTCGAGCGGGCCGTTCCAGAATGCCACCGCGATCTTGAAGCCGTGGCCGAGCGCGCGCAACTGCTCCAGCGCCTCGAAACGCTCGGCCGGCGTCTGGTAGAGCGACGCGTACTGGCGAAGGAAGGCCACGCGGTAGGCATAGATGCCGATGTGGCGGTAGGCCGGCAGGTCCGGGGGCAGCTCGGTGCGGGTGCGCAGGAAATCGTCCCGGGCATAGGGGATCGGCGCACGCGAGAAGTACTGCGCGTAGCCGCTGGTGTCGAACACCACCTTGACCACGTTCGGGTCGAAGAAGGTCATGGCCGAGACGATCGGGTGCGCCGCGGTCGCCAGCATCGCCTTGTGGCGGAGCTTCAGTTCCTGCGCGACCTTGCGGATCAGCCCCGGATCGATGAGCGGCTCGTCGCCCTGCACGTTGACCACGAGCTCGGCATCGCCCAGCCCGAGCAGCTGGACCGCCTCGGCAAGCCGGTCGGTGCCGGTCGCATGGGTCGTTGCCGTGGTGCAGACCTCGTAGCCCATGGAGGCGAGCGTGGACCCGATCTCGTCATGGTCGGTGGCGATCACCACGCGCTTGGCCCCGCTCTCGCGGGCCCGGTCGGCGACATGGGCGACCATCGGCTTGTCGCCGATGTACATGAGCGGCTTGCCCGGCAACCGCGTCGAGTGGTAACGCGCCGGGATGATGACCGTGAACTCGGGAGAGGCGCTGGCCATGGCGCGCTTCGGGCTCAGGGCTCCTCGTCGGGCGCGAGCGTGCGGGCCAGGTCCTCGAGCATGACCGGGATGCCGTCGGTCACGGGGAAGGCCAGCCGGTCGGCCTTGCACACCAGCTCGCCCGCCTCCTTTTTCAGAACGAGCGGGCCCTTGCACAGCGGGCAGACCAGTATCTCAAGCAGCTTGGGATCCACGTTTCGCCTTCAGGCAGTCGAGGAGGAAGCGATCGAAGTCGCCGGGGAGCAGCGCGTCGATGCGCAGGCACCACATGCGCGCATCGGCGAATGATCGGCATTTTACTGCATCCTTCTCGGTCATCACGACGAGCTCGGCTTCGGGGAGCCGCAATTCACCGCTCTGGAAGGCGTGGTGGTCGGAGAAGGCATGGCCCGCGGCACGCACTCCCAGCCTAGCGAGATGGTCGAAAAAGCGCGCCGGGTGCGCGATCCCGGCAAGCGCATGGACCCGCGCGCCGCGGGCCATCAGCGCGAAGTCCGGCGCGGACAGCGTGCGGCCGTCCGAAAGGCTCACGAAGCGCTCGTTTCCGGGCGCCATGGCGAAAGTGCGCCGCGCGGCATCCAGCGATGCGCCTTCGCCGTTCACCACCACGGCATCGACGCTGGCCAGCCGCGACACGGGCTCGCGCAACGGCCCCGAAGGCAGCAGCATGCCGTTGCCGAAAAGCCGCGCGCCATCGACAACCGCGATTTCCACGTCGCGCGCCAGCGCGTAGTGCTGCAGCCCGTCGTCGCTCACCACGACGTCGACCTCCGGGTTGGTGGCGAGCAGGGCGCGCACCGCGCGCGGCCGGTCGGTGCTCACGAACACGGGGACATTGCAGCGCTCGGCGATCAGCACCGGCTCGTCGCCGGCTCGCTCGGGCGTTGTGACGCCGGGAAAGACCCTGACGACGCCGAGGGGATCGTCAGCGCTCGGCGGCACCGCGCCGTAGCCGCGGGATACGACGCCGGGGCTGAAGCCCGCCTCGCGCAGGGCGTCGACGATCGCGATCACCAGCGGCGTCTTGCCGCTGCCGCCCACGGTGATGTTGCCCACGACGACCACCGGCACGCCGGCGCGCCATGCCTTGAGGATCCCGGCGCGATAAAGCGCCCGGCGCAAGGAGGCGATGGCCGCGAAAACCGCGGTAAGCGGCAGGAGGAGGACCGCGGCGGGGCCGATCCGGGCCCATTGCGATTCGAACCAGCGTTGCATGGGTGGCACCGCGCTCACGGCGGCGCTGGGCGAGGCCCTACTTGCGGGTCTGCGTGGTGAAGCTGATCTGCGAATAGCCGGCGATGCGCGCAGATTCCATCACGTTGATCACCGACTGGTGCGTGGCGGCGGCGTCTGCGCTGATCGCGATCACCGGCTCCTTCATGCCCTTGGCGGACTCGCGCATGGCATTGGCGAAGGCCTGCGCGCTGGCGTAGGGCACCGGGGCGCCGTTGATCGAGTACTTGCCTTGCGCGTCCACGGCGACGTTGAGCAGCTGCGGCTTGTCCGGCGTCGTCTCGCCCGCTGCCTGCGGCAGGTTGATCTGCAGCTCGGCGAAGCGGTTGTAGGTGGTGGTGAGGAAAAGGAAGATCAGCACCACGATCAGGATGTCGATCAGCGGGATCAGGTTGATGTCGGGATCCTCGCGGCCCCGGGAAGGGCTGAAGTTCATGCGCGCCGCTCGCCGTGGATCACCTGGATCAGCTTCACCGCCTGGCTTTCCATGTCGATCACGAGGGTATCGACGCGGTTGCGGAAGTGCCGGTAGAAGATCACGGCCGGGATCGCCACGCCGATGCCGAAGAGCGTGTTGTAGAGCGCAACCGAGATGCCGTGCGCCATCTGCGCCGGGTTTGCGCCCGCCGGGGTCGTCGAACCGAAGATCTCGATCATGCCGACGATGGTGCCGAAGAGGCCGAGCAGGGTCGAGATCGTGGCAATGGTGCCCAGCGTGTTCAGGAAGCGGTCGAGTTCCACCCCCACCGCGCGGCCGGCGTCCTCGACGGAATCCTTCAGGACATCGCGCGGGCTTTTTTCATTCGCCAGCGCCGCGGCGAAGATGCGCCCGATCAGCGGGCCATCCGTCAGGCGCGCAAGCAGGTCCGGGCTGACACCCTTGCCCTGGTACTCGCGGATCGTCGCGAGCAGCACCTCGGGAGGCGCGACGACGGAAGTCCGCAGCGAATAGAACCGCTCGCCGATGATGGCAACCGTAACAATCGAGGTGAAGATGATGAACCAGATCGGCCAGCCGGCCGCTTGAATGATGGATAGCACGCGCAACTCCAGGATCGAAAAAATCTGTGCGCATTCTGGACTGCCGCAGTGCTTTCCACAAGGCCTAGAGCCTGCCTGGCATCGCGACCACAAGAACGCAAAAAAAATCCTGTCGCGATTCCGCGCGCCGATCCGCAGATGCGAGATTTCACGCGACTTGCAGCGCGAAAAGCCCCGCAAAGGCGCATGGATTCTCGCATCCGGCACACGGAACCGCGTCGTTGTTGGCCTCCCGCAACGGCTGTCCCGTTTCATCCACAGAGCTTGTGGATAAGCCTGTGCGCGATTGTCGGAGGCATGCGCTAAGTGAGGCAAAGAAAAGGACTTTTCTTCCTTCGCTCAAAAATTAATCGCAAGCGCCAGGCTCAACGAAATCAAGGACTTGACATTTTTTTTGCTTGTCAAGGGGCGTGCATCACTCTCGGGCGATATTTCTTTGCCATGACTGCGCCGTGACGGTGGATAGAAGGGGGGGTCGGCGCCCTCCCGAATGCTAGGATTGGCGCCCATGGCCTCCCCTTTTGCGCCCCCCGGGCCGCCTGTCCTCTCGGTCACCGAGCTCAATCGCCGCGCGCGCGCGTTGCTCGAGTCCGAATTCGAGCTTCTCTGGGTCGGGGGGGAGCTTTCCAACGTCACCCTGGCCGGCTCCGGCCATCTCTATTTCACCCTGAAGGACCCGGCGGCCCAGGTGAAATGCGCGATGTTTCGCGGCCGCGCCCAGCACCTCGACTGGAAGCCGGAGGCAGGCGAGCGCGTCGAAGTGCGCGCCCGGGTGACGCTCTACGAGGCCCGTGGCGACTACCAGCTGGTGGTCGAGCAGATGCGCCGCGGCGGCCTCGGCGCGCTCTTCGAGGCCTTCGAGAAGCTCAAGGCGCGGCTTTCCGCCGAAGGCCTGTTCGACGAGGAACGCAAGCGCGCCCTGCCGGAATTTCCGCGCGCGATCGGCATCGTCACTTCCCCCGCGGCCGCGGCGTTGCGCGATGTCCTCACGACGCTGAAACGGCGCGCGCCGATGATCCCGGTGATCCTCTACCCGGCGCAGGTGCAAGGCGCGCTTGCCGCGCCGCTGATCGCGAAGGCCATCGAAAGCGCGGGGCGCCGCAACGAAGTCGACGTGCTGATCGTCTGCCGTGGCGGCGGCAGCCTCGAGGACCTCTGGCCTTTCAACGAGGAAGTCGTGGCGCGCGCGATTGCGGCGAGCCCGATCCCGGTGGTGAGCGGCGTCGGCCACGAGACCGACTTCTCTATCGCGGACTTCGTCGCCGACCTGCGCGCGCCCACGCCGACCGCGGCGGCAACCGCGGCGAGCCCGGATCGCGAAGCGCTGGCCTCGCACCTTGCAAAGGCGCGGGCGCAACTTGCCCGCGAAATGCGCCGTCGCCTCGAGCAGCGCATGCAGATGGTGGACTCGCTTGCGAAGCAGCTGGTCACGCCGGCGGAGCGCGTGAAGCGCATGGCGGAGTCGCTGGCAGCGTTTCGCGCCCGCCTCTCTCGCGCGCTGCAGCCCGCGCTGCGCGACCGGGGCGCGGGCATCGCATCGGCGCGCGACCGCCTGCGCCTGCGCCTCGACCTCGCCATGCGCGACCGGCACGCGCGCGTGGCCGCTGCAGGCGCCGCGCTTTCGCACCTCGATCCCGGGCAGGTGCTCTCGCGCGGCTACGCGATCGTGCGCGCGGCCGACGGCAGCGTGGTGCGTTCGAGCGCGCAGGTCGCCGTCGGCGAGGAGATCGGCCTGCGCTTTGCCGCGGGAGCCGCCGCGGCGCGGGTCACTTCCAGGTCCTGATTTGCCGAATCCGGCGCTCGGCGTATATTGGACGATCCATCCCAATCATCCGAGGAGAACCCATGGCAAAAGCCAAAGCAGCGAAGAAAAAAGCCTCTGTCCCCGCCGTCTACAGGCTGATCGACGTCGTCGGCACGAGCTCCGTGTCGTGGGCCGACGCGGCCAAGAACGCGATCTCCGCCGCGCAGAAATCGCTGCGCGACCTGCGCGTGGCCGAAGTCGACACGCTCGACGTGAAGGTCGAGGGCTCGAAGCTGATCTACCGCGCCAAGATGAAATTGAGCTTCAAGTATCACGGCGACGACTGATCCGGCTCCGCGACAAAACGTTCCACTCGCGCCGCCACTGCCTGTGCGAGGTCCTCGCGCAGGCAGTCGAAGCGCTCGACTGCGCCCATCGACCTCAGCCACGTGAGCTGGCGCTTGGCGAGCTGCCGGGTCGCCGCGATGCCGCGCGACTCGAGCGCCGCGGCATCGATCGCGCCTTCGAGAAAATCCCACGCCTGCCGGTAGCCGACCGCGCGCATTGACGGCATCGTCGCCGCAAGCGCGAAGCGCCCGCGCAGTCCGCGCAGTTCCTCCACCAGCCCTTCCTCGAGCATCCCGCGAAAGCGCGCGGCAATGCGCTCGTGCAGCGCGCCGCGGTCCGACGGCTCGAGCGACACCATGAGCACGCGGTGCCCGATGTCCACCGCATGGCGCGCCAGCAGGGACGACATCGGCACGCCGCTCGCGATGCACACTTCCAGCGCGCGCTGGATGCGCTGGCTGTCGCCGGGCTCGAGGCGCTCCGCCGTGGCGGGGTCGAGGCGCGCGAGTTCCGCATGCAGCGCGGGCCAGCCCTCGGTCGCCGCGCGCGCTTCGAGCTCGCGGCGCAATTCCGGCCGCGCCTCGGGCAGCGCCGAGAGGCCCTCGGTGAGCGCCTTCACGTAGAGCATGGTGCCGCCCGCGAGCAGCGGGATGCGCCCGCGCGCGGTGATGCCGGCCATGGCCGAGCGCGCCTCGCGGGCGAAGCGCGCCGCGGAATACGACTCGACCGGGTCGATCAGGTCGATGAGATGGTGCGGCACGCGCGATTGCGTCGCGCGGTCGGGCTTCGCGGTGCCGATGTCCATGCCGCGATAGACCTGCGCCGAGTCGACGCTCACGATCTCGACGGGGAAGCGCTGCGCAAGGGACAGCGCCACCGCCGACTTGCCGCTTGCCGTCGGGCCCAGCAGGAACACCGCGGGAGGCGCGCTCTTCAACGCCCGCGCATGAATAGCCGGTCGAGATCCGCCATCGAGAACTGCACCCAGGTCGGGCGGCCGTGGTTGCAGCTTCCCGAACGCTCGGTCTCTTCCATCTCGCGCAGCAGCGCGTTCATTTCCGGAAGCGAGAGCGCGCGGTTGGCGCGCACCGCGGCATGGCAGGCCATGGTGCCGAGCAGTTCGTTCTGGCGTTCGGCCAGCACGCGGGTCGCGCCGAACTCGCGCATTTCGGCGAGCACGGAACGCAGCAACGCGGCTGCGTCGACATCGGCAAGCAGCGACGGCACGGCGCGGATCGCGAGCTGCCTGGGCCCCGCGCCGGAGGCCTCGAATCCCAGCGCGGCGAGCGCTTCCGAAGATCTTTCCGCTTCCTCGACCTCCTCGGCGGTGGCGGCCATCGCGATCGGCACCAGCAGCGGTTGCGACGGCAGGCGCGCCGTGTCGAGCGCCTGCTTCAGCCTTTCGTACACGATGCGCTCGTGCGCCGCGTGCATGTCGACGATCACGAGCCCCGCGGCGTTCTGCGCGAGCACGAACACGCCATGCACCTGCGCCACCGCAAAGCCCAGCGGCGGCGCGCCGTGCGGCTGCGAGGGCTGCAGCGCTTGCGGCGCCCGGCGCTCGTCGCCCAGGGCGGCGGCAAACAGCGCCTCGTAGCGCGCTGCGGGCTGCGTGACCGACAAGGTGCCTTGCGACCAGTCGCCGCGCGGCGCCCACGCAGGCGTCGCGGCCGCGGGCACCGCGGCCGCGCGGCGTGCCGGCCAGCGGTTCGCCCAGCGCGCGCAGCAGCGCGTGGAAGACGAACTGGTGCACGGTGCCGGACTCGCGGAACCGCACTTCGCTCTTGGTCGGATGCACGTTCACGTCTACGAGGAGCGGATCGACGTCGAGGAACAGCACGAAGGCGGGATGGCGGTCGTGGTGGAGCACGTCCGCATAGGCCTCGCGCACCGCGTGCAGCACGACCTTGTCGCGCACGAAGCGCCCGTTCACATACAGGTATTGCGCGTCGCGCGAGGGCCGCGAGAATCCCGGCGCCGCCACGAGCCCGGAGAGCTTGAGGCGCGTCGATTCGGCATTGACCTCGACGGCGCCCGCCGAAAAATCCTCGCCCACGACGGCGGCGATGCGCTCGCGCAGGCTGCCCGCCACCAGGTGGTGGCTGCGCCGCCCGTTGTGCGCGAGGCTCATCGCCACGTCCGGGCGGGAGAGCGCGAGGCGCTCGAAGACCTCCTCGCAGCGCGCGAACTCGGTGGCCGCGCTCTTCAGGAACTTGCGCCGCGCCGGCGTGTTGAAGTAAAGCGATGCCGCCTCGACGGTGGTGCCCGCGGCGAGCGCGGCGGGCTCGGGCGCGCCCGTGTCGCCGCCGCGGCATTCGATTTTCCACGCATGGGCCTCGGCCCGGAGCCGCGAGGTGATGGCGAGTTCCGAGATCGCGCCGATCGAGGCGAGCGCCTCGCCGCGAAAGCCCAGCGTGAGCGCCTGCTCGAGGTCGGCAAGCGTTGCGATCTTGCTCGTGGCGAAGCGCGCAAGCGCAAGCGGCAGCTCGTCCCGCGCGATGCCCAGCCCGTCGTCGGCCACGCGGATGCGCCGCGCGCCGCCTTCGTCGAGCTCGACCGCGAGCGCGAGCGCCCCGGCGTCGAGGCTGTTCTCCATCAGCTCCTTCAACGCGGAGGCGGGACGCTCCACCACCTCGCCTGCGGCGATCTGGTTGATGAGGAGCTCGGGGAGGACGCGGATGGAGGCCATGTGTTGCGGTGCAATGTTACACTGGCCAAGGCCACTGACGGGCATGCGCGCGATGACGCCGTACGACTTTCCCCAGACCTCGGCGAGCACGCCGCAAGAACGGCAACTCGCGCAGCGCCACCTCCATCTCGAGCAGGTGCGCCTGCTGTACCGCTTCTCCCTGGTCGGCTACCTCGCGAGCCTGATGGTCGCCTTCATCCTCGGCGCCATCCTCTGGAAGGACCTCGAGCAACCGGCGCTGTTCGCCTGGTTCGCCGCGATCTCGCTCGTGACCATCGGCCGCTATGCGCTGTACAAGGTCTTCACCAACGCCAACCCGCCGTCCGAGCGGCTGGGCGCGTGGGAACGGCGTTTCCTCGCAGGCAGCGTGATCGCGGCGCTGTGCTGGGCGGTGCTCGGCACGGCGCTCCTGCCCGCGGACAACCTCGCCAACCGCATGGCGGTCGTGATGCTCGTGGCGCTCCTGGTCACCGGTGCCGTGGCCTACTACTCGCCCCACGCCTACGCATTCAAGATCACCGCCTTCGTCACGCTGGTGCCGCTCGCGATCGCGCTCTTCCTGTCGGGAGAGCGCGTGCAGATGTTCCTTTCGGGCGCGGTGCTGATACTCGCCGGCCTGCTGCCGTTGATCCACACCAAGATGCACCACGCGCTGCTCGACGCGCTTTCGGCGCGGCTGTCGACCGTGATGCTCTCCTCCAAGCTGGAACAGGAGCACCGCGAGCTCGCAGCCACCAGCGAGAAGCTCGCCGAGGAAATGGTGCAGCGCCTCGCCGCCCAGCACAAGGAACTCGTCTCGGTCAGGCGGCTGCAGGTGCACGTCGAGCGCACGCCCTTCGCCGTGATCGAGTGCGACCGCGACCTGAACGTGACCGCATGGAACCCCGCCGCCGAGGGCATGTTCGGCTGGGAGGCCGCGCAGGCGATCGGCAGGCCCGCCGGCGGCCTGCTCTGCGCCCCGGAAGGCCGTCCCGCCTTCGACGCGATGTGGAAGGAACTCATCGAGACCCGCGACGGCACCAAGACCCAGGTCACCAACGTGACCCGCCACGGCCGCGCCATCCAATGCGAGTGGTACAACACGCCGCTGGTCGACACCAGCGACAGGCCGATCGGCTTCGCCTCGCTGGTGCAGGACATCACCGAGAGGCTGAACACCGAGCGCACCATCCACTACATGGCGCACCACGACGCGCTCACCGGGCTTCCCAACCGCCGGCTGATGCAGGACCGCCTCAACCAGGCGATCATGTCGGCGCGCCGCAACCACCGCTACGTGGCGGTGCTGTTCATCGACGTGGACCGCTTCAAGGTCCTCAACGACACGCTCGGCCACGACACCGGCGACACCATCCTCAAGGACATCGCCAAGCGGCTGGCGGGCGCGGTTCGCGAGGTGGACACGGTCTCGCGCGAAGGCGGCGACGAGTTCGTGGTGATCCTGCCCGACCTCGACCGGCCGGAAAGCGCGCGCACCGTCGCCGACAAGATCGCCCGCGAAGTCTCGGCCCCCGTGGAGATCGCGGGGCAGGAGTTGCACGTCACCACGTCGATCGGCATCAGCCACTTCCCGAACGACGCCACCGACGTGAACCAGCTCCTGAAGCACGCCGACAACGCCATGTACCAGGCCAAGGAAGCGGGACGCAACACCATCCGCTACTTCACCTCCGACCTGAATTTCCTGCTCGGCAAGCGCCTCGAGGTCGAATCGAAGCTGAGGAAGGGCATCGACAACGAGGAGTTCTTCCTGCGCTACCAGCCGCAGGTGGACCTCTCCAGCGGCCGCATCACCGGGATGGAGGCGCTGGTGCGCTGGAACGACCCGGTGAAAGGCGAGGTGTGGCCCAAGGACTTCATCTACATCGCCGAGGAGCTCGGCCTCATCGTGCCGCTGGGCGAATGGGTGTTCCGCACCGCCTGCCGCCAGCTGCGCATCTGGACTGCCGAGGGCGTCGGCGAGGTCACCGTGTCGGTCAACATTTCACCGCGGCAGTTCATGTCGCGCAAGCTCGTCTCCTCGCTGCTCGCAATCATCCGGGAGACGGGCGCCGACCCTCGGCGCATCGAGCTGGAGATCACCGAGACGATGCTGATGCGCAACCTCGAGCAGTCGCGCGAAGTGCTCGAGCGGCTGCGCAAGGCGGGCCTGCGCATCGCCGTGGACGACTTCGGCATCGGCTATTCCTCGCTCGGACAGCTGACGCGGCTGCCCGTGCAGGGCCTGAAGATCGACCGCGAGTTCATCGCCGGGGTGACCACCGACGCCGCGACCGCCCTGGTCACCGAGGCGATCATCGCCATGGCCAAGAGACTGAAGCTGCGGGTTGTCGCCGAAGGGGTGGAGACACACCAGCAGCTGGAGTTCCTGAGGGCGAACTTCTGCGACGCCTTCCAGGGGTATCACTTCTCGCATCCGATCACGGCGCTGGAGGCCACAGCGATGCTGCGCGCGCAGGGCGCGCCGCTTGGCAACGACGAGGAAGCCTCGGTCGCCTGAAATGCTAGCGCTTGCGCGCCGGCACGACCGCGACCGCCGGGGCGCTCGCATGGGAAGCGAGGGCTCGTCCGCCCCGGCCATCTTGTTCCGCGCGAGCGGCGGGTTCTGCGCAAGGTAGCCGCGAATGCCGACCACGATCGCGTTGGCCATCTGCTCCTGGTAGGCCGGGTCGGCGAGGCGCTTTTCTTCCGCGGGATTGGAGATGAACGCGGTCTCGACCAGGATCGAGGGAATGTCGGGCGCCTTCAGCACCGCGAAGCCGGCCTGCTCCACCGAGGGCTTGTGCAGCTTGTTCACGTCGCCCAGGCCCGAGAGCACCGATTTGCCGAGCTTCAGCGAATCGTTGATGGTCGCCGTCTGCGAAAGGTCGAGCAGCGTGCGCGCGAGGTTGGCGTCCTTCACGTTCAGGTTCACGCCGCCGATGAGGTCGGACTCGTTCTCGCGCTGCGCCAGCCAGCGCGCCGCCGCCGAGGTCGCGCTCCTTTCCGATAGCGCGAACACCGAGGAGCCGCGCGCGTGCGGCTGCACGAAGGCATCGGCGTGCACCGAGACGAACAGGTCGGCCTGCACGCGCCGCGCCTTGGCCACGCGCTCGCCGAGCGGGATGAAGTAGTCGCCGTCGCGGGTGAGCACGGCGCGCATGTTCGGCTCCAGGTCGATTTGCGCCTTGAGGCGCTTTGCGATCGCGAGCGTGACGTCCTTCTCGTGGGTGCCGCCGCGCCCGCGCGCGCCCGGATCCTCGCCGCCGTGCCCGGCATCGATCGCGACGATCACCATGCGCACCGTTCTTCGGCGGTCTTCGCCGCAGCCCTGGTGTCGGCCTTCACGCTTGCCGGTCGCGGCAGCTGCCGGCACGTCCACCTTCGCCACCTGGACCGGCCGGCGCGGCAGGAGCGGCAGCGAGGGCCGGCGCAGGCGGTCCGACGAAATCCCTGAGCTTCGCGATCTCGTCCGCCGCGCCCGGCTTGGCGGCCTCGGCCACTGTCGTACTCGAGGCGCAGCCCGGGGCGCTCGCCCGGCTTGAGCAGCGCCAGCAGCGGATCGATCGGCTTCTCCGGATAGATGTCGAGCACCAGGCGGTGCCTGTATTCGCCCACGGGCGCCAGCGCGAAGACCGAGGGCTTCACCCCGGTCTTGAGGTCGAACACCACGCGCACCACGCCGGGCCGGTTGCGCGCGACGCGCACCAGCTTGATGTAGGGGTCGTCCTCGCGCACGCGGGTGGCGAGCGCCTTCAGTTCCTCGCCGGCCTCCACGCCTTCGATCTCGATCACGAAGCGGTCGGGATCCTTGACGAAGAAGGTCTGGTGCTTGAGCGGGGCGGTGGACTCGAACGTGACGCGCGTGTATTCGTTCGCGGGCCACACGCGGGTCGAGATGATCGTCTGCGCGGCGAACGCCACGGGGCCGGCGAACGCCAGCCACAGCGCGAGCAACGGCGCGATCAGCGATCGACGGGGAAGTGCGAACGCAGCGAAGCGAGCACGCGCTCGCCCTGCGGCGTGCAGCGAATCCAATCGAACTACGCGCCCCGCATCCTGGAAATCGAGGAACACATCGAGGTCTTGCGGCGGCAGTGATCCCGCGGCCTTTTCCGGCCACTCCACCAGGCAGACATTGCGTCCGCCGAAATTCTCTGCGAAGCCCGCTGCTATCCATTCTCGTGGGTCGCGGAACCTATAAAAATCAAAGTGATATAAGTGTAACCTCGAAACGTCGTAAAGTTCAACCAGGGCGTAAGTCGGGCTTTTCACGCGGCCCTCGTACCCCAGCCCCCGGAGCACCGCGCGCACCAGCGTGGTCTTGCCCGCTCCCAGTTCGCCGTGCAGGAAAACCGTCAGCCCCGGCTCGATCGATTTCGCCAGCGCGGCACCGAGCGCATGGGTGGCGGCTTCGTCGGGGAGGATGGCGGCAAGGTGGGTCATGGGCCGGGAAGTCGGGAAGTGCCGTGCGCTACGATGGGCGCATGAACGGTTTGCAAGACATGGCCGGCCTCGCGCATCGCATCAAGCAGTGGGGCCGCGAACTCGGTTTTCGCGAAGTCGGCATCAGCGACACCGACCTCGCCGCCGAGGAAGCGCACCTGCTCGGCTGGCTCGATCGCGGCTGGCACGGCGAGATGGATTATATGGCACGCCATGGCGCGGGCCGGGCGAAGCCCGCGCAACTGGTGCCCGGCACCGTGCGCATCGTCACCGCGCGGCTGGACTACCGGGCGGCCGGTACGCGCGACAGCTGGGATGTGCTCGACGATGCCGACAGCGCCTTCATTTCCCGCTATGCGCTCGGCCGCGACTACCACAAGGTGCTGCGCGCGAAGCTGCAATCGCTCGCCGACCGCATCACGGCCGAGGTCGGGGAATTCCGCTACCGCGCCTTCACCGACAGCGCGCCGGTGATGGAAGTGGCGCTGGCACGGAAGGCGGGGCTCGGCTGGAGGGGCAAGCACACGCTGCTGCTTACGCGCGATGCCGGCTCGATGTTCTTCCTGGGCGAGCTCTTCACCGACCTGCCGCTGCCGTGCCGATGCGCCGGTGAGCGAGCATTGCGGCACGTGCGAGAAATGCCTCGAGATCTGCCCGACGCAGGCCATCGTCGCGCCCTACCAGCTCGACGCGCGCCGCTGCGTGTCCTACCTCACCATCGAGCACCACGGCGCGATCCCCGAGGAGCTGCGCCCGCTGATGGGCAATCGCATCTACGGTTGCGACGACTGCCAGCTCGCGTGCCCCTGGAACAAGTTCGCGCAGGACGCCGGCGACCCGGACTTCGCGGCGCGCAACGGCCTCGATGACGCCGCGCTCGTCGGCCTGTTCGCGTGGAGGAGGAGGAATTCGACCGGCGTTTGGAGGGCAGCGCGATACGCCGCATCGGCCACGAGCGGTGGCTGCGCAACATCGCCGTGGCGCTGGGCAATGCGCTCGCCTCCGCGCAGCCGCGGGCGGCGACCATCCTTGCAGCGCTTGCGGCACGCGAGGACCATCCCTCGCCACTGGTGCGCGAGCATGTTCGATGGGCGCTGGCGCAGGAAAGGCCGCCGATGAAGGACGGCCAGCGCATCCCGAAAGGCATCTGGGTCCTCGGCTTCGTGAGCCTCTTGATGGACGTCTCCTCCGAGATGATCCACAGCCTGCTGCCGGTGTACCTCGTCACCGGGCTGGGCGCGAGCACCATCGTGGTCGGCCTCATCGAGGGCGTGGCGGAGGCGACCGCGATGGTGGCCAAGGTATTCTCCGGCGCGCTGTCGGACCGCTGGCGGCGGCGCAAGTGGCTGGTGCTCGCGGGATACGGCCTCGGCGCGGCGTCGAAGCCCCTCTTCGCGCTCGCGACCACGCCGTGGCTGGTGTTCGGCGCGCGCTTCATGGACCGCATCGGCAAGGGAATACGCGGCGCGCCGCGCGATGCGCTGATCGCCGACCTCGTGCCCCCGGAAGTGCGCGGTGCCGCCTTCGGCCTGCGGCAGTCGCTCGACACGGTCGGCGCCTTCGCCGGGCCGCTCATCGCCATTGCCTTGATGATCGCGTGGTCGAACGATTTCCGCGCCGTGTTCTGGGTCGCCGCGGTCCCGGCAGCGCTGTGCGTGCTGCTGATCATTTTCGGCGTGCGCGAACCGGACCGCGCCGGCAAGGCGACGGCCGCGCGCGCGCCGCTGTCGCTGGCGCTGCTGAAATCGATGGGGCGCGCGTACTGGCGCGTCGTGGCACTCGGTGCCCTGCTCACGCTGGCGCGCTTCAGCGAGGCCTTCCTCGTGCTGCGCGCGGCCGACCTCGGGCTGCCGATTGCCTGGACGCCGCTGGTGCTGGTGGCGATGAGCCTCGTGTTCGCGTTTTCCGCCTACCCGGTCGGCGTGCTCGCCGACAAGATGAGCCACACGCGGCTGCTCGGCTGGGGTGTCCTCGCGCTGATCGCCGCCGATATCCTTCTCGCAAGCGCGGGCTCGCTTGCGGTGGCCGGCATCGGCATCGCGTTCTGGGGCCTGCACATGGGGCTCACGCAGGGCCTGCTTTCCACGATGGTCGCGGACGTCGCGCCCGCGGACCTGCGCGGCACGGCATTTGGTTTCTTCAACCTGATGTCGGGGCTCGCCATGCTTCTCGCCAGCACGCTCGCCGGCGTGCTCTGGCATTTCGCCGGGCCTGCGGCCACCTTCACCGCAAGCGCGATCCTCGCCGCCGCCTCGCTCGCGGCGATCGCGACGGTGCGGGCAACGCGCCGCTAAAGCCGACGCACCTTGGACTCGCGGAAGTCAGCCTACGCAATTCAGCGGCGACAAAGCATTTTCGGCGCGGCTACTGAATGTCCACTATCATTTGTGACGTTTTCACATTTCTCTAGGGATCGCATTGGAACATTGTCAATCTCCATAGATGGGAAAGGCAAAATGAAGAAGGGTCGCCGAGCAAGGGAAAGAACAAGGGAAGTGATGCTTCGCGCGTCCGCATTGTCCTTATATCCAATGCCGCAACAAAACGACGGATTGTGCCGAGAGCTAACCCGGCGCAATCGGGGAAACAAATGATGCTCAAGTCAATCGGCCGCGCGCTGCGTGCGGCCCTCGCTTCGATATTGTTCCTTCTCGCCGCTCCGCAAGCCATGGCGGATGAAACGGCTTGCTGGGGCACCGGCATCGAATGCGGGGGCTATATTCTTTCGCCGGTATCGTTTTCCGGCTCGGAAGCCTGCCTCGGCCCTTCCCAGCCCCGGCGCCCCCCCGACCCGATCGGGACATTCGCGACCTATTTCCCAGGGGGAGGTGCATTTGGCGATGCGGCGTCTGCGGCTGCCCAGAGCTATGCCGATTTCAAGTGCGCGTACCCTGTGGGCGCGGATTTCGCAGGAACGGTATGCGGACACGAAGGACCGTTTGCCGCGGGCCCGTTCGAGCCCGTTTTTTTCGGGACGGGTACGGGTATACCTGCCGGCGGCTCTCAGCTCTTCGTCGATGAATTTTCTTCGCATTGGCAGCACCGGCAGTTGCGACTCCCGGCAACCGACCCAATTCAGGGTATCCGGCGGAAGGCGCAATCTCTTGTCCGCCGGGATGGAATAGCGGCATCGACTCCAATGGCGACCCCTTGTGCAGCCGGCAACTCTACTGCCCGGAATGTCCGCAGAAGAGTGTCGGCAATCCCATCACGCTCGGAAGCGGAGACAAGACGCTCACGGAGAGCGACTACACGGGGGCCGGGCCGTTCCCGCTTCGCATCGCGCGGCACTACAACGCGCAAGGCGCCCCGCTGGCGCTTGGGGACAGCAACCCGCTCACGTTGCCGCTCGGGCGGGGATGGCGGCTTCATTACCATCGCTCGTTGACGGCCTACAGTTCGCCGGTCCTGTCGCTGGTCACGCTCAAGCGCGAAACCGGGCTCACCCGGTCGTTCAAGCTCGAATCCGGCAATGTCCTGGCCAACGCGTTCGAGAAGGGCAAGCTCGAGCGGCTGACGGATGGTGGCGGCGCCCTGGCCGGTTGGCGCTACCGCACCGCGGACGACGAGATCGAGGCCTACTCCGCCACCGGCCAACTGCAGTCGATCACCAATCGCGCGGGCCTCACGCAGACGCTCGCTTACGACGCTGCCGGGTCGCTCGCCTCGGTGACCGACCCCTACGGCCGGCAGCTGCAATTCACCTATCGTCCCGACGGGCAGATCAGCTCGATCACCGCGCCGGGCGGCCTGGTGTTCAGCTACGCGTACACGGGCGGCAGCGCGCTCGAAGTCGTGACCTACCCCGATGCGACCACGCGACGCTATCACTACGAGGTGCCGACATTTCCCCTGGGCCGTGACCGGCATCACGGATGAGCGCGGCGTGCGGGTCGCGACCTATTCCTACGACCCGGCGACCGGCAAGGCGAGAAGCACGGAACTGGCCGGGGGCGTGAACAAGTACACCGTGGCCGCATCGACCCAGACGCTCGTGACCGATCCCCTCGGCGCGGCCATGGCCTACGACTATTCTTTCAGCGACACCGCGAAGGCATGGCTGTTGTCGCAACGCAGGCAGCCCAGCGTCCAGTACCCCGGCGGGTACACCGCGATGGACTATCTTTACGACGTCAACGGCAACATCCGGCAGCGCTCGGACGACAACGGCAACAGGACGCAGTACACCCACGATCTTCAGCGCAACCTCGAAACGCAACGCATCGAGGCCGCGGGCACGGCGCTCGCGAGGACCATCACGACCGAATGGAATCCCGTTTACCGCCTGCCATCGAAGGTAACCGAGCCGGGAAGGGAAACCACGACCACGCACGACGCGGCGGGGAATGTCCTCACCAAGGCCGTGCGCGACACGGCGAGCAACGCCACCCGCACCTGGACGTGGACCTACAACGCCGCCGGGCAGCCGCTCACCGCTCGATGGCCCTCGCACCGACCTGAGCGATGTCGTGGCCTACAGCTACGACGCTGCCGGCAATCTTGCGACCATGACCAACGCGCTCGGGCAGGTCACGCAATACCAACTCTACGACGCGCACGGCATGCCGACCCGCATCGTCGACGCGAACGGTGTCGCAACCACGCTCGCGTACGACGCAAGGCAGCGCCTCACCTCGCGCGCGACCGCCGGGGAGACCACGACCTACACCTACGACGGCATCGGCCAGCTCACGCGCGTGACGGCGCCGGACGCCTCCTTCGTCGCCTACCAGTACGACGGCGCCAAGCGCCTCGTCGGCATCGACGACAGCTTCGGCAACGCCATCGACTACACGCTGGACGCGATGGGCAACCGCACGGCCGAACAGGTCTTCGACCCGGCCAACGCCTTGCGCCAGGCGAGATCGCGCGAGTTCGACGTGATATCGCGGCTGAAGAAGGACATCGGCGCCGCGACGCAAACGACAAGTTACGTGCGCGACGACAACGGCAACGTGACCGGCATGACGGACCCGCTGGGCAAGGCCACGACCAGCGTTTACGACGCGCTCGACCGCCTGACGACGGTGACCGACCCCGGCAGCGGGATCACGAGATACGGCTACAACGCGCTCGACCAGCTGGTGAGTGTGACCGACCCGCGGAACAACACGACCAACTACACGATCGACGCGCTCGGCAACCTGAAGCAGCAGGTCTCGCCGGATACCGGCACGACGGTGAACACGTTCGACGCCGCCGGCAACATCGCCACCAGCACCGATGCGCGCGGCAAGGTTGCGGTCTATCCTACGACGCCCTGAATCGCGTGACCTCGATTGCCTGGGCCGACCAAGCCGATCGCCTTCACCTACGACCAGGGAACCAACGGCATCGGCCGCCTTACGGGGCTGCAGGACGCCTCGGGCAGCACGAACTGGAGCTATGACCCTCTCGGCCGCGTCACGTCGCGCACGCAGGTGCATGCGGGCTCCGGTGCCACGCTCACGACAGGTTATGCGTGGTCCCCGGGCGGCAGGCTGACAGAGGTGACCTATCCCTCGGGCGCGAAGGTCGGATACGCGTTCTTGAACGGGCGTATATCGTCCATCACGCTCAAGGGCCAGGGGAGTGCCGCCGACACGCCGATCCTCGCGACCGTCGTCTATCACCCCTTCGGCCCGGCGAAGAGTTGGACCTGGGGCAACGGCACGGCCTATACGCGCACATTCGATGCCGACGGGCGGATTGCGGCGTTCCCGCTCGCTTCAGCGGCCAGGCAGGTGGCCTACGACCTTGCCAGCCGCATCACGGGCATCACCGACACCGACCCGACCCGGAGTTTTACCTACGGCTACGACCTCCTCGACCGCCTCACCAGCCAGAGCGTCGGCGCGGGCGGCGATGCAGCACTCAACCAGACGCTGACCTACGACGCTGTCGGCAACCGCACGACGCAAACGCTGGGCACAGTGAGCCGCACCTACACCACGCAGGCAACGTCCAACCGCCTGCTGTCGGTCTCGGGCTTCAGGACCAACACCTTCGACGCAATGGGCAACCTCATCAACGACGGCACGCAGACCTGGACCTACGACGACCGCGCCCGCATGAAAACCCACACCGGCGCCGCAGGCCTCACGACCTACGCCGTGAACGGCCTTGGCCAGCGGGTGCAGAAGGTGAACGCCACGCTCACCACGCGCTACGCCTTCGACGAGAACGGGCGCCTCCTCGGGGAATACGACGGCACGGGAACCCCGAACCAGGAAACTGTGTGGCTGGAAGACCTCCCCGTGGCGGTGCTGAAGAAACCGCCGCCTTCCACCGACATCTCGACCTGCTACACGGCCTTCGCGGCCAACGAGCGCCTCGAGGTGCGCAGCGGCAAGCCCGGGGCGGCCGACTGGGAGTGGGGGGTCGGCGCCAACACCCAGCAGTCCGGGCAGCTCGCGACGATTGCCAACGTGAACTGGGCCTCCGGCGTTGCGATCAAGTTCGTGCTCGCCTACAACGGCACGGGCGGGGGCACGATCACGCTCTACAACAGCCAGACCAACGCGCAACTGGCCACCACCAGCTACACCAACGCGACCAACCCGCTGCGCGTGGGCAACGCGGTGAAGCTCTACCTCAAGAGCACGGCCGGCATAGGCACCGGCATGAAAATCCGCGCCACGATCACGAAGATCAACCAGCAGGCGCAATCGATCGATCTCGAGACCGCGGGCGACAACACCTTCAGCGAGAAGTCCGCCTACGCCGAGGTGATCCCTGACGCGGGAACCCCGGGCATGACGGTGGAGGGGACCGTGACGCTCACCTTCACGGGCTCGGCGCCTCCCACCGGCAGCCGGCTCAACATGACCCTCAATGCCGGCAGCGCGCCTTGTGCGGGCGGGGGGACGGGCGGCACGACCACGGCCGGCGCCTCGCAAGTCTTCTACGTCTACGCCGACCAGATCGGCAGCCCGCGCAGGATCACCACCAGCGACGCCGCCAACAAGGTGGTGTGGGCATGGGACAACCTGGACGCCTTTGGTGCAAACTTGGCGGACGAGGACCCGGATGCGGACGGCAAGGCCTTCACCTACAACCTGCGCTTCCCGGGTCAGGTTTTCGATGCGGAGAGCGGCATGCACTACAACTACTTCAGGGATTACGACCCGGCTATCGGTAGGTACATCGAGAGCGATCCAATCGGGCTCAAGGGCGGGCTCAATACCTACGCCTATGTGTATGACTCCCCGCTCCACTATTCGGACCCAAAGGGGCTTAGCCCAGGCATGGGAGGCTCAAGCGAGAGCTGTGAGTGGTACGCCAAGCGCTGTGCCGAGAGCGGTGGAACAAGCGCCTATTACTGCCGGGCAGCCCCGCTCGCGTGTAGGTTCACTCCGCCGACGCCATGGACGCGATGCGTTCGACAGTGCCTGCAAGACTTTGACAGAGCGTGTAGTCGGAACCCCGACGGTTCGCCTAGCACCAACTGCGTCATAACCGCGCATGCACACTGCTGGACAAAGTGCCCAGAGCCCTCCACATGTTCAACGGAAAGATAGCGAGGGTTTCCGTCATGCCCGAGTCAGTCCTCTTAGTCCTCCTGGTTGTCGTTCCGGTCGTCGCATTCTTGGTGGCGAAACGGAAATGGCCTCACCGTCTCTATACAGTTGTCGGCGCCGCTTTTGGCGCAGTTGTCTCCCCTCTCGCGCTTGGTCTTTATTCTTTTTATTTTCTTTCTCCATGGGGCGTGATACCAGGTTTCCTGGGATTGGTGCTCACCTTGGTTCATGGCGTGCCTGGTTTCAAGGTGGCAACTTACTCAGGGCTGATTCCACCTGGTGTCGTTTCTGGATTCGCGTCGGGTTTCACCATCGAATTGATCAATGGACTCGTTTGGGCTGTGGTCTACGCCTTTATCGGCTACGCAATTGACAAAATTCGTTCTCGCAGGCGCAACTTGCGCTGACTCTAACGGGCTGGAGCTTTACAACTACTTCAGGGATTACGACCCTTCTGTTGGGCGGTATGTTGAGAGTGATCCTATTGGCCTCGCGGGCGGTCGAAACACTTTCACCTACGCCTTTGCCAATCCAGTAGCGCTCGTCGATCCATTCGGATTGGCGTCGAAGGAAACAATCTGCCCGAATCCAAGCCAATGCCCAAAGTCGCCCTACGAGCTCGGTCCTGACGGCCCGAGGATCCCGACGCCACCGATGCCGAAGGGAGATCCCCGTGACGAGAAAATGGCTTGAGAACGCGCGGAAGAACAGAGATCAATATAGGGAATGGTGCTGGAAGTACCAACCCAACTACGAAAACTGCGTCCTTTGCTGCACAAGAACAGGTCAACTCTTGCGCGATCCATCATTTGCGAGCCAATGCAATGCAGATTGCGCATTCAACATGGTCTGCCGCGCGGTCGGCCCAAAGGCATGAGCGCTGCAATGAGAATGTTCGGTGTTTTGCTTTTCGTGCAGATTTTGCTAGTCCTGTCACAGGATGCGCAGGGTTCTGACCAACCACCTTCGACGCCAAAGGTCGATTATCGGACTGAAGTCGTCATGAATTCGGCGACCGATCTAATTGGCCTTGCAAGGATGCGAGCAAGAATGGCATCAAAAGGTCAGGCCCTCGACGAGGGACTTGATGTCCTGATCTACTCGCAGCTGGCGCGGCTTGAAGCACTTGAATCCAAGTGGGCAAAGAATTCAAAGGAGCGATCGCTGGTTCAAATCGCCGTCATACAGGTAACCAAGTCGTGGGGGCAGGTCGGGCCAACAGCACTTTCAAAAGAAACAGCCGAATTCGTGGAAAGAGTCTGTGCGCAGACTACCGGATGCGAACACTGGAAATACGCCTGCTTGGCGTAAATTGAAGGAATCCTGCAATCTTCGGTTCCTACGAAGCTACTTTCACGCGGCAAGCCGCCTGCACTACAACTACTTCAGGGATTACGACCCGGCGGTTGGCAGGTACGTTGAGATCTGACCCCATTGGACTAAGGGGCGGGATCAATACGTATGGATATGTGTTTGGCAGCCCTATGCGATTCATTGATCTTTGGGGACTTGCGTCCGAGACCATTTGCCCCGATCCAAAGCTATGCCCGAAACCGCCCTTTGACGCTTCAAGGGATGGTCCGGTGCCCTCATCTGGGTTAGGACCAGGCGCGAAGAAGCCCGGTCGCTCGATTTGGGACATCATCAAGGGTCGAGGAAAGCACGTAAAGGAAGTTGATTGTGTCGAAAGCAATCCAACTTGGGTGACCTGCCGCGCGTGTTGCCAATCCAAGAATCAAACAGGGAACTACTTGGAGATCGGTACTCACTGCGAAGCGGATTGCAACTGTCAGCCCTACCCAGACAATCCGATGAGGTGAATATGAAAAGATCATTTCGATTGGTCTTAATTACGCTCGCCTTGATTAGCGGACTTGGCATTTCTGCGTTTTCGGGATTCTGGTTCGCCGATCGGAGCTGGCGCCAAGCAGTTGCTGATCGATCACTTAATGACATGACCTTGGTACTTGGCGCGAAGGCATTCGAAGCAAAGGGAGATGTAACCAATGCCGACCTCACTCTAGGACTCTTGCTCAGACAGCAGGTTGTATCAGCATGGAACTATGACAGCAACGACGACTCGCGACATCTTGAGTACAAGCGCGAAGCATTTGGTAGAGCTGAGCCCATAGTCAGGAAAACCATGACAGAGACAATTCCCGGCAATGAACAGTTTTCGCCAACGCTGAACAAGGCTTTCGCATGGGCAAATCGTGCTGGAAAGTGATCGACTTCAAAATGCGCCGCGACACTACAACTACTTCAGGGATTACGACCCCGCCACAGGGCGGTGAATTGACCCCGGTTCAACGGACACTCTTGAGTCGGCTGTGGCCCGCATCCTTGTCGAACGCGGGGCGGTGGCTCCACCGTCATTCATTTTGCCTTCGGTGATACGTAACGCGTCAGCGCCTTTCCCCGTCAGGCAAGCCTCATTCGCCTCACCCTACCGAGCGGGCGCCACGAAGCGCTTGAGTTCGGCGGCGAGCGCCGCAAGCGAAGGCCGGTGCACGTACATCATGTGCCCCGCCTCGTAGTAGTGGAACGCGATGTTGGGCTTCAGGCTCGCGTCGAGTCCCAGGTGCTCGAAGGTGAAATCGGCGGCGAAATGCGGCGTGGCGAAATCGTAATAGCCGTTGGCCACCAGCACCTTCATGTGCGTGTTCATCGACATGGCCTTGCGCAGCGTCTCGCCGACCGCGGCGTAGCGGTTCGAGAACTCCTCGCCCCAGCCCCAGTTGAGATAGAAGCCCTTCAGGATCTCGTAGGGAATGTCTGCCTCGAACTTGAGGTCGCCGCGCACATAGTCGTTGATCGTGCCGGCGAAGGCGCCGTGGATGTTGGCGTGCGCCGGGTCGAAGTCGAACCTCTCGCCGGCCGCGTCGCGGTCGAAGCCGGTGTAGCGGCTGTCCAGCCGCCCGACCGTCCTGCCGGTGTCGCGCAGCAGCTCCTTGCAGAAGCGGAAGATCTCGATGCGCAGGTTGGCGCGCTCGACGTAGTCACGCGTGAGGCCCGTGAAGCGCGCGAGCTTCTTCGCCACCGCCGTGCGTTCGGCGGCCGTGAGCGCGGAGCCCTTGAAGAGCGCCTGCAGGTACTCGCCCCCGGCGAAGGACTCGACCTCCTCCAGCAGCGAGGGCAAGGGGCGCGCCTGCAGGTCGGCGGCGAGCCGCTTGTGGTACCACGCAGTCGCCGCGTAGGTCGGCAGGTACAGCGCGCACGGCAGGTCGTTCGAGGGATCGAAGCGCAGCACCTGGAAGTCGAGCGCGCACGACACCAGCATCAGGCCGTTCAGGTACATGCCGTAGCGGTCCAGCAAGTGGCCGGCGAGGCCGGCGGCGCGCGTGGTGCCGTAGGATTCGCCGATCAGGTACTTGGGGCTTCCCCAGCGCCCGTAGCGCGAGCAGTAGAGCTGGATGAAGGCGCCCACCGATTCCAGGTCGCGCTTGTAGCCGTGGTATTCCTTGACCGGCTCGCCCGACACCATGCGCGAGTAGCCGGTGCCGACCGGGTCGATGAACACCAGGTCCGATTCGGGCAGGAGCGAGAACTCGTTGTCGACCAGCTGGTACGGCGGCGCGGCAGCGCGGCCCTCGTCATCGAGCGCGACCCGCTTCGGCCCGAGCAGGCCGAGGTGCATCCACACCGAGCTCGATCCCGGCCCGCCGTTGAAGGAAAACGTCAACGGGCGCCTGGCGCGCTCGCCGGCGTCGTCCAGCGTGTAGGCGATGAAGAACACGCTCGCGCGCGGCTTCTCGCCCTCGGTCTTGCCGTCCTTCTCGGTCTCCTCCTTGAGCACCAGCGTGCCGCAGGTGACGGTGTAGGCGATCTCGCGCCCCCCGATTGCGCGGCGATGGTGCGTCACCGACAACTGGTCGGCGGGAGGCGGCGCGGCAATCTTGTCGTCCTTCGGGGGCGTGTCGGCCATGGCGGGTTCCCTGGTGTCGGTTGAGGTCACTGTTTTCCGAGCCGCAGGAGCTGCACCTCGGCCTGCGGCGGCGGCAGCGCCGGGCAGACGAGGAAGCCCTGCATCTCGTCGCAGCCGCGCTCGGCAAGGAAGGCGAGCTGCTCGGGCTTCTCCACGCCTTCGGCGAGCACGGTGATGCCCATGTTGTGCGCCAGGTCGATGATCGCGGTCGTGATCGCGACGTCGTCGTGGTCCTCGGGGATGTCGCGCACGAAATCGCGGTCGATCTTCAGCTTGTCGAGCGGGAAGCGCTTCAGGTGCACCAGCGAGGAGTGCCCGGTGCCGAAATCGTCGATCGCGAGCCTCACGCCGAGTTCCTTCAGCCCGTCGAGCGTGCGCGTCATCGCGCCCGAGTCGTCCATGAGCATGCTTTCGGTGAGCTCGATCTCGAGGTACTTCGGCTCCAGCCCCGATTCGGCAAGCACGCGCGCCACCTCGGAGACCAGGCTCGTTCTGCCGGAACTGGCAGCGCCGAGAGGTTGATCGCCACCGGCACCTTCGGCATCCCCGCGTCCTGCCACGCCTTCATCTGCCGGCAGGCCTCGTTCAGCACCCACATGCCGATCGGGATGATCAGCCCGCGCTGCTCGGCGACGGGGATGGAACTCGGCCGGGCCGGCGAGCGTGCCGTCGTGGCGCGGCCAGCGGACCAGCGCCTCGACCGCGGTGAGCGACTGGTCGGCAACGCGCACCTCGGGCTGGTAGTGCAGCACGAAGCCCGCGTCGCGGATCGCCTCGCGCAGCCCCGTCTCCAGCGTCAGCGCCTGGAACGCCGCCTCGGACAGGGTCTCGTTGAAGAACTGGAAGTTGCTGCGGCCGCGATCCTTGGCGAGGTACATCGCCGCGTCGGCATTCTTGATCAGCGCGTCCGCCGTGATGCCGTCGCGCGGGAACACGCTGATGCCGATCGACGGGCTCACGCTCAGCGTGCGCCCGTCGAGCGCGACCGGCTCGCTCACCGCGGCGAGCAGCTTCTCCGCCACCTGCGCCGCGCCCCGCTCGCCCTCGATGTCCGGGAAGCGCCACCAGGAATTCGTCCCCGCCCAGGCGCGACACCACGTCCACCTCGCGCAGGCTGGTCTCGATGCGCGTGGCGACGATCTTCAGGAGCGCGTCGCCCGCCGCGTGGCCGAGCGAATCGTTGACCGTCTTGAAGTGGTCCAGGTCGATGAAGAGGATGCCCACGGGCGTGGACCGGCGCCGCGCCGAGGCGAGCATCACCTCGAGGCGGTCCATCAGCATCACGCGGTTCGGCAGCCCCGTGAGCGTGTCGTGGTGGGCGAGGAACTGGATGCGCTCCTCGGCGCTCTTGCGGTCGCTGATGTCGCGCACCACGGTCATGCGGTAGTGCTGGCCCTTGAAGGGCATTTCCTTGCCGACCAGCTCGACGGGGATGCGGTGCCCGTCCTTGTGCAGGATCGCGCCCTCGTACGGGCGTTCCATGCCGGCGCTGATGTTGTTGGCCACCATCTCGCGGTATTCCGGCGCGTTGTAATTCAGGATCGCGGTGCCGACCAGCTCGTCGTGGGAATAGCCGATGATGCGCGAGAGCGCCTCGTTGCAATCGGTGATGATGCCCTTGTCGTGGAACACGATGCCCTCGCGCGTGGCCTCGGAGAACTTGCGCAGCCTCTCCTCGCTCTCGCGGATGCTGCGCTCGGCGAGCCGGTGGCGCGTGATGTCGCTGATCAGCACGAACGCGGCCAGCATCTCGCCGGACTCGGAGAGGTGCGGCAGCAGGTTCACCTCGATCAGGCGCTCCTCGCCGGAGGGCATGGTGTGGGGGCGCTCGTAGCTCACGGACTCCCCCGCCAGCACGCGCTTCACGTACGGCGCGATCAGCCGGTTGGCCTCCTGCCCGATCACCTCTTCCACCGTGCGCCCGAGGATCGATTGCTCGTCCCAGCCGTTGGCGCGCGCGTAGGCCTTGTTGGCGAACAGGCACTTCAGCGAACCGGCCTCGTAATAGGCGATCTGCGCCGGCAGGTTGTCGGCGAGCACGCGCATCATGCGCTCGCCCTCGCGCGCGGTCAGCTCGGCGTCGTGCCTTTCGGTGATGTCGTGGCAGGTGCCGAGGTAGCCGGCGAAGCGCCCTTCGGCATCGTTCGAGGGGCCCGCGGCGTGGTGCACCCAGCCGAAACTGCCATCGGCGCGGCGCAGCCGGTACTCGGCCTTGAAGGGCTTGCGCGCGCCGAACGCCGTACGCAGCACCTGGGTCACGCGATCGCGGTCCTCGCGGTGCACGCCTTCCAGCCAGCCGTCGTCGAGTTCCTGCTCGCTCGACCGCCCCGTGAATTCGGTCCACGCGCGGTTGACGAAGGAGCACAGCCCGTCGGCGCCCACGCACCAGACGAGGCTTGGCAGCGCGTCGAGCAGCGCGGCATTGGCGATCGGGTCGATCTGCGCGCCGGGAGTCTTGGTGTGATGGGCGTCGGAGGGATTCACGAAGGCGGGCCGGGGCGCAGGGCGCAAGGTCCGGACTTTGGGCGGCCGGTTGATGACTATAGCGCAAAGGCGCTGTCCGGTATGCCGCCAGCGCGCCACGCGGGTAGCGGCGGCAGCCGTGCTTGCGGCGGTCCCGATATGTTGCAACGGTCAGTCGACGTTGCCGACCCCGCCTGTTTCAGCCCCGACCGGAACTGCGGATCGCGTCGAGCGTGGTGTTGGGCGTGATCGCCTGCGGGTCGATCCGGATCTCGATCAGCGCCGGGCTTGCCGGCGGCGAAGCGCGCGCTCGAACGCCGGCGCGAACTGCGCGGTGTCCTCGACCATTCGCCGTGCGCGCCGAAGGCGCGCGCGCAGCGCGGCAAAGTCCGGGTTCGCCGAGCGTCGGTGCCGCTGACGCGGCCGGGATACTCGCGTCTCCTGGTGCATGCGGATGGTGCCGTACATGCCGTTGTTGACGACGATGAAGACGACGTTGGCGCCGTACTGCACCGCGGTGGCGAGTTCCTGCCCGTTCATGAGGAAGCAGCCGTCGCCGGCGAAGCGACACCACGCTGCGCTCGGGATGCAGCGAGCTTCGCCGCGACCGCCGCGGGCACGCCGTAGCCCATCGCGCCGCTGGTCGGCGCGAGCTGGGCGTGCGGCAGCCGGTGTATCGATAGAAGCGGTGCACCCAGCGCGGCGTAATTGCCGGCGCCGTTGGTGATGATCGCGTCGGGCGGCAGGCGCGCGCGCGAGTGCGGCCATCACGTCGCCAGATCTGAACGCGCCCGGGGGCTCGCGGCGTGCGTGCCAGGCCTCGTAGTCGGCGCGCGCCGATTCCGCGCCACGCCGCCCAGCGCGGCCGTCGACCGCGGCGCATCGCCGCGCGGCCGCGAACTCGCGGCATGCCGGCATTGATCAGCAGCTCGCCGCTGGTAGACGCGGCCGAGCTCCTCCGCGCCCGCGTGGACGTGGACCAGCTTCTGCTTCGGCACGGGGGATTCGACCAGCGTGTAGCCGCCGGTGGTCATCTCGCCCAGCCGCGCGCCGACCACGAGCAGCAGGTCGGCGTCCCGCACGCGCTGCGCCAGCTTCGGGTTCATGCCGATGCCGATGTCGCCGGCGTAGTTGGGATGGGCGTTGTCGAAATGGTCCTGGTAGCGGAACGCGCAGCCCACCGGCAGCGCATTGGCCTCGGCGAAGCGGCGGATGTCGTCGCACGCGCTTTGCGTCCCAGCACGCCGCCGCCGACGACCAGCAGCGGGCGCTCGGCTGCCTGCGAGCAGCGCGCGCAGCGCGCGCACATCCGTCCTCGGAGGGATTCGCCTGCACGCCTGGTAGCGCGGTCGTCGGCGACCGTGGCGGTGGCGGTGAGCATGTCCTCGGGCAGCGCGAGCACCACCGGCCCCGGCCGGCCCGATGCCGCCGGGTGGAAGGCGCGGCGACATGAACTCGGGAACGCGCTCGGCGCGATCGATCTGCGCCACCCACTTGGCCATCGGGCCGAACATGCGCCGGTAGTCGATTTCCTGGAAGGCCTCGCGCTCGGCGAAGTCGCTGCCCACCTGGCCGATGAACAGGATCATCGGCGTGGAATCCTGGAACGCCGTGTGCACGCCGATCGACGGCGTTGGTCGCGCCCGGCCCGCGCGTGACGAAGCAGATGCCGGGCGTCCGGTGAGTCTTGCCGTAGGCCTCCGCCATGTTGGCCGCACCCGCCTCGTGGCGGCAGACGATGAAGCGGATCGCGTCCCGCGCGCTCGTGGAACGCGTCGAGCACCGCGAGGTAGCTCTCGCCCGGCACGCCGAACGCGAGGTCCACGCCGTGGCCGATCAGCGCATCGACAAGCAGCTGGCCGCCGCTTCGGGGCGCCATCGGCCGAGCGCTCACAGTTGCCGCACGGCGAAGCCCCTGGCCTTCAGCATCTCCAGCAGGCCCCGCGGCCCGGCGAGGTGAAGGCCGCCCACGGCCACGAAGTACGGCTCGCGGGCATTCAGGTACTCCTCGATCTTCTTCACCATCGCCTCGTGGCGATCCCAGACCAGTTTTTCCTCGAAGGCGATCAGCATCGGAGACCCTTTGGATAGCGGTTCGCCGCCTCGAGGAGGCCTTCGGGATTGCCCTCTTGCCAATACTTCACCATGGCCTCGATCTGCGCACCGCTCTTGCCGCTTTCCAGCGCCTCAAGCGTGGCCTCGAACAGCGCCTTGAACTCGGGGTCGGTGAAGGAATTGAGCACGCGCGTCTGCTCGGCCACCCCTTCGATCTCGACAATGCGCTTCTTCGCCACCTTGGCGCGCTCGATCAGGTAGGAATCGACGCCGAACTGCGGCTGGTAGCCGAGCGCATTCCATTCGGAAAACACCACGAGGGACACCGCCATGAAGGGCTTCAACTTCACTATCTCGGCTTCGGGCAGGCCGTAGCGGGCAAGCTGCTTGCGAAACCGCTCCCAGCTTTCGCGGCTGATGTTCTTGTCGAGGCGGTCCGGCGGCGTATAGGTCATGCCGACCATGGAATCGGCCATCGCCTTCGCGTCGGTGATGTCGGCCTCGACCACCAGCACCTTCGACTGCGTGAACGCGCGCTCGACGGCCTCGGGCAAGGGATAGAACGAGTCCTTCCCGGCGTGGATGGTGCCGAACAGGTACACGCGGTTGGTGAGCCCGGTCACCTCCCAGAGGTAGCTCTTGGGCGGCACCCGGGGCCGCGGCGGCGGTTCGGGCTCGGCCTCGGCAGGGGCAGTCGCCGGGGCGGCCTTTGCCGCCGGGGACGGGCTTGTCCGTTGCGGTCTTGGCGGCGGGCGACGCCGACGCGGCAGGCTTGGCAGAAGGCGCGGCAGGCTTGTCTTGCGCCAGCACCGCCACGGACAGCGCCAGCCCGGCGAGCAGGCAAAGCAAACTCTTCACATGGGACATCGTTTCTCCGATCGAACGAAATTCTACTTGGAATTGGGCGCAACCCCGCTCTTCACGGAACGAAAGGCTCATCGGGATCGCCTCGTACTTCACCTCCAGGATCTCGATCTCCTCGTTGCCGTCGGGCTGGTGCAGCGCCACCGCGTCGCCTTCGCGCGCCTTGATGAGGCGCGGGCGATGGGCGAGGTCCAGCTCACGTAGTTGCGCGTGAGGTCGGTCTCGTCGATGCCGACGATGCGCACCGTCGTCTTCCCGCCATCGCCACCGGCATAGTTGACGGTGGCGCCGAAGAACACCTGGTCGGTCGCCTCGCGCGTCGCCGGATCGACCACCTCGGCATTTTCCAGCCGCCTGGTGAGGTAGCGGATGCGCCGGTCGATCTCGCGCAGGCGCTTCTTGCCATACAGGTAGTCGCCGTTCTCGGAGCGGTCGCCGTTCTTCGCGGCCCACGACACGACCGAGGTCCTTTCGGGGCGCTCGTGCTTCACGAGGTGGGTGAGCTCGTCGCGCATGCTTTTCCAGCCGATCGGCGTCATGTAGTTCTTGGCGCCCGCGGCCAGGGGGATTCCTCGGCCGACTCGAGGTCGAGTTCGTCGGTGTCGCTGTCTTCGCCTTCCTTGGTGAATGCCTTGCTCATCTCAGAGGCTCCGGACGAACTTCTTGATGCCTTCGAGCACGTCTCGATCGAAATGGTCGTGAGGATGAGGCCCATCAGGCGCTCGATCGCCTTGACCACCTTGTCGCCCATCCAGCCCTTGATGCGCTCGGCCAGCACCAGCAGGACCGTGGTGAAGGCCATGACGACTGTGATCGCGCCGGCCCACATGCCGATCCGCGAAGGATCTCGCGTGGCCATCAGCATCACGGTGGCCAGCGCCGACGGGCCTGCGATCAGGGGTATGGCCAGCGGCACGATGAAAGGTTCCCCGGCCGCCTCGACGCTGAAAGCACCCTCGGCGCGGCCGAACACCAGTTCAGCGCGATCAGGAAAAGGATCACGCCGCCCGCGATCGAGAGGGAGGCTTCCGACAGGTGCATCAACTGCAGCAGCCCCTGCCCACCGAACATGAAGGCGAGCAGCAGGCCATAGGCGATGAAGCACTCGCGCGCGATCACCCAGGCGCGTCGCTGCGGCGGATCCCGCGACCATGCCCGGCACGATCGGCACGTTGCCGAAGGGGTCGACCACCAGCAGGAGCAGCACCACGGCGGAGAGGAACTCGTTGTTCACCCCAACATTTTACCCTTGACCGACTGCGGACACGGTCTGCTTGGCATAATCGCGTTGCCATGGAAACCCTGATCGCCATCGCCTCGTCGGCGCCTTCGTCGCCTTCTTCGCCTTCCTCATCCGCCATCATCGCGCCTGACAGCAGAAGCAGAAGCGCAACGTCACCCGCGCGGCCGATCGTGCGCTCTCGTTGGGCTGGCGCTTCGAATCGCAGGAGTCCGGCGACATCCGCTGGCGCATGCACGGCCATTCACCCGGCGGGGAGCCCTGGACCTTGCACTACGATCTCGACGCCGGCTCGTCGTCCTCCAACCCGAGGCTGGTATTCACGGCGACCGGGCTGCCGCGCGTGGGGCGGAACTGTGCACGGTGCACCCCAACTCGGCGTGGCCTTGCTGAGCGGCGCCGGGCGCGCGACGATCAAGTTCGCCGGCGCGCTCGTAGCCAGCTTCAACAAGAAGCACGCCGACAACTTCACCGCGTTCTATCACGACGCCGTGCAAGTCGAGCCGCGCGATCCGCGCCTGCGCAAGGTGGTGCTCTTCCTCTCCGCGACCGGACGCTGTGCGAGCGCGTCTTCGACCGTGAGGTGGAGAGGCTGCTGCTCGACTGGCCGAAGGGCTCGACGCCGGGGATCTCGTTCGCCGGCCACGTGGAACTCACCTACGGCAGCGAGGGACTGGTGATCAAGGTGGCCGAGCGCGACGGCGCCTTCCCGTGGCCGAGCACCTTGCCAGGCTGGGTGGCGCGATCGTCGATCGGCTGGCCAACCGTTTCCAGTAAGCGGGGTCACGAGGAAAACGGGGTCAGAGTACATTTCCCGGAAAACGGGGTCAGAGGCCCTTTCCGAAAGAACCGGGGTCAGAGCCCGAATTCGTGGACCAGCGAGAGACTGCTGGCGACAGCGCGCTTGAATCGGGATCTGACCCCGGAGCGTGGAACTCACTCTGACCCCGTTTTCTCGCCTCGGTCGAATGGCGCATGTCTTCCCCCGCCACGATCGCGCCCGAAGCGGACAATCGCCACGCCACTCTAGCGTTCGTGTGCCTGCTGGCCGGCGGCTGCGCGATCGCCTTTGCGCCGATTTTCGTGCGCCTCTCGGACACGGGCCCGGTCGCCAGCGCCTTCTGGCGCACGACGCTCGCCGCGCCCCTGCTCTGGTTGTGGGTCTGGCGCATGCCCGCGGAAGCGCCGGGCGGGCCCCGGGGTCGCGCTGGGCGATGGCGGGCGCGGGACTGTTCTTCGCCGCCGACCTGGGCGTGTGGCACTGGTCGATCATGTGGACCTCGGTGGCCAACTCCACGCTGCTCGCGAACCTGGCGCCCATCTTCGTCACGCTCGCCGGGTGGCTGTTCTTCCGCACCCGCGTCACCGGTACCTTCCTCGTCGGCATGTTCACGGCGATCGCCGGCATGTTCATCCTCGTCGGCCCCAACTTCTCGATCGGGGGCACGCGGCTCATCGGCGATGCGCTGGGCGCGCTCACCGCGGTGTTCTACGCGGGCTACATGCTTTCCATCAAGGCGCTGCGCGACGCGGGCACCGGCACCGCGCGCATCATGGCGTGGAGCACAACGATCACCGCGATCAGCTGCTGCCGATCGCGTTCCTGTCGCCGCAGCCGATGCTGCCGGCGGGCGCCACCGGCTGGCTGGTGCTCTTGGGCTGGCCCTCGTCTCGCAGATCCTTGGGCAGGCCCTATGCCTACGCCTTCGCGCACCTGTCGGCCTCGCTCTCCTCGGTGAGCCTGCTGATCCAGCCGGTGGTGGCTGCGCTGGTCGCGTTGGCGCTGTTCGGCGAAGCGATCGGGCCGGCGCAATTCATCGGCGGCGCCGTGGTGCTTGCGGGAATCTGGCTGGCCCGGAGGGGATCATGATGGCGAGACCATCCGCAGGATCGAGGCGCGCGACGAGGCGCGCTGGCGCGACTCTTGGACGCCTACACCCGCTTCTACGAGCGCGAGCCTGTCGAGGCGATCACGCGCCACACGTGGACGCGCATCATGGACCCTGCCTCAACCGTTCGCGCCATCGTCGCCGAGCGCGATCGAGACGGCGTCATCGGCATGACCAACTACCTCCTTCACGAAAACACTCGACACTCAGCAGGTGTGCTACCTGCAGGACCTCTTCGTCGATCCCCAACTTCGTGCGGCGGGCACGGGCAGGCAGATGATCGACTGGCTGGTGGCGGAAAGAAAAGGCAGGGATGGTCGCGCCTGTACTGGGACACGAAGGAAAACAATTATCGCGCGCGCGGTCTCTACGACAAGTACACGCCGCACAGCGGGTTCCTTCGCTACGTCATCACCAACCCGGAGGCCTGAGGCGCATGGAACACGAATTGAACTCCCTCGGCCAGCCGGTCGGGCTTCCGGTGCCCGATTGGAAGCCGCGCGGCCTCCTTCGGCCGAAGCGATGCAAGGACGCTTCTGCGCGCTCGAGCGCCTGGACGGCGAAAGGCACGCAGCCGACCTCCACGCGGCCAACGCCGCCGATGCCGGGGGAGGCATCTGGACCTACTGGGCTACGGCCCGTTCGCCTCGCTGAAGGACTATCGCGCCTGGGTGGACGCCGCCGCGGCCAGCCAGGCGACCCGGTGTGGTACGCCGTCATCGACAAGGCCACCAGGCCAGCGCCGCGTCACGAGCTACCTGCCGCATCGACGCCGCGATCATCGGCACGATCGAAGTCGGCCACATCAGCCTGGTCGCCGCAACTGCAGCGCACGCCGGCCGCCACCGAGGCGATGTACCCTGATGATGGAGAACGCCTTCGCGCTCGGCTACCGCCGCTACGAGTGGAAGTGCAACGCGCTCAATGCGCCTTCGCGCGCGGCGGCGCAACGCCTAGGCTTCTCCTACGAAGGCGTGTTCCGGCAGGCGCAGATGACAAGGGGCGCAACCGCGACACCACGTGGTATGCGATCATCGACAAGGAATGGCCGGCGCTGCAGGCGGCGTTCCGGCAATGGCTCTCGCCGGCCAATTTCGACGAGCACGCCAGGCAGCGCACCCGGCTGTCACGCCATACCTCGGGAATCCTCAAGCAGCGCGGCTGAGCAGGTCCTGCCCGGTTGCCACGCAACGCGCGCCCCGGCACGCTTCGGGCAGCCTCAGGCGAGCGGCCGAGCCCAGGGGTGTCAATTTCCCCACGCCGTACATCCGCTGCGGCAGCCACAGGATGATCTGCAGAACAGGGGCCGGTCCCACCATCAACAACTGCAACAGCACGAAGGGAATGACGCCGACGTAGATGTTCCTGATGGTCGCCCTTGGGCACCACGCCCTTCAGGTCGAAAAGCGAGAAGCCCACCGGCGGCGTCGGAACGAGGTCTGCAGCGTCGGCGCGATCAGGTTCAGGAACCATGTCATGTCGATGCCGGCGAGCTTGACCACCGGCGCCAGCAGCGGCACGACAATCAGCACGATCTCGAACCAGTCGAGGAAGAAGCCGGCAACGAACACCACCCCCAGCACCACCAGCACGAGGCCGGTGGGACCGAGGCCCAGGCCCTTGAAGAACTCGGTGATCGGCTCGTCGCCGCCCACCACTCGCAGTACGTAGGCGAACACCGTGGCGCCGATGAAGATGGCGAAGATGAAGCAGGTGGTCAACGTGGTATCGATGCCGACCTCGCGGATCACTTCCAGCTAACTTCAGTTCACCGCGGCAAGGATAATTGCCCGGCGCACCGAGGCCCGAAGCTTCGGTGGGCGTGGCCACGCCGAAGAAGATCGAGCCCAGCGCCAGTGGATCAGCCCGAAGGTGGGAACCGTGGACAGGAAGGCGGTGGCGATCTGCTTCATCGTCAGCTGCTCGGCGTCGGCAGCCGGCGGGCGCCAGGTCGGGCCGGAACACGCCCACCCCCAGGACGTACACCATGTACAGCGGCCAGCCCCCCGCCGGGAATCAGCTGCCCATGAAGAGGTCGCCGACGGGGGTGGAGACCTGGTCGGCCATCAGCACCAGCATGATCGAGGGCGGGATCAGGATGCCCGGGGTGCCCGAAGCCGCCACCACCCCGAGGCCAATGCCTTGTTGTAGTTGTTCTGCAGCATGATCGGCATCGACAGCACCGCCAGCAGCACCACCGAGGCGCCGACGATGCCGGTGGACGCCGCGAGCAGGATGCCGATGCCGATGACCGTCAGCCCCAGGCCGCCCTTGATGCCGCCGAACACCTTGACGAAATTGCGCATCATGATGTCGGCCACGCCAGAGCGGTCGAGCATCAGCCCCATGTAGACGAACATCGGCAGCGACACCAGCACCCAGTTCCACATGATGCCGTCCAGGCGGTCGATGACGCCGGAAAACTTGGTCCAGCTGGTCATCAGGAAGGTGTCGAGCCCGAACTGGCTGCCCAGCGCGATGCCCACGGCGGCGAAGACCAGCGACAGGCCGCCCAGCAGCCACGCCACCGGGTAGCCGGTGAACAGCATCACGATGAAGGTCAGCATGAAGGCTATGGCGAACAACTCGTAGAACGGAGCATGCCGGTCTCCCCTTTTTTTTCTTTCGCAGTCCGGTGGAGCGCCATCGCCGGCCGAACAGCGCCACCCAGACCCGGGTCAACCGGCTGAGGCCCGCAAGGGCCAGCAGCACGAAGGCGGTGACGATGAACGACTTCAGGAACCAGCGATAGGGCAACCCGCCGGGCGCCGCAGACACTTCATTGAGCTGCAGCGAAGTGAAGAAGTACGGCACCGCGTACCAGGTCATGAAGCAGCTGAACGTGAGCAGCAGCAAGGTTACGCCGAAGAACTCGATCCACAGCCTGGTGCGCCGCGCGAATCGTTCGGCCAGCACGTCGATGCGCACATTGCGCTCGTGCACCTCGGTGAATGCGAGGCCGAGCATGAAGCCCACGGCATAGAGGTGCCACTGCAGCTCCTCCATCATGATGGATCCCTTGTCGAACGCGTAGCGCGCCACCACCTGCACCACGATCACCGCGATCAGCACGGTCCACAGGACCGACGCGGCCTCGCCGAACCAGGAAATCACGCGGTCGGCGCCGCGCGAGAATGCGGTGGTGGGCAGCGCGATGCCCGAGGGGCCCGCCTCAGGCAGGGCGGCGCCGTGCGCTGGGGTGGTCATGTCGGTCTCCTTGCGCACGGCGCCGCGGTTCCGGCGGCTGCTCACTTGTAGTCGCGCGGCAGGTAGCCGAAGTCGTGCCACTCCCGGTTCTTGTTCTGGAAGGCGGACATGCTGTCGTAGACCTTCTTGAACACCGGGTCCTTGGCCGACTCTTCCGCCATCACTTCACTCGAGGCCTTGGCGAAGGCGTCGAGCATCGGCTTGCTGAACTTGTGCAGCTTGACGCCCTCCTTCTTGAACTTGGCCAGCATGTCGCCCTGCAGGGCCTCGGCCTTGGCCAGCGAAATCATCACGCCGGCCGTGCAGGTGGTCTCGATCTGCGCCTGGGTCTGCGGCTTGAGCTTGCCCCACGCCGCAATGTTCACGTAGAGAAACTGGTTGGTGGACGGCTGGTGCCAGCCCGGAAGGTAGTAGTTCTTGGCCACCTTGTAGAAGCCGAGCTGGTCATCCACCGTGGGCAGCGAGAACTCCGTGCCGTCGAGCACGCCCTTCTCCAGGGCCTGAAAAGTTCACCGCCGGGCAGCAACGTCACCGAGGAGCCGACCTTCTGGTAGATCTTGCCGCCCAGCCCGGCGGCGCGGAACTTCAGGCCCTTGAGGTCCTCTGGCGTCTTGATCTCTTTCTTGAACCAGCCCGCCGCCTCGGGGCTGATCGTGCCGCAGAAATCGGGTGACATTGTGCGGCTTGAAGGCTTCCTTCAGCAGGGCGTCGCCGCCCCCGAAGTACATCCAGGCGGCGTACTGCGGCGATTCCATGCCGAAGGGCACGGCGCCGAACAGCGCCGACGCCGGTACCTTGCCGGTCTCATACCCCATCCAGCTGAAGCCGGCCTCGACCTTGCCGCTTGAGACGGCGTCGAAAATGCCGAGCGCCGGCACCAGCTTTCCAGGCTCGAAGACCTGCAGGTTGATCGTGCCGCCGGACACCTTTTTCAACTGCTCCGACACCCAGGGCATGGTGTCGCCCAGCGCGGTAAGGTTGGAGCCGAAGGCCATCGGGACGCCCCAGCGCACGGTTTCCTGCGCAAGAGCGGGGGCAGCGGCAAACGCGGTGGCGACAACGAATGCGAGTGACTTGGCAACAACTTTCATGGCGGGGTCTCCGGGGATAAGTATTCTTGTGGTGATCGAAGGCGAGTTTCGGCACAGGTGCAGCACGTGTCATGGGGAGATCGACGAACGGGAACCGAACCCCTCCACCCGCCAGGAAAAATAAGGCTATCACAGCTTGCCCCGCATGGGTCGGCCGAAATCTCGAATGGCCGGCCGGCGGCGGCACTTGGCGAGGCCGCAGGGAGCCGCAGGGAGCCGCCGCGACTATTTCGCCACGCTCGCCCGTCGCGAGCCGAGCAGCAACTGATTTGCCAGGACAGCGCAGAGCAAGCCGACTCCGATGGCATCGGTGATCCACCCGGCTTGATCAGGCACAGCGCCGCCACGACGAGCACGACGCGCTCCCACGCCAGGCAGGGACGCGCGAGATAGCCGAACAGCCCGGCGGCGAGCGTCACGCAACCGATGGTGGCGGTCGTCGTGGAGAGCAGGATGGTCTGCCAGTCGCCGATCATGAGAAGTGCCGGCTCGTAGACGAACATGAACGGCACGATGAAGCCGGCGGCGCCGATGCGCACGGCTTCCCATCCCGCGCGCCACAGGTTGGCCTTCGCGAGCGCCGCCGCGGCGAACACGGCCAGCGCCACCGGCGGCGTTATCGCGGAGAGCACTGCGAAGTACAGCGGAACATGTGCGCCGCAGGCGTCCACCACCCCCAGCTTGATCAGCGCGGGAACGAGCAGCGACACCATGACGATGTAGGCCGGCGTGGTGGGCATGCCCATGCCCAGCACGATTCCCGCGACAGCTGTGAGCATGAGCGCGAGCACAAGGCTGTTTTGCGACAACGCCACCACCATCTGCGTGAACGTGATTCCGAGCCCCGTCAGCGAGATCACGCCGATCACGATGCCGGCGCAGGCGCAGGCCATGGCGACGGCAAGCGCGTCGCGCGCCCCGCCTTCGAGCGCCTCGATGACGCTCATCCAGCGGATATCCCCGCGCGTCGTTTTCCTGAGCAGCGCGATCGGCAGGCAGGACAGCGCCCCGACCAGCGCGCACAGCGGCGCGGAATAGGAAAGCGTCATGCCGGTGAACACGAAAATGATCGGGATGAACAGGTGCCCGCGCTCGGCAAGGACGCGGGACATTCGCGGCAGCTCAGAGCGCGGCACGCCCAGCAGGCCCACGCGCTTGGCCTCGAAGTGCACTGCGGCAAACACGGCAACGTAGTAAAGCAGCGCCGGGATCCACGCCCAGACCGTGACCTGGAGTAGCTCACCGCCAGGGATTCGGCCATCACAAAGGCTGCCGCGCCCATCACCGGCGGCATGATCTGCCCGCCCGTCGACGCCGTCGCCTCCACGCCCGCGGCGAATGCCGGCTTGAAGCCGGTGCGCTTCATGAGCGGAATGGTCATCGGGCCGTCCACCATCACATTGGCCACCGCGCTTCCCGAGATGGTGCCGAACAAGCTCGAGCTCACCACCGACACCTTGCCCGGGCCGCCCGCGGTGTGGCCGGTTATGGCGAGGGCAAAGTCCATGAACAGCTTCCCTGTGCCCGACTTCTCCATGAAGCTGCCGAACAGCACGAACACGATCACGTAGGAAGCCGACACCCCCAGTGTCGAGCCGAAGATCCCGTCGGTGGAGAGGTACATCTGCTCCAGCAGCACCTGCATCTTTATGTCGGTGCCGAACACGGTGTAGGCGAGGAAGAGGAGCGCGGTGATCGGCAGGGGCCAGCCGATGATGCGTCGCGTGGCGTCGAGCACCAGCGCAACGGCAAGTGCCGCCATCGTCTTGTCCCAGGCGTTGAGGTCGTCGATGTAGATGATGCGGTTGGTGATGCTCTCGTAGGTGAGGAATATGTAGCCGATCATCGCGACCGAAGCAGCGATCATCACCAGGTGTATCCAGACGAGGCGCCGGCGGCCGTCCGCCTCCCGCCAGACCGGGTGGAGGAGGAACACCAGCACAAGCGCGAACAGCAGGTGGGTACCGCGAAAGATCATCGCCTCGGGCGGTGCGAACGCGGTAGTCCACATATGGTAGAGCGACATCGCTATCGCGACGAGGCCCGCCGTCCAGCGTACCGCCTTGTCTTGCGTCATCACGGCAAGGTGAAAAAGAAAATCCCCCGGCCGGGCGGCAGGGGGATCGCAGCGAAGCGAGCGGGAAGCAAGGCGGCGTGCCTTACATCGCGCCCACTTCCTTGTAGTACTTCACCGCGCCCGGATGGAAAGGCACGCCGATGTCCTCGGCCATCATCTTCGGCGTTAGTCCGTCCATCGCCTTGTTGATCGCGACCAGGTGGATATTGGATGCGATCGCCTTCACCATGGCGTAGACCTGTGCCTCCGGCAAGGCGCACGCGACCACAAGGTGCGCCGAGTAGACGATGGCGTCGACTTCCTTGTCCTGCTTCGGGTAGGTGCCGGCCTTGATCGCGCCCTTGATGTAGCCGGGATTGATCTTCTTCATCGCCTGCACGATGGCCGGGGTGACCGGTACCATCTTGATGTCGCGCCCGGCGGCCACGTCCATCACCGAAGAGGCCGGAATGGTCGTCCCGAGCGTGAACACCTGCGCATGGCCGTCCTTCATCAGCGCCGCCGCGTCGGTATAGGAATTGACGAAGCTCACCTTTGCGCTGGCATAGGACAGGCCAGAGGCCTTGAGGATGTCCTGCGACACCTTTTCCGCGGTGTTGCCCTTGGGCTGCACCGCAATCGCCTTGCCCTTCATGTCGGCAATGCTGTTCACGCCGGCGTCGGCCAGCGCGACGATCTGGAAATACTGCGGATAGAGGTTGGCGAGCTGGCAGACCTTGGTGACCTTCTGCGGGAATGGCGCCTCTCCGTTGAGGCCGTCCACGGAACTGATGCTGTTGCCGAAACCGACGTCGGCCTTGCCTTCATCGATGCCGCGGATGTTGGCGATGCCCGCCCCGGGCAGGGGCTGGACCGACAGGCCCGGAATGGCCTTTTCCCACACGTTCTTGAAGGCGCCGCCCAGCGGCACCCATACTCCGCCTTGCGGGCCGGTCATGAGGCGCAGTTGCTGCGCGCCGGCGGGCATGGCAGCCAACGCGATGGCGGCAACGGCGAGCAGTGCAGGCATTCTTCCTTGCTTCATGGGTTTCTCCTCCGACAGAGAATTGGACTGCGGTATTTTTTTGGTTGCAGGGCAGTATCCCACAAGCCCGGGGCTTCACGAAAACCGCCGCGTTCGACCCGCAAGGCCGCTTGCCCGCAAGCTCGCCTTCCTGGCGAGGCGCCGCCCGAGGTCGAAGCGCACGATGGCGCGCGCACCGGACGGGCGCGCGACGACCTCGAATCCCGCCTTCTCGAACGCGCCCGGGAGCCCGGTCCACGCGAACGTATCGACGGCATCGCCCTTCGGCACCGATGGATAACCTTCAAGCAGCGTGCCGCCCTGCCGCCTCACGTGTTTCTTCGCGGCTTCGAGGAGCTTCACGGCGAGCCCCTTGCGGCGATGTCCCTTCTTGATGAAGAAGCAGCTTACCGACCAGACCGGCAGGTCGTCGATCGGCTTGAGCGTGCGCGCGGTCTCGAGGCGCTTCAAGGCCTCGCGCGGAGCGACGGCGCACCACCCGACCGGCTCGCCGGCGTCGTAGGCGAGCAGCCCGGGAATGGTGCCGCCCTTCAGGATCTTGCGCAATGCCTTGCGATTGCCGTCGCCGGACGACGCCTTGAATTCCTTGCCGGGCAAGCGCCAGTACATGCACCAGCAGCCGCCGCATGCGCCGCGCGGGCCGAACAGTTTTTCGAGATCCGGCCAGCGCTCCGGGGTGAGGGGATGTATCGCTATCATTGCAGCGCCTCGCGGACCTTCTTCGGCAATTTCGCCGCGATGATTTCGTGCGCCCGCGTGAGCAGCGCCTTCAATTCCGGATCGGGAAGATTTTAAGTCCCTTGAGTTGCACCCATTTGGCGCGGGCGAGGTAGGGCGCGGGAGAGACGCCCTTGCGGTCGGTAAGCTCGAGGAAGCGGTGGTCGTCGACCTTGAATGAAATGTTGGCCACGCCCTGCTTGTCCTCGTAGAGCGCGGCGAACATCTTGCCGCCGATGCAGTAGACCTGGTCCACGCCCCACTTGATTTCGCGCGTCGCGCCGGGCAGCGCGGCGAGGTAGCGCTTGAGCGCCGCAGGCGTCATGGCCGGTTGCCGCGAGGCCCTGCTATTTCCGCGCCTCGGCGCGCTTCGGTTTCGCCAGCACCTGCACGAAGACCTCGTCCTGCTTGATCATGCCGAGTTCCGTGCGTGCGCGCTCCTCGATCGCGTCGAGCCCTTCCTTCAGGTCGCGCACCTCCGCGTCGAGGGCGTCGTTGCGCACCCTGAGCCGCGCGTTGCCTTCCTTCTGCTCCGCCACCTGCCGGTCCAGCTCCCGCACCTTCAGCCAGCTGCCCTTGCCCAGCCACAGCGGGTACTGCAGCAGCAGGAGCAGACCGCCGAGGATGAGGGAAATCGCTCTCACTTCTTCATTGCCATGCTGGCGGGAAACAACGCGAACTTCCAACACCGCAGTTTGAAACCGCCGCGGGGCCCCCGCCAAGATGGGGGGATGAACGCCGATGAACGCCGATAAAGGCAAAGGCAGATTGGGTTTGGTTCGGGATGGCCCGACGACTGCTGAAGCCATACGCCGTCACGATTTTATCGGCGTCCATCGGCGTTCATCGGCGGCTAATTCCGCTCTCACCTTAACTGGTAAAAGGCCCCGCGCCCGGCGTAAGTGCCGGCGTCGCCGAGCTCTTCCTCGATGCGCAGCAGCTGGTTGTACTTCGCGATGCGGTCGAGCGGGACAGCGACCCGGTCTTGATCTGCCCCGCGTTGGTGGCGACCGCGATGTCGGCGATCGTCGTGTCCTCGGTCTCGCCGGAACGGTGCGAGATGACGGACGTATAGCCAGCGCACTTGGCCATCTCGACCGCCTCGAAGGTCTCCGAGAGCGTGCCGATCTGGTTGATCTTGATGAGGATGGAATTGGCCACGCCGCGCTTGATGCCCTCGGCGAGGATGCGCGTGTTGGTGACGAAGATATCGTCGCCCACCAGTTGCACGTTCTTGCCCGCCGCTTCGTGAGCAGCTTCCAGCCATCCCAGTCGCCCTCGGCCATGCCGTCCTCGATCGAGACGATCGGGTACTTTTTGCACCAGGCGGCGAGCAGGTCGACCATCTGCTGCGGCGTGTAGGACGGTGCTCGCCCTGAAGGGTACTTGCCGTCCTTGAAATACTCGCTGGCGGCGAAGTCGATGCCGATCAGCACGTCGCTGCCAGCGGTGTAGCCCGCCTCCTCGATCGCCTTGACGACAAGCTCCAGCGCCGCTTCGTTGCTGGCAGGTTGGGCGCGAAGCCGCCTTCGTCGCCGACCGTGGTCGGCCTGCCCTGCTTGTCGATCATCTTCTTCAGCGTCTGGAACATCTCGGCGCCGGCGCGCAGCGCCTCGGCGGAAGTGGGCATCCCGGCCGGGACGATCATGAACTCCTGCATGTCGAGCGAATTGTTGGCGTGCGCGCCGCCGTTGATCACGTTCATCATCGGCACCGGCATGTGCTTCGGCCCCGAGCCGCCGAGGTAGCGGTAGAGCGACAGCCCGCTCCTCGGCCGCGGCCTTGGCGCAGGCGAGCGACACGGCCAGCATCGCGTTGGCGCCCAGGCGCGACTTGTTCTCGGTGCCGTCGAGATCGACCAGCGCGGTCGAGGTCGCCTGCTCGGCGACGTCCAGCCCGATGATCGCCTCGCAGATCTCGCTGTTGACGTTCTCCACCGCCTTTTGCACTCCCTTGCCGAGGTAGCGGCCCATGTCGCCGTCGCGCAGCTCGATCGCCTCGCGCGACCCGGTGGAGGCGCCCGAGGGCACGGCGGCGCGGCCCATGATGCCGGATTCGAGGAGGACGTCGGCTTCGACGGTGGGATTGCCGCGGGAATCAAGGATTTCGCGGGCGACGATTTCGACGATGGCGGTCATGCGGGAACCCGGGTGATGGAAAGGTCTACAACTTGTTGAGGAGGAACTCCGCGATCACGCGGCTCTTCTCGGCGTCGCGCTCGTTCACGCGCGGGGAGCCGAGCGCGACGATGACCGCGGTGCGTCCCTTGAGCGCGTAGAACTTGCCGGTCTTCGCACTCCAGAAGCCTTCCATGCCGGACATCATCAGCGGCTTGGTCTGGTACTGGAGCCGCATCTCGTCGAAGGCCTTCTTCGCCTCGGCGTCGGTCTTCGCCCCGATGAACTGGGCCGAAACGCTGTCCTCGCCGGCCGTCCAGGTGCAGGTTGCGCTCGGCACCGGCTTCTTGCCCTTGGGCAGCTCCGGAACCGCCACGGGCTTGCCGAGCGCCTTCTCGGCGTCGGCCTGCGTGAGGACCTGGCAGGCATCGAAGGCGTCCTTCGACTGGCCGAAAGCGGCCATCGGCAAGGCGAGGACGAGGGTGATCAGGATCTTCTTCATGGTTCTGTCTCCAGCAGTGGGGGCATCGGGTGCGCCGGACAGGTGATGTTTGAGGCGAATGATAGCGGAAACGCGGCCCCTTCCGCTCTACTGCACCCCGAAGAGCCGTGCGCCGTTCTTCCACGCGACCTGTTCCGCGACATCCTTCGGCAAATCGCCCAGCCACCTGCGGTAGGCCGCCATCGTGTCCGGATAGCTGTCCCAGCGCTGGTTCACCCAGGTGTCGGAGCCGATGAGGAAGCGCGACGGGTGCTTCATGAACACCGCTTTCCATTGCGGCGCGAGCGTCCCGCCCTCGGCCACATCCCAGCGATACGAGAGCTCGCCCCACATCTGCGGGTACTTCGCGAGCAGTTCCTCGACACGCGCGATCGGCGTGGTGAAGCCGGTGTGCGCCCAGATGATGCGCGCCTTCGGGTTGTGCGCGAACAATCGCTCAAGCGCCTCGTCGTCGCAGTGCGCGTGCAGGATGAGATTGTTGTCGACGGCGAAGTTCACGATCTTCGCCACCACCTCGGTCGACGCATCCTTGCCGAAGACATGGAACTCGCCGACGCCGCGGTAGATGCCGCGCATGTGTTCCGCGCGGATCATGTCGTAGATCTCGATGTTGTTGAACCAGGTGCCGTAGTCGTTGAGGTCGCGATAGACGCGGATGAAGGGAACCACCGCGATGCCCGCCGGCCTCGCGTCGTAGAGCGCGCGCGAGCCGTCGTTCGGGCGGCTGTTGGCGATGATCGCCTTCACGCCGTTCTTGCGGAAGAGCTCCGTGACCTGCGAAACCGGGTAGCGCGCCACGGCGTCGTCGTTGTAGTGCAGGTGCGCGTCGAAGAGCGGGCCGGTCCACGGCCCGGCGCCGTGGCCAGGCGCAGCTGCCGCAAATGCCAGTCCGATTGCGAATGCCCATACGCCTTTCGTCATTCCGGGAAATAACGGGGTCAGAGTACATTTCCGGCCGGATCGCACTGCGATCCTTGGCGTCCGGAAATGTGCTCTGACCCCGTTATTTCGGGGCGCACGTCGTGAGAATGTCACGTCAGCTCGTCTTGGAGCCGCGCATCATCATCAGGCTCACGGGTGCCTCGAAGGTGTCGGCGCGCGCCGCCTCCCAGAACACCTGGTAGACGGGATGGTCGGGCACGCCCTTCAGCAACTCGCCCGGCGTGAGCCAGTGGTGCAGCGTGGCAAGCGAACGCACTTCATTCGACGAGACGCGGCGGATGACGTGCTCGGGCCCGAGTTCGCTGGGGTGGCCCAGGCCCGCGGCCGCGAGCAGCTCCTTCAGGGCGTTCAGCGTATTGCGATGGAAGTTCAGCACGCGCCCGGCCTTGTCGGGCACGACCAGCGCGCGGGAACGCCCCGGGTCCTGCGAGGTGACGCCGGTCGGGCAGTTCCCCGTGTGGCAGGTCTGCGCCTGGATGCAGCCCAGCGCGAACATGAAGCCGCGCGCCGAATTGCACCAGTCGGCGCCGAGCGCCACGGTGCGCGCGATGTCGAACGCCGTGATGATCTTGCCGGATGCGCCGATCGAGATGCGATGGCGCAGGTTGGTGCCGACCAGCGCGTTGTGCACCAGCATCAGCCCCTCGCGCAGCGGCGCGCCGACGTGGTCGGTGAATTCCAGGGGTGCCGCTCCCGTGCCGCCCTCGCCGCCATCGACGACGATGAAGTCCGGCGTGATGCCGGTTTGCAGCATTGCCTTCACGATCGCGAACAGTTCCCACGGGTGGCCGATGGCGAGCTTGATGCCCACGGGCTTGCCGCCGGACAGTTCGCGCAGGCGCTTGACGAAGCCGACCAGTTCCAGCGGCGTGGAGAACGCGGAATGCCGCGCGGGCGAGATGCAATCCTCACCGACCGGCACGCCGCGCGCCTCGGCGATCTCGGGCGTGACCTTGGCGCCGGGCAGCACGCCGCCGTGGCCGGGCTTGGCGCCCTGCGAGAGCTTTATCTCGATCATCTTCACCTGGTCGGAGCGCGCGTTCTCGGTGAACTTCGCCTCGTCGAAGCGGCCCGCGGCATCGCGGCAACCGAAGTAGCCGCTGCCGATCTCCCACGTGAGGTCGCCGCCGCGCTCGCGGTGGTAGGCGGAGATCGAGCCCTCGCCGGTGTCGTGGAAGAAGTTGCCGCGCTTCGCCCCTTCGTTCAGTGCGAGGACGGCGTTGGCCGAGAGCGCGCCGAAGCTCATCGCCGAGATGTTGAACACGCTCGCCGAATACGGTTTCGCGCAATCGGGCCCGCCTATCGAGATTCGGAAGTCGTGCGCTGGCGATGTCGGCGGGCGCGATCGAGTGGTTGATCCACTCGTAATGCGATTCGTAGAGGTCGAGCTGGGTGCCGAAGGGGCGCTTGTCGACGATGTTCTTCGCCCGCTGGTAGACGATCGAGCGCTGCACGCGCGAGAACGGCGTCTGGTCGCGGTCGGTCTCGAGCAGGTACTGGCGGATCTCCGGCCGGAAGTACTCGATGATGAAGCGCAGGTGCGCCACCACCGGATAGTTGCGGCGGATCGCCTGCTTCGCCTGCGTGAAGTCGAGGAGCCCCACCACCGAGAGGAAGCCGAACAGGGCAGCCGGCCAGAGCCACACGGCGGCGGCCTGTGCGAGCCAGAGGAAGCCCGCGAAAAGGACGATGCATCCGATCCACGACCAGTAACGCTGCGGAACGATCCGATCCAGTGCGGCAGTCATCATTTCTCCGGTGCGTGTGCGGGCAACCCGATGGACTTTACGGAAAGCCCCTCCGCTTGTAAATCGCGGGCAGGCTTGGGTAGAATGGTTCGATGCAAAGTATCGTCTTTCCGGGCTTGACCCGGGACCCAGTGGTTTTCTCAACAAGTTCTGGATTCCGGGTCAAGCCCGGAATGACGAATTTGGATGGTTCCCGGATCAAGTCCAGGACGACGACGATGCGCAGCACGCAGCGGCGCACCTGATGGCATTCAGACGGGCCGGGAGGATCATGGCTATCGCAGTCGGCGTGCTCGTGTTGCTGTACGCAGGCGTCGTGGGCTTCATCGGCGCGCGGCAGGAAGCGCTGATCTTCTTTCCCGTGGCGCTCGCGCCGGACCATCGCTATTCGGTCCCGGGACTGGACGAAGTGTCGATCCCGGTCGAAGGCGCCGTGCTCCATGCGCGCCATTTCCGCCAGCCGAACCCCAAGGGCGTGGTGTTCTTCCTGCACGGCAACGGCGGCAACAACGACTCGTGGCTCACCAGCCTCGACCTCTACCGCCGCACCAACTACGACCTGTTCCTGCTCGACTACCGCGGCTACGGCAAGAGCACCGGGACGATCGAGGACGAGGAGCAGTTGCACAAGGACGTGCGCGCCGCCTGGGACAGCATCTCGGCGCGCTACGCCGGCAAGCCCAACGTGATCTACGGCCGTTCGCTGGGGACGGGCCTCGCCGCGCGCCTCGCGGTCGAGTTGCAGCCCGCGCTGACGGATCCTCGTCTCGCCGTACTTCAGCCTGCAGGCCCTGGGCGACGAGCACTACCCCTTCATGCCGCACGCGGTGCTGCGCTACCCGCTGCGCACCGACCTGTGGCTGCCGAAGATCACCTCGCCCGTGATGCTGGTGCACGGCAGCGGCGACACGCTGATCCCGCCCGGGCACAGCGTGAGGCTCAAGCCCCTGGCGCAGCGCCCCGAACTGCTGCTGGTCGAAGGCGCGGGGCACAACGACATCCACAACTTCCCCACCTACTTCGACGCGCTGGTGGCGCGCCTCAAGGGCCTCTAGCCGGCAAGCAGCTGCAGCGCCGCGCGCAGCCCCATCGCCTCGCCGCCCTGCGGCCTTCCGGGGCGCGAGATGTCGTTCCACGCGTAGGTGTCGAAGTGCACCCAGGGAATCTCGTCCGGGACGAAGTGCTCGAGGAAGAGCGCGGCGACGATGCAGCCGGCGAAGCCCGCGCGGCCGGAGTTGTTGATGTCGGCGATCTCGGTGTCGAACAGGCGCTGGTAGCCCTGCCAGAGCGGCATGCGCCAGAGCGGGTCGCCCACCTCGTCGCCGCCTTGATCAGCTTTCCCGCGACGATCTCGTCGTTGCAGAACATCGCCGGCAGCTCCGGCCCGAGCGCGACCCGCGCCGCACCGGTGAGCGTGGCGAAATCGATGATCATCGCGGGGTTCGATTCGGCGGCGTAGGCGAGCGCGTCGGACAGGATCAGGCGTCCCTCGGCATCGGTGTTGCCGATCTCGACCGTCACGCCCTTTCTCGTGGTGACCACGTCGCCCGGCCGGTAGGCGTTGCCGCAGATGGCGTTTTCCACCGCGGGAATCAGCATGTGCAGGAGCACCGGGAGCTTCGCGCTGCATGATGAGGCGGGCGAGCGCGAGCGCATGGGCCGCGCCGCCCATGTCCTTCTTCATGAGGCGCATGCCTTCCGCGCCCTTGATGTCGAGACCGCCGGAATCGAAGCACACGCCTTTGCCCACGACCGCGACCCTCCGGTGCTTCGGGTTGCCCCAGGTGATCTCGATCAGGCGCGGCTCGCGGTCCGCCGCGCGTCCGACCGCATGGATCGCCGGGAAGTTGGCCTTCAGCAACTGGTCGCCCACCCATTCGCGGTAACGCCCGCCGAATGCCCGCGCCTGCTTGCGCGCCTCCGTGGCGAGTTCTTCCGGACCCATGTGTTCCGAAGGCGTGTTGACGAGGTCGCGCACCAGCATCGTCGCCTCGGCCGCGGCAATCGCCTCGTCGACCTTCGCATTGCGCTCGACCTGCAACTCGGCAGTGGCGCGCTTCGCCTTGAGGTAGCGCGTGAACTTGTAGCTGCCGAGCAGCCAGGCGAACGCGGCATCTTCCGGCGCGACCTTGACCGCGCCCTCGCCCAGCGCGTAGCGTCCCGCGGGAAGTTTCCGCGGTAGCGAAGCGAGAGCCCAGCGCCCCGCATCACTCGCCATGCCGACCGCGACGAAGGCCACGGCCCCGCCCTTGCCCGGCACGAGGCAGAAGGTGTGGGCTTTGCGGCGAAGGCGTTGGCCTCGAGCCAGTCTCGCGCCTCCGCGGAACACGACTTGAGGAAGGCCTTCAGGTGCGCGGCATCGGTGAGCGCAGGGAAATGGCCTTGGTGAAGGACTTTTTGTCGGTGATCAATGTCATGGGGCGCCGAAAGCGGGAAAGTGAATCAATTCTAGCCGTTTGGCAGCCGGGGTGAACCGGATGCTATCTTCACGGCTGCGCAGACCGGCCAAGCCGGCGACCAACCCGGACGAGAACGCGACATGACCTGTGCCTGGATCACCCACCCCGAATGCCATCTCCACGAGATGGGCGCCGGCCACCCGGAATGCCCCGAGCGGCTCGACGCGATTTCCGACCACCTGCTGGCGCAGGGGCTGCTCAACCTCATGGCCCCCTACGACGCACCCGAGGCCACGCTCGAGGAACTCGAGCGCGCGCATACCGCGCGCCATGTGACCGAGATCCTTGCCGCGTCGCCCAGGGATGGCTACGTCCATGTCGACCCCGACACGGCGATGAACCCGCACACCGCGCGGGCCGCGCTGCGCGCCGCGGGCGCCGCAGTGCTCGCCACCGACCTCGTCTTGAAGGGCGAGGTGAACACCGCCTTCTGCGCGGTGCGCCCGCCCGGCCACCATGCGACGCACGACGCGCCGATGGGCTTCTGCTTCTTCGACAACGTGCGGTCGGCATCCGCCACGCGCTCAACCACCACGGCCTGGAGCGCGTCGCGCTGGTGGACTTCGACGTCCACCACGGCAACGGCAGCGAGGACATCCTCGCCTCCGACCCGCGCGTGCTCATGGTGTCCACCTTCCAGCGCAAGCTCTATCCCTTCCTCGGCGACGAACCGAAGGGACTCAACATGGTGAACGTCGGGCTCGACGCGGGCTCCGACGGCCGGCAGTTGCGCGCCGCGGTGGAGCAGTACTGGCTGCCGGCGCTCGACGCATTCCGCCCGCAGCTTCTCTATATCTCCGCGGGCTTCGACGCGCACCGCGCCGACGAAATGGCCAACCTGCGCTGGGTGGAGAGCGACTATGCTTGGGTGACCGAACAGATGGTGCAGGTCGCCGCGCGCCACTGCGACGGGCGCATCATCTCGGTGCTCGAAGGCGGTTACGACCTGCAGGCGCTTTCCCGCAGCGTCGCCGCGCACGTGCGCGAGCTGATCGCCTAGCGGCGCACGCCCGGCGTCTCGATCGCCATTCCCTTCGCGCGCGCCGCGAGGTAGAGCTCGAGGCTCACGAGGTCGTCGGACCCGTACGCGGGCTGCTCGGCGCGCACGCCGAAGAAGCAGGCGCGCAGGCGCCGCTGCAAAGACCCGGTCACCTGCCATTCGAGGCGGTATGCGGGCCAGCCGGTGGGATGCCCCTGGCTGATCGGCTCGGCGAGCAGGGTCTTGCCCCAGTTGGCATCGTGGCAATGCGTGCAGGCGAGGTTCAACTGGCCGATGCGGGTGCGATACAGCGCCGCACCATGCTCCAGGGTTGCGCCGCCGGGCCTTCGAGGGAAACCGCCATGGGCAGGCCGCGAGACTGGTGCGCGACGAAGGCCGTGAGCGCGACCAGTTCCGCGGACTCGGGCGCGAGCGCGGCGCCGCCGGCGTTTTCGCGTTGGCAGGCATCGATGCGCCCTTCGAGATTCACCACGCGGCCGAGCGCAGGATCGAAACGCGGGTAGCGCGTTGCGACGCCCTTCATGGATTTCGTCGCGTCACCGTGGCAAACGGCGCAGGGTTTGGCGCTGCCCGAAAGCTTCTCTCCCCACAGGCGCTCGCCGCGGGCGACTGCGAGCATGCCGGGATTGGCAAAGTCGTCGGCCTGCAGCTTGCGCACGTCGGCGCTCTGGAAATCGATGCCGGGCCTCGCGGGCTGCGGACGGGAGATGTCCTGCGCCATCGCCGGCAATACGCTGAGTGCCGCGAGCGCGAACGTTCGCGCGATCACGTGACGGTCAGCGTGGCGGAGAGGCGGCCCTGCTCGCCTCGGTCGTCGCGAAACTCGACCTCGATTTCGCCGCTCGCGTCCGCAACGGCTTGGAAGGCGATATAGGGATTGGCCGCGATGCCCGTGCCGAGTTGCGCGCGCAGGATCTCGCGGCCCGCGTAGCGGCACACGACCGAATCGACCACGTTGAGGGCGATCGCGCGGCCGTCCATGTCGCGGCGATAGCCCGTTTCCATCGCGTGCTGGATGAGGATGCGCACCTGGAAACGCTTCGCCGCGGCGCGCCGTGGGCGGGACCTGCAGGCGGCCGACGATCATGTGGACATCGACGCTTCGTCGAGGCACGCGGCGGAGGTGACCAGCACCTCGACCTGCACCATGCGGAAGCGGTTGCCGGAAAGTGCCGCCAGCACCGTCACCTTCTGCGTGCCGGCGAGGCGCACGCGCGTATCGATTTCCGCCCGCCCTGTCTGCGGCCCGAGGTGGAACACCGCCACGAGTGGCCGGGGGTTGCGTTCGGCGAAGACGTGGATCGCGCTGACATGGTCGGCCGCGGTCATCGGGCTGGGCACCTTGATCCTGAGCGGCACCGAATTGCCGTTCTCGGCGATCTGCGGCAATTCGACTTCCACGCCGGAACGCTCGATCGCCGCGCCGCCCGTGACTTTCTCGATGAAGGGGGTGATGTCCTGCCCGGGCTGGAATTGCTGCGCACGCGCTTTCAGTGCAGCCAGCACCGCGCCGCTCGCCACAAGGAAATCGCGGCGCTTCACTTGAGCGTCCCCAGAAAGGCGACGACGTCCTCGACCTGCCGGCCGGAAAGCGCCGGTTTGCCCACAGCCGCAGGCGCAACGCGCTGAAGGCCTTCGATGCGGTGGAAAGCGGGCATCGCCGCATCAGGCTTCACCAGGGTGATATCGACGACGCGCAGGCGCAACTGCGCAGGCGAAAGCCGTGCGCCGACGCCATCAAGCGACGGCCCGACATTGCCGGCGATGGCGACACCGGGCGCGGCGTGGCAAAGCACGCAGTGCCCGCCCTCCCGCGAAACAAATACCTCTCTTCCCCGCCCTGCATCCGCCGTTGGTGCCAACTTCATTTCCATCCCATCCGTTGCAGCACACCCAGCCGCGAGAACGCAAACCATCATCCCGACCCATCTGCGTTCATCTGCGATCATCTGCGGTTCCATCGCCTTGGGTTTCATCGGCGTCCATCGGCGTCCATCGGCGGTTGATCCGCTTTTGCCAAGCGCTCGCGAAAATGCAACCTGACCCGGTAATCAAGGAAATGTACTCTGACCCCGTTATTGGGGAAATGTAACCTGACCCCATTACTCAGGCCTTTTTCAGTTCCTCCGGCTTGAGCGGCAGCGAGCGGAGGCGCTTGCCTGTCGCGGCGAAGACCGCGTTGAGCAGCGCGGGCGCGACCGGCGCGCGCGGCTCGCCGTGCCCGCCCCAAAAACCGCCGGAGGGAGGGAAGCACCATCTCCACCCTGGGCATGTGCTCAGCGCAGCAATTCGTAGTCGTGGAAATTCGACTCGACGACGCGGCCGTCCTTGATGTGGTGCCCTTCGAGAGCGCGTGCACACACCTTGCCCTGGGTCTGGGCCAGGATGTTGTCCGGATTCACCGCGTAGCCCCAGTCGATCCCCGGCACGATGCGATGAATCTTGAGCTCGCCCTTCGCTTACCGAGGCCTCGATGACCGCCGCGGTGTAGCTGCCGAAGGCTTCGGTCTCGGCGATGCCGCGAAACACGCCCGGGGCAGCGGCGCGCCCCAGCCGGCCGCCTTTGCGCTGGCCTCGAGCACGCGGCCGTTCTTTTCGTGAGCTTATCATTGCGCGGCGGAATTCAAGCGGGTCCTTGCCGCGGCGGCAGCCAGTTCGTCGATGAAACACTCGCGGAGCACCGTTCTGCAGCCCCGGCGCGCGCCAGAAACCCACCGGCACGTGCGGGTTGCGCATCGCGTAGTCGATTGCTGGTTCGGGATTTCGTAGGGCATGTCGCTGAGCGACCTGACCACGGTGGAGTCGATGCCGTCCTTGATGCCTTCCGGCCTGAGCAGGGCAAGTATGGACGGGCAGGCGACCGTCGTCTGCAGCGCGACCACCTTGCCGCGGCATCCAGCCCGCCCTTCAGGCGGACCAGCGAGGCCGGACGGTAGAAGCCGTGCTGCATGTCCTCCTCGCGCGACCACAGCATCTTGACCGGCACGCCCGGCATCGCCTTGGCTATCAGCACGCCCTGCGTAGAAGTCCTGCTGCGCGCCGCGCCGGCCGAGGCCGCCGCCCAGCTTCATCTTGTGCACTTCGACGTTTTCAAGCGGCACGCCGGCCGCTTCAGCGGCGGCCGCGAGCGTCGCTTCCCCGTTCTGAGTCGAGGTCCACACCTCCACCGCCGTCCCTTGACGACGCGGTGCAGCCCTTCGGCTCCATCGTCGCGTGGCTAGGTAGGGCGAGTAGTATTCCGCCTTGATCACCTTCGCGGCGGAGGCGAGCGCTGCAGGCGTTCGCCGGCCTTCTTCGCCGAGGCGGGCTTGGGATCGTCGAGGCCGGCCCTGAACATCGCCATGATCGTGGCTCGGAGACCTGGCCGTTGGCGCCCTCGTCCCACTCGATCTTCAGCGCCCTGGCGGCCTGGTTGGCGCGCCACCAGTTGTCGGCGACCACCGCGACGAAATCGCCTTCGCGGACGATTTTCTTCACGCCGCGCATCTTCTCGGCGGCGGCGCTGTCGACCGACTTCACCTTGCCGAGGAACACCGGGCACTGGACGATCGAGGCGTGCAGCATGCCCTTCAGCTGCACGTCGACGCCGAACACCGGCCTGCCCAGCACCTTCTCCGGAATATCGAGGCGCGGCACCGACTTGCCGGCAATCGTCCAGTCCTTCGGGTCCTTCAGCTTCACGGTCTTGGGCGGCTCGCGCTTCGCCGCATCGGCGGCCACCTGCCCGTAGCGAAGCGTTCGCGTGGTGGGCGTGTGGGTGATCACGCCCTTGGCCACGGTGCATTCCTTCGCCGGCACGTTCCACTGCGTCGCCGCGGCGCCCACCAGCATTTCGCGCGCGCTGGCGCCGGCCTTGCGGACATAGTCGTGCGAGGTGCGGATGCCGGCGCTGCCGCCGGTGGACATCGAGCCCCAGATGCGCTTCCTCCTGATGTGCTCGTTGGGGGAGGCGAACTCGGTGCTGACATTCTCCCAGTTGCACTCGAGTTCCTCGGCGACCAGTTGCGCGAGCCCCGTCATGCTGCCCTGCCCCATCTCCGAGCGGGCGATGCGGACCACGACGCGGTCGTCGGGATGGATGAGGACCCAGGCGGTCACTTCCGCGGGCGCCGCGGCGCCTTTCGCCTGCGCCAGCACGCCGGCCGGGAAGGAGAACTCGAGGGCGAGGCCGCCGCCGGCAGCGGCGGAGGCCTTGAGGAAATCGCGGCGGGAAATTGTCGTCGTCATGGTCGTCTCCTCAGGCCTTGGCCGGCGGGTTGCCCGCGGCGGCATGGATGGCGACGCGCACGCGCCCGTAAGTGCCGCAGCGGCAGAGGTTGGTCATGGCCTCGTCGATGTCGGCGTCCGTCGGCTTGGGCTTCTTCGCCAGCAGCGCCGTGGCGGCCATGATCATGCCCGTCTGGCAGTAGCCGCATTGCGGCACCTCGTATTCGATCCACGCCTTCTGCACCTTGGTGAGGCCCGACTCCGACAGCCCCTCGATCGTGACGATCTTCTTGCCGGCCATGGCCGACACCGGCATCGCGCAGGCGCGCACCGGCTCGCCGTCGACCAGCACCGTGCAGGCGCCGCACTGGGCGATGCCGCAGCCGTACTTCGCGCCGGGCAGGCCCGCCTCGTCGCGCAAGGCCCACAGCAGCGGCATTTCGGGTTCGACATCGAGCTGGCGGTTCTTGCCGTTCACGTTGAGGGTGATCATCTGGGCCTCCTGGGGGATGGGGATGCTTCAAGCCACTCTATGTTGCTCCTGCGCCTGCAGGCGAATCATTGACCGGGGTCCAGGTTCACAAGTTCCTGGAATCCTCGATCAGCATGCGCGCGCCGAGTTCGGCGATCACGTAGACCGGCGCATTGGTGTTGCCCGAGGTGATGCGCGGCATGATCGAGGCGTCGATCACGCGCAGACCTTCGATGCCGTGCACGCGCAGGCGCTCGTCCACCACGCTTGCGGCATCGTTGCCCATGCGGCAGGTGCTCACCGGATGGAAAATCGTCGTGCCGAGGTCGCCCGCGGCCTTGAGGAGGTCGGCGTCGCTTTCGGCCTGCGGCCCGGGCTTCCATTCCTCGGGGCGATATTTCGCGAGCGCCGCGCCTTCATGATGCGCCGCGTGAAGCGCATCGAGTCCACCGCGACCTTCTGGTCCTCCGGCGTCGAAAGGTAATTCAGCAGGATCTCGGGCTCGGCGTCCGGGTCGGTCGAGCGGATGTGCACGTGGCCGCGCGAAGTCGGTCGCAGGTTGCATACCGATGGCGTGATCGCGGGGAAGGAATGCAAGGGCTCGCCGAACTTGTCGAGTGACAACGGCTGCACGTGCCACTCGATGTTGGCAGTGGGCTGCGCGGGATCGCTCTTGGCGAAGGCGCCGAGTTGCGAGGGCGGCATGGTGAGCGGCCCGGTCTTCCTGAACAGGTACTCGAGCCCCATCGCCGCCTTGCCCCAGAGCGAATTGACGCGCTCGTTCAGCGTCGTCACGCCGTGCACCTTGTAGACGAGGCGCACCTGCAGGTGATCGTGCAAGTTGCCGCCCACGCCCGCCATTTCGTGGACCACCGGGATGCCGAACTTCTGCAGCAACGCGCCGGGGCCGATGCCGGAGAGCTGCAGCAGTTGCGGCGAGGCGATGGACCCCGCCGCAAGCACGACCGCCTTGCGCGCCGCGACGAAGGACGTGCCGCCCTTCGCGCTGCGAATCTCCAGGCCCGTGGCGCGCTTCACGCCGTCCTTCTGCTCGACGCGGATCTTCGTCGCGCAGGTCCCGGTCATCACGGTGAGGTTGGGTCGTCCCATCACCGGGCGCAGCCACGCATTGGTCGCACTCCAGCGGCGCCCGCCCTTCTGGTTCATGTGGAAGTAGGCGTTTCCGAAATTGTCGCCGCGGTTGAATTCCGCGATCTTCGGAATGCCGCACTCGGCTGCCGCATCCCGCCAGGCGTCGAGGATCTCCCAGTGCACGCGCGGCTCCTCGACGCGCAACTCCCCGCCCGCGCCGTGGAACTCGTCCGCGCCGGCGAAGAAATCCTCCATGCCCTTGAAGAGCGGCAGCACCTCGTCCCACGACCAGCCCGGATTGCCGAGCGATGCCCAGTAGTCGTAGTCGCTCTTCTGGCCGCGCATGTAAACCATCGCGTTGATCGTCGAGCAGCCGCCGAGGACCTTGCCTCTTGAATATCCCAGCTGCCTGCCGTTGAGCCCCGGGTCGGGCGCGGTCTTGAAGCACCAGTCGGTGCGCGGGTTGCCTATCGTGTAGAGGTAGCCGACCGGGATGTCGATCCAGAACCAGTCGTCCTGCCCTCCCGCTTCCAGCAGGAGGACCGAGACCGCCGGGTCTTTCGACAGCCTGTTCGCCAGCACGCAGCCGGCGCTGCCGGCTCCTGTCACCACGTAGTCGTAGGTCTTCGATTCATTCATGAGTTGAAGATTTTAACCGCCGATGGACGCCGATGGACGCCGATAAAAGCCTGATGGTTGGTGGCTGCGGCAACCTGCACGGAGTCCCGAGCCAAAGCTTGATTTTGCCTTTGATCTTATCGGCGTCCATCGGCGTCCATCGGCGGTTACATCGCCTTTTAGTGAAGCCGCCCGGCCGCCCTGCGCGCCTCGTAGGCCTTGAGGTGCGTGTACGCGATGGAGAGCACCGTGTCGTCGACGCCATGCGCGCGGGCCTTCGCGAGCATGAAGCCGATGATGTGGTCGGCTTCGGTCGCGCCGCCCGCCTCGAGGTCGCGCAGCATCGAGGCGCTCCACAGTCCCTCGGGGTCGGTGAGGCGGGCGCGCGCCATCTCGATTGCCGGGGCGCGGGGCGCGTGGCCTTCCTTCGTCGCAATGGCGATGTTGGCCGCGAGCGCGCGCTCCATCACTTCCTTGCCGCCGGGCGCTGCGATGATCTCGCGCACGTTGGCCCGGAAGAGGCACGTGGTCGCGGCGAGCGCCGACAGGAAAACAATCTTCTCCCACAGGTCCTGCTCGATGTCCTCGGAAAGCTTCCAGTCGATCTTCGTCTTCGCCAGCACGTCGGCGAAGGCTTGCGCGCGAGCGGACTTCGACTTGTCGCGCTCGCCGAAGAGCAGGCGCTGCAGCGCGTCGCCGTTGACCACGACGCCATCCTTGCGCAGCGTCGCGTTGATCTGGCAGGTGCCGCCCATGACGTTCTGCCTGCCGAAGCGCGCGTCGAGGCGCTCGAAATGCGCGATGCCGTTGAGCATCGGCACGACCACGCAGCCGCCCTGCATCGCCGGGGCGATCGCGTCCATCGCCGAATCGAGGTCGTAGGCCTTGCAGGTGAAAAGCACGAGGTCGTAGCCGGGCTTGAGTTCCTCGGCGCCGACCGTCTTCACCGCGAGCTTCGCGTTGCCGCTCGGGCTTTCGATCACGAGGCCGCCCTGCGCGATCTGCTCGCGACGCTTCGGCCGGACGAGGAAGGTAACGTCCGCGCCGCTTTCCGCGAGCCGCCCGCCGAAGTAGCCGCCGATGCCGCCGGCGCCGAGGACCAGGATCTTCATTTCACCTCCGTCGTCCCGGACTTGATCCGGGACCCAGTGGTTTTCCATTCAAGGCTGGATTCCGCCCCCCAACTCGGAGGGGGCCCCGGGTCAAGCCCGGAATGACGCTGTTATCGATCAAAGCGATTGCTCGGCGAAACCGCGCTGCTTCACCAGCAGGTCGATTTCCTTGAGCGTCTCGAGAAGCTCGCGCATCAGCGGCAGCGGCCACGCGTTGGGCCCGTCGGAGAGCGCCTTCGCGGGATCGGGGTGCGTCTCCATGAACACGCCCGAGACTCCGGTCGCGATCGCCGCGCGCGCGAGCACCGGGACGAATTCGCGCTGCCCGCCGGACGTCGTGCCCTGCCCGCCGGGAAGTTGCACCGAGTGGGTGGCGTCCATCACTACCGGGCAGCCGGTCTCGCGCATGATCGCGAGCGAGCGCATGTCGGAGACGAGGTTGTTGTAGCCGAACGACGCGCCGCGTTCGCACACCATGATGTTGTCGGTGCCGCTCGCCTCGCGCGCCTTGTCGACCACGTTCTTCATGTCGTGCGGCGCGAGGAACTGGCCCTTCTTGATGTTGACCGGCAGGCCGGCGGAGGCGACCGCGACGATGAAGTCGGTCTGGCGGCACAGAAACGCCGGGGTCTGCAGCACGTCGACATACTTCGCGACCGTCGCCACTTCCTTCTCGTTGTGCACGTCGGTAAGCACCGGCACGCCGAGGTCCTTCCTCACCTTGGAGAGGATCTCGAGGCCCTTCATCATGCCGGGCCCGCGGAACGACTTGCCGGAACTGCGGTTGGCCTTGTCGTAGGACGACTTGAAGATGAAGGGAATGCCGAGCGAGGAGGTGATCTCCTTCAGCTTTCCCGCGACATCCATCTGCAATTGCTCGCTCTCGACCACGCAGGGACCGGCGATCAGGAAGAACGGCCGTTCCAATCCGACTTCAAATCCACACAGCTTCATCCTCCCGATCCATCGGCGTCCATCGGCGTCCATCGGCGGTTCCCTTGCCTTTCACGCAACCGAACCGGCAACCACCTTGAGGCCGGGCTCGGCCTTGCGCCCCTTGTGAAGGTCGATGGCAGCGCGGATGAATGAAGTGAACAGGGGATGCCCGTCGCGAGGCGTGGAAGTGAACTCGGGGTGGTACTGGCAGCCGAAGAACCACGGATGGTCCGGGCGCTCGGCCATCTCGACCAGGTTCCCCGCCTTGGTGCGCGCGCTGATCTTGAGTCCCGCGGCTTCGAGGCGAGCGACATACTGGTCGTTCACCTCGTAGCGGTGGCGGTGGCGTTCGGAGACCGTCTCCTTGCGGTAGATGCGGTAAGCGAGCGAATCCTTCTTCACCGTGCAAGGCTGCGCGCCGAGGCGCATGGTGCCGCCGAGGTTGGACGTGGCGTCTCGCTTCTCGATTCTCCCGTCGCGGTCCTGCCATTCGGTGATGAGTGCCACGACGGGATGCGGCGTATCGGGATCGAACTCGGTGGAATTCGCGCCCTCCAGCCCGCACAGGTCGCGCGCCGCCTCGATCACCGCGATCTGCATGCCGAGGCAGATGCCGAGGTACGGCACCTTGTTCTCGCGGGCGTAATCGCACGGCCGCGATCTTGCCTTCGATGCCGCGCTTGCCGAAGCCGCCGGGCACCAGCACCGCGTCCATGCCTTCGAGCGCCGTGACGCCCTTGGCCTCGATCTCCTCGGAGTCCACGTAATGGATCTTCACCTTGGTGCGGGTGTGGATGCCGGCGTGGATCAGTGCTTCGGAGAGCGACTTGTAGGAGTCCTGCAGGTCGACGTACTTGCCGACCATGGCGATGTCGACTTCGTGCTCGGGATGCTCGATGGCTTCCACGATCTTGTCCCACATGGTGAGGTCCGCCGGATACGCGGCGAGGTCGAGCCTGCGGCAGACGATCTCGTCGAGCCCCTGCTTGTGCAGCATGGTCGGGATCTTGTAGATGGAGTCCGCGTCGTTGGCCGAGATCACCGAGCGCACGTCGACGTTGGTGAAGAGCGCGATCTTGCGGCGCTCTTCCTCGGGGATCGGCTTCTCGGAGCGGCACATGACGATGTCGGGCTGGATGCCGATGCCGCGCAGTTCCTTCACCGAGTGCTGGGTGGGCTTGGTCTTGATCTCGCCCACGCTGCCGAGGTACGGGACCAGCGTGAGGTGCATGTAGCAGGTGTTGCTGCGGCCTTCCTCGATGCCCATCTGGCGGATGGCCTCCAGGAAGGGCAGCGACTCGATGTCGCCCACCGTGCCGCCGATCTCGATGATGCCGACTTCGGCGTCCTTGCAGGCGGCCTTGATCGACATCTTGATCTCGTCGGTGATGTGCGGGATCACCTGCACCGTGCCGCCGAGGTAGTCGCCGCGGCGCTCCTTGTTGATGACGCGCTCGTAGATCTGCCCGGTGGTGAAGTTGTTGGCCTTCTTCATCTTCGAGGAGACGAAGCGCTCGTAGTGGCCGAGGTCGAGGTCGGTCTCCGCGCCGTCCTCGGTGACGAACACCTCGCCGTGCTGGAAAGGCGACATCGTGCCGGGGTCGACGTTGATGTAGGGATCGAGCTTGACCAGCGAGACCTTGATGCGGCGCGATTCCAGGATCGCGGCCAGCGAGGCGGCGGCGATCCCCTTGCCGAGGGAAGAGACCACGCCACCGGTGACGAACACATATTTGGTCATGTGCGACCCCAGAGCCGGAAAGCATGATTTTACAGGAAGACCTGAAAATGGGGTCAGAGTACATTTCCGGAAGAATGGAAGAATGGGGTCAGAGTACATTTCCGAGCGGATCGCACAGCGATCCTTGGCGATCGGAAATGTACTCTGACCCCATTTCTCCAACCTGACCCCATTTTCCCCTGCCCCGATTATCATTCGGGTATGAAAGTCGGAGGCGTTCCCTATCGCAGCCTGTGGGCGGACAACGCACACGGGCATGTGCACATCATCGACCAGACATGGCTGCCGCACCGGTTCGAGACCCGGCGGCTGGCCAACATCGATGAGGTGGCCGAAGCGATCGTCTCGATGCGCGTGCGCGGCGCGCCGCTCATCGGCGTTGCCGCCGCCTTCGGTGTCGCGCTCGCGCTCGCCCGCGACGCCTCCGATGCCAGCCTCGAACGCGCATGCGCCGAGCTTGCGGCAACCCGCCCGACTGCGGTGAACCTCGCCTGGGCGCTTGCCCGAATGCGGGCAAAGCTCGCGGCGATCGCTCCAGGGCAGCGTGCGAGCGCCGCATGGCGCGAAGCGCAAGCGATCGCCGACGAGGATGTCGCGCTGAACGAATCCATCGGCCGCCACGGGATGGCGTTGATCGACGCGCAGCACAAGAAGACCGGGCGCGCAGTCAATGTCCTCACCCACTGCAACGCCGGCTGGATTGCGACCGTCGACTGGGGCACGGTCACCGCGGCGATCTACAAGGCCCACGACGCCGGCATCCCGGTGCACGTCTGGGTGGACGAGACGCGCCCGCGCAACCAGGGCCTGCTGACCGCGTGGGAACTGCGCGGCCATGGCGTGCCGCACACGCTGGTGGCGGACAACGCCGGCGGCCACTTGATGCAGCGCGGCAAGGTGGACCTCGCGATCGTCGGCGCCGACCGCGTCACGCGCAGGGGCGACGTCGCCAACAAGATCGGCACCTACCTGAAGGCGCTCGCGGCGAAGGACAACGGCGTGCCCTTCTACGTCGCCGTGCCCTCGCCCACCATCGACTGGACGATCGAAGACGGGCTCGCGATCGAGATCGAGGAACGCGCCGGCGACGAGTTGCGCCGCGTGCGGGGGCTCGGCCCCGACGGCCGGGTGGCCGAAGTCGCCATCGCACCGCCCGAAGAAGCCGTGGCCAATCCCGCCTTCGACATCACTCCCGCCGCATTGGTCACAGGGCTTGTTACCGAGCGTGGCATTTGTGCGGCGAGCGAGGCGGGGCTTGCGGCGCTGTTCAAGCGGTAGGGGCAGGGGAAATGGAAATGGGGTCAGAGTACATTTCAGAGTGGTTCGCAGTGCGATCCTTGGCGATCGGAAATGTACTCTGACCCCATTTCCTTACCATTTCCTTAACTCGGCCGGAGAGTATTACGTCTCTGACCCCAAATTACGTATCTGACCCCAATTGTCTGCTGTGAGATAATTACGGATTGTTGACAGCCGCCACGGCCGATAGAGCCGACGCGGGAAACTCGGTCTCCGGAGAGCTCCCCATGCATGCCCAAGCCGCGCCCGTTCCCGGCGCCCAAGCGCCTACCCGCAACGCGAAGCTCCTCAAGTGGGTCGCGGACATCGCCGCCCTCACCCAGCCCGAGCGCATCTACTGGTGCGACGGTTCCGACGAGGAGTACGACCGGCTCTGCGAGGAACTCGCCGAGGCCGGCACCTTCCGCAAGCTGAACGAGAAGCTGCGCCCCAATTCCTGGCTGGCGTGGTCCGACCCCTCGGACGTCGCGCGCGTCGAGGACCGCACCTATATATGCTCGGCGAGGAAGGAAGACGCGGGGCCGACCAACAACTGGATGGAGCCCGCGGAAATGCGCGCGACGCTCTCCGGCCTCTTCAAGGGTTGCATGCGCGGCCGCACGATGTACGTCGTGCCCTTCAGCATGGGCCCGCTCGGCAGCCACATCGCGCACATCGGCGTGGAGATCTCGGATTCCGCCTACGTCGCGGTGAACATGAAGCTGATGACGCGCATGGGCGCCAAGGTGCTCGCCGTCCTCGGCGACACCGGAAACTTCGTCCCCTGCCTGCATTCGGTTGGCGCACCGCTCGCCCCGGGCCAGCAGGACGTGGTGTGGCCGTGCAACAAGGACCACAAGTACATCGTGCATTTCCCGGAGACGCAGGAGATCTGGTCCTACGGCTCGGGCTACGGCGGCAACGCGCTGCTGGGCAAGAAGTGCTTTGCCCTTCGCATCGCCTCCGTCATGGGCCGCGAACAGGGCTGGCTCGCCGAGCACATGCTGATCCTCGGCGTCGAATCGCCGGAGGGGAAAAAGCACTACGTCACGGCGGCGTTCCCGTCGGCGTGCGGCAAGACCAATTTCGCGATGCTGGTGCCGCCGCCCGCGTTCAAGGGCTGGAAGATCACCACGATTGGCGACGACATCGCCTGGATCAAGCCGCACGCGGACGGCCGCCTCTACGCGATCAACCCGGAAGCGGGCTTCTTCGGCGTGGCGCCCGGGACGTCGGAGCAGACCAACCCGAATTGCATGGCGACGATCCGCTCCCACACCATCTTCACCAACGTCGCGCTCACGCCCGAAGGCGACGTGTGGTGGGAAGGCATGACCAAGGTGCCGCCGGCAAGGCTCACCGACTGGACCGGCAAGGAGTGGACGCCGGACTGCGGACGCCCGGCCGCGCACGCCAATTCGCGCTTCACCGTTTCCGCCGCGCAATGCCCCTCGATCGATCCGGCGTGGAACGATCCCGAAGGCGTGCCGATCTCCGCTTTCATCTTCGGCGGGCGGCGCTCGACCACCGTGCCGCTGGTGACGGAGGCGGCCAGCTGGTCGGACGGCGTGTACATGGCCGCCACCCTCGGCTCCGAGACGACGGCGGCGATCACCGGGCAGGTCGGCATGGTGCGCCGCGACCCGTTCGCCATGATCGCCTTCTGCGGCTACAACATGAGCGACTATTTCGCGCACTGGCTGAAGCTGGGCGCGAGTGTCGCGCATCCGCCGAAGATCTACATGGTCAACTGGTTCAGGAAGGACGCCAGCGGCAAGTTCGTGTGGCCCGGCTTCGGCGACAACATGCGCGTGCTGAAGTGGGTGATCGGGCGCATCGACGGCAAGGCGTCCGCCCAGGCCACGGCGCTGGGCAACGTGCCCGCGCACGGCGACCTCGACTGGCGCGGGCTGGAATCCTTCGGCGCAGACAAGTTCGCCGCGATCACCGCGATCGACAAGGCCGAGTGGCGGCAGGAACTGCAGCTGCACTACGAGCTGGTCGACAGGCTCGGCGCCACGGTGCCCGAAGAGATGATCAAGCGCTACGACGGGCTGGGCGCGGCGCTCGCCTGAGTCCATGCCGCCCGAAGGCGCCATTCACGCGGAAGTCGAGAAGCGCGCCGCTCCGCTCGTCCAGACCCTCCTCGACTCGATCGCGATCGCCTCGATCAGCCTCACCGGCGAGGGCATCGATGACCAGGTCAGGTTTCTCACCGACAAGCTGAAGGGCTGGGGCTTCGCCACCGAGGTCTTCCCGACCAGCGCGCAGCCCATCATCCTCGCCGAGATCGGGCCGAAGGACGCCGCGTACACGTGGCTCTCCTACGGCCACTACGACGTCTATCCCGCGGATGAAAAGAAGGAAGGCTGGAAGACCAGCCCCTTCAAGCCGGTGGTCGACGGCGACCGCATCTGGGGGCGCGGCGCGGGCGACAACAAGGGCCAGCACTTGGCGCTCCTCAATGCCATCGCGCTCTACCGCGAGCTGCACGGCGAACTGCCGATCCGCATCAAGGTCGTCCTCGAGGGCGACGAGGAAACCGGCAGCGGCCCGCTGCCCGGCTTCATCGAGAAGCATCGCGAAAGGCTCAAGGCCGACATCTGCGTCTATTCCGACGGGCCGATGTTCCCCAACGACCAGCCGGTGCTGCTGATGGGCGTGCGCGGCAACCTCGGGCTCGAGTTCGTCGCCACGGGCGCGAAGCGGAACCTGCATTCGGGCAACTTCGGCGGCGTGGCGCCCAACCCGACGCTGGACCTGATCCACCTGCTCGCCGAGATGGTCGATCGCGACGGCCGCCTGCAGGTGCCGGGTGCGGGCTATGCCGACGTCACCGTTTCCGCGCCCGACCGCGAGGCGATCAGCAACCTCCCGCTCGACCGCGAAGGCGTGATGGCGAGCATGGGTGTTGCGCCCACCACAGGCGCCGACGACGCGATGTTCCACGAGCGCCTCATGCTGCGCCCCGCGTTCAACGTCTCGGGCTTCGCTTCCGGATACACGGGCGACGGCATGAAGACGATCATCTTCCGGGAGGCGCTGGCCAAGGCCGACATGCGGCTGGTCGGCGGGCAGGATCCCGACAAGGTGTTCGCCGCCATCCAGAAATTCGCCAGAGACCGCGGCTATCCGGCATCGAGATCCGCAACCTCAAGGCGACGCCGGCATCAAGGACGGCGATCGACCATCCGATGGTGCCGCTGGTGAAGGAAGCCGTGCGCGCGGGCTTCGGCCGCGAGCCGCTGGTGGTTCCCAGCCTCGGCGGCACCACGCCGGACTTCGTCTTCACGCGCCTGATGGGACTGCCGAGCATCGTCATCCCGCTCGCGCCCTACGACGAGAACAACCACGCCGGCAACGAGTCCACCAAGGTGTCGCTCTATCTCGCGGGCATCCGCACCGGGCTGCAACCTCATTGCGGCGCTCGGCCGCCTCGGCGCAACCCCGAGCCGCAATAAAAAGGGGGCCCCGCGATCGCGGAGCCCAATCCCGCTTGGTGCGTTCAATCGTCGTCGTTCGACCTTGCAGTCGTCCCGGCCGCGGCCGCCGACGAGGCAGTCCGCATAGCCGGGTCACGGTCGAGCAGGTACATCGCGCGCGCCACGAAGGCGGTGTCGGCGAAATCGCTGAACAAGCCGTCCACGCCCAGCTTGTAGAAAGTTGAGGTACTCGTTGACCGGGTCGCCCTTGTAGTCGGACTGCAGGCGCTTCTGCTCGTTGCGGAAGGTGTAAGGATGCACGACCAGCCCGAGCTTGTGCGCGTTGGCGATGATGTCGGTCGGCGGCAGGAGCTTGCGGTCGGCCTCGTTGACCAATCCGTCGCCGTTGATGTCCGCAGCGCCGGTGCTCGTGCGAGCCTTCTGCAGGTAATACTTCCACGGGCCGATGCCGTCGGCGTAGGTGGCCACTTCGGCCAGCCCCGCCGGCGTGAGCAGGTCCTTGAACAGGCCGGCGCGGCCGGAGACCACCCAGTCGTAAGGCTTGTCGTAGGGCTTGTTGAAGGCGAGCGAGCCGTCGTGTTGATGTCGTCCGCGTCGACCAGTTGCACGAGGCGGACCTTGGTCTTGGCGCGCAGGTACTTGAGGTTCGCCGTCTCGAACGACTGGATGAACACGGGCGAGGAGCGCTTGGTCCAGCCGGCGCGCTTCAGGGCGTCGAGGAGCCGATCCTCGAGCGCGAGCCCGATCGCCTGATGGTAGGTAGGGTGCTTGGTCTCGGGATAGATGCCGATGGTGCGGCCCTTATCCTTGACTTGCGCTTCGCAAGCGCGATGATCTCGTCCAGCGTCGGGATCTCGAACTGCCCGTTCAGGCTCTGGTTGCGGTCCGAAAGCGGCTGGATCGCGCGCAGCTTCTTGATCTCGGCGAGCGTGAAGTCGCTGGCGAAGAAGCCGGTGTCGGGGAAGCCGTCGAGCATCACGGTGCGCTTGCGGCCGGCGAACTGCGGCAGTTCGCTCACGTTGGTGGTGCCGATCAGGTTCGGCTCGTGGCGGGCGATGAGGTTCCCGTCCTTGGTCGCGACGAGATCGGGCTCGATGAAGTCCGCGCCCAGCTCGATGGCGAGCGCATAGCCGGCGAGCGTGTGCTCGGGCAGGTATCCCGCCGCGCCGCGATGGCCGATGACGAGGGGAATCGTGCTCGAGCGTGTACTTGTCGTCCTTGTCGGCGGCCGCGTCTACTGCGACGGTTGTGCAAGCAGCAGGGCGATCGAGGTCGCCTTGAGGATTCGGGTGAGGGTCATGGATCGCTCCTTGTGATGGAAAGGAGCGCAGACTTTGCGCGGCGAAGTTGACGGCCGCGTGACGCGTTTGCGACAGTTTCGCTCGCGAAAGGCTTTTTCCGGAAACGGCCGCGGAGACCGCGCCTTTCAGCGCCGGTCGCGCCGGATCAATATCGAAACGACGAGCGCCGCGAGGAAAATGCAGCGCCCCGTAGAAGCACGAAGTCGTCAGGGGATTGGGCGCGATCTCGCCCGTCGGGCAACTGAATGCGGACGGCGCCGGGTGCGGCTGCAGGAAGCGGTACGTCTCGTAGCCGAGGTTGCCCCAGGCGAACAAGGTTCCCGCGATGAGCAGCCACTGCAGGCCGCGCTCCCTTCCTGGCGCGACGTCCGGCGCGGAACGCAGGATGGCGATCGCCCAGATGAACGCGATGAAGAAAGCCAGCGCGCCGTAGAAGCACGGCGTCATGATCGGGTTGGTGACCGCGCAACCCGACAACTCGACCACCCTTCCTCCCGAGGCGAAGAAGGCGCGGTAATTGAACAGCAATACGGTCCAGGAGAACGCCGTGCCCAGCGCGAGCACGGCGACCTGCCATTTCAACAGCGTCCGGGACATCATGAAGCCCTCCTTCGAGCCGGACGTCCGAGGCGGGCCAGCCGCCCCGCGTCAGCTCAGCAACCGCCCTTCTTTTCCTTCTTCGCCGGCGCAGCAGCCGCGTCGGCCTTCTTGCAGGCGTCCATTGCCATGGTCGTATCCGCGGCCTTGCATTCCGCCGTCGTCGAGGCGGCCTTCTTGCACTCCGCCACCTTCGTTGCCGCCGCCTTGCAATCCGGCGCCTTGGCGCGGCGCGGGGGCCTGGGCCTGGACCGCCGTCATCGGGACCATCGCGAATGCCCCGGCGACCAGGGCTGCCATCAGTTTGTTCATCATCGGATCTCCTTTGTGTGAGTGAGCGCTATGCGCGCCCCGCAATTCTAGTCGAATGCGGGGCGCGGCGGAGGCTTCCTCAATTCGGCGTGATCGTGAGCTTTCCCGCCTTGTCGATCTCGATGTCGCCCTTGACGAAGGCGACGTTGTAGCCCTTCTCTTTCAGCTTGTGGTACGCCATCTCGGCGCGGATGCCGGTCGAGCAGTGCGCGACGATGCGCTTGTCCATCGGGATCTCCGCCAGCCGGGCGAGGATCTCGTCGTCGGGCACCAGCTTCGCGCCCTTGATCATTCCCGCGTTGCCCTCATCCGTGTTGCGCACATCGAGGATCAGCACGTTGGCCGGCGTGTTCGCGGCGAGGGCCTGGAACTCGGCGATCGTGATCTCGCCGGGACGCGGCTTCGGCGCGTACGTCACCGCGCTCGCGAGCGCGCCGGCCTGCACCGGGTAGCCCGCGGCCTTCCAGCCATTGAACCCGCCGGGGATCACGTTGACGTTGGGATAGCCTGCCCTGGTGATCGCCATCGCGACCTCCATCGCGGCCTTCCCGCCGTCGGCGTCGTACACCATGATCGGCGGCTTGAGCTTCTTCTCCGGGAACGTCGCGAGCGCCGCCTTGATCTCGGCGGGCCCGATCGCGACCGCGCCCTTGATGGCGCCCGCCTGCGCCTCTGCCTTCGGGCGGGCGTCGATCAGCACGTGCGGGATGTCCTTGCCGATCCACGCTTCGTTAAGGGCGGTGTTCGCGAGGACGCCCACGTTCTTCTGCGTCCACTCCGGCCAGCCTTCGCGATACACGCGTCACGTTGGTGTAGCCCATCGCCTCGGCGCGCCTGAGCGAATTCGGGCTCAGCATGCAGGTCACGCCCTGGCAGAAGAAGATGATGCGCGTGGACTTGTCGGCCGGCAGGCGTTCTGCGGCGAGCTTGTCGAACCCGGAGGTCGTGAACGGCAGGTTGACCGCCGTCGGGATGGTGCCTTCCTGGACGCGCGGCAGCGGACGCGAGTCGACCAGCATGTAGCCGCCCTTCTCGGGGCCGAGCGCGACCAGCTTCTCGACATCGGGGTAGAACACCAGCTTCTCGGGGGCGATCTTGATCGGGCCCTTGAACGAGATCAGCGTGGCGGTCTTGACGCCGTCCTTCTCGGTGTACTCGATGCGCGCCTCGTGGCCCTTGCGGATTTCGCGCAGGGCCTCGGGCGGTCTTCGCGTCGCCGGCATCGACGACCTTCAGCGTCTTCGGGTCGAAGCGCACGATCTCGGTCGCCGCGTCGATCTTCATCTGGATCGACTGCGACTTGAAGGCGACGTTCTCGAACGCGCCCCGGATCTGCCCGGCGCCAGCCTGGTGGCAGTTCGTGCAGGCCTTGGGGATGGTGGGCTTCGCGGTCCCGGGGGCTTGCGCGAAGGCGGCCTGCGCGAGACCCAGCGCGAGTGCCATGGCAAGAATTCGGCGTTTCATGTGTTGCTCCTTGGGGTGATCGACAAAAGGTTTCATGCGCGGGCGTCCTTCACATCCCGGTGGCGGCGACGAAGTGGCTCGCCTGCCCCGCGTTCACGAGGACCCAGCGCAGCGCAAAGCCGCCGGCCAGCACGAGAATCGCGGGCACCACGGTATGGGGAATGCGGTGGCCGAGCTCGAGCGCCTGCAGTGCGATCGGCAGGACGATGCCGGCCAGCACGATGCCGCCCCAGAAGGGCAGCGCATAGGGCGGCGCGAACAGCAGGCCCACGGCCTCCTGGTGCGAGGCCGACGACGTGGCCAGGCCGATCACGAGCAGCGCGATCAGCACCAGTTCGATGGCGAGGAACCCGATGTCGGCGCGCACCAGCGACTGCTCGGTGCCGGCGCGGGCGGCCTTGCACCCATCGGCTGCCAGAGCGCGGCGAAGGCGCCGCCGATCATGCCTTGGGGTGCGGGACGCCCGGGAGCACGCGCACGGCGAGGTGCACCATCGCGGCGGCGGCCGAGAGCCCCGAGAACAGGAACAGCGGCCCCAGCACGGCGCTGTTCCAGAGCGGGCGCGCGACCATGGTGTTGAGCAGGATGCCGGTGTAGATGCCAAGCGCGATGCCGAGCGCGATGTTGGCGTACGCAAGCGCGCGCAACTTCGCCGGGCTGCCGGTGATCGCATCCGAGAGGCGCACGACCACGGGGAAAGTGCGCGCGAGCCACGGCCAGGAATCCTGGATGCGCACCAGCGCCGAGAGCATCAGCACGCCGTACACGACCAGCAGCACCCACGAGCCCCAGGACATCGGCGACAGCGGGCTGGAACGTGAGGTAGACCGCCCAGACGTAGAGCTTGTGGGTCAGGTCGAGGAGCAGCGCGCCCATGCCGACGTTCATCAGCACGAAGCCGAGCAGCGGGGTCTGCACCGAGAAGAAGCGCTCCGGGTCGTCGCCGCGGGCAAGCCGCAGCATCGCGAGCCCGGCCAGCACCATCATCCCGGCGATCATGCCGCCGAAGAAGAGGTACACCGGGATCTCCCAGCCCCACGCGTGCAGCTGCGGATCGACCAGCGGGTTCATGCGGGTGGAGGTGATCTCGAACATGGCGGTGGCTTCTCATTCCAGGTAGAAGATGCGCGGCCTGGTGCCGGCCGACGGGCAGCAGCGTGTGCCACTTGCGCGTGCGCAGCAGCTCGTTCACCTTCGCTCTTGGCGTCGTCGAGGTCGCCGAAGTACATGCACGACGTCGGGCAGACCGACACGCAGGCAGGCAACTTGCCTTCCTTCACGCGGTGCAGGCAGAACGTGCACTTGCTCGCGTAGCCCTCCGGGTGGATGAAGCGCGCGTCGTAGGGGCATGCCGCGAGGCAGGCCTTGCAGCCGATGCAGCGGCTCGCGTTCACCTGCACGGTCTTGCCGAAAGGCTCGACGTGGCTGGCGCCCGTCGGGCAGCAGTCCACGCAGGGCGGGTTGTCGCAGTGGTTGCAGCGCTCGGAGCGGATCTCCATCGTCAGGCGCGGGAACTCGCCGCGCACCTCGGTGACGATCCAGTCGCGGCAGTAGCCCTGCGGCACGTCGTTTTCCGTCTGGCAGGCGACCACGCAGTCCATGCAGCCCACGCACTTGCGGGTGTCGATGACCATTCCGAGGCGGGGCATCTCAGGCCTCCTTCACGAGGGTGACGAAGTTGCCGTGGATGCTGGTGCCGCCCATCAGCGGGTCGACCTTGTAGCGCGTGTTGAGCTTCGCGGCGCTGGCGCCCTTGCGGTAGGCGCTCTTCAGCATCGGGTTGGTGTGGCCGAAGCCGTAGACCATGTAGAACGTGTCGGGGCGGATGCGCTGGGTCGCCTTGACGCGCACCCGGTCCGTCTCGGCGCCGTCCTGGTTCTTCAGTTTGACGTACTGGCCGTTCTTTAACCCCAGCGTCGCGGCGGTCTTCGCGTTGACCCACACTCGTTGTCCTTCATGAGCCCGGCAGCAGCGGGTTCGATTGCGTCCGGCTGAAGGTGTGCATCGGGCGCGCGCCCGCTGACGAGGCGGAAGAATCCGGTCGGCGCGGACTCCGGCGGCGTGTAGCGTCGGCACCGGGTCGAAGCCCTTGCCTTCAACTGGTCGGAATAGAACTCGACCTTCTTCGACGGCGTGTCGAATTCGAGCGCGAGCCCTCCTCGACCGTGATCGGCGCGGCGCGCCCAGATCACGCCTTCGCGCTTCAGTTCGTCCCAGGACAGCCCGGCCTTCTCGATGCGCGCGCTGAGGTATTGCTCGATGTCGTTGAAGGCATGCACTCGGGAATGCCGAGCTTGCCGGCGAGCTGCTTGGCGATCCACCATCCCGGCTTCTGGTCCTCGGGCGCCTGCACCACGGGCTGGCGCAGCGCGACCCAGCCGCTGCCGGCCCGAGGCACGACCAGTTCGTCGTAGCGCTCGAGGAAGGTGGACTCGGGCAGCACCACGTCGGCGTAGCCTGCGATCTCGCTCGGAGCGTGTCGATCACCACCAGCAGGTCGAGCGCCTGGATCGCCTTCAGGGTCTCGGCCTCGTTGGGCAGCGCCATCATCAGGTTGGTCGAGTACACGAACCAGCCCTTGATCGGATAGGGCTTGCCGGTGAGCGTGGCCTCGCGAATGCCGGTGGTGACGGCCTCGTCGGCGAACGGGTACTTTTTGCCGCCGGGATTGTCCACGAGCGGCTTGGCGCTCTTCGGGTAGCCCGGCAGCGGGTAGGCCGGCGATCTTCATGCCGGCCTGCACAGTACAGGCCGCCCTTGCGGCCCCAGTTGCCGAGCAGCGCGTTGAGCAGCGCGATGGCGCGGCTGCGTTGCGTGTCGTCGCCGTACCAGTTGACGCGGCGGCCGGGGTGGATGAGGGCGCCGGCCGGCGCGCGGCGATCTCGCGCGCGGCGGCGACGATGAGCGCCGGCGTCGATGCCGGTCTCCTTCGCCGGCCCATTCGGCCGTGTGGCCCTTGATCTCGGCGGCGAACTTGTCGAAGCCGTGGCCGTATTTCGCGACGAACTCCTGGTCGTACGGCCTTCGGTCACCAGCACGTTGATCCAGGCGAGCAGCAGCGCGATTCGGTGCCGGGCTTGACCGGCAGCCAGTACTTCGCCTTGCTCGCCGCGACCGAGAAGCGCGGGTCGACCACGATCACCGGTGCGCCGCTCCGGCGCGGGCGAATTCCTGCACCTGCGTGTTGTGCATGTTCTCGCCCAGGTGCGAGCCGATCAGCACCAGGCATTCGGTGTTGGCGATGTCGGTGGGCTCGGGCGAGCCCAGCCCCGTGCCGTAGGTCAGCAGGAAGCCGATGTCGCGCGGGCCGCGGCACTGCGCGAAGGACGGCGCCGCCGAAATTGATCGCGCCCCAGCTCTTCAGCACGTGCTCGAGGAAGCGCTGGCCGATGCCGTGGTTGAACATCGCCACCGACTCGGGGCCGTGTTCGGCCTTGATCTTGTTCATGCGCGCGGCGATGTGCTGGAGCGCCTCGTCCCAGGTGACCGTCTTCCACTGCGTCCTTGCCGCGCTCGCCGACGCGGATCAGCGGCTGGCGCAGCCGGTCCGGGTCGGTGACCGCGCCCACGGCGCCGGTGCCGCGCGGGCAGAGCCGGCCGCTTGCTCTGCGGGATCCTTCGGGTTGCCCTCGAACTTCCAGAGCTTGCCGTCGCGCACGGTGGCGAAACCGCCGCAGCGCCAGAAGCACATTTCGCAGAAGGTGGCGGTCGTGGTGACCTCGCCCGGCCCGCCGGCGGCCTGGGCGAACGGCACGAGCGGGCGGATTGCGGTGGCGGCCGCGGCGCCGCCGAACGTGGCGGCCGAAATCTGCAGGAACCGCCTTCGGGATACTCTTGGCATCACATCCTCGGCTGTTGCGTGGCAATACGGTCATTTCAACCCATCTTGCATGGATGCCTTCTGACTTTGGTCAATTGGAGACCGGATTTGAGGAGGATAATATAGAGCAGGAGTACAGCGTGATGTTTCAATCGTGCTGAAATGTCGTATGCTGCGCGCATGGACAGGAAGAACGCCCTGAAAGTCTTCGAATCGTTGTCGTCGCCGGCACGGCTGGACATCTTTTGCGCGCTCGTGCACTCCGGAATGGACGGGATGGTCGCGGGCGAACTGGCGAACAAGCTCGGGGTCCCGGCGAGCAACCTGTCGTTCCATTTGAAAATCATGCGCGACGCGGGGCTGGTCACGACGGAGCCCGAGGGCCGCTTCCAGCGCTACCGTGCCAACGTCGCGCACATGCTGCGGCTGCTCGCCTTCGTCACGGAAAACTGCTGCTACACGGCCGGCCTCGGCGGCCGGCAAGCGCGCGGGCACATCGCGTCGCCCGCGGGCCAGGCAATGAAACATTCGAGGTCTTCGCCGCGCGCTGGCGCAGGCAGGAAGCCTTCCGCCGGACGCGCGGACCGCGTCAAGACTGGCAAGAAGGAGAAAGACCATGAAACGCAAGTCTGGAAATTACTGGGTTGGCGCTGTGGCTCGCGGCCGGATGGGCCTCGGCGCAGGGGCTCATCGTCGACACCGCCTATGTGGAAAAGGCGATGAAGAGCGGCGCGCTGGTGTGGGATGCGCGCGACGCCGACGACTACCTCGCGGGGCACCTTCCCGGCGCGGTGAACATCGGCAACGCCGGCGACGTCTTCCGCGACGCCAATCGCGAGGACCCGCCCTCCGCCGCCGCAGCCGCGAAGATCTTCGGCGCGGCGGGCATGGACATCCTCGGCAGGGAAGTGATCGTCTACACGCGCAAGGGCGATCCGTACGCGTACTACGCCGCCCGCATGCCCGAGTACTACGGCGGCAGGCACGCGCAAGATCTATCACGGCGGCCTGGACGACTGGAAGGCGGCGGGCAAGCCGGTCGAGACGACGGCCGTGAAGCTCGCGCCCGTCACGCTCACGTTGGTCGAAGGCAAGGGCGCGCTGGGCAACAAGGAACTGGTCGAACGCGTGAAGTCGGGCAACGCCCAGATTGTCGATGCGCGCACGCCCAAGGAATACACCGGCGAAGACATCCGCGCCATCCGCGGCGGTCACGTTCCCGGCGCCCTCAGCGTTCCGTACGAGCAGAACTGGCAGGACCCGGCGGCGGCCTCAAAGCTCGCGGCCAAGCAGGTGTCCAACCGCGACGGCATGGCGCTCAAGTCGCCCGAGCAGTTGAAGAGCCTGTACGCGAAGCTCGATCCGAACAAGGAAACCGTCGTGTACTGCCAGAGCGGCGTACGCGCTTCGGAGACGGCGGCAGTGCTGCGCGACCTCGGCTTCAAGGACGTCAAGGTCCACGAGCCGTCCTGGCTGGGCTATGCCGGCGACCTCTCCGCCCCCGCGCAGGACGAGGTGTTCGTGAACATCGGCGCGCTGAACGGGCGCATCGCCTCGCTGCAAGGCCAGGTGAAGGAACTGCAGGCCGAGATGGCGAAGCTGAAACCCGCGAAGTAGGCCGGCTTCGGATTTCCGGGCAACGGCCGCGGCGACGCGGCCGTTTTCTTCCTAGGGGAGAGCGCGAAGTCGGCGTCCTGCCAGGCCCTGCGGAAGCGCTGCTCCACGGCATCGGCTTCCGCCGCCATTCCCTGCGCGCGCAGGGACGCCCGAGGCCGTGCAGGGCCCACCCATTCTCTGGATAGTGCTTCAGGTCCTCGCGATACACGGCCGCGGCCTCGGCCGGCCGTCCCGCGGCAAGGAGTGCCGCGCCCGAGCGCATGGCGCGTCGGCGCGAGCCAAAGGTGCGGCTCGTCGTAGGCGAGGCCGTCCTCGAGCACAACCGCGGCGCGAAGCAAGGTGACCGCACGCGCGGGTCTCCCGTCGCAAGCGCAATTTCCGCGGCAACGTGTTGCGCGCGATCGCCGCGAGCGCCTGGGCGGTGTTGATGTTCTTCACCCTGGCCTTCGCAAGCGCGGGGTCGGCGGCGACCATGCTCCAACCGCGCCAGTTCGGCGCGCGCGAGGTCGATCTTCCCGGTGCGCGCAAACGCGGTGCCGCGCGCGAAGTGATAGACCGCGAGCGGATACGGCTCGCGTGTATCGGGCGGCAGCGCGCGAGGATCTCTTCCCATTTCGCGAAGCGCACCAGCGCATGGAGCCGCAGCGCGGCGAGGTGCTGCAGCGTCGCGGTCGTGAGGTCGCCCGTGTTCGGGCCGCAGGCCGCGATGTAGGCCTCGCGGGCCGCCTCGATGGCGAGCGCGCTCCGGCCTTGCATCGCCGCGGACGCCCAGAGGAAATGGTGGTTGTGCGCGGCATAGCCGACGCGGTAGGCGCCCTGCGCATCGACCTGCGCCAGGTAGCGGCGGTCGGCCTCGATGGAGCGCAAGTTCGCCGCGGTCGCCTCCGCGTAGCGCCCGGTGCGCATGTAGATGTGCGCGGGCATGTGCAGCAGGTGCGGCGAGCCCGGCACGAGGTCGCGCAGCCGGTCGGCCGCGGCAAGCGCTCGTGCCGGTTGCGCGGACGACTCGTACAGGTGGACGCGGTAATGCAGCGCGCCCGGATGTCCGGGTGCGACGCCGATGGCGCGGTCGAGAAGCGTCTCGATTTCGCCCGTCCACGGCTGGGCGTCCCGTCCGGCCCCACCAGTCGTAGGGATGCAGGTTCATGATCGACTCGGCGGCAAGCAGCGCGATGTCCGCGTCGCCGGGAAAGCGCTTCGAGAGCGCGACCATGCGGCGCGCGTAGGCTTCCTCGTCGATCGCATCGGGCGCTCCCCTGGCGGGATGGCGAAGCGGAAAGCGCTTCGATGAGCGCGCGCGTCCGGGGCGGCGCTTTCGGGGCGAGGGCGCGGGCACGGGAGAGCGCTTCGCGACCCGGCGCTTTGCCTCGTCCGTCATGTCGGTATTGATGTTGGGCCCCAGTGACCAGGCAAGCCCCCACCAGCACAGCGCGCAGGCCGGATCCTCTTCGGTGGCGGCAGCGAAGGAGCGTGCGCTCTCCTGCGGATTGAAGCCGAAGGCCATGGCCATGCCCTGGTCGAAATAGCGCTGGGCGATTGCGGAGGCAGTGCCGGCAGGAACGGTGTAGGCGCCCATGCCGTCGAATAGCGGAGCGGGGTCCTCTGCGGCCGTGGCCGGCCCGGAGAAAAGAAAAAGGGCGAACGCCCGCGGGACCGCGGAGCGAATCGCCCGCGAAACGGGACTCAACGCGAGGGCCGCAGCCCTGCGAAGTGCTTCTCGGCCGCGCGCATGCCCCGCGATGCGACCACGAGGATCACGACGAAGAGCAGCACGAACCAGCCCATCGAGATGCCGGTGAGGCCCGGCAGGGTGATTTCTCCCCGCGCGGTGGCGCGCGCCCATGCGTCGACGCCGGGCAGGAATTCCGCGAAGAAGTAGACGCCGCCGAGCATCCCGGCGACGAACGCGAACCCGTCGATGCGCCCGGTCGCGCAGGCCGCGATCGAGGTGCCCGGGCAATAGCCTCCGACCACGAAGCCGGTGCCGAAGAGCAGCCCGCCGATGATCGCCCCGGCGTAGTTGGTGGGCTCGACATAGAGTTCGGAGAATTCCAGGAGGCCGGCGGCCGAAAGCAGGAACAGGCCCGCCATGGCCGTGACGATGGCCGTGAACATGACCTTCACGACCGACATGTCGTAGAAGTAGAAGACCGCGGTCAGCTTGCGCGCGCTGCCGAAGCCCGCGCGCTCGAGCGAGAAGCCGAAACCGAAGCCGAGCAGCAGCGCGAGGACGAGCGTCGCGGCCGAGGAGAGTTCGAGCGTGGACGAGAGGGGAAACATCAGAGCCACTCCTTCTTGAAGGTCCAGGCGACGGCATAGCCCGCGGCGAACACCGCGCCCATGAACACCAGGCTGCCTGCGTTGAGGATCGCGCCTCCCGTGAGCGCCTGGCCGCTGGTGCATCCCATCGCGACCTTGGCGCCGATCCCGGCGATCACGCCGCCGAATGCCGCGACGGCGAGGCGCCTCGCGCTGCTCATGTGCGGCCCCTTCTCCACCATGAAGCGCGTGCGCCCCGCGAGCCATCCCGAGAGGCCGCGGCCCCGGCGAAAGCGCCGACGATGAGGAAGACCAGCCACGCGGTGAGCGGCGAGCCGTCCGCAAGGTAACGCGCGTGCACCGGGTTCGCCATCGCGTGGATGGGCGAGAACGTGCTCGCGATCCAGGCGGCGACCGACGAGAACGCGCCCGTTGCGCCGAGCCCCCGCCCGGCAACGAGGTACGACGCGAGCAGCATGACGCCCAGCAGCGCGCCGACGGCGTACGGGTTCCAATAGGGCTCCGCGGACGTGCGCGCAGCTTGCGGATGCTCGCCGGATGGGTGATGGTCTCGGACATGGCGTCAGTCCCTTTCGTGAATGCCTGCTTTACAGGTTAGCGCAACCTCGTGGCCTTGTGGGACATGTCCCGTTCTCAGAATCGGGCCGAATAGGCTATCGCCGAGCGCGTATTCCTTGAGGCGGATCGTCTCCGTCGTGGTCGGCGGCGCCCCCAGCGGCACCAGCAGGCTCTGGCCGCTGACCGAGTTCTCGGCCGCGTACAGGAAGTAGCCGGTGATCTCGGCGTTCGCGTCGAGCTTCCAGGTCGCGCCCGCGGTGTAGTGGTCCTTGATGACGCCCGGGGCGAGGATGTTGAAGGTCACGTCCTGCGGGAGGATCGGGTTGTCGCTGTGGTTGTAGCCCGCGCGCAGCGTCCAGTTGGTCGTCCAGCGTGTACTGCACGCCGAATTTCCAGACGTCGATGTCCTGCCAGCCGAAGCCGGCGCCGCTCGATCCGCCCAGGCAGGCGCTCGCCTGCCCGCCGAAGCAATTGAGGATCAGCCTGCTCGTATTCGAGACCGACGCCGCGTCGCTGTAGTAGATGCGCTCCCAGTCGAGCGCCAACAACCATTGCGAGGTCGGCCGGAAGGCGATTCCCGCGGTCCAATTCGACGGGATGTCGAAGCCGCCGCCTTGCGCGAACAGGCCCGTGTACTTTTCGAAGTTGTCCATGTTCATCTTGGTGGAATAGGCGATGCCCACGCTGAACTTGTCGAACTCGCCGTAGTAGCCGATGCGGGCGCCGTAGCCCCAGGCGGTGTCGTACCCGCGGTTGGTCACGTTGCCCGGCGAGGTGGAAAGCCCCGGGTTGTCGAAGGCCTGCAGGCCGTCGGCCTTGAAGCGCTGGTAGGCGATCACCGGCGCGATGCCGATGGAGTTGCCCGGGGCGAATTTCCAGGCCACATAGGGCGCGATCATGAGTTGCGTGAGGTCCACGCCCAGGCTGCCATTGCCGCAGAGCAGGTTGTAAGGCCCGGCAGCCTGGTTGAACGACGCGCAGGCGCTCATCCGGCCGATCTGGCCGCCGGGGTAGTCGGTGTTCATCCCGCCGTTGCCGAAAACCGAGATGCCGACCGCGACATCCGGCCGGATCATCCTGTTGTAGCCGAACTCGGGGATGAAGAAGTTGGTGCTGTCGCTGGTGGCCGAACCGTCGATGCCGGCCGTCCCGGAGCCGGTGCGCGAGGCGCTGCGGTCCGGGGAGAACCATGTGAGGCCCAGCTGCCACTGGTCGCCGACTGCCGTCATCGCCCCCGGGTTGATCGCGCCGCCGAAGGGCTCCTGCGCGACGGCGACCGCCGCACCGCCCATCCCGAGCGCCTTCATGCCGTAGGAATGCGAGAAATATCCGTCGGTTGCGAACGCGAACGACGGCGCCACCAGACCGGCGCAGACCAATGCGCGGGTGATTGTCCTTGATTTCGTTTGGGAAACCTTCCTGCGAAGAGATGCTTTCATGATACTCAGGGGGCACGGTATGACTTGACCGTGTGAAACCTTCCTCGCCACTGTGCTGGCACGCGCCTTGCTCAGTCGGCGCGCTCGAAAAGGTAGTACGGCCCGTCGGCGCCCGAGCCCGCATCCCGGATGCGCCAGCCATCGCCGGAATAGAACTGCGCGGCGCGGACGTTCAGGGTCATGCACTTGAGCGTGGCCGGCATCTGCAGCCGCGCCAGCCCCGCGTCCAGCAAGGCCTTGCCGACGCCTTTCCCGGCATGGTCGCCGCGAACGTGGAGGTGATGCACGAAGTTTTCCGGAAGCCAGAGCGAGATGAAGCCGATGACCTCCCCGCCTTCGACCGCCACCGAGACGTCCTCGCCTTCGGTATCGCGGTCGAAGTCGGCGAGCCGGAACCCGGTAGTGTCCGCCAGGTGAAATTGCCCTGGCGCGAAGACAGGTAGAGTTCGCGCAGCGCCAGCGCGTCTTCCGGAACCGCGCCGCGGATCTGCATCGCGACGGACTCAGGAATTCCTGGCATTGCCGAACAGCACCCAGCACACCCCCGCGAGGAGAACCAGCCCGGCGACGAAGTACAGGCAGCGGGCGATGACGAAGTCCCTGGTGAAACTCGCGGGCGATCCCGCCGCCTGGTAGGCGCGATGGGAAACAACGGAAGATGCCGCCATCAGGGCCAGCACGAGCCCCAGCGTGATGACCATGGCCACCGCAGCGTACTCGCGCGCCAGGGACGCGACGCCCAACCAGGTCGCCAGCAGCACGCAGGTGAGGAGGAAAAAGATTGCCGGCGCGCTCGCGGTGACTTCGGCGAGCGTGGCCTTCTCTTCCTTTCCCAGCGCTGCAAGCGCCCTCCTGGTGACGTGGAAGGCCAGGAGAGCGAGCGCGACGAACACGATGGCGGCGCCGATGAGCATGCTCGCCCCGTTCCTATCCGGCCGCGACCGGCTGCAGCTTCGGGTCGAGCGCCACGCGTTCGTCGAACACGAAGCAGGCGCCTTCGTATGCCTTGCCGCCTACCTGCTCGAAGTAATTGAGGATGCCGCCTTGCAACTGGAACACATTGTCGAAACCGGCATTCTGCATCCACAGCGCCGCCTTCTCGCAGCGGATGCCGCCGGTGCAGAACGTCACTACCGTCTTGCCGCGCAGCGCCTCGCGGTGGCCTTCGAGCGCCTCCGGGAGTTCCGTGAACTTGCTGATCGGCAGCGTGAGCGCGCGCTCGAAAGTGCCGTGGGCGACCTCCTGCGCGTTGCGGGTATCGAGGAGGACCACCTCTCGCCCGGCGTCGTCGCTGCCTTGCGCGATCCACTCCGCGAGCTTGCCCGGAGCGACCGAAGGCGCGCGCGCCCTGCCCGGGTCGATGCCGAAGCGGCGGAAGCTGATGATCTCCGGCTTCACCTTCACCAGCAGCTTCTTGAAGGGTTGGCGCTCGGAGTCGCTGTACTTGACGTGCATCGGCGCGAACCGCGGGTCTGCCCTGAGGATATCCATCCAGCCGTGCAGCGCCGCGTCCAGCGGCGAGGAAGAGGTTGATGCCTTCGGGCGCGACGATCACGGTCCCGAGCAAGTGGGCATCCCCGGCGCTGGCGCGCACCGATGCCGCGAGCGCGTCGGGTTGCCCGATCGGGACGAAATGGTAGGCGGCGACATTGAGCATGCCGCGTACTGTACTACCCTTCGATCTGCACCAGTTTCATGCGGCCCGAGGCGCCGCTCCTGATCTGACACCTGCGCCTTGCGCAGGCCGAAGTGATCGGCAACCAGGCGGACGAGTTCCTCGTTCGCCTTGCAGTCGATGGGCTGCGCCTTGATCCTCGCGAGCCACGTGCCGTCCGGCTGCTCCTCGAGCGCGGAGGCGCGCGCGTTGGGCTTCACCCTGACCTGGATCGTCCTCACCGGCGCCCGGGCAGCCGGGTGTTCAAGTCACGGGCGCGGAGGCCACATGCTCGCCCCGTTCGAAGACGACCTGCGCCGGCCCACCAGCAGCGGGTCCACCGCCCCGATCTGGTCCGTGTCCTTGGTCGTGTACGGCAGCTGGTGCAGCAGGTAGCGCATGGCGTTCAGCCGCGCGCGCTTCTTGCAATCGCTCTTGATGACGATCCACGGCGCGTCGGCGGTGTCGGTGTGGAAGAACATCGCCTCCTTCGCGCGGGTGTACTCGTCCCACTTGTCGAGCGACGCGAGGTCGATCGGCGAGAGCTTCCACTGCTTGAGCGGGTGCACCTCGCGCTCCCGGAACCGGCGGCGCTGCTCGCGGCGGCTCACCGAGAACCAGAACTTGAAGAGGTGGATGCCCTGGCGCACCAGCATGCGCTCGAACTCCGGCGCCTGGCGCATGAACTCCTGGTACTCGGCGTCGGTGCAGAAGCCCATCACCCGCTCCACGCCGGCGCGGTTGTACCAGCTGCGGTCGAAGAGCACGATCTCGCCCGCGGTCGGCAGGTGCTCCACGTAGCGCTGGAAGTACCACTGGCCGCGCTCCTCCTCGGTGGGCTTCTCCAGCGCCACCACGCGCGCGCCGCGCGGGTTCAGGTGCTCCATGAAGCGCCGGATGGCGCCGCCCTTGCCCGCCGCGTCGCGCCCCTCGAAGAGCACCACCACGCGCTGGCCGGTCTCCTTCACCCAGGCCTGCAGCTTCAGCAGCTCCACCTGCAGGCGGTACTTCTGCCGCTCGTAGCTCTTGCGGGACAGGAGGTTCTTGTACGGGTAGCCGCCCTCCTGCCAGTCGTCGGCGAGCTCGTGGTCGGCCTGCCGGCGCGCCAGCTTGTCGAGGCCCGCGCTGCTGGCCCAGCGCGCCCAGGATGCGCACCGCGTCGCCGGGCTGGTGCCCTCGAGCATGTCGCGGATGGCGCCCGCCTTCACCTCGTCGGCGGCGGCGCCCGCTTCCTCGATCGCATAGGCCTCGATCGCGGTCCTTTCCAGGACCGGCGCGGTGTCGCCGCTCGTCGCCGGCCGGGCGGCGTTCTTCGGCGCGCGGCGCACGGGCTTTTTCACCGGGACGGGCTTCTTCGTGCGAGGGGCGACGGGACGCTTCGATGCCATTGCGAACTCCTGGGGAAAAAAAGGGGCTGACGAATCCTGTATAGCAGAGCGGGATTATCGCCGATTGATCGCCATCAAGCCGCGATGCCGGGCGTCAGGACGGGCTAGCCGGCTTCCTCGCGATGACCGTGACGAAGGCCTTGTTGCGGCCCCCGGGCGCCTCGAAATCGCGGTACTCGAGTTGGAGAATGTCCCACCCGGCAAAGCGCGATGCCATCTCGCCGCGCGAAAACAGGCAATGGCTGCCGGCATCGAACATGTCGAGGTAGGTCGTGCCTTCGATGAGGACGTTGACGATGGCCACACCGCCTTCGCGCACATGCGCCTGCAGGTTCGCCAATGCCTTGAACGCGGTCGGGCAGTCGAAGAACATCAGCAGGCCGATCGGAGACCACGGCCGTCGAAGCCGCCTTCCAGCTCGTAGTGCCGCGGGTCCGCCAGAGGCTGACCGGACGGGCAGCGCCTTCGGCAGCGGCGCGCTGCCGGATGTGCGACGATCGCCGCGGGGCTCGCATCGAGCGCGAGGACGTTGCAGCCCCGTGGGCGGCCGCGAAGGCCAGATTGCCGATGCCCGCAGCCGGTAATCGAGCACGCAAGCCTTCCAGGTACGGGGATCGCGGCCTGCCTCGAAGGGGTTCAGGCGGAAGTCGCGCTCGCAGCACCTGCCGCTGGAACTGGGCGTCGAAGAAGGCGACGCTAGGGTCGGGGTTCAACTGGATGGTGCTGCGCGCATCGACTGGATCAGGCAGCCACGTCCACGTAATCGACTTGGCTCGAGGGCATGGGGATTGGCAGTCCGTCCTTGCACGCATGCCGGAAAGATGAAGCTCGATTGCTTCGCGGAGCGATTGCTCGGCCTCGGCCACCGTGGCTCCAGTGGCGATGAGTCCGGGAAGGTCCGGCACGTATGCCGAGTAGTTGTTTTCGGCCTTCTCGATCACGACAGCGAGTACCGCATTTGAACCTCACTTCTTGAGCCCTGACTGCTTCATGATGCTGTTCAGTGTACCCGGAGTGACGTCGTCACTGGGCCTGCCATGCACCGTAACGCGCCCCGGCTTCGTCGGGTGCCTGAAATTGGCGATGACTTCCTTTCGTCGTGACCAGGTACCACCCGTCATTGTCGAGCAGGCGCAGGATTTCGCTGACTTTCGGAGGCACCTCATTACCCGCTTTCCAGAACTTCGAGAATGGAATTGTCCTTTCAGCATGACAACGACCTTTTAGCGAATCCCGTTGACCGGTCGCCGAGTAGATGCGATAGCGAAGCCCCTCCGTCGCCCCGAACTGCGCAGGCTTGGTGAACTTCCCGACGAGGACGCCGCCGTTGGAGGTGATGATCTTCTGCGACGGGAGGTTGTCGAGGTCGGTGGTGATTTCGACGTACTCCAGTCCTTCGGCGCGAACGTAGTCCATCAGCAGCCCAAGCGCGCGTGTCGCATGGCCGCGCCTGCGCTTCCACGGCACCACGGCATAACCGATGTGTCCCGGCACGTGCGGAGGTAGCTCCGGGGTTCCGGCCTGCCAGCGGAAGTTGATCGTGCCGCAGAATTCCCCGTCCCCCATCCAGAGGACGATGCCGGGCGGCAGCAGACACACGTCGGCCCCGTCGGGCAGCTCCACCGGCGGGCCCTTCGCTTCCCGGTCGATCACCCGGGCGAGGAAAGCGTCGGCGTCCTTCTCGATCGCCTCGAGTTGCTCCTTCGCGGCGGCAGCACCCCGCACGTTGTCCGGTGACCACTCCTTGCGCAGCGCTTCGATGTAGCCCGGCAGGTGCTCTCGCGCCAGGCGCGCGAGCTCGACTTGCGCGGCATTCCGCTTCGCGTCCATTGGCGCTATTCGTGCGCGAGCATGGCGGCCGCCTTCGCCGCGATCGCGTCTGCGAAAGCGCAGGACTTGCGCAGTTCGGTGTCGAGGTGCACGGTCTTTATCGTGTGGCGCATGCGGTTCATTGTCCCGGCACCCACTCGCTCTTCAGCAACCCGTACGTCGCCGTGTCGGACACCTCATCGCCCACGATCCATCGCTCGCGAAGGTGGCCCTCCTTCTTGAAGCCGAGCCGCTCCAGGCTCCTGGCAGACGCCGCATTGCGCGGATCAATGTCCGCCTCGACGCGGTTCAGCCCGAGTTCGGCGAATCCGTGGCCCAGCAGCGCGCGCAATGCCTCGTCCATGTAGCCCCTGCCCCATTCTTGCGAGGCCAGGCGATACCCTCTCCGCCGGCGGCACTGCTGAGAAAAGGCGAAAAGCGTGCACACGCCGAGCAGCGCCTTGTCTTCGATTCGCTCGAGCCCAAGCCGGATGTGGTCCCCCGCCCCATTGCCTTGCGGTCGCGGGCGATCATCGCGTGTGCCTCCTCAATTGAATTCCAGGGTGGAGCGCTCCAATACCGCATGACTTTCGGATCGGAAAAAACAGCCAGCAGCGCTGAAGCATCAGGCTCCTGCAGCGGACGCAGAAGAAGGCGCAGTGTAGGAAGGGCGATTCGATCGAGCGCTGGCATGCAGGGCACTGTATCTTCTTGCGGGCCCGGACGGCTATCCCATTTCGGGCGCCCACCAGGCGACCGAGGCCCTTGCGCGCTCCGCGGCGTCCTCCTCGGTTCGAACACCTGGTTGGAGACCGTTGCACGGCAAACCACCTTTTCAGGTCCTCATGGTCGCGCCGGTACTCCTCGATCCGTAGGTGCCATCTTCCCGCACGAAGATATCGACGCAATGGTCGCCGGCATCGTTGTTGACGGAACGCACGACCCGGTTGCCCATGGCATCGATCGCAAGCTCGGCGCTAGGGCCGCTGCGCAAGTATCCGATCAAGTACGCCGGCATCGGAAAGAAGCATTCCAACCCCCGGCAACCGCGAAGCCAGCACGGCCCAGTTCACATCCATGGCGAAGGCGCGACTGAAGATCGGCAGTGCCTCGTCCACGCGCCCCATGTTCGCGAGCCCCACCGCGTGCCAGAAGCGCATCTCGGCATTGCCCGGATTGAGTCTCGGCCGCGGAAGAATAGGCCTGCGACGCGCCGGCGGCATCCTTGCGCTCGATCGCCTGGTCGCCCGCGTTCATGAAGTTGTAGGCGCGCTGCACGTCGACGAGGCGGCGCAGTTCCTCGATCGGCTTGGCATGGTCGTCGACGCGCAGGTCGAACACCCGGTCCGCCCACGCTTGTCCCGTCGGCTTGCCGGTCACGACCACGAGGGCCGCGGACTGCTGGCCGCGGATGTCGCCACCCGCCGCTTGCGCGGCATCGAGCGCGGCCATCATGCGTTCGGCCAGGTCGCCCTTCGCCTTCGTGAAGGCCGCGGCCATCGCCGGCCACACCTTGTCCTCCAGCATCATGTTGGCCTGCGCGGAGAACTGCTCTCCGATCACGTGGCCCGCCGCAGGAATGTTCTTCGCTCCCGTGTGCGCCGCTACGCGGCCTTGCGCGTCGATCATCGCCACCTGGCGCACTTCGCGGCTTTCGTCCTTTGCCAGCAGCGCCTGTGAAGGTTTCCGGGGCGGGCTTCCCGCACGCATCAGTTCGAGGCCGAGAGACCGTAGCTGGGGTTGACGAAGGATTGCGTCGCCACGGCACCCACGCCCGCCTCCGCCCACGGCACGATCGCACCCACCGAGAACCAGTGCGATTGCACCGCCACGCCGAGCTCACCCGTGGCCGCATCGCGGGCGACGATCGAATAGGTATGCACAGGTCGATGCATTTTCAAAAAAGGGGACAGACCCCTTTTTCTACACCGCCGCGATCGCCATGATCTCGACCTTGTAGGCCGGGTTGGCGAGCTTCGCCTCGATGGTCGCGCGCGCCGGGGTGTGGTCGGGGACGACCCAGGTGTCCCACACCGCGTTCATCTTCGGGAAATCCGCCATGTCGGGCAGGAAGATCTGCACCGAGAGCATTTTTCTCCTTCGAGCTGCCCGCCTCTTCCAGCAGGCGCGCGATGTGCCCGAGGATTTCCTCGGTCTGCCCGGTGATGTCCTTGGACGTGTCGTCGGCGACCTGCCCGGCGAGATAGATGGTGCTGTTGTGGACGACCATGTCGGAAAGCCGCTTGCCGATGTGATGGCGCGAGATGCCCATGTTGTTTTCCCTGTTTGTGAAAGTGAAAGTCAGACTTCGAAATTTGCACGCGCGCCTTGAAGCCGATGGCCTGAGGGCGCTCGACGAGCTCAGCACGTGCGCGTGGTTGCGCGTCTTCAGCGACGAAATCGATCTCGGCATTCTGCACCGGCAGGTGAGTGAAGGCGCGCTGGTGGTGGACCTCTTCGACATTGGCGCCCGCTCGGCGAGCACGCCGTGGCCTCCGCCAGCGCGCCGGGAAGGTCGCGCATCTCGACGCGCAGGCGCGCCAGGCGCCCGGAGCGCACCATGCCGCGCTGGATGATGTCGGCGAGCATCAGCGGGTCGATGTTGCCGCCGCACAGCACGAGGCCGACCTTCTTTCCCTCGAACCTCTCCGGGTGCGGAGCAGCCGCGGCGAGGCCGCCGCGCCCGCGCCTTCGACCACCGTCTTCTCGATTTCGAGCAGCAGCACGATCGCCTGCTCGATCTCGCCTTCGTCGACCAGCAGGATGTCGTCACGTCGCTGCGCCGATCTCGCGCGTGAGCTGCCCGGCTCCTTGACCGCGATGCCTTCGGCGATGTGCTAGGCCGAACGCCGGCGTGGTGCCCTTCAGCGCGCGAGCATCGAGGGATAGCGCTCGGTCTCCACGCCGATCACCTCGATCTTCGGGTTGTGCGCCTTAGCGGCGATCGCGATTCCGGAGATCAGCCCGCCGCCGCCGATGGCGATGACCAGCATGTCGAGTCCGGGATGCGCCGCGAGCATCTCCAGCGCGATCGTGCCCTGCCCCGCGATGATCAGCTCGTCGTCGTACGGGTGCACGATGGCCAGCCCGCGCTCCCTCGCGAGTCTGCGCATGCGTCCTTGGCCTCGTCGAAGTCCTCGCCGTGCAGGATCACCTCGGCGCCGTGCTTGGCCGTGTGCTCGACCTTCACGTTGGGCGTGAAGCGCGGCATCACGATCACGGCGGGAATGCCGAGCCGGTGCGCATGGTAGGCCACGCCCTGCGCGTGGTTGCCCGCCGACACGGCGATCACGCCCTTGGCCGCCTGCTCCCCGGTCGAGCGAGAGCAGCTTGTTCAGCGCGCCGCGTTCCTTGAAGGAGGCGGTGAACTGGTGGTTCTCGAACTTGAGGTAGACCTCGCGCGCCGGTGATCTCCGACAACGTGCGCGAGTGCAGGCACGGGGTGTCGACCACTTGCCCCTTGATCGCCACGGCAGCTTTCCTGATATCGGCAATTTCGACACCCATCACATTGGCACTTTCATCGGCGTCCATCGGCGTCCATCGGCGGTTCCATTGCTTTTCCGCAATCAATTCGGCCCGGGTCCCATTATCGGCAGGACCTGAACTTCACTCCGGCGGCCAGGGAGCCGGGGAGCCGCGGCAAATAGGGCTAGAATTGTCGCACACGTCCCCTATCCGGCATGAAAAGACGCCTGCATTCGAGCCTGCTGGGATTCCTCAAGAACGCCTGCACGCACGCCTCCCAGCTCGACCGCGAGATCCTCCTCACGCCGTTCCTGGTGGGTGAGCTCGCCGTGGGCTGGCTGCGGCCCTCTTTTGCCGCGCAGCTGCGCCGCTGGCCGCACGTCTTCGCGTTCACTCCGACGCGGTGACCCTGCGCCCGGATACGCCCGAGTGCGCGCACGGACGCCTTGACGACGGTGACGCGCGAGCTCGAGAAGGAAGGCGCGATGCGCGGCTGGCGCGACGAGCCGGTGACGATTTCGCACCATTACTGCGCGCCGGAACTGTTCCGCATCGAGCGCTCCGCCACGCGCCACTTCGGCCTCTTCGCCTATGCCTCGCACCTGAACGGCCTCACCCTGCGCGACGACGAGATGCACGCTGTGGATCGCGAGGCGCAGCGCAGCGAAGGCGGTCGATCCCAACCGCCTCGACAACCTCGTCGGCGGGCGCATCGCCGCCGGCTACACCGTCGAGGAGACCATCCGCAAGGAAGCGTGGGAAGAGGCCGGCATCACGGAGGCGATGATGAAGCCGGTGAAATGCTGCGGGCGCGGTGCGCGTCGAGTACACCGTGCCCGAGGGCCTGCATCGCGAGATCATCTTCGTCCACGACCTGTGGATCCGGAGGACTTCACGCCGGCGAACCAGGACGGCGAAGTGGCCGCCGCTTTATTGCCTGCCGGTGGCCGAAGCGATCGAGGCCATCCTCGCGGGCGAATTCACGCTGGACGCGGGCGCCGTGATGGTGGAATGCCTGGTCCGCAACGGCATCATGCAGCCCGAAGATCCCGAATATCTCGACATGGTCCGCCTCCTGCGGCCCTGAGAGCCCCCTGGAGAACCCCATGCGCGTCGGCGTCCCGAAGGAAATCAAGAACCACGAGTATCGCGTCGGCCTCACGCCGGCGAGCGTGGGCGAGCTGGTCCACGCAGGCCATGCCGTGGTCGTCGAGACCGGCGCGGGCGCGGGCATCGGCTGTTCCGACGCCGACTACGTTGCCGCCGGCGCGCGCATCCTGCCGACCGCCGAAGCGGTGTTCGCCGATGCCGAGATGATCGTCAAGGTGAAGGAGCCGCAGGCCGTCGAGCGCGCGCGGCTGCAAGCGCGGGCAGGTGCTCTTCACCTACCTGCACCTCGCGCCCGATCCCGAGCAGGCGAAGGAACTGGTGGCGAGCAAGGCCACCTGCATCGCCTACGAGACCGTCACCAGCGCGCGCGGCGGATTGCCGCTGCTCGCGCCGATGTCGGAGGTCGCCGGCCGCATGTCGATCCAGGCCGGCGCCACCGCGCTGGAGAAGGCGCATGGCGGCAGCGGCGTGCTGCTGGGCGGCGTGCCCGGCGTTGCGCCCGGCAAGGTCGTGATCCTCGGCGGCGGCGTGGTCGGCTCGCACGCGGCGGACATGGCGGTCGGCCTCGGCGCGGACGTGACCGTGCTCGACCGCTCCGTGGACGTGCTGCGCGCGCTCAACGCGCACTGGGGCGGCCGCGTGAAGACCGTGTTCTCGACGCGGCTTGCGATCGAGGAACACGTGCTCGCCGCGGACCTCGTGATCGGCGGCGTGCTGCTGCCGGGCGCGGCGGCGCCCAAGCTGGTCGGCCGCGACCTGATCCGGCGCATGCGGCCCGGCTCGGTGGTGGTCGACGTGGCCATCGACCAGGGCGGCTGCTTCGAGACCTCGCACGCCACCACGCATGCCGACCCGACCTACGTGGTCGACGGCGTCGTGCATTATTGCGTGGCGAACATGCCGGGCGCCGTGCCGCGCACCTCGACCTTCGCGCTCAACAACGCGACGCTGCCCTTCGTCCTGGCGCTTGCCGAGCACGGCTGGAAGAAGGCGCTCGCCGACGACCCGCACCTGCGCGCGGGCCTCAACGTCCATGACGGCAAGGTGACCTGCCGCGAAGTCGCCGAGGCGCTCGGGTATCCGTTCACGGATCCCGGGAGCGTGCTCGGCGCCTGATGTCGCTTCTCGCGCTGGCGCTCGTCCTCCTCGCCGCCCTCCTCCACGCCGGCTGGAATTTCACCCTCAAGAAGAGCGGTGGCGGAAGCGGCCTGCTGGCCCTGGCCACGCTGGTCTCGCTGGTGGTTTACGCGCCGCTGGCGGTCGGTGTCGGCGTGGGTGCAGGGCTACCGCTTCGAGCCCTTCCATGTCGCGCTGATGTTCGGCGCCGGCATGGTGCACATGGCCTATATCCTGCTGCTCGACCGCGCGTACCGCAGCGGCGGCGACCTCTCGATCGTCTATCCGCTGGCGCGCACCACGGGGCCGATGCTGACGATCCTGGTGGCGGTGTTCGTGCTCGGCGAGCAGCCGGGGCCGGTCGCGCTTGCCGGGGCGGGACTGGTGCTGGTCTCCGCGCTGCTCCTCACCGGGAACCCCTTCACCTGGCACCAGGGCGATTCCGCGAAGGCGATCGGCTTCGCGCTCGCGACCGGCTGCATGATCGCGGCCTATACCCTGATCGACAAGCGCAGCGTGGCGACGCTGCTCATCCCCCCGCTGGTCTACGACTGGGGATGCAATGCCTGCAGGACGATCGTGCTCATCCCGTATTCGCGCAGGCACGACCCCGGCGGAATGGCGGCGGCGTGGCGCGACCAGCGCCCCACGGTGTTCGCCGTCGCCATCCTCTCGCCGCTGGGCTACATCCTCGTGCTGACCGCGATGGTGTTCACGCCGGTGAGCCTGGTGGCGCCCGCCCGCGAACTGTCGATCCTGTTCGCCGCGATCATGGGCGCGCATTTCCTGAAGGAAGGCGACGTGAAGCGGCGCGTGCTGGCCGCCGCCGGCATGGTGCTCGGCGTGATCGGGCTCGCTGTCGGTTAGCCGCATGCGCGGCGTATAATTCGCTTTCCCAGAGCGCTTCGCTCGCCCCGTGAGCCCGACGACCAAAGCCGCCATGGCCACGACCGACTTCCGCCACCTCCTCGACACCCTCAAGGTTCCCGTCGCGCGCGTCAGCGCGTCGGGTGAGGTCGCCTATGCCAACGACGCGTTCGCCGCCGCAAGCGGGGTGGCCCCGGGGGAACTCGCCGGCGGCATGCTCGCGGCGCTGTTCGCCACCGGGGAGCGGCGCCGCATCGAGCAGGCGGTGCTGCGCATCGCCGAAGGCAAGAGCGGCGCGACGATGATCGAGGCGCGCCTCGCGCGGAACGACCGCTGGATGCAGGTGTCGCTGCAGCCCGCGGGCGGCGCGAAGCAGAAGGAAAGCGAGACCATCGTCACGCTGCTGGACATCGGCGCGCAGCGCGAGCTGGAATCCTCCCTCAACCTGAGCGTGTCGCGCCTGCTGGCGCTGGCCGAGTCCTCGCCCAACCCGCTCCTGATCGAAGGCAGCGACGGCCAGGTCGAGGTGATGAACCAGGCCTTCTGCGAGCGGCTCGGCATCGGCTCCGCGCCGCAGTCCCTGCTGGGCCTTCCCACCAGCGAGGTATTCGCGATGGCGGCAACGCTGGACATGGCCTCGGTGGAAGAGGCGCGGCGCGACCCGGGCGAGCACGGCTCGGCGGAGATCCGCGGCGCGGGCGGCGTCGAGCTCATGCTCGAGCACCACCCGATCCTCGTCGACGAGAGGCCCAACGGCGTGCTGTGGCGGCTTCGCAGCCTCGCTGCCGAGGCCGAAGCCGAGAAGGAGGCTCCCGCCGAGCGCGGCGCCTCGCAGATCGGCCTGATCGAGAAGATCGGCCACGAGCTCACCGTCGCGCTGGAAGGGATTTCCGCGTTCTCGATCCGCGCGCAGCAGCTCGAGTTCGACGCCGCGCTGGTCGAGCACTTCCACCAGATCCGCAGCTCGACCGAGACCGCCTTCTCCGCGATCGGCGACCTCGTGGACTTCTCCAAGGTGCAAGGCGGCGTGGTTCTCAGGCACAGCGTGTTCAGCCTGCGCGCGACGATCTCGGAACTCGTGAAGCGCGTGATCCATACCGCCGAGGAGCATCGCACGCGATTGCGCCTGAAGATCGAGCAGGACGTCGCCGACCAGCTGGAGGGCGACGTCGAGCGCCTGCAGCTGCTGCTGAAGAACCTGCTCGACAACGCCTTCCGCCTCGCGCCGGGCGGCGAGGTGCTGCTGCAGATCACGCCCGAGTACGAGAGCGAGTCGGGCATCCACCTCTCCTTCAGCGTCTCGATCACGGAGCCTGCCGAGAGTGGCGACCGCGGCGGCGCGCGCGTCGCGGCGGAAGCGGGGCTGGGGCTCGCGGTGGCGCGCTTCATGGTGACCGCGATGGGCGGCAAGCTCGTCATCACCTCGCGCCCGGGCGCGGAGGCGCTGTACGCCTTCACCATCGAGTTCCCGGTGAAGCCCGCGCCCCCGGCGCCGCAGCGCGCGACCTACGTCTCGCTGGTAGGGCTGCCCGTGCTCGTGGTGGCGGACGACCCCGAGCAGCGCCTCGTGGTGTCCAACCTGCTGCGCGGCTGGCGCATGCTGCCGCTGGAGGCCGACAACGCGGCGATGGCGCTGGCCCTGCTGGAGCGCATGGACGAGGAAGGCAGCCCCGTGCCGCTGGTGATCCTCTCCAACCAGCTTCCGGTGCAGGACGGGTTCCTGCTTTCGTTCCGCATCAAGCACCACAAGCGGTTTCGCGGGACGCTCCTGATGATGCTGGCGAAGGAAGGCCGGCCGGGAGACGCGATCGCCTGCCGCGAGAACGGCGTCTCGGCCTACCTGCGCTATCCCGCCAACCCGCGGCAGCTGAACGACGCCATCGTCGCCGTGACCGGCGCCACGGTCGATGCCGACGAAACGCCCACGCTCATCACGCGCCACTCGCTGCGCGAGCAACGCAGGGGAGCCACGATCCTGCTCATCGGCTGCAGCCGCGATGCCCAGATCCTCGTCTCGCACGCGCTGCGCAAGCGCGATTGCAGCGTGGTCGCCGCCTTCGACCGCGAAGAGGCCTTCGCCGCGCTCGACCAGGACGTGTACGACCTGATGCTGGTGGATACGAATGCGCCCGGGCTGGAGCGCGCCGATGTCCCGGCGATGCTGCGCAGCCGCATCCTGCGCAACCGCGAGGCCACCCGGATCGTGGCCCTGGTCGACGACCGCTCGCCCGCCGCGCGCGACGCGAAGGTCGCTGCCGGCTTCGATGACGCGCTCTCCAAGCCGTTCAAGCAGGAGGACGTCATCGTCCTCGTCGAACGCTTCGCCCGCCTCGCCGCGGAAGAATAATCCGGGCCAGGCCTGAAATATCCAGGCGCCACTGTGTGGTGCTGCGATATTTCAGCTCTGACCCGGATTATTGAAGGCGCGAAAGCGCGTCCGCGAAGCGGCGCAGCGTCGGCGACAGCGCCCCCGGCGCGATGCGCACGTCGAGCAAGTGGAAGCGCCCGGGACGCGACACGGCATCCTCGAGCGCCTGCGCAAGCTCCGCACGCGTGCGCACCAGGTGCCCGACGCCGCCGAGCGAAGGCGCCAGGCCCGCGAGATCCCAGGTGCCCAGAGCGTTGTAGCGCGCTTCCGGCCGGAACGCCGAGAGCATTCCCCAGCCGCCGTTGTTGAGCACGACCACGACAGGATCCCAGCCGTGGCGCGTGCAGTGCCCGAGTTCGAGGCCCGTCATCTGGAAGGCGCCGTCGCCCACAAGCACGATCGGCCGCCGCCCGCTCGCGGCCTGCACGCCGAGCCCCGCCGGCACGCCGAATCCCATGGTTGCGTAGTAGCCCGGCGCGACATGGTCGGTCTGCACGAGGTCCAGGGCCGTGAACAGGCAGTCGCCCACGTCGGTCGCCACCGGCATCAGCCCGTGCGCATCCATGAGGTCGTTCAATGCGCGCGCGATGTCGAGCGGCACCACGGGCGCGCCGTCGCGAATGAGGCCGCGCGGGGATTCGACCGGCGCCATTGCACGCGCGGCGGAAAGCGGCCTGGCACGCTCGAGCAGCGCCTCGACGAGGGCGTCGAGGGGAATTTCCGGATAGGTGTGGAAACCGAGCGTGACCCGCCCGTCGAGCGCCTGGATGGCGCGGCGCAGGTCGACGCGATGGGCGGAGACGCCGAAATTGGTGTCGGAGACGATGACGCCCAGCAGCAGCAGCGCGTCGGACTCCTCGACGAGCGCGGACACTTCCGGCGTGCCCGCGAGGCCGAGGTAGGTGCCGACCAGCGGCGCTTCCGCGTTCTCGAGCAGCCCGCGACCCATGAGGCTCGTGACGACGGGAATCCCGAGCTTCCTCGCGAGCGCGGCCACTTGCGGTTCGAGGCCGAAGCGTCGTACCTCGACGTCCACCATCAGCACGGGCGAGCGCGCCTGCGACAGCCGCGCGAGGATCTCTTCCGCGCACGCGGCAAGCGCTTCGCGGTCCACCGGCGGCGGGGCCGGCGCGAGGGCCGGTGCGCACGCTGCGGCCACGGTGTCCCGCGGCATCTCCACATAGACGGGCCGCGAGTAACGCTGCGCCGAAGCGAGGGCGCGCGCAATCAACGCCCCTGCAGTTGCAGGATCGTCGAGACGCACCTGGTCGCAGGTCACGTGCCGGAACATCTCGAACTGCGAGTCGAGCGTCTTCGCCTGGTGGTGGAGCAGCAGCCCCGACCGGCGCTCGTTCGCGCCGGGGGCGCCGGAGATGACCACCACGGGGGACCTTTCCGCGAATGCGGAAGCGACGGCGTTCAGGACGCTGAACGCCCCCGCGCCGTAGGTCACCGCCGCGACCGAGGGAGCGCAGCGCATGCGCGCAGCCGCGTCGGCCGCGAAGCCCACCGAAGGCTCGTGCGACAGCGTGTACAAGGGCAGCGCCTGGCTCGCCTCGATCGCGTCGAAGAAGGGCAGCGCGAAGTCGCCGGGGATGCCGAAGATCTCGCGGGCGCCGGCGCGGGAAAGCGCATCGAGCAACTCGCCCGCCACCGTGTGCGGCTTGTTGGGCCTGTTCATGAGAACCGAGCCTAGCGCGCAATCCCCGGCCCCGCTTGCGGCAGATCAAATCGGGGTCAGAGACGCAATAAGCCGGAAGAAACGGGGTCAGGTTACATTTCCGAGCCCGGGATTGCTGTGCAATCCGACTCGGAAATGTAACCTGACCCCGTTTCTTCCAATCCGATTTATTCGAGAAGCGCTGCGGCGAGCTCGGCAAAGCCGGCGGCGCCACGCGACGCGGTCACGTAGCGAGGCAGCGCCTCCATCCTGCCGGCGAAATCGCGAACGTTGGCAACACCGACGGCGTGCGGGAAAAAACCGAACATCGGCGCGTCGTTGGGCGAATCGCCCGACGAATACCCAGCGCTCTCTCTGGGCATCGACGTCGATGCCGAAACTTTCCGCAAGGCAGCGGCGCGTCGTGGAAAGCTTGTCGTAGCCGCCGAACCAGCCGTTGACGTGGATCGAGCTCACTTTCGCGGTCAGCCCCTCCGCCCGCCATGATGCGCGACGATGCGCTCCACGGCCTCGCGGCGGCAGCGCGCGGACGTCTTCGCAGAAGTCGATCGCGAGGTCGGCCTCGCGGTAGGGCTGGTCGGAGGCGATCGCGCTTCCCGGGACTTCCTGCAGGATGCGCTCGCGGCGATGCGCTCGAGGTGCGTTGCGCGGCAGCGCGCGCTCGTGCGTCGCCGATCACGTAGTGCTTCTCGAGCTCGCCGCGCGCGTGGCGTCGTAACAGAACCAGAAGGCGCCGTTCTCCCCCACCACCGCATCCACCGGCCACATGCGCGCGATGTGGTCGCACCAGCCCGCCGGGCGCCCCGTGATCGGTATCACCCTTAGCCCGGCGGCGCGCAGGCGTTCCAGCGCCACATAGGCGTCGCGCCGGGAAGCCGCCTTCGCTGGTGAGCGTGTCGTCGATGTCGGCAGAACACGCCGGGATGCGCGCGCCGCGACCGGCGAGAAAAGGCCGAAAGCGGCTTCAGCCGCGCCTCGCTCACTTGCGCGCGAAGCGAATAGGCCGCGACGGCGGCGCGCTGCTCCGGCGTCATGTGCAGGCCGCACTTGCTGCGCCGCCAGAGCACGTCGTCGGCCGTGCGCGCCCATTCGTGCTCGACCATGTAGTCGCACTTCGCGCTGCGGTGAGCCCGGCGCCGAAGTGCTCGCCGAGGTCGCTCGGGCGTCTTCGCCTCGCCGAGCACGGTGGCCGAAAGCGTGCCGTGGCGCCGCGCGACGCCTTCCAGCCACTCCCTGGGCAGGCCCATGTACGCGCCGCGCAACTCGTCGCGGAACGCGTTGAAGTCGCGCCACGTCGCCCCCGGGCAGCGACTTGCCCGCCGTCCAGGGCGGCCTGAGTCCCGGGATAGAACGGCGCGAGCTTCTCCATCGCGTGCTCGGCCAGGCGCCGGTAGGTGGTGATCTTGCCGCCGAAGACCGACAGCAGCGGCGCGCGCCCCTTTTCGTCGTCCAGCTTCAGCACGTAGTCGCGCGTGACCGCCGGAGGGATCCGCCGAGCCGTCGTCGTAGAGCGGCCGCACGCCGCGTAGCTCCACACCACGTCGGCCTCGGTGAGCGGCTTGGCGAGGAATACGGTTGGCGGCCTCGCACAGGTACGCGATCTCGGCCGGCGTGATCGCGGCGGCCGTCCTCGATGGAGGCGACCTGCACGTCGGTGGTGCCGATCAGGCGTGTACTCGCGCTTCGTAGGGGATCATGAAGACGACGCGCCGGTCCTGGTGCTGCAGGATGAGGCGTGGCCCTGCGTGAATGCACCTTGGGCACGACGATGTGGCTGCCCTTGACCAGCCGCATCCTGTCCTCGATGCGGTCGCCCTCGATCGCGTCGAGCAGTCCTGCCACCCAGGGGCCGGCGGCGTTCACCAGCCCCTTGCGCGCGCACCTCGCGTCGCCGCCCGTTTTCCTCGAGCGTCACGCACCACACGCCGCCTTCGCGGACCGCGGCGACGGCCTTGGTGCGGGTGAGGATGGTCGCGCCCTTCTCGCGCGCCGACATCGCGTTCAGCACCACCAGGCGCGCGTCGTCGACCTTGCAGTCCGAATAGACGAAGCCGGCGCTGAAATCCGGTCTTCAGGCCGGCGCTGTAGCTCCATGTGCGGGAAGTTCACGGCGGTGGAGCCCGGCAGGCGAGATCTGCCCGCCGAGGTTGTCGTAGAGCCACATGCCGACGCGGATCATCCAGCGCGGCCGCATGCCCTTGCCGTGCGGCAGGACGAAGAAGATCGGCCGGATGATGTGCGGCGCGAGCTTCAGCAGCACCTCGCGCTCCTGCAGCGCCTCGCGCACCAGGCGGAACTCGTACTGCTCGAGGTAGCGCAGCCCGCCGTGGATCAGTTTCGAGCTCCACCGCGCGGTCGCGCCAGGCAAGGTCGTCCTGCTCCACGAGCAGCACCTTGAGGCCGCGGCCGGCGGCGTCCCGCGCGATGCCGGCGCCGTTGATGCCACCGCCGATGATCAGCAGGTCGTGCTCGGCTTGCATTTCGTTCCCCCGGGCCCTAGCGCGGCCGGTCGCCGAATTGCGCGAACCACAGCAGGCCGAACGCGGTCTTGGTGTCGGTGATGAGGCCTTCGCCCACCCAGGCGACGGCATCTTCGATTGTGGCCGAAAACACCTCGAGATGCTCGCCTTCGTCCAGTTGCGCCCCGACGTGGGCAAGGTCGCGGGCCTCGTAGAGCTCGATCACCTCGGTGGAATAGCCGATGGTCGGGTGCAGCGTCGCGAGGTGGTTCCAGCGCGCCGCCTTGTAGCCGCACTCCTCGATCAGCTCGCGCTGCGCGGTGATGAGCGCGTCCTCGTTCGGCTCGCGCTTGCCCGCGGGGAGCTCGAGGTAATGCCGGCGCATCGGGTAGCGGTACTGGCGCTCGAGCAGCACGCGGCCCGGCCCGGGGATCGCGAAGATCACGACCGCACCGGGATGCTCCACGTATTCGCGCCACGCGGGCTTGCCGTCGGGCAATCGCACCTCGTCGCGGCGCAGTTTCAGCAGCCCGCCGTCGTAGGCGAGCGTCGAGCCCACTTCCGACTCGGTGAAATCGCGCGAGGAGACCGGCGGCAGCGCCACTGGGGGCTAGAGCGACGCGGCGATGGCGCGCGCGCAGAGGTTGAGCAGCGGCGAGGGCAGGATGCCCAGCGCCAGCACCAGCGCGGCGTTGGCCGAAAGCACCATGCGCATCGAGGGGCGCGTGGAGAGCGGCATCTCGCCCACCGCGTCGTCCATGTACATGAGCTTGATGATGCGCAGGTAGTAGAACGCGCCGATCACGCTCATCAGCACCGCGTACACGACCAGCGGGCCGAAGCCGGCAACCCATGCCGCCTGCAGCACGACCAGCTTGGCGAAGAAGCCCACCGTCGGCGGGATTCCCGCGAGCGAGAACACGGTGATGAGCATGACGAAGGCGTACCAGCGCGAGCGCTGGTTCAGCCCCTTGAAGTCCTCGAGCCTGTCGGCCTCGAAACCGGCGCGCGACAAGAGCAGGATCACGCCGAACGCGGCCAGCGTCATGAGCACGTAGGTCATCGCGTAGAACATCGCCGCCGCGTAGCCGCCGGTGTTCCCGGAAAGCACGCCCAGCAGCATGAAGCCCATGTGCGCGATCGTCGAGTAGGCAAGCATCCGCTTGAGGTTCGTCTGCGCGATCGCGATGATGTTGCCAACGGCGATCGAGAGCACCGCGAGGATCACGAGCATCCCCTGCCAGTCGGTCGACAGCCCGCCGAGCCCGTCGGCGAGCAGGCGCATGACGAAGCCGAACGCGGCGAGCTTCGGCGCGGCGCCGATGAACAGCGTTGCGGGCGTGCTGGCGCCTTCGTACACGTCCGGGATCCACATGTGGAAGGGCACCGCGCCCAGCTTGAAGGCGATGCCCGCGACCACGAACACCAGCCCGAACACCAGCAGCACCGGGTGGGCCGCCTGGGTCTCGATGGCGTGCGCCACGCGCGCGATGTCCAGCGAGCCGGTCGCGCCGTAGAGCATCGACATGCCGTAGAGCAGCAGGCCCGAGGCGAGCGCGCCGAGGATGAAGTACTTCATCGCCGCCTCGGTGGCCACCGCGGAGTCGCGCTGGAGGGCCACCATGGCATAGAGCGACAGCGCGAGGAGTTCCAGGCCGAGGTAAAGCGTGAGGAAGTGGTTGGCCGAGACCATCACCATCATCCCGAGCGTGGCGAAGAGCGAAAGGCAGAGGAACTCCCCGCGCAGGAGCCCCCGGTCGGCAAGGTAGTCGCGGCTGTAGACGAAGGTCACCGCGACCGAGGCGAGGATGCCCAGCTTCAGGACGCGGGACAGCGGGTCGTCGACGAACATGCCGCCGAAAGTCACGATCGGGGGAGCAGCGATGAAGGCGAGGACCAGCGCGATGCACAGCCCCAGCGACGCAAGCGACAGCCAGTAGGTCAGGTGGCTCTTCGCGTCCTTGATGAAGAGGTCGCCCACCAGCAGCGCCGAGGCCAGCGCCAGCAGCAGGATCTCCGGGAACGCCGGGGCGAGGACTGCCATCGTGAAGGCTGCGGTATTCATAGCTTGGACTGCGCGACGTGGCGCAGCAGTTCCCCGATCGAGGTGTTCATGACGTCGCCGAGCGGCTTCGGGTACACGCCCAGCGCGAGCACCGCCACGGCCAGCAGGACCAGGAAGACGAGTTCACGCGAATTCACGTCCTTCAGCGCGCGCACGTGCTCGTTGGCCACTTCGCCGTAGATGACGCGCTTCACCATCCAGAGCGTGTAGGCGGCGCCGAAGATGAGCGTCAACGCCGCGAGCGAGGCATACCAGAAGCTCACCTTCATCGCCCCCATGATCACCATGAACTCGCCGACGAAGCCCGAGGTCGCGGGCAGCCCGGAGTTGGCCATCGCGAAGAAGACGAAGAACGCCGCGAACACCGGCATGGTGTTGGCCACCCCGCCGTAGTCGGCTATCTGCCGCGAATGCATCCTGTCGTAGAGGACGCCGACGCAAAGGAACATCGCCGCCGAGATGAAGCCGTGCGAGATCATCTGGATCAGCGCGCCCTGCGCGCCCTCCGCGTTGAAGAGGAACAGCCCGAGCGTGACGAAACCCATGTGCGAGATCGAGGAGTACGCGATCAGCTTCTTCATGTCGGACTGCGCCAGCGCCACCAGCCCGATGTAGATCACCGCGATGAGGGAAAGCACCAGCATCGGCATCGCCAGCAGGTGCGAGGCGTCGGGCGCGATCGGCATGTTGAAGCGGATGAAGCCGTATCCGCCGATCTTCAGCGTGATCGCGGCCAGGATCACCGAGCCGCCCGTGGGCGCCTCGACGTGCGCGTCCGGCAGCCAGGTGTGCACCGGCCACATCGGCACCTTCACCGCGAAGGACATGAACATCGCGACGAAGATCAGCACCTGCGCCGAAAGCGTGAGAGGCACGCGGTGGAAGTCGATGATCTCGAAGCTGCCGTTGGTCTGCCCGTAGAGGTAGATGAAGGCCGCCAGCATGAGCAGCGAGCCCAGCAGCGTGTAGAGGAAGAACTTGACCGCCGCGTAAACGCGCCTGGGCCCTCCCCACACCCCGATGATGAGGAACATCGGGATCAGCATCGCCTCGAAGAAGACGTAGAAGAGGATCGCGTCCAGCGCGGCGAAGACGCCGTTGATCAGCCCCGACATGATGAGGAAGGCGGCAAGGTACTGCGCGACCTTCTCCGTGATCACCTCCCAGTGCGCGATCACCACCAGCAGCGTCATGAAGCTGTTGAGCAGGATGAAGGGCATCGAGATGCCGTCGACGCCGAGGTGGTAGTTCACGTTGAAGAGCGGGATCCAGGGCGCGAGTTCCGCGAACTGCATTGCCGTGAAGACCGGATCGAAGCGCGTCCAGAGCGGGATCGTGACGAGGAAGCCGATGAGGGAGCCGGCGAGCGCGGTCCAGCGCGCAGGCCCCGGCTTGCGGTCGTGGCCGACGGCAAGCACCGCGATGCCGAATGCGATCGGCACCCAGATGGCCAGGCTCAGCAGTGGAAGTCCCTCTTGCATTCGTTGGTCTTTTCCTGGGGTCAGGCCCCAATTCCTTCGCTTTCCCTTGGGGTCAGACCCCAATTCCTTCGCTTTTCCCTGGGGTCAGACCCCAATTCCGCCGCTCTTGCGGAATTGGGCTCTGACCCCGGTTTCTTGTATTACGTCTCCGACCCCATTTACATCTTCACGAACCACAGGCTCAACAACGCGAACACGCCGAAGATCATGGTGAAAGCGTAGTGGTACACGTAGCCGGTCTGGAGCTTGCGCGCCACGCCCGAGAACCAGCCGATCAGCTTCGCGGTGCCGTTGACCATGATGCCGTCGATCACCGTGACGTCGCCCCAGCGCCAGAGCCGGTTGCCGAGCATGCGCACGCCGCCGGCGAAGAACCAGTCGTAGAATTCGTCGAAGTAGTACTTGTGCTCGAGCAGGTTCGCGATCGCCGGGAAGCGCGCCTTGATCGTTGCCGGCAGGTCGGGGCGCGCGATGTAGCAGTACCAGGCCGTCGCGACGCCGGCCGTGGCCAGCCAGAAAGGCATGCTGGTGAGGCCGTGGATCTCCATGGCCAGCGCGCCATGGAACACCGAGGCCATCCGCTCCATCGTCGCCGTGCGCGCGATCTCCGCGCCGAAGTAGCCTCCGTAGAGCATCGGCTCGATCGTCATCCAGCCGATGGCCACCGACGGGATCGCGAGCAGCACCAGCGGAAGCGCCACCACCCAGGGCGACTCGTGCGGCTTGTGGTGGCCGCCATGGCCGTGCCCGTGCCCGCCATGGTCGCCCTCGTCGTGCGACTCGAAGCGCTCCTTGCCGTGGAACGTCATGAACACCAGGCGGAAGGAGTACAGGCCGCCGATGAAGACGCCGGCGAGGGCCAGCACATGGGCGAAGCCGGCGCCCGGCGTCTGCGAATAGTGCAGCGCCTCGATGATCGAGTCCTTGGAGAAGAAGCCGGCGAAGGGCGGGAAGCCGGCGTTGGCGAAGGCGCCGATGAGGACCGTGAGGTAGGTGATCGGCAGGTACTTGCGCAGCCCGCCCATCCTGCGCATGTCCTGCTCGTGGTGCAGCGCGATGATCACGGAGCCCGCGCCGAGGAAGAGGACCGCCTTGAAGAAGGCGTGCGTCATCAAATGGAAGATCGCCACCGAATAGGCCGACGCGCCGAGGGCCATCGTCATGTAGCCCAGCTGCGACAGCGTCGAATAGGCCACGACGCGCTTGATGTCGGTCTGCACGACGGCAATCAGCGCCATGAAGAACGCGGTGATCGCGCCGGTGCAGATCATGACGCTGAGCGCGGTCTGCGACATCTCGAAAAGCGGCGACATCCGCGCCACCATGAAGATGCCGGCCGTGACCATGGTCGCGGCGTGGATCAGCGCCGAGATCGGCGTGGGGCCTTCCATCGAGTCGGGCAGCCAGACGTGCAGCGGGAACTGCGCGCTCTTGCCCATCGCGCCCACGAACAGGCAGATGCAGATCACCGTCATCAGCGACCAGGGATTGTCCTTCATCAGGTCGATGGTGCCGCTCGCCGCCTGCGGGGCCAGCCTGAAGACCTCCGCGTAGTCGAGCGTGCCGAAGACCGTGAAGATGAGCGCGATGCCGAGCAGGAAACCGAAGTCGCCGACGCGGTTCACGAGGAACGCCTTGAGGTTGGCGTAGATCGCGGTGGGCCGCGTGAACCAGAAGCCGATCAGCAGGTACGAGACCAGGCCCACGGCCTCCCAGCCGAAGAAGAGCTGCAGGAAGTTGTTGGCCATCACCAGCATCATCATCGCGAAGGTGAAGAGCGCGATGTAGGCGAAGAAGCGCTGGTAGCCGGGGTCGTCCGCCATGTAGCCGATGGTGTAGATGTGCACCATCAGCGACACGAAGGTGACCACCAGCATCATCGTCACCGTCAGCTTGTCGATGAGGAAGCCGACCTCGAGGCGGAACCTGGGGCCGGCGAGCCACGTGTACACCGATTCGTTGAGCGTGGCGCCGCCCAGCACTTCCATGAAGATCAACACGGAAGCCACGAAGGAGACCGCGACCGACACGATGGTCACGGTGTGCGCGAAGCGCCGTCCGAGCGGCTTGCCGAAGAAGCCCGCGGCAATGGCCCCGGCGAGCGGGGAGAACGCGGCGACGAGGGCGAGGGACTTGAGTTCCATTGGCGCGTCAGCCCTTGAGCGAACCGATGTCGCCGACGTTGATCGACTTCAGGTTGCGGAACAGCGCGACGAGGATGGCGAGCCCGATCGCCGACTCGGCCGCCGCCACCGTCAGGATGAAGAACACGAACACCTGGCCCGACAGGTCGCCCAGGTAATGCGAGAAGGCGACGAAGTTCATGTTGACGGCGAGCAGCATCAGCTCTATCGCCATCAGCAGGATGATGATGTTCTTGCGGTTGAGGAAGATGCCGACCACGCTGATCGCGAACAGCAGGGCGCCGAGCACGAGGTAATGGTTGAGCGGGATCACGCGCCCTCCCCCGGCTTCGCGGGGCCTTCGCCCTCGGAGGCCATCTTGATGACCTTCAGCCGGTCGCCCGCCTTCACGCGCAGCTGCGCCTCGGGGTTCTGGAACTTGCTGTCCTTGCGGCCGCGATGGGTAAGCGCGATCGCCGCGACGATCGCCACCAGCAGGATGACCGCGGCCAGCTCGAAGGGGAGCACGTAGTCGGTGTAGAGGACGCGCCCGAGCGCCTTGGTGTTGGAATAGCCCGCGGGCGGCGCGCCGGCGAGCGGCACCTGGTCCACGCCGAAGCGCGAGCCCAGCACCAGCACCATCTCGATCGCCATGAGCGCGCCGATGGCGCCGGCGAGCGGCAGGTGCCGCCAGAAGCCCTCGCGCAGTTTCTCGAAGTTGATGTCGAGCATCATCACCACGAACAGGAACAGCACCATCACCGCGCCGACATAGACCAGGATCAGGGTGATGGCGAGGAATTCCGCGTAGGCGAGCATCCAGATCGAGGACCCGGTGCCGAAGCACAGCACCAGGTAGAGCGCGGCATGCACCGGGTTCTTCGCGGTGATGACGAGCAGCCCCGCCGCGACCAGCACCGCGGCGAACCCGTAGAAGAGGATGAGTTGGAGGCTCATTGTCGTTGTCGTTGCGATGGCGCTAGCGGAACGCGGCGTCTTCGGCGCGGTCCTTCGCGATCTGGTCCTCGAAGCGGTCGCCTATCGCGAGCAGCATCGGCTTGGTGTAGTAGAGGTCGCCGCGCTTCTCGCCGTGGTACTCCAGGAGCCGCGTCTCGACGATGGAGTCCACCGGGCAGCTCTCCTCGCAGAAGCCGCAGAAGATGCACTTGGTGAGGTCGATGTCGTAGCGCGTGGTGCGCCGCGTGCCGTCGTCGCGCTGCTCGCTCTCGATGGTGATCGCCATCGCCGGGCACACCGCCTCGCACAGCTTGCAGGCGATGCAGCGCTCCTCCCCGTTGGGGTAGCGACGCAACGCGTGGAGTCCCCGGAAGCGCGGCCCCTGCGGCGTCTTCTCCTCCGGGAACAGCACCGTCACCTTGCGCTTGAACAGGTGCCGCCCGGTGAGGCCGAGCCCCTTGAGGAGTTCGCCCAGCACCAGGCTCTGCAGGATTTCGCGTGTCCTATCCCACATGGCTCATCTCCCGAACCACAGCGAGAACGGCAGCCAGCCGCGGAAGGGCTCCATCATCATCACGCCGACCACGACGATCCACACCAGCGTCACCGGGATGAAGATCTTCCAGCCAAGGCGCATCACCTGGTCGTAGCGGAAGCGCGGGAAGGACGCGCGGATCCAGAGGAACAGGAACATCATGAAGGCGATCTTGAAGGCGAACCAATGGAAGCCCGCCACCGTGACCCACGCGGTCGCGGGCGATGCGCGCAGGAAGGCGAAGTCGAAGGGCGAGAGCCAGCCGCCGAGGAACAGGATCGCGGACACCACGCCCACCAGGATCATGTTCGCGTATTCCGCCATGAAGAAGAGCGCGAAGGCGATGCCGGAATACTCGACGTGGAAGCCGGCGACGATCTCGCTCTCGCCTTCGGCCATGTCGAAGGGCGCGCGGTTGGTCTCGGCGAGTCCCGCGATGAAATGCACGATGAAGAGCGGAAAGAGCGGCAGCGCGAACCAGCCGAAGAGGCCCCAATCGGACTGCTGGCGCTGCACGATCGCGATCAGGTTCATGCTCTGCCCGGCCATCAGCGCGCCGACGATGGCGAAACCCATCGCGATCTCGTAGGAGACCACCTGCGCGGTCGCGCGGAGCGAGCCGAGGAAGGCGTACTTCGAGTTCGATGCCCAGCCGGCGATGATGATGCCGTAGACGCCCATCGAGGTCATCGCCAGCAGCGCCAGCATGCCGGCGTCGGCGTTCGCCAGCACGAGTTCCGGCGAGAACGGCACCAGCGCCCAGACGCCCAGCGCGGGGGCCGCGGCGATCACCGGGGCCATCAGGAACAGCGCCTTGCTCGCGCCCGCCGGGACGATCTGCTCCTTCAGCAGCAGCTTGATCGCGTCGGCCACCGGCTGCCCCCAGCCGCGCAGCAACTTGATGCCGAAAAGGTGACGCGGTTGGGGCCGCGGCGCACCTGGATCCAGCCGATCACCCAGCGCTCGATGATCTGGTAGTAGAGCACCAGCAGCAGCAGCGGCACGAGGATCGCGACCACCCCGGCCAGCGTCTTGCCGAACGTCCATGCGTGGGCGCCCCACACGGGGCCGAACAGCCCGCCGAGCGCGCCTTGCATCGAGGCGATGGCCTCCTGCATCAGGCGGCCCTTTCCGTTGCGGCCTTGGCGAGCGTGATCGCGCCTTCGCCCAGCGATGATGTCGCCTCGGTGGCCATGGCGATCCTCGCGCAGCCGTCGGGCAGCGCCTCGTCGATCGCGACCGCGAGCTGCGCGGAGCCCTTGCCCTGCGCCACCCGCGCGACGTCCCCGGCCGCGAGGCCCTGCGCGGCGGCGGTCGCGGCATTCATGCGGACCTTCGCGGCGGCCGCGCCGTCCGCCGTGCGCTGCAGGCTGCCGGCGCGGCGCACGATGGCGTCCGAAGCGTAGAGCGGCACCTCGGCGACGCGCTCAGGCCGCGAAGCGGGCGCGGCGAGCGCGAAGTCGAAGGCGTCGACGTGATTGTCGAGCTGCCCGCGATCATCGCGGCGATGTCGGGCGCGATGCCGGCGCGCACCTGCTCGAGCGTCTCCGCCTCGAAACCGGGAAGCCCGAGCGCGCCGCCGAGCACGCGCAGCACCTTCCAGGCCGGGCGCGCTTCGCCCAGCGGCTTGACCACCGCGTTGAACGACTGCACGCGGCCTTCCATGTTGGCGAAGGCTGCCGCCCGTCTCCGTGAACGGGACGATCGGCAGCACGACGTTCGCGGCTAGCGATTGCGACGGGCGATACGCCGAAAGCGCCACCGTAAACTCGGCCGCGGCGAGCGACTCCCGCCACTTCGCCGGTTCCGCCGTGTCGCACTCCGGCTCCACGCCGACGAGGACGTAGGCCTTGCGCGCTTCGAGCGTCGCGCCGTTCGATGCGAGGCCGAGGGCTGCGCCGCCGACCGCGTTGCCGCCATCGGGGAGGATGCCGAGCATGGCGCCGGTGGCCGTGGCAAGTTCCTGCGCGAGCAGGCGCAATACGGCGAATTCCGGATGCTGTTGCGCGTAATTGCCGAGGAAGACCGCGCTTGTTTCGCCCGCAACAAGGCTTGCAGCGATGGCTTTCGCCTGCGCGGAAGGCGCCACGCCGGAAACCGCGGCGCTTGCCGCAACGCCTTTCGCCTCGCACGCCGCCTTGACGATCTCGGCGAGCGCTGGCGCGAGGCCCGAGGGCCGCACGACCTGGGCGTTGGCAACGCGCATCAGCAGGTCGTCGCCGGCGACGTGAAGCACGTTCACCTGCTGGCCCTTCTTCGCCGCCTGCCGGAAACGGTTGGCAAACAGCGGGTGTTCCTTGCGCAGCGTCGATCCGACCAGCAGCACGCTCTTGAGCCTGGCCACTTCGGCGACCTTCATGCCGAGCCACGCGGCGCCCTTTTCCTTGCCGCGCGCGTCGCGCCGGCGCAGGCGGCAATCGATGCGGCTTGTGCCCAGCCCCGCGGCGAGCTTCTTCGCGAGGCTCATTTCCTCCAGCGTCGCGGCCGGGCTCACCGCCACGGCAAGCTGGTCGGCGCCGTGCGCGGCCACCGCGCCCTCGAGCCCGGCGACGGTCGCGGCCATCGCCTCGTTCCAGTCGACTTCGACCCAGGCGCCGGCCTTCTTCATCATCGGGCGGGTGAGGCGGTCTTCCGCGTTCAGGCCCTCGTAGGCGAAACGGTCGCGGTCCGAGATCCAGCATTCGTTCAGTTCCTCGCTCTCCAGCGGCAGCACGCGCATGACGCGGTCGAGCTTCACCTGCACCACGAGATCGGAGGCGAGGCTGTCGTGCGGGCTCACCGACTTCCGGCGCGAAAGCTCCCAGGTGCGCGCCGAATAGCGGAACGGCTTCGAGGTGAGCGCGCCAACGGGGCACAGGTCGATCATGTTGCCGGAAAGCTCGGAGTCCACCGTGCGGCCGACGAAGGAGAGGATCTCGGAATGCTCGCCGCGCCCGGCCATGCCGAGCTCCATGATGCCCGCGACTTCCTGGCCGAAGCGCACGCAGCGCGTGCAGTGGATGCAGCGCGTCATGTCGGTGGAGATGAGCGGGCCCAGGTTCTTGTTCACCACCACGCGCTTTTCTTCCTGGTAACGCGAGGACGATCCCCCATAGCCGACCGCGAGGTCCTGCAGCTGGCATTCCCCGCCCTGGTCGCAGATCGGGCAGTCGAGCGGATGGTTGATGAGCAGGAACTCCATCACGCCTTTCTGCGCGGTGACGGCCTGGTCGGAATGCGTGAACACCTTCATGCCCTCGGTGGCGGGAGTGGCGCAGGCCGGAAGCGGCTTGGGCGCCTTCTCCACCTGCACGAGGCACATGCGGCAGTTGGCCGCGATCGAGAGCTTCTTGTGATAGCAGAAGTGCGGCACGAAGGCGCCGGCCAGGTTGGCGGCCTCCATCACCGTGGCGCCGTTGTCGACCTGGACCGGCTTGCCGTCGACTTCGAGGTTGATCATCTAGTCCGCCGCCATCTTGTTCAGGTCGGGATTGGACGAGCTGTAGCCGCCGGCCTTCACCTGGCAGCGCTTGTGCTCGATGTGGTATTCGAATTCGCCGCGGAACACCTTGACGAAGGCGCGCACCGGCATTGCCGCGGCGTCGCCCAGCGCGCAGATCGTGCGGCCCTGGATGTTGTCGGCGAGGTTGAGCAGGAGGTCCAGGTCCCCGGGCCTGCCCTGGCCGTGCTCGATGCGCTGGATGATGCGGTAGAGCCAGCCGGTGCCCTCGCGGCACGGCGTGCACTGCCCGCAGCTTTCCTCGAAATAGAAATAGGCGAGGCGCTCGGCCGCCTTCACCATGCACGTGTCCTCGTCCATCACGATCACAGCGCCCGAGCCCAGCATCGAGCCGGCCTTGGCGATCGAGTCGTAGTCCATGTCGGTGGCCATCATCACGTCGGCGGGAAGCACCGGCATCGACGAGCCGCCCGGGATAACGCCCTTGAGCCTCTTGCCCCCGCGCATGCCGCCGGCCATTTCCAGCAGCTTCGCGAACGGCGTGCCGAGGCGCACCTCGTAGTTGCCCGGCCTCGCCACGTGGCCGGAGACCGAGAAGATCTTGGTGCCGCCGTTGTTCGGCTTGCCGAGTCCCAGGAACCAGTCCGCGCCGCGGGCGATGATGAACGGCACGGCGGCGAAGGTCTCGGTGTTGTTGATCGTCGTGGGCTTGCCGTAGAGGCCATAGCCCGCCGGGAACGGCGGCTTGAAGCGCGGCTGGCCCTTCTTGCCTTCGAGCGACTCGAGCAGCGCCGTCTCTTCGCCGCAGATGTACGCGCCGTAGCCGTGGTGGGCGTGCAGCTGGAAATCGAAGCCGCCGCCGAGGATGTTGGCGCCGAGGTAGCCCGCCGCTCGCGCTTCCTCGAGCGCTTCCTCGAAGCGTTCGTAGTCCGCCCAGATCTCGCCGTGGATGTAGTTGTAGCCGACCGTCGCGCCGATCGCATAGCCGCCGATGATCATGCCCTCGATCAGCGCATGCGGGTTGTAGCGCAGGATGTCGCGGTCCTTGAAGGTGCCCGGCTCGCCCTCGTCGGAATTGCACACGAGGTACTTCTGGCCGGGGAAGGCGCGCGGCATGAAGCTCCACTTGAGGCCCGTCGGGAAACCTGCGCCGCCGCGGCCGCGCAGCGCCGAATTCTTCAGCTCGGCGATCACCGCCTCCTGCGAGATCTTCCCGGCGACGATCTTCTTCAGCGCCGCATAGCCGCCGCGCTTCTCGTAGTCGGCAAGGCGCCAGTTCTGGCCGTCGAGGCCGGCCATGATGACTGCGTCGGGACCGTAGTCGAGCAGGGCACGTCACTTCAGCTCCTCGACCAATTTGTCGAGCTTGTCGTTCGACATGAAGCTGCACATGCGCTTGTTGTTCACCAACAAGACCGGCGCATCCCCGCAGGCGCCCATGCACTCGCCTTCCCTGAGCGTGAAGCGGCCGTCGGCCGTGGTCTCGTTGAATCCCACGCCGAGCCTCGACTTCAGGTGTTCCGCCGCGTCCACGCCGCCGGAGAGCGCGCACGGCAGGTTGGTGCACACCGTGATCTTGTGCCGGCCGGCGGGCTTCAGGTTGTACATGTTGTAGAAGGTGGCGACCTCGTACACCGCGACCGGCGGCATGCCGAGGTAGCGCGCGACGAAGTCCATGGTCTCGTTGGCGAGCCACCCCTTCTCGTCCTGCGCGATGGCGAGCGCGGCCATCACGGCGGATTGCTTCTGGTCGGCCGGATACTTGGCGACCTCGCGGTCGATCTTCTTCAGCGCTTCGGCGGAGAGCGTCACGTCATTCCCCATGCCAGTAGTCCACTGCCGAATCCTCCGGCACCCACTTTCCCGCGAACGTGGCGGCAGCGGGAGGCGAGCCCGGCTGGCGCCCGCCCATGGCGCCGAACTTCCCCGAGTCGGGATACTGCCAGACGTCGGTGTCGATCGCCGTGCTGACAGCCAGGTAGCGCAACTCCACCGGGCCCGTGTTGATGATCTGGTGCGCCACCTCGGGACCTCCCGGCGGGCAGGCGATAACGTCGCCCTCGCGCACGGGAAGCTCCTGCGCGCCGAAGCGCAGCACGCCGCTGCCCGCGAGGATGAGGAACATCTCCTCGTTGGCGTGGTGGTTGTGGAAGGGGAAGGCGCGCTTGCCGGGAGGCACGGCAGTCAGGTTGTAGCCGAGCTTCTTCGCGCCGACGTGCGTGCCGATCGGCGCGATCTTCGCCTCGAACTTGTCCGCGTGCTTCAGGTCGCGCGTGAACATCGCATCGGCGAGTTGAGGATGGGCGAACTCATGCCTCGTCCTTCCAGTAGTCGACGCCGTCGGCCGCCTGCGTCATGTGGCGCATGCCGCCCTCGCCGAAGGAGCCGATCTTCCTCGAGTCGGGGTACTCGCAGACTTCCGCGGGCATCATCGTGGACACCGAGATGTAGGCCAGCGGCGCGTCGGAATCGTTGACGATCTGGTGCGCGGTCTCGGGGCCGCCGGTCGGGCAGCAGATGAAGTCGCCGGCGCGGACCTTGCGCGTCTCGTTGCCGTAGCGCAGCAGCCCGGCGCCTTTCACGATGAAGAACATCTCCTCTTCCGCGCGGTGGCTGTGGAACGGGCAGGAGCGCTTGCCCGGCGGCACGACGTCGTAGGAATAGCCGAGGTCCTTGCCGCCCAGCAGCGGCGCGACGCGCGCCGCGTCGCAGGCGAACTTGTCGCCCTTCTCGAAGTGCTCGAGCTTGAGCTCGTCGATGTTGATCACCTTCGACGCGATCGCGCTCACCGGTCGATCTCCCCGAAAACGATGTCGATCGAGCCGATGATCGCGACGACGTCCGCGATCATGTGGCCCTTCGCCATCTCGTTCAGCGCCGCGAGGTGCGGGAAGCCCGGCGCGCGGATCTTCAGCCGCCACGGCTTGTTGGCGCCGTCGGACGCGAGGAAGATGCCGAACTCGCCCTTCGGGTGCTCGACCGCCGCGTACACCTCGCCCGGCGGCACGTGCATGCCCTCGGTGAAGAGCTTGAAGTGGTGGATGAGCTCTTCCATGTTGAGCTTCATCTCCTCGCGCGAAGGCGGCGCCACCTTGTGGTTCTCGATGATCACCGGCCCCGGGTTCGCGCGCAGCCAGTCGATGCACTGCTTGATGAGGCGGTTCGACTCGCGCAGCTCGTGCACGCGCACGAGGTAGCGGTCGTAGGAGTCGCCCGTGGTGCCGATGGGGATGTCGAAGTCGAGGCGGTCGTAGACCTCGTAGGGCTGCTTTTTCCGCAGGTCCCAGGCGATGCCCGAGCCGCGCAGCATCGGGCCCGTGAATCCGAGCTGCAGCGCGCGCTCCGGCGTGACCACGCCGATGCCGACCGTGCGCTGCTTCCAGATGCGGTTCTCGGTGAGGAGCGTCTCGTATTCGTCGATGTAGGTGGGGAAGCGCCGCGTGAAGTCCTCGATGAAGTCGAGCACCGAGCCCTGGCGGTTCTCGTTCAGCTCCTTCATCTGCGCGGCGTTCTTGCCCGGCATGGTCACGTAGTTGGGCATCTTCGCGGGCAGGTCGCGGTACACGCCGCCCGGGCGGTAATAGGCCGCATGCATGCGCGCCCCCGAGACCGCCTCGTAGATGTCCATCAGGTCCTCGCGCTCGCGGAAGGCGTAGAGGAAGACCGTCATGGCGCCCACGTCGAGCGCGTGCGCGCCCAGCCACAGCAGGTGGTTGAGGATGCGCGTGATCTCGTCGAACATCACGCGGATGTACTGGGCGCGCACCGGCACCTCGATGCCGGCGAGCTTCTCGATCGCCATCACGTAGGCGTGCTCGTTGGCCATCATCGACACGTAGTCGAGGCGGTCCATGTACGGCACCGACTGCAGGTAGGTGCGCGTCTCGCAGAGCTTCTCGGTGCCGCGATGCAGCAGCCCGATGTGCGGGTCGGCGCGCTCGATGACTTCGCCGTCGAGTTCCAGCAGCCAAGCACCATGCGCAGCCGGATGCTGCGGGCCAAAATTCATCGTGAAATTCCGGATCTCAGCCATTGCGGATACTTCCAGAGAGATTGTCGGAACTGCAGCCGGTCATTTCACGATAATTTCAGTGCAGGCTGACCTGCCCGCGCTTCTTGCGGGCAGGTCCGAGCGGCTGCGCCGCGAGCGGGCCGGAGCTAAGTTCATGGTGAAATTCCTGATCTCAGCCATGCTTCAGCGCTTTCCCGAGTCGCCGTAGTGGTCCTCGCGGATCACGCGCGGCACGACTTCGCGAGGCTCGATCGACACCGGCTGGTAGACGACGCGCTTCTGGTCCGGGTCGTAGCGCATCTCGACGTGGCCGGAGATCGGGAAGTCCTTGCGGAACGGGTGGCCGACGAAGCCGTAATCGGTGAGGATGCGGCGCAGGTCAGGGTGGCCCCTGAAGACGATGCCGTAGAGGTCGAAGGCCTCGCGCTCGAACCAGTCGGCGCATGTCCATGTGTTGACCATGGAGTCGAGCACCGGCAGCTCGTCCTTCGGGCAGAACGCCTTCACGCGCACGCGGCGGTTGTGCTCGATCGAGAGCAGGTTGTAGATCACGGCGAAGCGCGGGCCTTCGTAGGCGCCGTCGGCAAATCCCGAATAGTCGATGCCGAGGAGGTCGATCAGCAAGGAAAACGCGAGCGCCGGCTCGTCCCGCAAGGTCTTCATCGCCGAAGCGAGGTCTTCGGCCTTGACCACGACGGTGAGCTCGCCGCGGTCGGCGACGAAGCCGGCGGCGCGCCCGCCCAGCGCCGCGGCGATGACCTCCTGCAACTTCTCGATGCGGGTCGTCATGTCAGGCGCGCGAGATCGTGTTGGTCCGCTTGATCTTGTTCTGCAGCTGGATCAGGCCGTAGATCAGCGCTTCCGCCGTCGGCGGGCAGCCCGGCACGTAGATGTCGACCGGCACGATGCGGTCGCAGCCGCGCACCACGGAATAGGAATAGTGGTAGTAGCCGCCGCCGTTCGCGCAGGAGCCCATCGAGATCACCCAGCGCGGCTCGGACATCTGGTCGTAGACCTTGCGCAGCGCCGGCGCCATCTTGTTGCAGAGCGTCCCCGCGACGATCATCACGTCGGACTGGCGCGGGCTGGGACGGAAAACGATGCCGAAGCGGTCGAGGTCGTATCTCGCCGCGCCCGCGTGCATCATCTCGACCGCGCAGCAGGCGAGCCCGAAGGTCATCGGCCAGAGCGAACCGGTGCGCGACCAGTTCAGCACCGAGTCGATGGTGGTGGTGACGAAGCCCTGCGATGCGATGCCGCCGCCTTCAGCCATGGTTCACTCCCAATCGAGCGCGCCCTTCTTCCACTCGTAGACGAAGCCGACCACGAGGATGCCGAGGAAGACGAGCATTGCAATGAGGCCGAACCAGCCGAGGTCCTGGAGCACGATCGCCCAGGGGAAGAGGAACGCGATCTCGAGGTCGAAGAGGATGAAGAGGATCGCCACGAGGTAGTAGCGGACGTCGAACTTCATGCGCGCGTCCTCGAAGGCCTCGAAGCCGCACTCGTAGGGCGAGAGCTTCTCGCTGTCGGGGTTGTGCGAGCCGGTGAGGCGCGGAAGGACATTTCCCGCGACCATCGAACCGACCCCAACCGCGGTGCCGACGATCACGAACAGCAAGACCGGGAAATAATTCTCGAGCATTCCTGCGCTCCGCTTGCCCGCTCCCGCCGGGAGGCGGGACCGGTTGCTGCAAAAGATGGTGCCGTCGGAGAGACTCGAACTCTCACACCTTTCGGCACTGCCCCCTCAAGACAGCGTGTCTACCAATTTCACCACGACGGCATTGCTGGACTGCGCGGTACTGCTCTTTACTTCGGGACTTCGCCGGACTTGCCTTCCGGTGCCGCGGGGGCCGGCGCTGAGGGTGCCGGTGCCGCGGGTACTTCCGATTTCGTCTCGACCTTCACCGCTTCGGACTTCAGCTGGTCCATGATGCCGCCCGTTTTCTTGCTGTGCACCGTGTAATAGGTGAGCCCGAGGCTGGTCACGAAGAAGACCGCCGCAAGCACGCCTGTGGAGCGCGAAAGGAAGTTCGAGGCGCCCGCCGAGCCGAACAGGCTTCCCGCCGAGCCGCTGCCGAAGGCCGCGCCCATGTCGGCTCCCTTGCCGTGCTGCACCAGCACCAGGCCGATGATCGCGGCTGCCGCGATCACGTGAATCACCAGGACGATCGTGTACATGCTTCCAGCCTCTTTCTTTCCAGCGCGCGCCTGCTCAGGCCGCCCTGCAAATTGCAATGAACTCACCGGCAACGAGCGACGCCCCGCCGATCAAGCCCCCGTCCACATCCGGCATCGCGAACAATTCCGCCGCGTTGCCTGCCTTCACGCTGCCGCCATAAAGGATCGGCAGCGCACCGGCGATTTCCCTGTCCTTCGCCGCGATGCGACCGCGGATGAAGGCATGCACCTCCTGCGCCTGTTGCGCGCTTGCCGTGCGGCCCGTGCCGATCGCCCAGACCGGCTCGTACGCCACCACCGCGCGACCGAGGCTGGCGACCCCGGAAGTGTCCAGCACGGCGTCGAGCTGCCTCGCCACCACCGATTGCGTCACGCCCGCCTCGCGCTCGGCCAGCGATTCGCCGACGCAGAGGATGGGCACCAACCCGGCGGCGGCGGACATTGCAAACTTCTCCGCCACCATCGCATCCGTATCGCCGAAGACCGTGCGGCGTTCCGAGTGGCCGACGAGGGCAAGGCGGGAACCGAATTCCGCCACCATCGCCGCCGAGACTTCCCCGGTGTAGGCGCCCTTGGCGAAGCGGCTCACGTCCTGCGCGCCCCACTCCAGCGCCGATCCCGAGAGCAACTGCTGCGCCTGCGCGAGGTACGGCGCCGGCACGCACACTCCGAATCGCTTGCCGCCGCCGACCGGAAGGCTCGCCAGGACCGCCTCGAGCAGCGCCCGGTTGGCGGCAAGGCTTCCATTCAGCTTCCAGTTGCCGACAACGTGCTTTACGCGCATCTCTAGGCCTCAAAACCGGACGATTTTACCGTGTTGCAGCATTGGGGGTCAAACCGGGCGAAGCGGGCTTCCTCTTTTCCCGCCCCGGATCACTTGACTTCCCGCTCGTTGTTTCCATTATTCTAGAATCATGGAAATAAAGAAAGCCGTTGCCGCCCTCGAGGCGCTTGCCCAGGAAACCCGGCTCGCGACCTTTCGCGCCCTCGTTCAGGCCGGCCCACAGGGCTTGGCCGCAGGAGCGCTCGCCGACGCGGTCGCCTGCCCCGCCTCGACCCTGTCCTTCCACCTGAAGGCGCTCTCGGCCGCGGGCCTCGTGCGCGCGCGCCAGGACGGGCGCTTCATCTATTACACGGCCGACTTCACGCGGATGTCGGCCCTTCTCGCCTATCTCACCGAGCACTGCTGCAAGGGCATGCCGCAGGAGTGCTTCAGTGTGGTCGAAACTGCCTTGGGCACTTGCTGCCCTCCCTCTGAAAGGAAATGCGCATGAAACGCTTCCACGTCCATGTCTCCGTCGCCGACCTCGACAAGAACATCCGCTTCTACTCCGGCATGTTCGGGGCGCCGCCCACGGTGGTGAAGCCCGACTACGCCAAGTGGATGCTCGAGGACCCGCGCATCAACTTCGCGATTTCCCAGCGCGGCAACGCGCCCGGCGTGAACCACCTCGGCCTGCAGGTCGACAGCGATGAGGAATTGAAGGGCCTGCGCGCCGACGCCGCGAGCGCCGATGTCGCGGTGCTCGACCAGGCGAATGCCTCGTGCTGCTACGCGAAGAGCGACAAGTACTGGGTCACCGATCCGCAGGGCGTGGCGTGGGAGACCTTCCACACGCTGGGCAGCGTGCCCACGTTCGGCGACGACGCCGAGCCCGCCGCCGCTGCCGTGTGCTGCACGCCGGCCGCTTCGTCCGCATGCTGCGGGCCCGCCGCGACCGAACAATCCCGGACGAAGTCCGGTTGCTGCAACTGAGCGCCGCATGGCAACGCAACCCCTGAACGTGCTGTTCCTGTGCACGGCGAACTCGGCGCGCTCCATCCTCGCGGAATCCATCCTCAATGCAACGGCGCCGGACCGCTTCCGGGCTTTCAGCGCCGGCAGCCATCCGGGCGGCAAGGTGAATCCCTTCGCGATCGAGTTGCTCGCGAAGAACCGCTACCCGACCGAAGGCGCGCGCAGCAAGGCCTGGGACGAGTTCGCAGTGCCCGGCGCGCCGCCGCTCGACTTCGTCTTCACCGTATGCGACAACGCCGCGGGCGAAGTGTGCCCGGTCTGGCCGGGCCAGCCGATCACCGCGCATTGGGGAGTTCCCGATCCCGCCGCCGCGACCGGCAGCGATGACGACAAGCGCAGGGCATTCCTTGACGCCTTCCTGCTGCTCCAGCGCCGCATCCAGCTTTTCACCAGCCTGCCGCTTGCGAAGATCGACAAGCTGTCGCTGCAGCAGCGCCTGCGCGAAATCGGCAAGTCGGGCTAGCGATGCCCGCAACGGCCGGCGATCTCGCGCCGTCGAAGCCGATCGGCTTCTTCGAGCGCTACCTCACCGTCTGGGTGTTGCTGTGCATCGTCGCCGGCATGGCGCTCGGCCGGCTGTTCCCCAAGGTTTTCGGCGCGATCGGCGCGATGGAATACGCGAAGGTGAACCTCCCGGTGGGCGCGCTCATCTGGGTGATGATCGTGCCGATGCTGCTCAAGATCGACTTCGGCGCGCTGCACGAAGTGAAGCAGCACTGGCGCGGCATCGGCGTGACGCTGTTCGTGAACTGGGCGGTGAAGCCGTTCTCGATGGCGCTGCTCGCGTGGATTTTCATCCGCCACCTGTTCGCGCCGTACCTTCCGGCGGCGCAACTCGACAGCTACATCGCGGGGCTCATCCTGCTGGCCGCAGCGCCGTGCACGGCGATGGTGTTCGTCTGGAGCGAGCTTTGCCGCGGCAACCCCTACTTCACGCTTTCGCAGGTCGCGGTGAACGACACGCTGATGATCTTCCTGTTCGCGCCGATCGTCGCCCTGCTGCTCGGGCTCTCCAGCATCGTCGTGCCGTGGGACACGCTCCTGACCTCGGTCGTGCTCTACGTGCTGGTCCCGGTGGCGCTCGCGCAACTGTGGCGGCGCTGGCTTCTCGCGCGCGGAGAAGCGAGCTACAGCAAGACGCTCGCCCGGATGGGGCCGCTGTCGATCTCCGCGCTGCTCGCCACGCTGGTGCTGCTGTTCGGCTTCCAGGGCGAGGCGATCGTCTCGCAGCCGCTGGTGATCGCGCTCCTCGCAGTGCCGATCCTGCTGCAGGTGTTCTTCAATTCCGGGTTCGCGTACCTGCTCAACCGGCGGCTCGGCGTGGCGCATTCCGTGGCCGGGCCCTCGTGCCTGATCGCGGCGAGCAATTTCTTCGAGCTTGCCGTGGCCGCCGCGATCACGCTCTTCGGCCTGCAGTCGGGCGCGGCGCTCGCCACCGTGGTCGGCGTGCTGATCGAAGTACCGGTGATGCTGGTGGTGGTGCGGATCGTGAATGCCAGCAAGGATTGGTACGAGGCCGGCGCTACCCGAAGCGGCCCGTGATGTAGTCCTCGGTTTCCTTCTTCGAGGGCTTGAGGAAGATCTTGTCGGTGGCGTCGTACTCGACCATGTCGCCGAGGTACATGTAGGCGGTGTAGTCGGACACCCGCGCCGCCTGCTGCATGTTGTGCGTGACGATGACGATGGTGAACTCGTCGGCGAGGTCCGAGATCAGTTCCTCGATCTTGAGGGTCGAGATCGGGTCGAGCGCCGAGGTCGGCTCGTCGAGCAGCAGCACCTGCGGCTTCACCGCGATGCCGCGCGCGATGCACAGCCGCTGCTGCTGCCCGCCCGAGAGGCTCATCCCGGACTGGCCGAGGATGTCCTTGACCTCGCCCCAGAGCGCCGCCTTGTTCGAGCGCCCACTCGACGCGCTCGTCCATCTGGCCCTTGGACAGGTTCTCGTGCAGGCGGACCCCGAAGGCGATGTTCTCGTAGATCGACATCGGGAAGGGCGTGGGCTTCTGGAACACCATGCCGACCTTCGCGCGCAGGTCGTAGATGTCGACGTCCTTGTCGAGGATGTTGCGGCCGCCCAGGCTGCAGTTCGCCGTCGGCACGCTGCTCCGGATAGAGGTCGTACATGCGGTTGATCGTGCGCAGCAGCGTCGACTTGCCGCAGCCCGACGGGCCGATGAAGGCCGTCACCTTGCCGCGAGTAGATCTCGAGATTGATGTTCTTCAGCGCGTGGAACTTGCCGTAGTAGAAGTTGAAGTCCCTGAACGCGACTTCGGTCGTCCAGCGGCGCCTGGGCGACAGCTTCATTCATTGTCGTTCTCCGTCTTGCAGGTTCATGACTTCTGGCGGAACAGCGTGCGCGCGACGATGTTGATGGCGAGCACGCCGAGCGTGATCAGGAAGACGCCCGGCCCAGGCCAGCTGCTGCCAGTCCGTGAACGGGCTCATCGCGAACTTGAAGATCGTCACCGGCAGGTTCGCCATCGGCTCGTTCAGGTCCAGGCTCCAGAACTGGTTGGAGAGCGCCGTGAAGAGCAGCGGCGCGGTCTCGCCCGCGATGCGCGCGACCGCGAGCAGGATGCCGGTGATGATGCCCGCCTGCGAGGCGCGCAGCGTCACCCGCATGATGACCTCCCACTTGTGCGCGCCCAGCGCATAGACCGCCTCGCGCAGGCTGTTGGGCACCAGCAGCAGCATGTTCTCCGTCGTGCGGACCACGACGGGGATCACGATCAGCGCCAGCGCCAGGACGCCGGCAAACCCGGAAAAGTTTCCCGATCTTCGCGACGTACAGCGGCGTAGATGAACAGGCCGATCACGATCGAAGGCGCGGAGAGCAGGATGTCGTTGATGAAGCGCGTCGTTTCGCCCAGCCAGTTGCCTTTCCCGTACTCGGCAAGATAGACGCCGGCGAGGATGCCGATCGGCGTGCCGATCGCGGTCGCCAGCCCGACCATGATGAGGCTGCCCGCGATCGCATTGGCGAGCCCCCCGCCGTCCGTGGATCCGGGCGGCGGCGTCATCTTGCGTGAAGAGTCCAATCGACAGCCCGGAGACGCCGAGCTGCAGCGTCGTGAACAGGATCCACACCAGCCAGAACAGGCCGAAGGCCATTGCCGCGAGCGACAGCGTGATCGCGACCTTGTTGACGAGGTAACGCCGCGTGTAGGCAGGCCGTTGCTCATGTCTTCGACCCTTCGCCCCGGGAGAGCTTGAGGAGCAGGAGCTTGGAGAACGCCAGCACGATGAAGGTGATGAGGAACAGGATCAGGCCCAGTTCGATCAGCGCGGCGGTATGCAGTCCCGCGGCCGCCTCGCCGAACTCGTTGGCGAGCGCCGAGGTGATGCTGTTGCCGGGCTCGAACAGCGAGACCGAGTTCAGGAAATTGGTGTTGCCGATGACGAAGGTCACCGCCATCGTCTCGCCGAGCGCGCGGCCGAGTCCCAGCATGATGCCGCCGATCACGCCGACCTTCGTATAGGGCAGCACGACGTTCCACACCACTTCCCACGTCGTCGCGCCGAGGCCGTAGGCGGATTCCTTCAGCATCGGCGGCGTCACCTCGAACACGTCGCGCATCACCGAGGCGATGAACGGGATGATCATGATCGCGAGGATGATGCCGGCGGTCAGTATCCCGATGCCGATCGGCGGGCCGGCGAACAGCTTGCCGATCAGCGGCACGTTGCCGAGCGTGGCTCCGAGCGCCGGCTGCACGTACTTCGCGAACAGCGGCACGAACACCAGCAGGCCCCACATGCCGTAGACGATCGACGGGATGCCCGCGAGCAGCTCGATGGCGATGCCGAGCGGCCGGCGCAGCCACTTGGGCGACAGCTCGGTGAGGAAGAGCGCGATGCCGAAGCTCACCGGCACCGCGATCACGAGCGCGATGAGCGAGGTGACGAGCGTGCCGTAGATCGGGATCAGCGCGCCGAACTTCTCCGCCGGCGGGTTCCAGTCGGACGTCCAGAGGAACGGCAGGCCGAACTTCTCGATCGAGGGCCAGGCGCCGTAGAACAGCGAGACGATGATGCCGGCGAGCATCACCAGCGCAACCAGCGCGAAGGCCCGCGTCAGGTTGAAGAAGATGACGTCGCCGAGGCCCTTCGAACGGGCTTTGCGGGGGCGGGAAGGCGGCACGGTGGCCATCTTGCCACTTTCCGGCAGCTCGGTGGTCGGCAGCGCGGAGGCGGGGAAGCTCATGGAGATGGGTCGTGCGCCTGGGCGGGGAAGAGAGCGGCCGGGCAAACGGCTCGTGCCCGGCCTCGCGATCATGATGCCGGGGCCTACTTTCCGGCCCAGACCGGCTTGCCGGCGCCGTCCTTGATGTTCGCCCACGCCGCATAGACCTGCTTCACGACGGCGTCGGGCATCGGCACGTAGTCGAGCTCGTCGGCCATCTTCGCGCCGTTCTTGTACGACCATTCGAAGAACTTGAGCGCCTCGGCGGCCTGCGCCGGCTTGTCCTGCTTCACGTGCATCAGGATGAAGGTCGCGCCCGTGATCGGCCAGGTGTCCTTGCCGGCCTGGTTGGTGAGGATCACCGCGAAGTTGCTCTTCACCCAATCGGCGCCCGCGGCAGCGGCCTTGAAGGTCAGGTCGTCGGGCTGCACGAAGTTGCCGTCGGCGTTCTTCATCGAGGCATGGATCATCTTGTTCTGCTTGGCGTAGGCGTATTCGACGTAGCCGATCGCGCCGGGGATGCGCTGCACGAAGGCGGACACGCCTTCATTGCCCTTGCCGCCGAGTCCGATCGGCCACTGCACGGCGGTGCCTTCACCGACCTTCGTCTTCCATTCCTCGTTCACCTTGGAAAGGTAGTTGGTGAAGATGAACGTCGTGCCCGAGCCGTCGGCGCGGCGCACCACGGCGATGGCCTGGTCGGGCAGCGCGAGGCCGGGGTTCAGGTCGGCGATCGCCTTGTCGTTCCACTTCACGATCTTGCCGAGGTAGATGTCGCCGAGCACCTGCGCCGGTCAGCTTGAGCTGGCCGGGCTGGATGCCCGCGAGGTTGGCCACCGGCACCACGCCGCCGATCACGGTCGGGAACTGCATCAGGCCGTCCTTCGCGAGGTCCTCGGGCTTGAGCGGCATGTCGGAGGCGCCGAAATCGACGGTCTTGGCGATGATCTGCTTGATGCCGCCGCCCGAGCCGATCGACTGGTAGTTGAGCTTGTTCGCCGGTGGCCTTCTGGTAGCGCGTCGGCCCACTTGGAATAGATCGGCGCCGGGAAGGTCGCGCCGGCGCCGGTGATTTCGGCTGCGATTGCGGGCGCGGCCGCAAGCGTCGCGGCAGCAGCGACGGCGAAGGATTTCTTGATCAGGTTCAGCACGGGGAACTCCTGCAGGATGAGGTGGGATGGCTTCACTTCGCAGGGGAGTTTACGGCCCGCCTGTGACACTTCCGTGACACCCGCACCCACCAGCCGCAACCGATTTGACCTCGATCAAGACCTCGCTCGAAAGACGTCAACGTGCCAACAGCCAACCAGCTTGATCGACGTTGACTCAAGTCAATTTGTCCGAACGCGTTACTGATGAAATGCATGCAATACCCATATAGGGGGGGTCCATGAAACTGACGAGACGCGAGTTCCTGCAGGCTTCGATCGCCGTGACCGGCATGCTGGCCGCCGGATGCGCGACGCAACCCGAAATTCCGGTCACCAGCGCCATGGCGCTGCGCAAGGCCAGGCCCGCGGGCCCCGCCAAGGGCGACTGGGTCGCGAGCACCTGCCAGGGCTGCACGCAGTGGTGCGCCGTCCAGATCTTCGTCGAGGAAGGGCGCGCCGTGCGCGTGCGCGGCAATCCGCTCTCCAAGACCAACCACGGCTACGTCTGCCCGCGCGGGCACATGATCCCGCAGCAGCTTTATGACCCGGACCGGATCAAGACGCCGTTGAAGCGCACCAATCCGGCCAAGGGCCGGGGCATCGACCCGAAGTTCGTGCCCATCTCCTGGGATGAGGCGCTCGATACGATCGCCGACAGGATGATCGCGCTGCGCAGGAACAACGAGGCGCACAAGCTCGTGTACATGCGCGGCCGCTACTCGCCGACATCGACGGAACTCCTCTACGGCACGATGCCGAAGATCTTCGGGACGACGAACTACTTCTCGCACAGCGCGATCTGCGCCGAGGCCGAGAAGATGGGACCGGGGCTCACGCAGGGATTCTTCGGCTACCGCGACTACGACCTCGGGAAGGTCAACTGCCTCGTCCTCTGGGGCACCGATCCCCTTGCCTCGAACCGGATGGTGCCGAACACGATCAACAACTTCCCGGGCATCCTCGCGCGAGGCACGGTGATCGCCGTCGACCCGCGGCTGTCGAACGTCGCCGCGAAGGCGCACGAATGGCTTCCGATCAAGCCCGGCACCGACGGCGCGCTTGCCGGCGCGATCGCGCACGTGCTGCTGACCGAAGGCCTGTGGAACAAGGAGTTCGTCGGCAACTTCAAGGACGGCACGAACCTCTTCGTCGCCGGGCAAGCCGTCGATGCGGCCGCTTTCACCGAAACGGAAACCTTCGGCCTGGTCAAGTGGTGGAACCTCGAGCTCAAGGACCGCACACCGGCCTGGGCGGAGAAGGAAACGCTGATTCCTGCCGCGCAGATCGTTCGCGTCGCGCGCGCGATGGGCAAGGCGGCGCCGAAGACCGCGGTCTGGATGGGGCCGGGCGCGGCGATGACCCCGCGCGGCACTTATTCCTCGATGGCGGTGTACGCGCTGAACGGGCTGCTGGGATCGATCGACGTCGAGGGAGGCGTATGGCAGAGCCCCAGCGGGCCGCCGCTCGGGAAGTTCGCCAGCACCGACGCCTACGTCGACGAGATCGCCAAGGGCGCCGGCAAGTTCAAGAAGCTCGACGGCCGCGGCGCCAAGGACATGCCGGCGATGATGAACGCCAAGCCCGGCAGCGGCGTGGTGACCAACAACGTCGCCAACGGCATGCTCAAGGACCCGGATGCCGTGAAGGTGTTCATCGCCTCATGGGGGAACTTCAACTTCTCGTGCACCGGCGCCGACCGTTGGGACAGGGCGATGGCCAAGGTGCCGTTCTTCGTGCACATGGTGACCAACCCGTCGGAGATGACGCAGTTCGCCGACATCGTGCTGCCCTCGACGTTCAACTCGGCCGAGGGCTGGTCGATCGTCACCAACATGGGCAACGGCTACGCCTACGCTTCGATCCAGCAGGGCGCGATCAAGCGCATCGGGGACGTGAAGCAGGAGGAGACCGAGGTCATGTGGCTGCTGGCCGAGAAGCTCAAGGCCAAGGGCTTCGCCAACCTGTTCGACTACTACTCGAAGGAGTTCAAGGATCCGGAGACCGGCAAGGCGCCCACCAACGCGCTCGAGTTCTCCGAGATCGCGACCAAGATCACCAGCGCCCCGATCTGGAAGCCCAAGGAGCCGCTCAAGGGGGATGCGCCGGTCGATGGTTGGGCGGACTTCCGCAAGAAGGGCATGTTCAGCGGCCCGCGGTACACGCTGAAGAAGGGCTGGGGCGGCAAGTTCGCCACCGCCACGAAGAAGTTCGAGTTCTTCAGCGAGACCATGAAGAAGGGTCTCGAGGAGCATGCCAAGAAATACGAGACGACGATCGACGACATCCTCGCGGTGTCCGGCTACACCGCGCGTGGCGAGGTCGCCTTCGTGCCTCACTACGAGCCGCCCAAGCGCAATGGCGGCCTGGAGGAGTATCCGTTCACCTTCATCGACTACAAGTCCCGGCTGAACCGCGAAGGCCGTTCCGCGAACCTCACCTGGTACCAGGAATTCAAGAAGGTCGATCCGGGCGACGTGTCATGGAGCGACGTGCTCAAGATGAACCCGGCCGACGGCGGCAAGCTCGGCCTGAAGAGCGGCGACATGGTGCGCGTCGCCTCGCAGGCAGGATCGATGGTCGTCAAGCTGAAGCTTTGGGAGGGCATACGGCCCGGCACGGTCACCAAGTGCTACGGCCAGGGGCACTGGGCCTACGGCCGCGTGGCTGCGAAGGACTTCGCGAAGGCAATTCCGAACGGCGGGAGCAACAACGACATCCTGGTCGATGACTACGACCGCCTGAGCGGGTCGACGGCCCGCAACGGCGGTTTCACGGGCGTGAAGATCGCCAAGGCATGACCCACACCAACGCGAGCACGAGGAGAAGAACATGAGATTCGGAATGGTCATCGACCTGCAGCGTTGCGTGGGGTGCGGCGCCTGCGCCTTCGCCTGCAAGACGGAGAACAACACCCGTACGCGCGCTGACGGCCAGAGTTTCAACTGGGCCGACTTCGTCATGAAGACCGAAGGGACCTTCCCCAACGTCATGCACACGGTCATGCCGGTGCTGTGCAACCACTGCACCGACGCCCCCTGCGTCAAGGCTTGCCCGACGGAACCCAAGGCGATGTTCAAGACGCCCGAAGGCGTCACGATGCACGACGCGGAACTGTGCATCGGTTGCCGCATGTGCCAGGAGGCCTGCCCCTACAGCCACAGCGAACTGGGCGAAGAGAGCCTCAACGGCGAGACCTACAGCGTGATCAGCTACAACGGGAAGGGCAACACGCAACCGTTCTGGGCCGACACTTCGGCTGCGATACCCGGCGGCACGTCCTCCGGCGCGCAAGTGGCGAAAGCCGCGGGCGCACGGACCCCGGCCGCCAACCTGTTCGTGGCGGGCGACGTGCCGCAGTTCCGCCCCCCGAGCGTGGTGGAGAAGTGCACCTTCTGCTACCACCGCACCAGCAACGGCCTGCAGCCGGCTTGCGTCGAGGTCTGTCCGTCCAAGGCGCGCATCTTCGGCGACCAGGACGACGCCGGCGCCGAGATCGCCCAGGTGCTCAAGGCGCAGAAATCGTTCCGCCTCAAGGAAGAGAAGGGAACCAGGCCGAACGTGCATTACATCAACAAATACGGCGTCAAGTCCTGACTCCGGGCACGATAGGCAGGGGGCGGGCCTTCCCGCCCCCTTTTTTTTGGGGGGAATGCCCATGACCGAACACAACCTGCAACGCGAGACCGCCCGCGAGGACTTCTGCCGCTTCCTTGCCGCCTGCTACTACGAGCCGGGGCCGGAGTTCGCGGAAGAAGGGCTCTTCGATTCCATGCTCGATGCCGCAACCCGCATCGATGCGGACATTGCCGCGGGCGCGCGCCGGCTGGGCGAGGCATTCTCCGCCGAGGGCACCGAGGACCTGCTCGTCGACTACACGCGGCTTTTCCTCGGCCCGGCTGATGCGCTGGCGAGGCCTTACGGATCGACGTGGCTGGGGACCGAGAAGTCGCACATGCAGGATTCGACGATGGCAGTCCTCGCCATGTACGAGGAAGGCGGCTTCGAGATCGCGGAGGATTTTCGCGAGCTGCCCGATCACGTCGCGGCCGAACTCGAGTTCCTCTACCTCCTGGACTTTCGAGAGAACCGGGCGCGCCGCGATGCCGACCACGATGCGCTGGCAGCCGTGGCCTCCCTCAGGGAACGCTTCCTGCACGGGCACCTCGCGGCGTGGATCGGCCCTTTCACCGCAGCCGTCCGGGCGGGCGCGCAACGCGCGTTCTACCGCGAGCTCGCCGACCTGACCGATCGCTTCGTGATGCTGGAAACGCGGCGCGGCGCCGCGAGCTGATCGCGCCGGGGCGGTGCCAACCATGGCGCCGCTCCTGTTCTTCGGCGCCGGATCAGGAGGCCGGCCGGAAATGCGGGCCGGCCAGGAGATCCTGCCCGAGGTAACGCTGGCGATAGGTTTCGAAAGGCACGTCGTCGGACGCCTCGATGCGCCGCTGCTCGGCGAGCGATTCCACCGCCAACTTCGCAAAGCGCGCTTCGACTTCCGGCGCCAGCGGTCGTTTCGCGAGGTCGTCCCGGTGCCGCCGCGATTGCGCGAGGGCGAAGTCGGGGAAGGACTTCGCGTGCGCCTGCTCCGTCTCGCGCAGGACGCGCGCCGAGGGCAGCGACGCGGGGTCGCGCAAGGCGCGCGCCGCGGCCGCCAGGACGCGCGCGTAATTCCCGCCCCCATGGGCCCGGTCGAGCGCCATGGCGATCGGGCTCGCATTGCCGCAGCAAGTCGCCGCCCCAGTCGGCAGGCTTGACGGCCTCGCCGCCCCGATCCAGCCGGGTGGGCGCGTCGCGGCCGTTCTCCGCGACGAGGCGCTGGTTGCGCGACATGGCCGCGATCTCCTGCGGCGAATCGCGCGGGCTGTCGCTGAGCAGGCAGTGCAGCAGGAAGATGTCGAGGAAACGGATCGCGTCCGCATCGATGCCGACGGGATGGAAGGGATCGACATCCAGGCAGCGCACCTCGACATACTCGACGCCGCGATCGCCGAGCGCGTGCAGGGCCCGCTCTCCCCGCCTGATGCTGCGCTTCGGCCGGATCGTCCCGTAGAACTCGTTCTCGATCTGCAGGAGCGTGGTGGAAAGCTGGCGGTAGTCGTCGCCGTCGCGCAGGCCGATCGCCTCGTACGCGGGATAGGGCTCGGTGAGCGCCCGGTTGAGGGCGGCCGCGTAACCCGGCCAGGTCGTTGAAGCTCACCGCGAGCGAGGCCTGCGCGTCGCTCTGGTAGCCCAGCCGCCCCATGCGCAGCGAGGTCGCGCCGGGCGCGTAGAGCGTGCCGGAATCCCACCTGGAGAGCCGGTGCTCGCGGTTGCCGACGAACGAGCCGCAGGCTGCCGGCGAGGTCCCCAGGAGCAGGAGCAGCAGCCACGAATGGCGCCGGAAATTCCGGATCAGGGCGAAGTAGCGCTGGTCCTGGTACGCGCCAGGCGAGGCCGCGCCACCGTCGGCATCGCGAAGCTGCGCCCAGCCCGCCTCGGGCAGCGAAAAATTGTAATGGATGCCGGAGATGACCTGCATGCGGCGGCCGTAGCGATGCGACAACCCGTTGCGGTAGACGGTCTTCATGCGCCCGACGTTGGAGCTGCCGTACCGTGCCAGCGGGATCAGGTCATCGGCAGGCAACTTGCACGGCATGCTCGTGCACCAGAGCAACTCGTCGCCGAGTTGCCGGTAGACAGCCTGGTGCAGCTCGGTCAACTCCTGCAGGCAGGCCTCGACGCCGGTGTGCACGCCGGTGATCAGCTCGAGCTGGGACTCGCTGAAGTCCGTGGTGATGTGCGGGTGCGAAAGCGCGGCGCCGAGCCCGGCCGGATGCGGCGCGGCCGAGAGCGTGCCATCGGCATTGACGCGCAGGCCTTCCTTTTCGATGCCGCGCAGGAGGCCCTTGAGCACTTCGGGGGAAAGCAGCTGTACGCGTTGCTGGAGGCTGGACAAGCGAATTTCTCCGGGTCCGCGTCCGATTGGCTCGCACGCGTCGATTGGGTCGTTGGGCGCGGGGCGGCAGTCGCCTCGCGTACGGTCGTCAGCCTGCGACGGGCTGGGTAGCGCTCCTGACGGTGGCGGCGATGCCATCGGCGAGCGCCCGCACCCTGGCGGGATCCTCGCCCTCGACCATCACGCGGATCAACGGCTCCGTTCCCGAGGGACGCAGCAGCACGCGGCCGCTGGCGCCAAGCTCGGCCTCCGCTGCGGCAACCTCGGCGCGCACCGCTTCGCTCGCCTTGAAATCGAACTGCGCGTCCACGCGCACGTTCACCAGCACCTGCGGCAACATCTCGAGTTCGCGCGTGTAATCGGCAAGCGACTGCCCGCTGGCCACCAGCGCGGAGAGCACGAGCAGCGCGGAAATGATGCCGTCGCCGGTGGAATGCCGGTCGAGGTCGAGCAGGTGCCCCGAGCTTTCGCCTCCCAGCACCCAGCCCTTCTGCTGGAGCATCTCCAGCACGTAGCGGTCGCCGACCTTGGCGCGCGCGAACGCGATGCCCATGCGGCCCAGCGCCTGCTCGAGCGCGAAGTTGGTCATGAGCGTGCCCACCACGCCGCCGCGCATCTTGCCCGCGGCGTGGCGGTGCTTCACCACCGCAAAGAGCAACTGGTCGCCGTCGAAGACGCGGCCGTCGCGATCGACCATGATCAGCCGGTCGGCGTCACCATCGAGCGCAATGCCGAACTGCGCGCCCTCCTCGATCACGGCGCGCGCCAGCGTTTCCGGGTGCGTCGCGCCGCAGCGGTCGTTGATGTTGAGGCCGTCGGGCTTGTCGCCGATGGCGCTAACCTCCGCGCCGAGCTCGCGCAGCAGCTGCGGGGCGACGCGATAGGCGGCGCCATTGGCGCAATCGACCACCAGCTTCACGCCGCGCAGCGTCTGTTCCTTGGGAAACGTGTTCTTGCAGAACTCGATGTAGCGGCCCTCGGCATCATGCACGCGGCGCGCCTTGCCGAGCTGCGCCGCGGCGTTCACGCGCATCGGCTGGTCCACCATCGCCTCGATCTCGCGCTCCACGGCGTCGGGGAGCTTGAGCCCGTCGGCGGAGAAGAACTTGATGCCGTTGTCCTCGAAGGGATTGTGCGAGGCGGAAATCATGACGCCCGCGGAAAGCCGGAGGGCGCGCGTGAGAAAGGCCACGCCCGGCGTCGGGATCGGGCCGACGAGCAACGTGTCCACGCCCGCGGCCGAGAAGCCCGCCTCGAGCGCGCTTTCCAGCATGTAGCCGGAAATGCGCGTGTCCTTGCCGATCAGGACCGCAGGACGGTCGCGATGCTGCGGCAGCGCCTCGCCCTTCGACAGGACGCGCCCGGCCGCGTGCGCCAGGCGCATCACGAAGTCCGGGGTGATCGGCGCTTCGCCGACCTTGCCGCGCACGCCATCCGTTCCGAAGTATTTTCTTGTCATTGCCCAGGTCCCGGGCGCTGCACGCGCTTTCGAGGTGCCATTCTGAACCTCCATCACTTCCGCGGCAACGAGGAAGGATATGATCGAGGCCATGACGGCCCCCATCGAAGACGTGAACGCGCGCTGCGTCCTGGATGCCTGGCGGCTGCACGAAAGCGAGTTGCTCGCATTCCTGCAGCATCGGTCGGGAAACCGGGATGAGGCCGAGGACCTGTTGCAAGAGGTCTTTGCCAAGGCCTTGCTGCAGGGGCGCGCATTCTGCTCGCTGGAAAATCCGCGGGCGTGGCTGTTCCAGGTGGCGCGCAATGCCCACGTCGACCGGTTCCGCCTGGCGAAGAGCAACGTCGAGTTGCCCGAGAACCTCGCCCAGCCGGTCGAAGAGCAACCGGCGATCGAGAAGCTGACCGAGTGCCTGCCACGGGTGCTTTCCGAGATGTCCGACGAGGACCGGGAAATCATCACGATGTGCGACATGGAGGGCATGGGCCAGCAGGCCTTATGCCGACATGAAGGGCATCACGCTTCCCGCGGCAAAGGCCCGCATCCAGCGCGCCCGGCTCCGCCTGCGCAGTTTTCTCGTCGAGAAATGCCAGGTGAGCTTCGACGAGCAAGGGCAGGTTTGCTGCCACGTTTCCCGCGGAGCCTCCTGAGCCCCTGCTCTCCTGCAGGACTCGCAAAGCATCTTTTCGCCGCTTCGTTCGTCTCCTTGACAGGCGCGATGTTTTTTGCGCCGACCCGATATCGGATGGAGCATCGAGCATGACCCACCTTGCCCTGAACCTGCCGCGCCGCAGCCCGCGCGCCTTCCTGCTGCTCGCCGCCCTGGCCTGGATGGGCCTTTACCTTGCCCTGATGCCGGTTGCCGATGTCCTTGTCGCCATCCTGCCCGTCGATCGCGACAGCCACCTCGGCGGCGCCCTGCACTTCTTCCTCTACGACACGCCGAAGGTGCTGCTGCTGCTCACCGGCATCGTCTTCGTGATGGGCATGGTGAACTCCTGGTTCACGCCCGAACGCACGCGCGCCCTGCTCGCCGGCCGCACCGAGGGCGCGGCGAACGTGATGGCCGCAAGCCTGGGCATCGTCACTCCCTTCTGTTCCTGTTCCGCGGTGCCGCTATTCATCGGCTTCGTCCAGGCGGGCGTACCTCTGGGAGTGACGTTCTCTTTCCTCATTTCGGCGCCGATGGTCAATGAAGTGGCGCTCACGCTGCTCTTCGCGCTGTTCGGATGGAAGGTGGCGCTGCTCTACCTCGGCCTCGGCCTCGCGGTCGCCATCGTCGCCGGGTGGACGATCGGGCGCCTGAAGATGGAAGGCGACCTCGAGGACTGGGTCCGCGACATGCCGCGGGTGCAGGCGAGCGCAGGTGACGACCGTTTGACGCTGGCCGGCCGCATCGACGCCGGGCTTTCCAGCGTGCGCGAGATCGTCGGCAAGGTCTGGCCCTGGATCGTCGCCGGCATCGCCATCGGCGCCGCCATCCACGGCTATGTGCCGGAAGAATTCATGGCGAGCTTCATGGGCCGGGACGCGTGGTGGTCGGTTCCGCTCGCCGTGCTGGTCGGCATCCCGATGTACACCAACGCGGCCGGCATCATCCCCATCGTCCAGGCGCTGCTCGCCAAGGGAGCTGCACTGGGCACCGTGCTCGCGTTCATGATGAGCGTGATCGCGCTTTCGCTTCCGGAATTGGTGATCCTGCGCAAGGTGCTGAAAATGCGCCTCATCGCGACCTTTGTCGGCATCGTCGCCACCGGGATCCTCATCGTGGGCTACGTATTCAACGCGGTGCTGTGACAGGCTGGCACCGCCATTCCGATCGACTTGACCAGGAGAGCATCATGGAAGTGAAAGTACTGGGGACGGGCTGCGCGAACTGCCGCAACACGATCGGCGCAATCGAGCAGGTTGCCAAGGCGAAGGGTATCGACATCGACCTGATGAAGGTCGAGGACCTGAAGGACATCATGGCCTACGGCGTCATGTCCACGCCCGGCGTGGTGATCGATGGCGTTGTCGTTCACGCGGGCGGCGTGCCGTCGCGCGAAAAGATCGAGCAATGGTTTGCGGCCTTGGCGCCGGCCAAATGCTGCGGAGGATGCGGCTGCGCTTGAGGCGGAATCGGCTAGCGGGCTTCCCCGAATGCAGCGAGTACCTTGAGGGCATCCACGGTCTCGCGCACGTCATGCACCCGGACGATGGCCACGCCATTCTGAACCGCAAGCATCGCCGCGGCAACGCTGGCGGAGAGGCGCTCCCGCACGGGGCGCCCGGTGATCGTGCCCAGCGTCGACTTGCGCGACAGGCCCGCCATCACCGGATAGCCGCTGCCCGCGAGCAACCTGAGCCCGCGGAACAGTTCCCTGTTGTGCCCGAGCGTCTTGCCGAAGCCGAAGCCGGGGTCGATGACGATGCGGCCCTTCGCCACGCCGGCCGCTTCGAGTTCCGCCGCGCGGGCGAGCAGGAAATCGCCGACCTCCGTGACGACATCGGCGTACTGCGGGTCCGCCTGCATGGTCGCGGGCGTGCCCTGCATGTGCATCACGGCGAGGCCCGCGCCGCTTTCCGCCACCGCGGCGATGGCGCCGGGAGCGCGAAAGGCGTTCACGTCGTTGATCATCGCCGCGCCCGCATCGATCGCGCGCACCATTACGCCGGGCTTCTGCGTATCGACCGAAACGGCGATCCCTTCGAGCGCGAGGCGCTCGACCACCGGCAGCACGCGCGCGAGCTCCTCCGCTTCCGGCACTTCCGCGGCGCCGGGGCGCGTCGATTCCCCGCCGAGGTCGACGATGTCGGCGCCTTCGTCATGCAGCTTCATCGCGTGCGCGAACGCCACGTCCCCGGAGAGGAACTGCCCGCCGTCGGAAAAGGAATCCGCCGTGATGTTGACGATGCCCATCACGCAGCGCGCGGTCGAGCGCGAAGGTGAAGGGGCCGCAGGTGAGCGTTCGGGTCATTTGGTAGGGTACAGAAGAAAACGGGGTCAGAGTACATTTCCGGCGGGTAACGAAAACGGTTCAAGTGCATCCGGCCGGATCGCACAGCGATCCTGGCTCGGAAATGTACTCTGACCCCGTTTTGGTTCGGGAATCAGTCCCCGACAGCTGCCGAGGGCGTTGGCGTGGCTTCGGGGCCCTTGCCGCCATCGGGCGGCGGGTTGGGCTTGGCCGACGAGGGCTTCGGCGGGCGCGGCGGCTTGCCGGCCATGATGTCGTCGATCTGGTCGGAATCGATCGTCTCGAGCTCCAGCAGCGCCTTGGTCATCGCCTCGACCTTGTCGCGGTTGGCCTCGAGCAGCTTCCTCGCAAGCGCGTACTGGGTGTCGATGATGAAGCGGATTTCCTTGTCCACCTCGCGCATCGTCTCTTCGGAAAGGTGCTGCGTTTGCGTGATCGAGCGCCCGAGGAACACCTCGCCCTCGTTCTCGCCGTACACGGTCGGCCCGAGCTTGTCCGACATGCCCCACTCCGTGACCATGCGGCGCGCCATCTCGGTGGCGCGCTTGAAGTCGTTCGATGCGCCCGTGGTCATCTGGTTCATGAACAGCTCCTCGGCGATGCGCCCGCCGAACAGCACCGCGATGTTGTTCATGAGGTAGGTGCGGTCGTAGCTGTAGCGGTCCTTCTCCGGAAGCTGCATGGTCACGCCGAGGGCGCGGCCGCGCGGGATGACGGTGACCTTGTGCACCGGGTCGGTCCCGGGCAGCAGTTTCGCGACGATCGCGTGCCCGGACTCGTGGTAGGCCGTGTTGCGGCGCTCCTCCTCGTCCATCACCATCGAGCGGCGTTCCGCGCCCATGGTGATCTTGTCCTTGGCGCGCTCGAAGTCTTCCATGTCGACCAGGCGCTTGTTGCCGCGCGCGGCGAAGAGCGCCGCCTCGTTCACGAGGTTCGCGAGGTCCGCGCCGGAGAAGCCGGGCGTGCCGCGGGCGATGACCTCGGCCCTCACGTCGGGCGAGATCGGCACCTTGCGCATGTGCACCAGCAGGATCTGCTCGCGGCCGCGGATGTCGGGCAGCGGGACCACCACCTGGCGGTCGAAGCGGCCCGGGCGCATGCAGCGCCGGGTCGAGCACGTCGGGGCGGTTGGTCGCGGCGATCACGATCACGCCGACCGTGCCCTCGAAGCCGTCCATCTCGACCAGCAACTGGTTCAGGGTTTGTTCGCGCTCGTCGTTGCCGCCGCCCAGGCCCGCGCCGCGCTGGCGGCCGACCGCGTCGATCTCGTCGATGAACACGATGCACGGCGCGTTCTTCTTCGCCTGCTCGAACATGTCGCGCACGCGCGCCGCGCCCACGCCGACGAACATCTCGACGAAGTCGGAGCCGGAAATCGAGAAGAACGGCACTTTCGCCTCGCCGGCGATCGCGCGGGCGAGCAGCGTCTTGCCTGTCCCGGGGGAGCCGATCATGAGCACGCCGCGCGGGATGCGCCCGCCGAGCTTCTGGAACTTCGACGGGTCGCGCAGGAATTCCACCAGTTCCGCGACTTCCTCCTTGGCCTCGTCAACGCCCGCCACGTCGGCGAAGGTCACCTGGTTGGTGCTCTCGTCCAGCATGCGCGCGCGGCTCTTGCCGAACGAGAAGGCGCCGCCGCGGCCGCCGCCCTGCATCTGGCGCATGAAGAAGATCCACACGCCGATGAGCAGCAGCATCGGGAACCACGAGACGAAGATGTTCATGAGCAGCGACGGCTCTTCCTCGGCCTTCGCTTCCACGGTCACGCCGAACTTGAGGAGGTCGCCCACCATCCACGGGTCCATGATGCCGGGCGTGAACACGGTGTAGGTCTTGCCGTCCTTGCCGACCGCCTTGAGCGTGCGGTTGCCGTCCATCTTGACCTTCTGGATGCGGCCGGCCCGGGCATCGTCCATGAAGGTCGAGTAGTCGAGGATGGACGCGCTCGAGGCCTTGTTGCCGACCTGCATGAAGACCATGGTCAGGATGACGCCGATGACCAGCCAGACCATTACCGTTTTCAGGGTGTTGTTCACTCGCGATTCCTTGCTCGAAAGACCCTACAGGTTTGCCGGGGATTTGCCGCGGAAAATGCGGCCCAAAGCCTTGAGCCACTATAGCAAAGTTCGGGCGATGCGCCCCCGGTTCAAGGGGTGTGCCGCCCTTTTGCCCCGAGACCGAGCAAAAATACCTCGTTCGACTCGTTCCGGGACGCCTCGGGCTTCCTCACGTGGACCTTGGCGAAGGCGGAGCGCATCGCCCTGATCGTGTCGTCGAAGCCGTCGCCCTGGAAAGTCTTCACGAGGAAGGCGCCGCCCGGCTTCAGGTGTGAGAGGGCGAATTCCAGGGCAAGTTCCACCAGCGCCAGCGCCCGCGCCTGGTCGGAAAGCATGATTCCCGAGATGTTGGGCGCCATGTCGGACAGCACCACGTCCACGGGCAGCCCCGCGAGGGCCTCTTCGACCGCCTCCAGGCCCGCGTCGGAGGAAAAGTCGCCCTTGATGAATGTCACGCCGTTGAGTGCCCCCATCTCCAGCAGGTCGATCGCCACGACCTTGCCCCCGTCCCCGACCCTGGCCGCGGCGTGCTGCGACCAGCCGCCGGGCGCGGCACCCAGGTCCACGACCACCGCGCCGGGCCTGAGCAGCCGGTCCTTCTCGTCGATCTCCTTCAGCTTGTAGATGGCGCGCGAGCGATAGCCCTCCGCCTTCGAGCGCTTCACGAAGGGGTCGTTCACGTGGCGCATCAGCCACAGCTTGCTCGAGTGCGATCGCTTCATCCGCTGCGGCGCTCCCTGCCCCCTCGCTATAATGGCGCCCATGACCACGCCATTGTCCTCCCTCGAGCGCGGCGCGCTGCGCGCCGACGCCCACATCCTCCACCCGGTCGTCACGGTGTCCGTCAAGGGCCTCACCGAGAGCGTGCTGGCCGAGATCGACCGCGCGCTCAAGTCGCACGAGCTGATCAAGGTGAAGGCCTCGACCGACGACCGCGAGTTGCGCGCCGGCTGGATGAAGGAAATCTGCGCGAAACTGCTGGCGCACCCGATCCAGTCGATCGGCAAGGTGCTGGTGATCTACCGCGAGCGACCGCCCGAACCGAAGAAGCGCGCGCCGCCGCCCAAGCCGGAAAAAAAACTGCCGACCGGCCGGCATCGAAGGCGAAGAAGGCCGGCCGCCGCCCAGTGGCGCCGCAGCCGCTCACTCGTACTTCACGTCGACGATCTCGTACACCTTGATCCCGCCCGGCGTGCGCACTTCGGCCACGTCGCCTTCGCTCTTGCCCATCATCGCCTTGGCGATCGGCGAGGAATAGGAAATCTTCGCGAGCTTGATGTCGGCCTCGTCCTCGCCGACGATCTGGTAGACCACCGACGCTGCCGCATCGACCTCCTTCAGCTCCACGGTGGAGCCGAACACCACGCGGCCATCCTCGTCGAGCAGCTTCGGGTCGATGATCTGCGCGTTGGCGAGCTTGGTCTCCAGCTCGATGATGCGGCCCTCGATGAAACCCTGCTTCTCGCGCGCGGCCTCGTATTCGGCGTTCTCCGACAGGTCGCCGTGCGCGCGCGCCTCGGCGATCGCGGTGATCACCGCGGGGCGGTCGCTGGACTTCAGGCGCTGCAGCTCGACCTTGAGCATTTCGACGCCGGCAATCGTGATCGGGAAGGTGGCCATGGTTTTTCCTGGGGTGGCGCTGCGCGTGCGGGGAGGGACTTCAGTGGAGCAGGGCGTGCAGCGACTGGATGTCGTAGGCGCGCAGCTCTTCGATATGGTGCATGCCGACGCAGGCGGCGCGCGCGCCCGAGATCGTCGTGTAGTAGGTGATGCGGTTGGCCAGCGCGGTGCTGCGGATCGAGCGCGAGTCCTGTATCGAGCGCCGGTCTTCCTCGACGGTGTTGACGATGAGGCTGATCTCGCGGTTCTTGATCATGTCGACGATGTGCGGGCGGCCCTCCATCACCTTGTTCACCGGCTGGACCTTGAGGCCCGCGGCCGCGATCGCGGCAGCCGTGCCGCGGGTTGCGACCAGGGTGAAGCCCAGCGCGGTGAGCTCGCGGGCGATATCGACCAGCTTTTCCTTGTCCTCGTTGCGCACCGAGAGGAAGGCGCGGCCCTCCTTGGGCAGGCGCACGCCGGCGGCGAGCTGCGACTTCACGAAGGCCTCGGCGAAGGTCTCGCCCACGCCCATCACCTCGCCCGTGGACTTCATCTCGGGCCCGAGGATGGTGTCAACGCCCGGGAACTTGATGAACGGGAACACCGCTTCCTTGACGGAAAAGTACGGCGGCACGATCTCTTTGGTCACGCCCTGCGAGGGAAGCGACTGGCCGACCATGCAGCGCGCGGCGATCTTCGCCAGCGGCATGCCGGTCGCCTTGGAGACGTAGGGCACGGTGCGCGACGCCCTCGGGTTCACTTCCAGGACGAACACCTTGTCGCCCTGGATGGCGAACTGCACGTTCATGAGGCCGATGACGTTGAGCGCATGCGCCATCTGCACGGTCTGGCGGCGAAGCTCGTCCTGGAGCCCCTGTGACAGGCTGAAGGGAGGCAGCGAGCAGGCCGAGTCGCCCGAGTGCACGCCGGCCTGCTCGATGTGCTCCATGATGCCGCCGATGATGACGTTCTTGCCGTCGCACACCGCATCGACGTCGACCTCGATCGCGTCGCTCAGGAAGCGGTCGAGCAGCACCGGCGAGTCGTTGGAGACCTTCACCGCCTCCTTCATGTAGCGCACCAGGTCGCTTTCCACGTGGATGATCTCCATGGCGCGGCCGCCCAGCACGTAGCTCGGGCGCACCACCAGCGGGTAGCCGATCTCGCGGGCGCGCACGAGGGCTTCCTCGTCGGTGCGGGCGGTGCGGTTGGGCGGCTGCAGGAGCCCGAGCTCCGTGATCATCTTCTGGAAGCGCTCGCGGTCCTCGGCGCAGTCGATCATGTCGGGGGACGTGCCGATGATCGGCACGCCGTTGGCCTCGAGGTCGCGCGCGAGCTTGAGCGGCGTCTGCCCGCCGAACTGCACGATCACGCCGGCGGGCTTTTCCTTCGCGACGATTTCCAGCACGTCTTCCAGCGTGAGCGGCTCGAAATACAGCCGGTCGGAGGTGTCGTAGTCGGTGGACACCGTCTCCGGGTTGCAGTTGACCATGATGGTCTCGTAGCCGTCCTCGCGCAGCGCCAGCGCGGCATGCACGCAGCAGTAGTCGAACTCGATGCCCTGCCCGATGCGGTTGGGGCCGCCGCCGAGCACCATGATCTTCTTCGCGTTCGTCGGCTCCGCCTCGCACTCCTCGTCGTAGCTGGAGTACATGTACGCGGTCTTGGTCGAAAACTCCGCCGCGCAGGTGTCCACGCGCTTGTAGACCGGGCGGATGCCGTTGGCGTGGCGCTTGTCGCGCACCGCCTTCTCGGCGACCTTCAGCAGGGTGGCCAGGCGCCGGTCGGAGAAGCCCTTGCGCTTCAACGCGCGCAACTCCCCGGGCGAGACCATGTCGAGCGTCTTCTTCTCGGTGGCCAGCTCGATGTCCACCAGTTCCTTGATCTGCACCAGGAACCAGTTGTCGATCTTCGTGAAGCGCTGCACGTCCTCCAGCGACATGCCGACGCCGAAAGCGTCCGCCACGTACCAGAGGCGCTCGGCGCGCGGATAGGCGAGCTCGTCCTCGATCTTCTCCGGGTCCACCGTCTTCAGGTTGAAGCCGTCGACGCCGACCTCGAGCCCGCGCAGCGCCTTCTGCAGCGACTCCTGGAAGTTGCGGCCGATCGCCATCACCTCGCCAACGCTCTTCATCTGCGTGGTGAGCCGGTCGTCGGCCTGCGGGAATTTCTCGAAGGCGAAGCGCGGCACCTTGGTGACCACGTAGTCGATGGCCGGCTCGAACGAGGCCGGGGTCATGCCGCCGGTGATGTCGTTCCTCAACTCGTCGAGCGTGTAGCCCACCGCGAGCTTGGCGGCGATCTTGGCGATCGGGAATCCCGTGGCTTTCGACGCCAGCGCCGAGGAGCGCGACACGCGCGGGTTCATCTCGATCACGATCATGCGGCCGTCTTCGGGGTTGATCGCGAACTGCACGTTCGACCCGCCCGTTTCCACGCCGATCTCGCGCAGGCACGCGATCGAGGCGTCGCGCATCAGCTGGTATTCCTTGTCGGTGAGGGTTTGCGCCGGCGCCACCGTGATCGAGTCCCCCGTGTGCACGCCCATCGGGTCGAGGTTCTCGATCGAGCAGACGATGATGCAGTTGTCCTTCACGTCGCGGACCACCTCCATCTCGAACTCCTTCCAGCCGATCACGGACTCCTCGATCAGGAGCTCCTTGGTCGGCGAGGCGTCCAGCCCGCGCTCGCAGATGGTGACGAACTCTTCCATGTTGTAGGCGATGCCCCCGCCCGTGCCGCCGAGCGTGAAGGACGGGCGGATGACGGTCGGGAAGCCCACCATCGCCTGCACCTGCAGCGCCTCCTCGAGCGAATGCGCCAGCGCCGAGCGCGCCGAGCCCAGCCCGATGCCGGTCATGGCCTGCTTGAATTTCTCGCGGTCCTCGGCCTTGTCGATCGCCTCCTTCTTGGCGCCGATCATCTCGACGTTGTACTTCTCGAGCACGCCGTGGCGGGCGAGGTCGAGCGCGCAGTTGAGCGCGGTCTGCCCGCCCATCGTCGGCAGCAGTGCCTCGGGGCGCTCCCTGGCGATGATGCGCTCGACCATGCGCCAGGTGATCGGCTCGATGTAGGTGACGTCCGCCATCTCCGGGTCGGTCATGATCGTCGCCGGGTTGGAGTTCACCAGGATCACGCGGTAGCCCTCGTCCCTGAGCGCCTTGCACGCCTGCGCCCCCGAGTAGTCGAACTCGCAGGCCTGGCCGATCACGATCGGACCCGCGCCGATGATCAGGATCGACTTGATGTCGGTTCTCTTAGGCATTGCTCGAAACCGCCGTTAGTTCGTCATTCCGGGCTTGACCCGGAATCCAGGCAGAAGAATCAACCGCCGATGAACGCCGATGAACGCCGATAAAAGCAAAGGCAGGCTGGTCTTGGTTCAAGCTACGTGGTGGCAGCCGAAGACCACCTGCCTCAGCTTTTATCGGCGTTCATCGGCGTTCATCGGCGGTTCCAAGCGCCTTTGCCTTTTGCATCAAATCGACAAAACGGTCGAACAAGTAGGCCATCTCACGGGGACCGGGAGAAGCCTCGGGGTGGCCCTGGAAGCCGAAGGCGGGCCGGTCGGTGAGCGCGATGCCCTGGAGCGAGCCGTCGAAGAGCGACTTGTGCGTGGTGCGCACGTTCTTCGGCAGCGACTTCTCGTCGACCGCGAAGCCGTGGTTCTGGCTGGTGATGTGGACCTTGCCGGTATCGAGGTCCTGCACCGGGTGGTTGGCGCCGTGGTGGCCGAACTTCATCTTCACCGTCTTCGCGCCCGCGGCCAGCCCGAGCAACTGGTGGCCGAGGCAGATGCCGAAGGTCGGGATTTCCTTCGCGACGATTTCCTTGATCGCCTCGATCGCATATGTGCAAGGCCCCGGGTCGCCCGGGCCGTTGGAGAGGAACACGCCGTCGGGCTTGAGCGCGAGCGCTTCCTTCGCGCGACGCCTGCGCCGGAAGGACCGTCACGCGGCAGCCGCGCGCGGCGAGGTTCCTGAGGATGTTGTGCTTGATGCCGTAGTCGTAGGCCACGACATGGAATTTCGCCTCGGGGCTCGGCGGGTGTCCCTTGCCCAGTTCCCACAGGCTGCCGTTCCACTCGTAAGGCTTGGTGCAGGAGACCACCTTGGCGAGATCGAGGCCTGCCATCGAGGGCGCGGCCCGTGCCGCAGCGAGCGCCTTCTTCTCATCGGCCGCACCGGCGACGATGCAGCCGTTCTGCGCGCCCTTCTCCCTCAGGATGCGCGTGAGCCGCCGCGTGTCGATGTCGGCGATGGCGACCAGCCCATGGCGCAACAGGTAATCGGGGAGCGGCTCCTGCGAGCGGAAGTTCGAGGCGACGTGGGCCAGGTCGCGGATCACCAGCCCGGCGGCGAAAGGCTTCGGCGACTCGCGGTCCTCGTCGTTCATGCCGGTGTTGCCGATGTGCGGGTAGGTGAGCGTCACGACCTGCCCGGCGTAGGACGGATCGGTGAGGATCTCCTGGTAGCCGGTCATCGCGGTGTTGAACACCACTTCGCCGACCGCCTGCCCCTCGGCGCCAATGGACGTGCCGCGGAATACCGCTCCGTCAGCAAGAACCAGGAGGGCGGGGGCGCGCGACAAGGCTTTATGGCTCCGAAACGAGGTCTGGACGCAGAAAAAGCGGGTGGACAAAACTGCCGTCTCATCCCGCTTTCATTGAAGGAGCATTGTAGCAAATTCGCGCTTCTGCTTCAATTGAGGCCCTTTGCGCGCCCCGGACCCGACGCGATGCCCGATCAACTGCTGCACAGCGTGTCAGGACTCGGCGCCCTGCTCGCGCTCGGCTGGCTGCTTTCCGAGGACCGCTCAAGGGTTCCGTGGCGCCAGGTCGGCGCTGGCATCGCCCTGATGGTCCTCCTCGCCGCCGTCCTGCTCAAGGTGGCGCCCGTGCGCGAGGCATTGTTTTCCCTGAACGACGCGCTCGGCGCGCTCGAGCGCGCCACCCAGGCCGGCACCCGCTTCGTCTTCGGCTTCCTCGCCGGCGGGCCCGCGCCCTATGCCGAGGCCAATCCCGCCGCCTCCTTCGTCCTCGCCTTCCGCGCGCTTCCGCTGGTCCTCGTCGTGAGCGCGCTTTCCGCCCTGCTCTTCTACTGGCGCGTCCTGCCGGTGATCGTGAAGGCCTTCTCGAAGCTGCTGGAGAAGTCCATGGGGCTGGGCGGCGCGGTGGGACTGTCGGCCGCGGCCAACGTGTTCGTCGGCATGGTCGAGGCGCCGCTCGTGATCAAGCCCTACCTGGCGCGGCTTACCCGGACCGAACTCTTCATCACCATGGTGTGCGGCATGGCCACCATCGCCGGCACCGTGATGGCGCTCTACGGCGTGATCCTCGCCCCGGTGGTGCCCGATGCCATCGGCCACATCCTCGTCGCTTCCATCGTCTCGACGCCCGCGGCGATCGTGGTCGCGGCGCTGATGGTGCCGGGCGCGATGGCAAGCGATGCGGGCGATGCGGAGATCCCCCGCACCGATTCCAGCGCGATGGACGCGGTGACGCGCGGCACGCTCGAGGGCGTCGAGCTGCTCATCAACATCATCGCGATGCTCATCGTGCTGGTGGCGCTGGTCGCTCTCGCCAATTCCCTGCTCGGGCTCCTGCCGGACTGGGAAAGCGCGCCCATCACGCTGCAGCGTTTCTTCGGCTGGCTGTTCTCGCCGCTGGCGTGGGCGGCCGGCGTGCCGTGGAGCGAGGCGCAGGCCGCGGGCCAACTGCTCGGCACCAAGACCATCCTGAACGAGTTCGTCGCCTACCTCGACCTGGCGCAGTTGCCCGCGAGCGAACTGTCGCCGCGCAGCAAGCTGCTCATGACCTACGCGCTTTGCGGCTTCGCCAACTTCGGCAGCCTCGGCATCATGATCGGCGGCATGGGCACCATGGTGCCGGAACGGCGGCGCGAAATCGTCGCGCTGGGGATGAAGTCCATCGTCGCCGGCACGCTTGCCACCTGCATGACGGCCGCTACGGTTGGGGTTTTCCTCTAGGCTTCGCAAAAAGCGGATTGAAACCGCCGATGAACGCCGATGAACGCCGATAAAAGCATGATCGCGGGCTTGGCTTCGATTGCGACTGTGCGCATCCGAGTCAAGACCAATCGCCTAGCCTTTGCCTCTATCGGCGTTCATCGGCGTTCATCGGCGGTTAATTTTCTTTTGCTGGATTCCCGCTTTCGCGGGAATGACGAACTCGAGGAACTAGCGAAGCCCGAGAACGTCCTGCATGTCGAACAGGCCGTGAGGCTTGTCGGCAAGCCAGAGCGCGGCGCGAAGCGCGCCCTGCGCATAGTTGGCGCGCGAGTTGGAGCGGTGCGTGATCTCTATGCGCTCTCCAGGACCGGCGAAGTACACGGTGTGGTCGCCGATGATGTCGCCGCCCCGCACCGAGGAAAAGCCGATGGTCCCGGCCTTGCGCTCGCCGGTGACGCCGTGGCGCGACCATGTGGCGACCTCATCGAGGTCGAGTCCGCGCCCGGCAGCCGCGGCCCGGCCCATGCCGATCGCTGTCCCGAAGGCGCGTCGACCTTGAACTTGTGGTGCGCCTCGAAGACCTCGATGTCGTAGTCGGGGCCGAGCGAGCGGGCGGCCTGCTCGATCAGCTTGAGCGCGACGTTGACCCCGACGCTGAAATTGGGCGCGAGCACGATGGCGATCTTCTCCGAGGCCTTGCGTATGCGCGGCGAGTCCCGCGGCGTCGAAGCCGGTGGTGCCGATGACGGCCCTCACGCCGAGCGCCACGCACTGCTCGAGGTGCGCGAGCGTGCCTTCGGGGCGCGTGAAATCGATCAGCACGTCCGAAGCGGAAAGCGCGTCGCGGATGTCGTCGGTGATCTCGATTGCCCCGCGCGGACCGCCCGCGTCGCGGCCGATCGAGCCGCTGCCCGGCAGGTCGAGCGCCGCAGAAAGCGTATGGACGGCGGAAGCATGCGCGGCCTCGATCAGCGCGCGGCCCATGCGCCCGAGGCGCCGGCGATGCAGACGCGCTGCATGCTTCACCGCAATGGCGGCGAGGCCGAGGTAGGAAGCGGCGCGCGATGTCGGCTCCTCGGGCGGCACGGAAACGGCCGAAGCCCGGCGCGTCCGTGTGCCCACGACCGGGAGGTTCACGGTCGGCACATCGCCCGCCCACGAAGCAAGCCTTTCGTTCTCGAACTGGACCGAAAGCCCGGTCCGCTCCTCGAGCCTGCCGCGCCGCGTGAGGCTGAAGTAGTAGTCCCAGCGTTCGCCATGGAACACGTCGGTGAGCAGCGGCGTGCCCAGCACCTGCCGCACCTCGGCCTTGGTCATGCCCTTCTTCAGCAAGGCGACCTGCTGCGGGGTGACGACGTTGCCCTGCTGGATATCGATCTTGTGCACGAACGCGAACCCGCATCCCGAAAGCGCGGCGCAGGCAAGGATGGCGGCGAAACGACGCATGGTCCGACCCTGGTTGAGTGAGTGCCGATTATAGCAGCGGCGGCGCGCCGGCCGAGGCCGGCAATGGCTTGCATTCGCGTTGGAAGGCTTTATGATTCCTGCACCCCCTTCGAAGCCAGGCACGAGATGAGCGACCCGACCGACCTGCGCAACACCGGCCTCAAGGTGACCGCGCCGCGCCTCAAGGTGCTCGAGCTGTTCCATGCGAGCCGGGACCGGCACATGACCGCCGAGGACGTCTACCGCAAGCTGCTCGACGAGCGCGCCGACATCGGGCTCGCCACGGTCTATCGCGTGCTCACGCAGTTCGAGCAGGCCGGCATCCTGGTCCGCCACCACTTCGAAAGCGGCAAGGCGGTGTATGAACTGAACGAAGGCGGCCACCACGACCACCTCGTTTGCCTGCAATGCGGCCAGGTCGAGGAGTTCTACGATGCCGAGATCGAGAAGCGCCAGGCCAAGGTCGCGAAGGACCGGGGCTTCGCGATCCACGACCACCAGCTCCACCTTTACGCCGATTGCGTGAAGGCGCACTGCCCGAATCGCCCGAAGGGCGATTGACCCGCCGATGAAGCCGACGCTCATCCCGGGACTCGCCGGATCCTTCCGCTACGTGGTGGGCGAGGACCGCACGGTGCCGGCGATCTTTCCCGATGCGCCGGACTTCCAGATGATGCCCGCCGTGCTCGCGACCGGCTATCTCGTCGCCTTGTGCGAATGGGCGTGCATCGAGCTGGTCAAGCCGCACCTGGACTGGCCTGCCGAACAGAGCCTCGGCACGCGCGTGGAGCTCACGCACACGGCCGCCACGCCGCCCGGGCTCACGGTCACGGTGCACGCGCGCCTGACCGGCGTCGAGGGACGCAAGCTCAGTTTCGCCCTGTCGGTGGAAGACGGCGTCGAGCAGGTCTCGTCGGGAACGCACGAGCGCCACGTGATCGCCGCGGCGCGCTTCACCGACAAGCTGCGCGCGAAACGGGCCGCCTGAGATGCGCGCGCTCGCCGCCCTCCTCGTCCTCTTCGCCTGCGCGCTCCTCGCGCCAACGGCGCTGTCGCAGCGCGCCGAGGCGCCGGCGGCGAAGAACGTCATCGTCGATGTCGATCTCGCGTCCCTGCCCAGGGAGGCGCGCGAAGCGCTGAAGCTCATCGAGCGCGGCGGCCCGTATCCCTACGCCAAGGACGGCGCGGTCTTCGGCAACCGCGAGGGAAGGCTGCCGAAGCAATCGCGCGGCTACTACCACGAGTTCACCGTGAAGACGCCGGGGGAGCGATCGCGCGGAGCGAGGCGCATCGTCTCGGGCAAGGGCGGCGAGTACTATTACTCCGACGACCACTACAACTCTTTCCGGCGCATCCGGCAGCAGTAAAGGCACCCATGGCGATCGAGGCACTCAAGGACCTGATGGAAGAGACCCGCGGCGGCGTGTTCTTCATGCCGCAGCACCTCGCCGTGAAGGACGTGCAGGCGGCAGCGAAGAAGGCCGGCTTCGCCTTCTTCCACATCGAGGGCAAGGCCATCTCGCGCAAGGAGCAGCTGCTCAACCACGCGGCGACGGCGATGCACTTCCCCGACTACCACGGCGGCAACTGGGACGCGTTCGAGGAATGCGTCACCGACCTGTCGTGGGTCGAGGCCGAAGGCTGCGTCCTGTACTTCGACCACTTCGATTCGCTGCAGGCGAACCACCCGGAGCAGCTCGAGACCTTCGTCGAGATCATGAAGGACGCGGTGCGCGAGCTGAAGGCCGATGGCCGGACGATGATCACGCTGCTGTCCGGGGCCAAGGTGCCCAAGGGTGCGGCCAGGCTCGCGAAGTCCGCCGAGTAGGCTGGCTGCCTGTCCGATCCCCGCCACCGCGCGGGCGTCCCGACAATCCGAGCCCCGCCATAGCGGCATTCCAGAAGTGGCAAGCCCCGCCCGAGCGGTATCCACGAAGTGGCGATCCCCGGCGAAGCCCTCCCTTTCGACCCGGCGCCGGTGCATTGGTCGAAACCGAGTTGACGCCCTCGTGCATCGGGCGTCTTTCATGTAGCGTCGCAGCACTTGTTGGTGTCGAAGCGCCTCTCAAAAGGGAGGGCTCCACCGAGGCTCGCGCGGACATCGCTGCGCGAGGCGCGAAGCGCACTCTCCTTACGCGCAGGCGGTGGCGGGGCGGTTCCCTTCGAGAGGCGCACCGCCCATGCGGTTTGCCGCGACGCTGCATTCAGCCGGCCGATTCACGAGGCCGGCAGCTCGGTATGAAATATCGTGTTGGCGCCGGGTCGAAGGGAACCGCTCCGCCACCGCCCCCCATTCCATTTCGCCGGGTCGAGGGGAACCCCCCGCCCTCGCCACTATTTCGCCGGGTCGAAGGGAACCCCCGGCCACGCCTGTTTGCCGGATTCGCTGGATTCCAGGTCAAGCCCGGAATGACGAGAAGGCGAACGAAAGGTCCGGGAAAGGGGTCTTTGCTATAATTCGCCCCACCAATGGACCAGCAGACCGACTCCGTGAGCATCTCGAGCAAGACGCCCCTCGACATCGACAAGATGCGCGTGGCCGGCCGCCTCGCGTCCGAGGTGCTGGACTTCATCACGCCGCACGTGAAGGCCGGCGTCACCACGCAGGAACTCGACGCGCTGTGCCACGGGTACATGGTCGACGTGCAGAAGACCATCCCCGCGCCGCTCAACTATTGCCCGCCCGGCCACCGCCCCTACCCGCGCTCGATCTGCACCTCGGTGAATCACCAGGTCTGCCACGGCGTCCCGGGCGAAAAGGTGCTGAAGGCGGGAGACATCGTCAACATCGACGTCACCGTGATCAAGGACGGATGGCACGGCGACACGAGCCGCATGTTCCTGGTCGGCGAGCCGTCGATCCAGGCCAGGCGCCTGTGCGAAATGACCTACGAGGCGATGTGGCGCGGCATCGTCCAGGTGCGCCCCGGCGCGACGCTGGGCGATATCGGCCACGCCATCCAGGCGCACGCCGAAGGCAACGGCTTCAGCGTGGTGCGCGAGTTCTGCGGCCACGGCATCGGCAAGCGATTCCATGAGGAGCCGCAGGTCCTGCACTACGGCCGCGCCGGCAGCGGCGCGAAGCTCCTCCCAGGCATGACCTTCACGATCGAGCCGATGATCAACGCCGGCAAGCGCGACATCCGCCAGCTGGCCGACGGCTGGACCATCGTCACCGCCGACCACAGCCTCTCCGCGCAGTGGGAGCACACCGTGCTCGTGACGGCCGATGGCTTCGAGGTACTCACCGTCTCTGCCGGCACCCCGCCGCCGCCGGCGTTCGTCGGCAACCGCAGCGCCCAGCTGGTCGGCTAGCCGGCGGGCTTTGCCGCAGCCTGCCGTGCAGCCGGGCACGCTTCCCGCACTTCCCGACAAGCCCGGCGCAGCCGAGGCGCGCCGCTGGCTGGTGGCGCAACGCGCCGCCCTGAAAGACGCGTTCTTCGCGCACCCCGACCCGCGCAAGCTGCTCGCGGAACACTCGCACATCGTCGACCGGCTTCTCTCCCGGCTGTGGGCCTCGCTCGACCCGGGCGAGGAACTCGCGCTGGTCGCGGTCGGCGGCTACGGGCGCGCGCGGCTCTTCCCCTGCTCGGACGTCGACGTGCTGGTGCTGCTGCCCGACGATGCCGAAGGCTCGCCGGTGGTCGAGACTTTCATCGGCCTGCTCTGGGACGCGGGGCTCGACCCCGGGCACAGCGTGCGCAGTGTCGCCGAATGCGTCGAGGAGGCGGGCAAGGACGTAACCGTGGACACCAGCCTGCTGGAGTCCCGCCTGATCGCCGGCAACGCCGACCTGCTGTCGGTCCTGATGAAGCGCCTGAAGCGCCGCCGCAAGGTGCGCGACTTCTTCGACGCCAAGTACCAGGAGCAGAAGGACCGCCACGCCCGCTTCATGGACGTGGCCTACAACCTCGAGCCCAACGTGAAGGAAAGCCCCGGGGGCCTGCGCGACCTGCAGACCATCATCTGGCTCTCGCGCGCGATCGATCTCGGCGAGACCTGGCCCGCGCTCGCCCGCGAAGGGCTGCTTACCAAGGAAGAGGCGCGCCAGGTGAATGACGCGCAACTGGTGTTGACCGACCTGCGCGTCAGGCTGCATTACCTTGCCGGCAGGCGCGAGGACCGCCTCGTGTTCGACCACCAGATCGAGATCGCGCGCCAGCTGGGCCTCAAGGACAAGGGCGGCAGGGTCGCCTCCGACCTGCTCATGCAGCGCTACTACCTCGCCGCGAAGGCGATCTGGCGCTTCAACGTGATCCTGTTGGGCAACCTGTTCGCGCGCATCACGCCTCCCTCGCGCACCCACGTGAAGGCGCTCGACGCGCATTTCGAGATCGTGAACAACACGCTCGAGCTTGCCAACGAACGCCTGTTCGACAAGGATCCCGGGCAGGTGCTGGAGGCGTTCCTGCGATTGCAGCAGAACCCGGACATCGTGGACTTTTCCGCCGGCGCGCTGCGCTCGCTCAACCGCGCGCTGCCCAAGCTCGACAAGGCCTTCCGCGACGACCCGGCGAACCGCGAGCGCTTCATGCGCATCCTGCGCTCGGAGCGGCTCACCTGGACGCTCCGGCGCATGAGCCGCTACGGCGTGCTCGGGCGCTACCTGCCGGCCTTCGGGCGCATCGTCGGGCTCATGCAGCACGACCTCTTCCACGTCTACAGCGTGGACGAGCATATCCTCATGGTGATCCGCAACCTGCGCCGCTTCCGCATCCCGCGCTTCGACCACGAGTACCCGTTCCTCTCCGAGCTGATGCAGGCTTTCGAGCCGGTCGAGCTGCTCTACATCGCGGCGCTTTTCCACGACATCGCCAAGGGGCGCGGCGGCGACCACTCCGGCCTGGGCGCCGCGGACGCAAGGCGCTTCTGCAAGCAGCACGGCCTGGGCAAGGCCGACGGCGACCTCGTCGCGTGGCTGGTGGTGCACCACCTGGAAATGTCCTCCACCGCGCAGAAGCAGGACCTGTCGGACCCCGAGGTCATCGCGGCTTTCGCGCAGGTGGTCGGCAGCGAGCACCGCCTGACCGCGCTCTACATCCTCACCGTGGCCGACGTGCGCGGCACGAGCCCCTCGGTGTGGAACGCGTGGAAGGGCAAGCTGCTGGAGGACCTTTTCCGCCTCACCCTCCGCGTGCTGCGCGGCGACACCGACAACGCGTCCTTCGTCGCCGCCAAGCGCGACGAGGCGCTGCGCATCTTCCGGCAATACGTTCCCGAGCCGGGCCGCGAGGCGGCGCTCTGGTCGCACCTCGACGACGCCTATTTCCGGCGCTTCGAGGCCAACGAGATCGGCTGGCACACGCGCACGCTCTGGTCGCGCGCGACACCGGACAAGCCGATCGTGCGCGCGCGCCTCTCGCCGGTCGGCGAAGGCCTGCAGGTGCTGGTTTACTGCCCGGACCAGCCGGGCATCTTCGCGCGCATCACCGGTTTCTTCGAGCGCCAGAAGCTCAGCGTCGTCGCGGCCAGGATCTACACCACGCGGCACGGCTTCGCGCTCGACAGCTTCCAGTTGCTGTCGCGCGCGCGCGCCGGCGACCACTACCGCGACCTGCTTTCGGGAATCGAGGCGGGACTCGCCGCGCGCCTCGCGCCGGACGCGGCGATCGAGGCGCCCGCGACGGGACGGGTATCGCGCTGGGTGAAGCATTTCCCGATCGCGCCCCGGGTCGCCATCTCGCCGGACCGCAGCCGCGGCCGCTACCAGCTCGCGATCAGCTGCGCGGACCGGCCGGGACTGCTCTCGGCCGTGTCGCGCGTGTTCGTGAAGCACGGCTTGAACCTCGTGGACGCGCGCGTCACCACGCTGGGCGCGCGCGCCGAGGATGTCTTCGTGGTGAACGGCCCCGCGCTCGAGGAAGCGCAGTCGCGCGAGGCGGTGGCGGAGGAAGTGAAGCGCGTCCTCGCGCAGTAGCGCCTATTCGACCGGGCGGTTGTCGTTCAGGCGCAGCCACCCCTTGATGACGCGGTAGAAGTACCAGAGCGCCAGGATCGTGAACGGCACCCAAGCGATCACCAGGCCGATCACGGTGATCACCAGCAGCACGGTGAGTACCGCGCACACCGCCACCCAGAAGAGCCCCCACCAGAAAGTGCGCGCCAGCCACGAGACGTGCGTCTCGAGATAGGTGCCGGCGACGTCGTCGCGCTTCACCGCGCCCACGATCACCGCGACGATGGCCAGCAGCCACGCCGTGAACGGCGCCAGGCCGTGCAGCGCGTACATCACGTGCAGGAGTTTCTTGTCCGGCGCGAGGTCCCGGGTTGCGGTTGCGGCAGGCACGTCGTTCATCGCGATCCCTCCAGGGGATAAAAGGGGACAGGTTGCCCCAGCGCACAGATGCCGCCGGCGGGCGGGATTTCAAGCCCCGCGGCCCCCTTCAGCGAATCTTCCGGCGGGCGAAGGACTTGAACTGCGCATATCTTGCGCTGTTGCAGGCGTCGAAGAAAGGGTTCCTGGCGCGCATCGGCTTCGCGATCTCCACCTCGAACCACGGCGAGAGGAAATCGAGCACGCGAAAGGGCGACGGCACGTCGAGGTTCTTGCTGTGCAGCTCGCCGTAGATCCACGACACCTTCGAGAGCACTTCCTCGGGAAACGAGGTGAGGATGTCGAACTCCGCGCCCTCGGTGTCGATCTTGACCAGGTCGATCGCCGTCACGCCGAGCTCGGCGAGCACCTGCGATGTCTTGCGGATCCTGCCCTTGACCACGCGCCCGCCTTCGACGGGGCGCTCGGCAAAGCGCGAATAACCGCCCTCGTTGGTCTGGTCCTCGAGCGGGATGGTGAACTCGAACTCGCCGTCCTCGCTGCCCAGCCCGAACTCGTGCACGTGGATCCTCGGCCCCACGGCGTTCCTGCGCAGGAGCGCCAGGTTCGACGCGATCGGCTCGAAGACGTGGATCTCGGCGTCGGGAAAGCGGTGCGCGAGGTAGCGCGTGGTGACGCCGATGTTGCCGCCGATGTCGAAGATCACCTTCGGGTCGAGTTCCGCGGGCAGCCAGTACTCGCTCTTCGCGCCCGGCTTGAACAGGATGTCGTAGACCAGCACGGTATCGCTCGATCCCGACCGGAACCACACCTCGCCGCCGTCCCCCTGCCCCCAGCGCACCGACTCCACCGGGTACTGCTGCGAGGGCGCGTAGGCGACGTTGCCCTTGCGCTCGGAGGCCCGGTAGCTGCCGGCGAAGCGCACCGAGCGCGAGCGCAGCGCCACCTTGAGCCACTTCTGCCAGGACATCAGTCGTCCTCGGCGCCGTCGAGCTCGGGGAACAGGATGTCGGTGAAGCCGAAGTTCGCCATGTTGCGGATGCGCATCGGATAGAGCACGCCGATGAGATGGTCGCACTCATGCTGCACGACCCTCGCGTGCCAGCCCTCGGCGATGCGTTCGATCCTGGCGCCCTTTTCGTCGAAGCCGGTGTAGCGCAGCCTGGTGAAGCGCGGCACCGAGCCGCGCATGCCGGGCACCGAAAGGCAGCCTTCCCAGCCCTCTTCCATGTCCCGGGTGAGCGGCTCCAGCACCGGGTTCACGAGCGTGGTGAAGGGGATCTCGTCGGCATCGGGGTAACGCGGGTTCTTCTTCACGCCGAAGATCACCACCTGCAGGCCGACGCCGATCTGCGGCGCGGCGATGCCTGCGCCGTCTTCCGCCTCCATGGTGTCGCGCATGTCCTGGAGGAGCGCATCGAGTTCGGGCGTGCCGAACTTCTCGACCGGCTTCGCCCTTTCCAGGAGCACCGGGTGCCCCATTCGCAGCACCTCACGCACGGCCATGCATCACCACCATCCGCTCGATGATCCTGCGCACGCGGCCCATCGACTCCTCGAGGGCCTGCGCGATCCGTTCCATGCTCACCGCCTCGCCGGATTCTCCGCGTCCCGCGGCATGGTTGGCCGATACCGCGAGCCCCGCGTACTCCAGTCCCAGCTCGCGGGCGAGAGACGCTTCGGGCATGCCGGTCATGCCGACCATGGTCGCACCGTCGCGCTCCAGCCGGTCCACTTCCGCCGCGGTCTCCAGCCGCGGCCCCTGCACGGCGGCATAGACGCCGCCGTCCTTCACCGCGATCCCGGCGTCCTTCGCCGCCGCCAGCACCAGCTCGCGCGTGCGCTGGTCGTACGGATGGGTGAAGTCGATGTGCGTCACCGGCTGCTCCGCGCCTTCGAAATAGGTGTTGGGGCGCCCCCAGGTGTAGTCGATCAACTGGTCGGGAAGGACGAGCACGCCCGGCCCGAGGTCCCTGGCGATGCCGCCGACGGCATTCACCGCCAGCACGCGCGTGACGCCCTTGGAGTGCAGCGCCCAGAGGTTGGCGCGGTAGTTGATCTCGTGCGGCGCGAGCGTGTGCCCGTAGCCGTGGCGCGCGAGGAACGCGACCTCGGTTGCGCCGATGTGCCCGAAGGTGACCGGCCCCGAGCATTCGCCGTAGGGCGTTCGCACCAGCTGCTTGTGCGTGATTTCCAGGTTCGCGAGCTGCGTCAGCCCGCTACCGCCGATGATTGCCAGCATTTCCTTGCTCCGTCATTCCCGCAAGCTTCGTCATTCCCGCGGAAGCTTCGTCATTCCCGCAACTCCGTCATTCCCGCAACCTTCGTCATTCCCGCGGAAGCGGAATCCAGAAAAGCGATGGAACCGCCGATGGACGCCGATGGACGCCGATATAACTCTGATAGCGGGTGCCCGCGGCGACCTCGTTGCATGCACGGACCAAGAACAATCCTGGGTATTGCCGCTCATCGGCGTTCATCGGCGTTCATCGGCGGTTCAATGCCTTTGCCTCAATCGCGAAGCGCATAAACAGCAGGAAGGTTGCGCCAAAGGCCGAAGGCATCCATGCCGAAACCGAAAACATACCTGTTCGGCACGGTTATGCCGCAGAAGTCGGCGGCGATCGGCTTCGCGCGCCCGAGGTCCTTGTCGGCGAAGACCGCGACCAGCACGCGCGCCGCGCCCATTTCGATGAGCCGCGCGCGGATCGCCGCGAGCGTGATGCCCTCGTCGAGGATATCGTCGATCACCAGCACGGCGCGTCCGGCGACGTTGTCGCGCGGCGCGAGCCGCCACGAGATCTCGTTGCCCCGCGTGGTGTTGGCATAGCGGCTCACCTCGATCGCGGCGAACTCGAGCGGGAAATCGAGGAGCGTGAGCAGCTGCCCGGTGAACACCGTCGCGCCGCTCATCACGGAAAGCACCAGCGGGAAATCGCCCGCAAGGCTCGCGCGGATTTCCCCCGCGATGCGCCCGACCGCGGCGCGCACGTCTTCCTCGCTGCAAATGAGTTCGGCGTCGCCGAGGAGCTTCAGCGCGCTTTCCCTTGTCTGGATCATCGGCCCGGCGCCTTCAGTCCGGCCTGCGCGCGGCGATGGACTGCAGGAACAGCCTGAAGTCCTGGGCGACCTCCGGGTGCTTCAGGGCGAAGTCCACCGTGGCCTCGAGATAGCCCAGCTTGGTGCCGCAGTCGTAGCGCCGCCCCTCGAACTCGCAGGCCAGCACGCGCTCGTCGCGCAGCAGGCGGCCGATCGCATCGGTCAACTGGATCTCGCGCCCGGCGCCGGGGCGCAAGTTCTCGAGGTAATGGAAGATGCGCGGGCTGAGCACATAGCGGCCGACCACGCCTAGCGTCGATGGCGCCTCGGCGGGCTTGGGCTTCTCCACGATCGCATCGACGACGGAAAGGCCGTCGCCGATCGGCGTGCAGGAGACGATGCCGTAGGAGCCCGTGTTCTCGGCGGCCACGTTCTGCACCGCGAGCACGCTGGACTGGTGCTTCGCGTAGTGCTGCACGAGCTGCTTCATCGCCGGGACCTTCGCATCGATGAGGTCGTCGGCGAGGATCACCGCGAAGGGCTCGTCCCCGAGCAGGTGGCGGGCGCACAGCACGGCATGGCCGAGTCCCAGCGCCTCGCCCTGCCGGACGTAGACGCAGTTCACGCCGGCGGGCAGCAGGCCGCGCACCTCCTTCAGCAGCTTCGCCTTGCCCGCGGCCTGCAGCTCGGCCTCGAGTTCGAAGGCCTTGTCGAAATGGTCCTCGATCGCGCGCTTGCCGCGGCCGGTGATGAAGATCAGGTCGGTGATGCCCGCGGCGACAGCCTCGTCCACTGCGTACTGGATGAGGGGCCTGTCGACGATCGGCAGCATTTCCTTCGGGCTGGCCTTGGTCGCCGGAAGGAAGCGCGTGCCGAGGCCGGCAACCGGGAAGACCGCCTTGGTGACCTGTTTCATCCAGCCCCCTTGTCCCGGGGATTTTTCCCGCCATCGAGCATGGCGAGGAATGCGGATTCTTCGAGCACTGCCACGTTCAATTCGCGCGCCTTGTCCAGTTTGGCCCCGGCCTCCGCGCCGGCGACGACGTAATCGGTCTTCTTCGAAACGGAACCGGTCACCTTGCCGCCCAGCGCCTCGATCCTCGCCTTCGCCTCTTCGCGCGACATCGATGCCAAGGTCCCGGTCAGCACCGCAATCTTACCGGCAAAGGGGCCGTCGGCGCTCGGCCTCGGCAGGGGGCCGGGCTCGTCGAAGGCGACGCCGGCGGCGCGCAGCTGCCTGATCGCCTCGCGGTTGTGCGGCTCGGCGAAGAAGCGCGCGATTGCCGCCGCCACCACGGGTCCCACGTCGGGTGCCTGCTGCAGCGTCTCCTCGTCGGCGGCCATCAGCGCGTCGAGCGAGCCGAAATGGCGGGCGAGGTCGCGCGCGGTGGCCTCGCCGACATGGCGGATGCCGAGCGCGAACAGGAACCTCGCGAGCGTGGTCTTCTTGCTCGCCTCGATCGCGGCCAGCACATTGGACGCGGATTTCTCCGCCATGCGCTCGAGCCCCGCCAGCGCGGCAAGGCCGAGGCGATAGAGGTCGACCGGCGTCTTCACGACGTCGGCGTCCACCAGCTGGTCGACCAGCTTGTCGCCCAGGCCCTCGATGTCCATCGCGCGGCGCGCGGAGAAGTGCAGGAGCGACTGCTTCCTCTGCGCCGGGCACACCAGCCCGCCGGTGCAGCGCGCCGCCGCCTCGCCCTCGAGGCGCACGATGGCCGAGCCGCATTCGGGGCATTTCTTCGGCATCTCGAACCAGTCGAAGTCCGCCCGCGGCCCGGGCGTGGCCACGCGCGCCACCTCGGGGATCACGTCGCCCGCGCGGCGCACCACCACGGTGTCGCGCCGCCAGACATCCTTGCGGCGCACCTCGTCGATGTTGTGAAGCGTCGCGTTGGACACCGTGGTGCCGCCGACGAACACCGGCTTCAACCTCGCCACCGGCGTGATCGCGCCGGTGCGGCCGACCTGCACTTCGATGTCGAGCAGCTCCGTCGTCGCCTCCTCCGCGGGAAACTTGTGCGCCACCGCCCAGCGCGGCGCGCGCGAAACGAACCCGAGCGCCTCCTGCTCGCGCAGGCGGTTGACCTTGTAGACCACGCCGTCGATGTCGAAGGGCAGGTTCGCGCGCTGCTCGCCGATCTCGCGATAAAACGCGAGCAGCCCCGCGGCGCCCTTCGCCGTGCGCCGGTTCTTCGCCACCGGGAATCCCAGTGCGCCAAGCGCGCCCATCAGTTCCGAATGCGTCGCGGGAACGGCGTAGCCTTCCGCCGCGCCGATGCCGTAGGCGAAGAACGAGAGCCGCCGCCCGGCGGTGAGCCTGGGATCGAGCTGGCGCAGCCCGCCCGCCGCGGCGTTGCGCGGATTGACGAAGAGCTTCTCGCCCGCCGATTGCTGCATCGCGTTGAGCGCCTCGAAATCGCGCTTGAACATCAGGACCTCGCCGCGCACCTCCAGAAGCCTGGGCGGCCGATCCGTCTCCAGCCGCAACGGAATGGCGCGGATGGTGCGCAGGTTCGCGGTCACGTCCTCGCCGGTTTCCCCGTCGCCACGCGTCGCGCCGCGCGCCAGCTGGCCGTCTTCGTAGGCGATGCTGACCGCGAGCCCGTCGAACTTGGGCTCGCACGAGTACTCCACCTCGGCCTTTTCCAGCGCTTCGCGGCAACGCCGGTCGAAGGCCTCGACCTCCTCGTCCGAGAAGGCGTTGGCGAGCGACAGCATCGGCACGCGGTGCTGGACCTCATCGAAGCGTTCGCTCGGCTTCGAGCCGACCCGCTGCGTCGGGGAATCCGCGGTGACGAGTTCCGGGTGCGCCTTCTCGAGGTCTTCCAGCTCGCGCAGCAGCAGGTCGTACTCGGCGTCGCTGATTTCCGGCGCGTCGAGGTTGTAGTAGAGGCGGTTGTGGCGCTCGATCTCGCGCCGCAGCCTGGCGGCGCGGGCCTTCGCCTCGCGCGGCACGGCCATGCCGCTAGCTGAACAGGCGCCGCGCGGCGGGAGTGCCGGCGGGGATGCCGTGGGCTTCCATGCGCTGGAAGACCTGCTCGAGCGAACGCTTGATCATGCCGATGCCCGCGGGCGTGAGCGGCTTGCGGTTGTCGTCGACCAGTTCGCCGCTGAGCTTCTCGCAGAAGGTCTCCGCGGTGCGCAGCATGAAGGCGAAAGCCGCCGGCGCGTCCGCGGAAGTCGGCACGTCCATCGCGAAGGTGAGCCCGGTGGCGTAGCTCGCCTCGGGCGGGATGCCCGCGCGCTCGAAACGGCGCACCGAAAAAATCGTCTCGTCGCCGGGATCGTGCGCCGCAAGCATGCCCTCGTCGTCCACCGCGAGGCCGAGCTCGAGGCCGAGGGCGGCGATGCGGGACAAGGCGAATGTCGCGCCATGGCGGCCGACCACGTTCACCGCCACCTCGATGTCCACGTCGGCCGAGAAGGCGTCGAGTTCCCTGGCGCGCGCGGCGGCCAATGCCGGCGCTTCGCGCTGCGACACCGCGCCCACTTCGGCGCAGAAGGCCGCGACGTCGTCGTTGAAGCGCGCGATCGCGCCTTCCGACACCGGGCCCGCGCGGTCCGCGAGCTGCAGCGCGAAGCGCAGCTCGCGCCAGCTGCGCTTCTCGGTCACGTCGACCGGCGTCCAGAGCTCGCCGACCATGCCCTCGGCAAGCACCGGCTTTTCCAGCGTGGCCAGTCGCGCGAAGAAGGGCGCGACCTGCTCCGAGGTGACCGGGTCGTCCGCCAGCACCAGCGCCACGGTGTCGATGCGGTCGGTGATCGCGCTCTCGCCTGCTTCGCCGGGGCCCACGGACCGGCCCAGCGGCTCGTCGGTTGCGGCGATGACCTCGTCATGCGGCGCATCCGCGCCCCCGCCTTCCCCGAGCCCTCCCATCGTCGGCTCGCGGCGCGCCGCCGGGTCGAGCAGCGCGTCGCCCTGCCCGCCGCCGAATGCCTTCTCCGCCTCGCGGCGCGCCTTGCGCTCGGCCATGGCGTTGTAGGCGAGCACGCCGGCGATGATCACGGCACCGATGGCCAGGAGGGCAAGCTGCAGGTCGCTCATGGTGTCCTCAGGCCGCCACTTTGCGCGCGAATTCCATCGCCGCCTCGATGTCGACCTCGACGATGCGGGACACGCCCGGCTCCTGCATGGTCACGCCGATCAGCTGGTTCGCCAGTTCCATGGTGATCTTGTTGTGGGTGATGAACAGGAACTGCGTCCGGCCCGACATCTGCCTGACGAGCTCGCAGAATCGCTCGGTGTTGGGATCGTCCAGCGGCGCGTCGACCTCGTCCAACAGGCAGAACGGCGCCGGATTCAGCTGGAACAGGGAGAATACCAGCGCGATCGCGGTAAGCGCCTTCTCGCCGCCCGAGAGCAGCTGGATCGACTGGTTCTTCTTGCCCGGGGGCTGCGCGGTCACCTGCAGGCCCGCGTCGAGGATCTCCTCGCCGGTCAACTTGAGGCTCGCCTGCCCGCCGCCGAAGAGCGCCGGGAACATTTCCTGGAAGTTCTTGTTGACCGCCTCGAAGGTGCCCTGCAGCAGGTCGCGGGTCTCGCGGTCGATGCGCTTGATCGCCGCTTCCAGCGTCTCGATCGCCTGCGTGAGGTCGAGCGCCTGCGCGTCGAGGAAGTCCTTCCTCTCCTTCGCGGCGTTCAGCTCGGAGAGCGCGGCGAGGTTCACCGCACCCAGCGCCGCGATCTCCTCGTTCAGGCGCGCGATCTCGTTGGCGAGCGACGAGGAGCGGGTCTTCTTCTCCAGCTGCTCGGCGAGCTCTTCCGGGTTCGCCCCGGCTTCGTGCAACTGGGTACGGTACTGCTCGGCGTGGATCGCCTGTTCCTGCTCCTTGAAGCGCAGCTCCGTGATGCGCTCGCGCAAGGGGGCGAGGCTCTGCTCGACGGCAAGGCGCTGCTCCTCGATCGCGCGCAGCTCCTCGGTGATCTTCTCGACGCCGACGCGCGCCTCGGCCAGCACCTTCTCGCGCTCGCCGCGCACCTGCAGCGCCGCCTGCAGCTTGTCCTTCGACCGAGGCCTCGTTCAGCGCCTCGAGCTCGCGGGCCACGCCGTCGCGGTTGGCGGCAAGCGCCTGGATGCGCTCGGCGAGCGACACCGCCAGCTGCGCGCTGGAACTCACGCGCTCGTGGCAGCTTCTTTCGTGGAACTGCGCTTCCTGCACGGCGCGCTCGGCCGAAGCGATGCCCGCGCGCGCGGCGTCGAGCGCCGCCTGCGCCGCCTTGGCCGCGGCCTCCAGCTCCATCAGCCGGTCGGTGATTCCCTCGATCCTGCGCGCGCCTTCCTCGAGGGCGTGCTGCGCCTCCTGCATCTCGAGCTGTTCCTTCTGCTCGTCCGCCTCGACCGCGGCGAGCTCCTCGCGAATCGCGCTGCGCCGCGCCTCTGCCTGCTGCGAGCTTTGCGAAAGCTTCAGGTACTCGACCTCGCGCTCGTGGTCCTCCTGGCGGATGCCGGCGACCTCGCCGCGCAGGCGCCGCGCCTCGTCCTGGGCCTCGGTGACCCGGATGTCGAGCGACTTCGATTGCGTCTCGAGAGCGTCGCGCAGGCGCGTTTCGCCGGGCAGCTTCTCCTGCAGCGCCTCGATCTCGCGCTGGCGCTGCAGCACGCCGTGCAATTCCGATTGCGGGCCGTGGAAGACGACGCCATTGCGGCCGAAGCAATGCCCGGCCTTCGACACCAGCATGCCGCCGGCGGGCAGCACGCGCGCGAGGTCCAGCGCGTTCTCGCCCGCGGGCAAGAGGAAGAAGGATGACAGCGCGTCCTTGAGGTACGCCGCGATGCCCGCGCGGCCGCTCGACACGACGCTGGAAAGCGGCTTCAGGTGCGAGGACGCAGACGACGCTTCGCCCGCGCCGCGCTCGATGAACACCGCGAGGTTGGCGGGCGGCGGGTCCGAGATCAGCGCCGGCAGCTGCTCCTCGCCGGAAAGCCGCACCGCGTTCAGCTTCACGCCAAGCGCCGCTTCGACCGCATCGTCCCAGCCCGCCTCGACGTGGATCGCCTGCCACAGGCGCTCTGCGCGGTCGAGCCCGTGCTGCGCGATCCAGCCGCCCAGCTTGGTGTTGGCCTCGAGCTTTTCCTGCTGGCCCTTCAATGCCTTCAACGCCGCTTCCAGCCCGGCCAGTTCGCGCGTCCTGTCCTGCAGCTGCGCGAGCACCGTCTTGCGTTCTGCGTCCAGCGAGGGCAGTTGCGCTTCCGACGTGGCCAGCGACGCCTCGAGCGACTGCAATTGCGCGGCGAGCGACTCGCGCGCGCGGGCGAGGCGTTCGAGCATCTCCGGCTCGGGAATCACCAGCGCCATGTTCTCCTGCTTGAGGCGATTCTTGCGCGCCTCGAACTGCCCGAGGATCTTCAGCGCGTGCGACTCGCGCGTCTCCTCGATGCCCTGTTCCTGTTCGGCGGCGGCCAGTTCCGTTTCGGCGGCGCGCATCGCGGCCGCGGCCTTCTGCGCTGCAGCCTCGGCTTCGGGCACCCTCGCCCGCACCGCCTCGAGTTCGCTTTCGCGCGCGGCTATCGCCGAGCGCGCGCTGGCGATCTCGGATTGCCAGCGGTCGCGGTCGCCGTTCGCGGTGGCGATGCGCGCCTCGACCTCCACGGCCTCGCGCGCTATGCCTTCGAGCTGCGCGCCCATGCGGCGGCGGTTCTCGCCGAGATACTGCAGTTCCTGCTCGAGCTGCGCGACCTCGGCATTGGCGGCGTAAAGGGTGCCTTGCAGGCTGTGCAGCAGGTCGGCCTCCTTGAAATGGCGGTCGCGCATCTCTTCCTGCCCGCGCTCGGCCTCGCGCAGTTTCGCCGTCTCCGCCTCCAGCAGCACCTGCGCCTTGCCCACTTCGTTGGCGGCGCGGTTCTTCGCGGCCTCCGCCTCGCGCAGCCGCGTGAAGGCGAGCAGGTTGTGCGTGAGCGCGAGATTGGCCTGCAGGTCGTTGTAGCGCGCCGCGACCTCGGCCTGCTGGCCGAGGCGCTCGAGCTGGCTGGCGAGTTCGCTGGTGATGTCGCCCACGCGGGCGAGGTTGTCGCGCGTGTCCTCGAGGCGCAACTCGGTTTCGCGGCGGCGCTCGCGGTACTTCGACACGCCCGCGGCCTCCTCGAGGAACACGCGCAGCTCCTCGGGGCGCGACGTGATGATGCGCGAGATCATCCCCTGCTCGATGATGGAGTAGGCGCGCGGGCCCGAGCCCGGTGCCGAGGAAGATGTCGGTCACGTCGCGGCGGCGGACGTGCTGGTTGTTCAGGTAATAGCTGGAGTCGCCGTCGCGGGAGAGCACGCGCTTCACGCTGATCTCGCCGTACTGCGCCCACGGCCCGCCGACGCGCCCGAGGCTGTTGTCGAACACCAGCTCGACCGACGCGCGCCCCACGGCCTTGCGGCTGGAAGACCCCGCGAAGATCACGTCCTGCATGTTCTCGCCGCGCAACTGCTTCGCGGACGATTCGCCGAGCACCCAGCGCACCGCATCGATCACGTTGGACTTGCCGCAACCGTTGGGGCCGACCACGCCGACCAGCTGGCCGGGGACCTCGATCGAGGTCGGGTCGACGAAGGACTTGAATCCGGAGAGCTTGACTTGGGTGAGGCGCAATGGACGAACGCTTTTCTTCGATGCCCGGGATGGCTCCCCGGCTTGGGGTGTATACGCAAACCCCACCGCGGGGGTGGGGGTCGGCTGGACTAGAATGCGATTTTACCTCGAAGCCCCAGCCCCGCCCAATGCCCAAATCCACCACATCTCCCAAAGCCCTGAAAAAGCTCAGGAATCTCGGCTCGTCCGGCACGCGGAAAGCGGCGAAAACACTGGAAACCTTTCCCAACCCGCGTGCCGGCCGCGATTTCCTCATCCGCATGCAGATCCCGGAGTTCACGTGCCTGTGCCCGAAGACCGGGCAGCCCGATTTCGCCACGCTCTTCCTCGATTACGTGCCCGACGCGAAATGCGTGGAACTGAAGAGCCTGAAGCTCTACATCTGGTCGTTCCGCAGCGAGGGCCGCTTCCACGAGGCGGTCACCAACGAGATCCTCGACGCCCTCGTCGCGGCGACGAAACCGCGCTTCATGCGGCTCACCGCGAAGTTCTTCGTCCGTGGCGGCATCTTCACTTCGGTCGTCGCCGAGCATCGCAAGCGCGGCTGGGTGGCCCCCGCTCCGGTGGCGCTGGAGTCGCTGCCCGCCGAGCCGAGCGTCGGGGACTAGGGCTTCGGCTCGATCGCCGCGACCAGCGTCGCGGTGGCGATCAGCAGCCCGCCGATCGCATCCCGGAAATGCAGCACTTCGCCTGCCAGCAGCCACGAGGCGATCGCGGCAACCACCAGCTCGAAGAGCAGGATGACGATGGCGCGGTTGGCCGGCAATCGCGTGATGCCGTACTGCAGCGCGAGGCTCATCGCCACCAGCGCGAGGCCCACGCCGATCACGATTCCCGCGTTCGCCAACGCCAGCGGCGCGGCCGCGGCAGCGCCGACGCTGCTTGACGCGAGGTGCGCGAGCGCCGCGATCGTGACGCCGGCGAAGATCGCCAGCGTCTTGGTGACTTCGTGGACGTGCTGGATGCGGCGGATGAGCACGTTGCCGACAGCGAACAGGAAGCCTGCCGCCACGCCCAGCCATTCGGCACGGCCGGCGGGCCACGGCGCGCCGAGCTCCGGCCGCCAGAGCATCACCGCGGCGCCGGCAAGCGCCAGCGCCATCACGCCCGCGCCCCGCGCGCCCAGCCTCTCGCCGAGCAGGAACCAGGCAAGCGGCACGGTCCACAGCGGCGCGAGATAGAAGAGCAGGAGCACGCGCATCACCTCGCCCTCGAGCACGCCGAGCACGTAGGCGAGGTTGCTCCAGCCGATAACCGCCGCGAGCAGCGCCAGTCCCCACGGCGCGCGCAGGACGTCGCGCCAGTGCCTCGCGAAGAGCAGGGTGCAGGCGACCAGCGCCGTGCCGTAGGTGAGCGCGGTCGACCAGAGGCCGTCCAGCCCGGCCGCGTTCAGCAGGCGGTACGGATACCAGATGACGCCCCAGACGGAAGCGCCGGCGAGCAAGGCCAGTGGCGGAAGGAAACGATCGGGGACCATGCGAGAAACAAATAACGGGGTCAGAGTACATTATTCAAATAACCGGGTCAGAGTACATTTTTTCGCCGCCACACTACTTGGCCGAAATGTACTCTGACCCGGTCATCAACGAAATGTACTCTGACCCCGTTTTCGACTAAATGTACTCTGACCCCGTTTTCTCTGTCTTGCACCTTGTGCCGATGCAGGTGGGCGGCATCGATCGGCACGTGCGCGACATCGTTGCCGCGGTCGGGCGCACTCAGGCGATCTGGCATGTCTCCGATACGCTCGACGTGCTCGAGCTTTCCGGCGAGCCGCGCTTCATCCCCATCGAAGCGTCGCTGCTCGCGAGGCCGGAGGCCGCCGCGCTCGCAAACTTCCTGCGCGACGCGAAGATCGGCATCGTCCACGCGCACAACGTCGACGCGGCGACGCGCGCGCGGCTGGGCTGGCTGCGCGAGCATCTCCACGTCCCGTACCTCGTCACGCTGCACGATGTCGCGTTCCTCAATCCGCGTGCCTTCGAGGGCGACGGCATGCCGCAGCCCGACGAGAGCTGGATCGAAGCCGTGCGAGCGTCGATCGAAGGCGCCGCGCAGGTGATCGCGCCATCGGCCTTCATCCGCGACCTTGCAGCCAAGGCGTTCCCGGACGCGCCGCTCGCCCTCATCGCCAACGGGCTGGCCACCGATGCCGCAGCGAGGCCCGCGTTGGCACCCAGCGCCGACTACCTCGCGCAGGCGCCGAAACATGTCGTCGCGGTGGCAGGCGCAATCGGCCCGCACAAGGGCAGCGAGCTGATCGAGGCCCTGCCCGCGCTGCTCGAGGGAAGCGGCATCGGCGTCGTCGTCATCGGCTACACCGACCGGCGCCTCGGCGCGGGATGGGTGGTGCCGGGCCGGCTCTATGTCCACGGCCCCTATGAAGAGGACGAGCTGGTGTCGTGGCTGCGCGGCTACCAGGCCGGGCTCGCGCTTTTCCCCGGCGGGCTTCCGGAGAGTTTCAGCTACACGCTCTCGCAAGCCTGGGCCGCGGGCGTGCCGGCCCTGGTCGCGCCCGTGGGCGCGCTTGAAGAGCGCGTCGTCGCGCACGGCGGCGGCTGGGTTCTCGCGGGCGCATTCGACGCGCCCTCGATCGCCGCGAAGCTGCGCGAGCTTTTCTCCCCGCAGGGGGAAGCCGAGGTGAAGCGGGTAAAATCCTCGCTGCAGGCGAACGACCCCTCCCGCATCCCGACCCTCCCCGCCATGGCGCGCGACCTCGACACCCTCTATGCCCGCTTCGCCGCGCCCGCCGCGGACGGCACGTCCGTGCCCGACGCCAGGGCGCTCGAGGCGCTCGTCGCGGCCAACCTCGACGGCATGGCGTTCCGGCGCGAACTGGTGAAGCTCTCCGAGGAACTCGCGGAACTGCGCGCGTGGTCCACGCAGCGCGAAAGGGACAACGGTGCATGGATCGCGAAGCTGCAGTCCGACATCGACACGCTGAATGCCCAGCTCGGGCACGAAGTCGAAGAGCGCCGGCGCCTCGGTGGCGAGATCGTGCAGCTCGGCATCCACAAGCAGGCCTTCGACCTGCTGCCCGAAATCGTGAGGAAGTTCCTCCTCAAGCGGATCCTCGATGCGAGAGCTTGACCTGAGCCTGGTCACGTTCCGGCCCGACTTCGACCTTCTCTCCCGCCTGCTCGCGAGCATCGCCGAACAACTCGACGGCATCGGCGCGCACCTGCTCATCCAGGACAACAGCCCGGACCCGGCGACCACGGTGCAATTGCTGGCGCTGCCCGCGCTGCAGCCCGGGGGACGCTTCGCCACCGTGGACGTGCGCCACTCCGGCGCCAACCTCGGCTTCGGCAAGGGCCACAACGCCTGCGCGGCGCGCGGCAGCGCGGCCTTCCTTTTCGTGCTGAACCAGGACTGCATCCTCGAGCCCGGCACGCTCGCGCCGCTGCTCGAGCTTGCGGCCAACGACGACGCGAAGGTCGCGGCGTGGGAGCTGCGCCAGATCCCCTACGAGCACCCGAAGGGCTACGACCCGGTGACGCTCGAGTCGCCCTGGGTGAGCGGCGCGGCGGTGCTGCTGCGCCGCGCGCGCCTTCGAATCGGTCGGCGGCTTCGAGCCGAGGATCTTCATGTACGGAGAGGACGTGGACCTGTCGTGGCGCCTGCGCGCGAAGGGCTGGCGGCTAACCTACCAGCCGCGCATCGCGATCGTGCATCGCACCTACTCCGTCGCCAATGAAGTGAAGCCGCTGCAGGTCCTCGGCAGCGTGCTGTCGAACCTGTGCCTGCGCGCGCGCTTCGGCGGGCTGCTGCGCACGCTGCAGGGGCTCGCGATGCTTGCGGCAGAGATCGTCGCGCCGCAGGATTTTCCGGGCCGGCGCCTGGGGCTCGCCAGGGCGGGCCTCTCCTTTCTCGCGCGCTGGCCGTACTTCGCCTTCACGCGGGTGCGCGCCAACGCGACTTTCAAGCCGCACTTCGCCGGCTGGGGCTACGAACTGCGCCGCGACGGCGCCTTCTTCGCGTTCGATTCCCGCCGGGAAAGGCCCGAGCGCCCCGAGCCGCTGGTGTCGATCCTGATCCGCACCTTCGATCGCCCTGCCTGGCTGCGCGAGGCGCTCACCAGTTGCGCCAACCAGACCTGGCCGCGGCTGGAGGTCGTCGTCATCGAGGACGGCCCCAACCGCTCGGAGGCCGTGGTGGCGGAGTTTCGCGACCGGCTCGACGTCCGCTACCGCGCCACCGGCGAAAGCGTCGGCCGCGCCCGCGCCGGCAATCTCGCGCTCGCCGAGGCGAAGGGCGAATGGCTCAATTTCCTCGACGACGACGACCTCATCTTCGCCGACCACGTCGAGGTGCTGGTGGAGACGGTGCTTCGCCACGGCACGGCCGGCGCCTATTCGCTTGCGTGGGAGGCGCAGACCGAGCTGATCGACAGGGAAAGCGCGAAGTACGAGGAAGTCATGCACGTCACGCGCCACCACCAGGGCTTTGACCGCCTGACGCTATGGCACCACAATTACCTTCCCATCCAGGCCGTGCTGTTCCATCGGCGCCTCTTCGAGAAGCACGGCGGCTTCGACGAGGGCATGGACCAGCTCGAGGACTGGAACCTCTGGACCCGCTACACGCTCGAGGACGATTTCGTGCTGGTGGAAAAGACCACGTCGAAGTACCGCGTTCCGGCCGACGCGCGCGTCGCCGCCGGCCGGCAGGCCCTCCTCGACAGGGCCTACGCCGAGGCGCTGGAGAAGCAGCGCGCCCTGCTGGTGACGCTTTCGCCCGCGCGAGATCTCGGAAATGGCCGACACCTATGTGCGCAGCCAGGCGGTGATGATGATCAGCCGCACCGACCTGCGCCGCTGGATCCTTTCGCGCCCGCTGCTCGGGCGCCTGGCCGCATGGCGCCAGCCGGTGCGCAAGTTCCTGCGCCGGCGCAGGGTGGTGAGATGAGCGACCTCGAATTCACGGGCGAGCGCTACCTCCCGGGTGTCGCCGGCGAAATCTGGATGGAGCACTGGCACCGCTACCATTTCGCGGCCTCCTTCGTGGCGGGCAAGCGCGTGCTCGACGTCGCCTCGGGCGAGGGCTACGGCTCGGCGCTGCTGGCGAGGACCGCCGCGCACGTGACCGGCGCAGACCTCTCGGCGGAAGCCGTCGCGCATGCGCGCGCGGCGTATGCCGGCGTGAAGAACCTCGAGTTCGTTGCCGCGCCGTGCACGCAATTGCCGCTGGCGGACGCGAGCGTCGACGTGGTGGTGAGCTTCGAGACGATCGAGCACATCACCGGGCACGAGGCGTTCCTCGCCGAGATCGCGCGCGTGCTGGCGCCCGACGGCCTGCTCGTGATGTCGTCGCCCAACAAGCTCGAATACAGCGACAAGCGCGACTACGCCAACGAATTCCACGTGAAGGAACTCTACCGCGAGGAACTCGCCCAACTGCTCGCGGGGCGCTTCCCGCACGTCGCGTGGTACGGCCAGAGGAACAGCTTCTACTCGCTGATCTGGCCGGAGGCGGAAGGCGGCATGCGCGGCGAGGCGATCGAGGCCGCCGCAGCGACGCCCGGCGAGAAGACCACGGCGCCCGGCCGCCCGCTCTACTTCATCGTCATGGCGAGCCGCTCGCCCGCGACGCTTGCGCAGGTTCCCCCGACCCTTTCCGCGCTGGCCGACCGCGAGGACTGGGTGCAGAAGGACTACGAGAAAGTGATGCGCAACCTCGAGGTCAGCGTCGCGCGCGGCGAGGCGCTGGAGGCGCAATTGGGGGCGATGACGCGCCACCATGGCGAAGCCGTGGCGCAGCGCGACGCGGCCGTGGCGAGGCTGGCCGAAATCGACGCCCGGTCCCGCGGCCGCGAAGAGGAAGTCGCCGGCCACCTCGCGCAGGTGTCCGCGCTGCAAGGCGAGGTCATCCGCCGCACCAGCTGGCGGTGGTGGCTGAAGCTGCCGTTCCTGCGCATTTACCGAAAACTGACCGGCCGGCCTCCCGCCCCCTGACTCTCGCCCGGCACCTGATTTTCGTCGCCCCGGCGAAAGCCGGGGCCCAGACTTTATAATCCACTCCATGAACCCCCGCCTCGACCTCCTGCACCCTTACCCGTTCGAGAAGCTGCGCCTGCTCCTGGCCGGCATCACGCCGCCCGCGGGGCTCGCGCACATCAACCTCTCGATCGGCGAGCCGCAGCACGCCACGCCGAAGCTGCTCACCGACGCGCTCGCGGCGAGCATGGCGGGCCTCGCCCGTTACCCCATCACCAAGGGCATCCCCGAATTGCGCACCGCGATCGCGTCGTGGCTGGAGCGGCGCTATGGACTCGCGAAGGTCGACGCCGAGACGCAGGTGTTGCCGGTGGCCGGCACGCGCGAGGCGCTGTTCGCAATCGCGCAGGCCGTCGTCGACGCGCGCGACAAGGACGCGCTGGTCGCCTTCCCCAATCCCTTCTACCAGATCTACGAAGGCGCCACGCTGCTCGCAGGCGCCACGCCGTATTACCTGAACACGCTGGCCGCCAACGGCATGAAGCCCGACTGGGAAGGCGTCCCCGAGGCGGTTTGGGCGAAGGTGCGGCTGCTCTACGCCTGCTCGCCGGGCAACCCGAGCGGGCGCGTCATGGCGCTGGACGAATGGCGGAAGCTCTTCGCGCTCTCGGATCGCCACGGCTTCGTCATCGTCTCGGACGAGTGCTACAGCGAGATCTACTTCGACGAGTCGGCGAAACCGCTGGGCGGCATGGAGGCCGCGGCGAAGCTCGGCCGCGGCGATTTCTCGAACCTGTTGTCGATGGGGTCGCTCTCGAAGCGCTCCAATGCGCCGGGCCTGCGCTCGGGTTTCGCCGCGGGCGACGCGAAGGTGATCGAACGCTTCCTCCTCTACCGCACCTACCACGGCGCGGCGATGAGCAACTCCGTGCAGTCGGCCTCGGTGGCGGCATGGCAGGACGAGGCGCACGTGGTCGAGAACCGGCGCCTTTACCGCGAGAAATTCGCGGCGTTCTACGAGATCGTGAACCCCGTGCTGCCGCTCACGCACCCCGAGGCGGCCTTCTATTTCTGGGTGAAGTTGCCCGGGGGCGACGACGAGGATTTCGCGAGAAGGCTGTTCGCCGAGGCCAACGTCACCGTGCTGCCGGGCAGCTATCTTTCCCGCGCCGCGCACGGCGTGAATCCCGGCAAGGGGTTCGTGCGCATCGCGCTGGTCTCCACCGTGGCCGACGCCGTGGAGGCCGCGCCGCCGCGTCCGCGACTTCGTCACCCGCAAGATCCCCGCCTGACAACCGAAGAAGAACATGACCCCGCTCCAGCAGACCATCGAAACCGCCTTCGAAACCCGCGCCAACCTGAATGCCGGCAACGCTCCCGCCGAAGTGAAGCACGCCGTGGAGGAAGCGCTGCAGCTGCTGGACGACGGCAAGCTGCGCGTCGCAGAGAAATCCGGGGGCGACTGGGTCGTGCACCAGTGGCTGAAGAAGGCCGTGCTGCTGTCATTCCGCCTGCGCGACAACGGGATCATGCAGGGCGGCTTCACGCACTATTTCGACAAGGTCGATTCCAAGTTCGCCAACTTCTCCCAGGAGGACTTTGCCGCCGGCGGCTATCGCGTGGTGCCGCCCGCCGTGGCGCGCCATGGCGCCTTCATCGCGAGGAACGTCGTGCTGATGCCCTCCTACGTGAACATCGGCGCCTACGTCGACGAGGGCACGATGGTGGACACCTGGGCGACGGTCGGCTCCTGCGCGCAGATCGGCAAGAACGTCCATCTTTCGGGCGGCGTGGGCATCGGCGGGGTGCTCGAGCCCGTGCAGGCGAATCCCACCATCATCGAGGACAACTGCTTCATCGGCGCAAGGAGCGAAGTCGTCGAAGGCGTGATCGTCGGCGAGGGCTCGGTGATCTCGATGGGCGTCTACCTCGGCCAGAGCACCAAGATCTACGACCGCGCCACGGGGCAGGTGAGCTACGGGCGCATCCCGCCCGGATCGGTGGTGGTCTCGGGCAACTTGCCCTCCCCCGACGGGCGGTATAGCCTTTACTGCGCGGTGATCGTCAAGCAGGTCGACGGCGCAGACCCGCGCCAAGACCTCGATCAACGAATTGCTGCGCGGCGACTGATTCGCGCACCCCGGGAAAACGCCATGTTCATCGACAAGCTGTTCCAGATCATGTCCGAGCGCAAGGCCTCGGACATCTTCATCACGGCCGGCGCGCCGATCAACATCAAGATCAACGGCACCTCCATGCCGGTGAACCCGCAGATGATGGACGCGGAGACCACGAAGAAGATCGCCTACGAGATGCTCACCCCGAAGCAGATCGAGGACTTCGAGAACAACCGGGAGCTCAACTTCTCGAAGCCGATCCCCGAGTACGGCAACTTCCGCGTGAACATGTTCTGGCAGAAGGGCGCGGTCGGAATCGTCGTGCGCTACATCTCGTCGGACATCCCGCCGCTCGGGTCGCTGTCGCTGCCCAACGTGCTCTCCTCGCTGGTGATGGAAAAGCGCGGGCTGATCCTGGTCGTCGGCGCGACGGGCTCCGGCAAGTCCACGACGCTGGCCGCGATGCTCGACTTCCGCAACCAGATGACGCAGGGGCACATCCTCACGATCGAGGACCCGATCGAATACGTGTTCAAGTCGCAGGAAGTCCATCGTCAACCAGCGCGAGGTCGGCAACGATACCAAGACCTTCGCCGACGCGCTCCGGAACGCGATGCGCCAGGCGCCGGATTGCATCCTGATCGGCGAGATCCGCGACATCGAGACGATGCGCATGGCCATGACCTACGCGCTGTCGGGCCACCTCTGCCTGGCCACGCTGCACGCCAACAACTCCTACCAGGCCCTGAACCGCGTCATCAACTTCTTCCCGCTGGAAGTGCGCGCGATGCTGCTGCAGGACCTCTCGGTGTCGCTCAAGGCGATCGTCTCGCAGCGCCTGGTGAAAACGGTGGACGGCAGCCGCACGCCCGCGGTCGAGGTGCTGCTCAACACCCGCAACATCCAGGAGCTGATCGAGAAGGGGCTGGTCACCGAGATCAAGGAGGCGATGGAAAAGAGCATGTCGCCCGGCTCGCAGACCTTCGAGCAGGACCTCTTCCGGCTGGTGCGCCTGGAAAAGGTCTCCACCGAGGAAGCGCTCGCCAACGCCGACTCGGCGACCAACCTCGGATTGCTGCTCGGCAACTCGGGGATCATGCCGTCGGCCACCGACCGCGCGAAGTCCGCCGGCGCCGCCGGCCGTCCCGGGGCGCCCTCGTTCAGCGAGTTCAAGCTTTCCGACGAGGGCGCGGATTCGCGGATCGGTTGACGCCGGTTGCATCCGCGACAGCCGGCTCACGCGTTCACTTTGTCGCCGGTGCAATCTCCCGCTCGATACGCCTCGCGCTCCCGATCTCGGCAACACGCAGTTCGCAGGCGGCCTGGAGGTTGAGCCACGAGCGGGCATCGCCGCCGAAGTAGCGCGCGAGCCGCATGCCGTTCTTGATCATTTCAGTTCTCACGAAAAAACTCAGGGATGGGGACCTTCAGCTTCAGCGCCGGCGCGCCCGCGGTCCCGGCCTCGGTGATGAGTCCGGGAACATCCGCGCTTTCGGCAACCCAAACCTTTGCTTCTTCGTCCCAGAATGCCGTGACGTTCAGTGGTTCGGCCATGGAATCTGCCCTCGGGAAATTGAACTTTCCTTTTGATTCTAGAAGAAACCGGCGGGTGGCAACACTCCCATCGTTCCTCCTTCACGCGAAGGCCCGGCAGCCTGGATTGACGTTCGGCCGACTGATGCGTTAGCGTCCGATGCATGCGCACCACTCTCGATATCGACAATGACGTCCTGCAGGCCGCGAAGGAGATCGCCCGCCGCGAGAAGAAGTCTGCCGGCGAAGTCGTGTCGATGCTTGCGCGCAGTGCGCTGACCGCAACGCGCAGAGCGCATAAGGCAGGCGAGCCGCGAGCCATCTACGGTTTCCGCCCATTTGCCCCGCGTGGCGCGATCGTGACCAATGCGCTGATCGACTCGCTGCGTGGATAAGGGCATTGCCGATGCATCCCGGATCCACGGCCGGCGCCTGTTGACCGACCACTATCTGCTCGCCCTGTAGGTCGCCAGTCGCTGCCTCGTCCTGTGCGCAAGTGGCAGTCGACCGTGGCCTGGGATCCCCTTATCGAGCGAGCGGAGTTCCACCCGGGAGCACGGCCGGAACGGCATCGAAGCTTCCGCCCAGCGCGAGGTGCAGGCGGATCCGATTGACCCGCTGGGCGCCCTGCAGCTTGATGAAGTCGGCGCTGGACGCGAGTTGCGCCGTTTGCAGCTGCGACACCCAGAGCAGGTCCCGTCGGCCGGCCTTGTATTGCACGGTCGCGATGCGCACGGCCTCGGTCCGGTCTGCGAATGCTTTCTGGTTCAGCGGCAGTTGCAGCGCGAGAAGCCGCTCGTTGGCGAGGCCGTTCTCGACCTCGCGAAACGCCGACAGCAGGACGGCCCCATACGAGGCCACCGCCTGCGCCTGCTGCGCGGAGGCGATCTGCACCTTCGCCTGCAGCGCGCCGCCTTCATAGATCGGCACCGCCATGCCGATGGCTGCCGAAGCGAGCCAGGGATTGAGGCCGAGCACGGCGAGCACCGGGTCGGCGAGCCGCCCGCCCGCGAACGAAAACGAGAACTCGGGCAGCAAGGCGAGCTTCGCCGCCTCCTCGCTGCGGAATGCCGCGAGTACCTGCCTCTCCGCCGCCACGATGTCGGGCCGGCGGGCAAGCAGGGCCACGGGAACGCCGGCGCCGACCAGGGCTGGCAGGGCCGGATACGCGGCCGCGATGCCGATCTCGGCCGAGGGATAGCGCCCGAGCAGGACCTCGAGGCCGCGACGGGCCTCGCCGTACCGCTCGCGCGCGAGCTCTGCCTCGCTTTGCGCTGTTTCGACTTTCGCGCGGACATCGACAAGGTCGAGGTTGGAATCCTTGCCGGCCGCGCGCCGCGCCTGCACCAGGCCCAAGAGCTGTCGATAGATCGTGACCGACTGCTCGGCGAGCACCAGCAGCTGGCCCGCTTCGATCGTGAGATACCAGAGCTTTGCGGTGGTGGCGGCGATCGATTGGCGCGCGTAGGCGTAGTCAAGCGCCGTCGCTTCATAGCTCGCCTCGGCGGCCGCCCTCTGCGCGCGCAGCCGCCCCCACACATCGAGTTCCCAGGCGACACCCGCATAGGCAGCCGAACTGGTGGCGTCGCCCGCGTTCCCGTCGTCCTTCGTCGCCCTGCCGCCGATGACTGCGCCGACCTGCGGCAGCAGCTGCGCCCCGACCACGACCACCGACTGCTGCGCCACGGCCACCCTGGCCGCGGCGATGCGCAGGTCGAGGTTGTTGGCAACGGCCTCGGCGACGATCGCATCGAGCTGCGGATCGTTGAAGGACTTCAGCCAGTTGTCGGCGACGGGGCCGCCTGTTGCATCCGCTTTCCACGCCGGCGGGATGTTCGTTGTCTTCGGCAGCGCCTGCGTCACCACGTCTTCTTGCTGCGGCGGCGGGGCGAGCGCGCAGCCCGCCACGGCAAGGAGCGCGGCGAGGAGCGCCGGCACGCGCATCAGCCGGAGAACGGATACAGCCAGTTGAACCATGTGTAGCCGCGGATGGCGATCTTGCGAAGCGCGATGAAGGGACTGCTGGTGCTGGTGTAGATGGCGGCCCGCCCCTGCGTGCCGATCGGGAACTTGAGCTGGTCGGGATCGTCCAGCGTGATGGCGACGGCGAACTGGCCCTGCGGGACCTCGCTTGGCACGTAGTTGAAATTCGGCAGCGTGCCGCTGGGAAGCATCTGTCCCGAGCCGCTGCCCTGCCAGATCGCCGCGACCTTGCCGCGCCAGATCTGGCCGGGATACAGGTCCAGGGCCAACTCCACTTCCTGTCCCGGCTTCACGTACTTGAGGTTTTCCTGGAAGAAATTGGCCAGCACATAGCGATCGGCATCGCAGACGAACGAGGCAATCGCGCCGAAGCGGAGGTCGCCCGCCACCATGCCCGGCCGCACCTGGAGATTCATGATGTAGCCGTCCTCGGGCGCCACCATGAGCGTGTTGTCTAGGTAGAAGCGGGCCTGGTCGAGCTCGGCCTGGGTCGCCGCAACCGACGTGTTCACGCCGCCGATCTCGGATTGGTACTTGAGGCGCGAGCGCTGTTCCTCCGCCTGCGCCTCCTTGATCGCGGCCTCATCGGCGGCGACCTGCGCGCTCCACTTCTGCGCGTCCTCCTCCGGCCCGGCACCCGTCTTCGCCAGTTCGACGGAGAGCTTCTGCTGGTACCTGGCGTAGTCCAGCTCGCTCTTCAGCTTGACCACCTTCTCGGTGGACACCTGGATGTCGGCCTTCATGATCAGCACGTTCTGCCGGGCCTGGGCGAGCTGCGCCTCGAGCTGCCTGGCCTTCGCCTCGTAAACGCGGCGATCGAACTGGAACAGCGGCGCGCCCTTCTTGACGGGGACATTCGGCTGCACCAGCACCGCGGTGACCAGCGTCGGCTCGGATAGCCGCGGGGTGAGCTGGATCGTGTGCTGGATGACCCGCGCCTCGGTCGAGGCGGGCGCGACATAGCGCAAGCCGAGCAGGAAGATGATCAGCAGGTGCAGCGCGAAGAACGTGGAGAAGAAGCCCCACGCGATGCTGAACTTGAGCCAGCGGAACTTGAAGAACACCAGCCATACGATGAAGGCGTAACCGAACAGCAGGACGAAGCCGAGCAGCATGGGGCGGTCCGCTCAGTCTTTCTTCGCGCCGCGCTGGCGGGCATTTTCTTCCGCGATGACCCTGGCCTCTTCGCGCGGAAAGCGCCGTACGTCGATGACGTCGGTCGGCTTGAATGCCCAGATGAACGCCTGGATCCAGGGCAGGACCGTGGGCAGCAGGCCGGCCCACCCCATCACTTTCACGGCTTCGGCATCCGGGTGATTGCGCGCCAGTGCAATGCGTCCGGGCAACCCGGCGATCCAGATGTAGATCAGCATCACCGCACCGCCGGCGAGCACTGCCGTCAGGAAAGTCGCGTAATCCCAGAAATCGAGTTCGAATCCGAGCATCTTCCCGCCCCTGTCCCGGCGACCGCCGTCAATTGCGCGGCGGCGAAAGCGATCTCCATCTCCTTCAACCGCTTCATCGCCTGCATCGCCTGCAGCGAGTTGTAGTTGATGTTCGACGGCATTCAGGCTGCTGCCCTGCTGGAAGGGGAACTGCGGCAGCGTCGCCAGGAAGCCGCCGAGCTTCTCCTGCACCGGCACGAACAGCCAGATGTTGTCGGCGTACCAGCGCATGTACAGGCCCGACTCGTGCGGCGCCTTCTCGTACGGATCGGCACGCAGGTTGACGATCACCGGCCAGCCCGGCACGTCGCGCGTGGCGGTGGCGATGTTGCCGTTCTGCACCGCGAAGTGCACCTTCCAGTCGTTCCAGCGCACCGCGTTCAGCTCGCCGCCGGCGCCGAAGTAGAAGATCTCCTCGCGCGGGCCCTTCTTCACCTCGCCCTTGAAGATAGGGCAGGAAGTTGTAGCCGTCGAGATGCACCTTCCAGGTCTTGCCGCCCGCCGTGTAGCCGGTCTTCACCTTTTCGACGATGTTCGGCTCGCCCGCCGCGGCCAGCAGCGTGGGCAGCCAGTCCTCCTGCGAGAAGATGTCGTTGACGATCGTGCCGGGCTTGATCACGCCGGGCCAGCGCACCAGCATCGGCACGCGGAAACCGCCTTCCCAGGTGGTGCCCTTCTCGCCGTGGAAGGGCGTCGTGCCGCCGTCGGGCCAGGTGCCGGTCTCGGCGCCGTTGTCGGTGCCGTAGACGACGATGGTGTTGTCGGCGATGCCCAGCTCGTCGAGCTGCTTCAGCACCGCGGCCGACCATGTCGTCATGCTCGACCATGCCGTCCGGGTACAGGCCGATGCCGGTGCGGCCCTCGGCCGACTTGGCCAGCCGCGTCCATACGTGCATGCGCGTGGTGTTGAACCAGACGAAGAAGGGCTTGCCTTCCTTCGCCGCGTTGGCGACGAACTTCTGCTCGGCGGCGAAGATCTCCTGGTCCACCGTCTCCATGCGCTTGCGCGTCAGCGGGCCGGTGTCGTTGATCGTCTGCCCGCCCTTGCCGTCGGCAAAGGTGTGCAGCACGCCGCGCGGGCCGAACTGCTTGCGGAACTCCGGGTCCTTCGGGTAGTAGTAGGTCTCGGGCTCTTCCTCGGCATTCAGGTGGTACAGGTTGCCCAGGAACTCGTCGAAGCCGTTCACCGTGGGCAGGTGGTTGTCGCGGTCGCCGAGGTGGTTCTTGCCGAACTGGCCGGTCGCGTAGCCCTGCGCCTTGAGCAGCGTCGGCGATGGTCGGCGACCACGCCGGGATGCCCTGCGGCGAGCCCGGCATGCCGATGGTCAGAAGGCCGGTGCGGAACGGGTGCTGGCCGAGGATGAACGACGCGCGGCCCGCGGTGCAGCTCTGCTGCGCGTAGGCGTCGGTGAAGAGCGCGCCTTCCTTGGCGATGCGGTCGATGCCCGGCGTCCGGTAGCCCATCACGCCCAGGTTGTAGGCGCTGATGTTGTGGATGCCGATGTCGTCGCCCCAGATGACGAGGATGTTGGGCTTCTTGGCCGGTGCCTGCGCGAGCGCGGCGCCGCACAGCAGCGCCGCGATGATGAGGGCAAGGACCTGCTCGAATTGCGTTTCTCATCTAGTCGTTTCTCCCTGGGACAAAATCGGTTCAGGTCCGGCCCCTCGAGATATGCCCGCCGGGGCGCTAACCCTTCTTCAATGCGGCGAAAGCGCTGTGCAAATTCCGCGCTACCACTTGTCGAACGCGGTCTTGGCGTAGGTCCAGCTGGGAGAAGGAGTCCATGTAGCCGCTGACCCAGGTCGCCGCAGCGCCGTGGCGCCAGCGTTGATGTTGCGCCGCGTACTTGAGGCCGATCTCGCGGTCGGCGCACTCGGCCACGACCTTGCCCCGAGGCGCCATCGCGGAACTGCACTTCCATGCCCGGTCTGGCCCAGGTAAGGCTTCGAGCCGGCCGGCTTGCCGTCCGCGGCGCCCGAGCCCATCTCGGCGACGAAGCCGTACGGCACCGCGGTACCGGCGAGGCTGGCCGCACGTATTGGTCGGCACCAGGTCCGTAAGCGCGAAGCGCACCCGCAGCACGCCCGGCCCCGGCTTGGTCACCACCTGCGCCACGGCGACGTGATCGCCGTGACCAGGCTCTTGTGGAAATAGTCGATCAGCATCTTCAGGTCGGTCGGGTCGACCGGCTGCCGTCGCATCGGCATTGAGATAGACCTGGATGCGCTCGAACATCACCTTGTCGTACTGGCCCGAACCTGGCTTCGGCACTCTTCCAGCACGAGCATCGCCGCCGCCACCCGGCATCGGCTTGAGCTTGTCGTAATCGGTGAGGAATCCAACCCGGCGCACATTGGCCAGCGTGGTTTCCGAGGCGACCGTGCCCGTGTTTCCGGACCCGATTGCCGATCCGCCGGGGCCGGGTGCCGCGCAACCACCTGGCAATCAGGGCTGCTGCAAGCGCGCCCGATACCGCGGCGCGCAACGAATTTCGATTTGTCGTTTTCATGTTTTCTTTCTCTGGTGTGTCGGCAAGCGCAACGGCGCCAGTCCGCGAGGCCCGGTATCTATAAAGCGGATTGCGGCTGCCTGCACTTCGGCCGTGCCCCGCCCTACTCGAACGCGAAGATCTTCTTCCAGTCGTTCCTTCATGCTGATGACGATCCAGCCCTGCTTCTTCGCCTGGTCGTACAGCGCCTGCGTGAACGTGCCGACCTTGGTGTCCGGCAGGCCCTGCGCCGGGCCGTAGGCGTATTCGCGCTTCGCGTCGTCGTGCAGCACCAGCATCGACAGCCGCGCGCCGTCGCCGGCCTTGGTGTACTCCAGCATCTGCTGGTCGCCGGTGGAGTTGCCGAACGCCATGTGCGGCCGACGGCCGATCATCAGGTGGATGCCTTCGGGCTTGCCGGCGTTGTTGTCGTTCAGCAGCAGCTTCGGCTCCTTGGTCAGGAAAGGCTTGCCGTCCTTGCCGTAGCCGTACTTGGTCGCGCCCGCGGTGCCGACCACCTGCTCGGGCGGAATGCCGTAGACGGTCGTCGGAATACACGCGCACGAAGTCCTGCCCGCCGCCGGTGACGATGTAGGTCTTGTAGCCGTTGGCGCGCAGGTACTTCAGCACTTCCTGCATCGGCAGGTAGGTGAGCTCGGTGTACGGCTTCTTCCAGCGCGGGTCCTTCGCCTCGGCAAGCCACTTCTTCGCTTCGGCGCTGAAGGTCTCGACCGGCATGCCGGTCAGCGTGGCGACGGCGAGCTTCTCGAGGTCGGGCATCGTCAGCTTCGCGATCGCCGCGCGGTCGCCCTGAGGATCTCCAGCACCGTCGTGAACGGCGCGACCTTGGCGAGTTCGGGCTTCGCCTTGACCAGCGCCGGCACGCTTTCGAGGATGTACATCACCTGCGAGTACATCGGATGCTCGACCCACAGCGTGCCGTCCTGGTCGAAGGTGGCGATGCGCTCGGCGGGCGGCACGAACTTCGGGCTGCCCTGCGGTCGTGGTCGCCTTCACGAACTCGACGATGGCCTTCTTGGCGGCGCCGTCGTTCCAGGACGGCAGCGGATCGGTTTGCGCCTGGGCATGCAGCGACCCAGTGCAGAGCAGCGATCGCCGAGCAGCAAGAGCACGGGCAGTGTCGAAATGGCGAAAGTGCGACAGTATGCTCATCACAATTCTGCCTCCTGATGTGGAAAAAAACGGGCGCCGCTTGCGAGGCCGCCCGTTCCGTTGCTATGCAACTCGCCTGCTCGTGACGTCCTAGTCTCCATTGGCGCGAGTCCTCGCCATATGTTCCTTCACCTCCTGGAGAACCTGGGCCAGGCTGTAGGACGCCGGGGACTGCAGCGCCGGGTACGGCCCGTAGGACTCGAGTTCCTGCAGCCACAGCGCCTGGCCGATCGGAATGATGTTCCAGTCGTAGATGTAGGCGGTGACCGGGCCTGCAAGTGCGCCGCCCTGGCCGAGAAGGGTTGATCGGTTGGAAACCGACGGACCCCTCGAACGGATCGCGCCTGATGTTGTCGACCAAAGGCCAATGGAAGGTCGTGACCCCCATCAGACCACCGGTCGCGGCCTCGGATGCCATCGCGAAGTAGATCTTCCAGTTCTTGTAGCGCACTGCCGACGGCACCGGGCCGCCGTAGTAGAAGAACGTATCGCGCGCCGATTTGTCCGACTTGCCGGTCAGATAGTCGAGCTGGTTCACGCCCTGGAGCTTGGTTTTGACGATGCCGGGATACTTGCCCGCCATGATCTGCTCGTTGAGGTCGTTGCCCTTGGCCCCACCGGCGATTTCGACGAACGTCGGCATCCAGTCGTAGGACGCGAAGATGTCGTTCAGGACCGTGCCCGGCTTGATGTGCCCCGGCCAGCGGATGACCGCCGGCGCGCGCATGCCGCCTTCCCAGGTCGTCAGCTTGCCGCCTTTGAAGGGCGTGTTGCCGCCGTCGGGGTAGGTGATGACTTCGGCGCCGTTGTCGGTGGTGAAGACGACGATGGTGTTGTCGAGCTCGCCCATGTCTTCCAGCTTCTTCAGCACGTAGCCGATGTTGTCGTCCATCTGCTTCATGCCGGCTTCGTTGACGCCCCAGTCCTTGCCGCCGGGCGTACCGACCATCGCCATGTACTTGTCCGACAGCATGGTGGTGATGTGCATGCGCGCCGGGTTGTACCAGACGAAGAACGGCTTGTTGGTCTTCTTCGGGGTCGTTGCGATCGAGGAAGTCGATGACCTTGGCCGAGATCTCCTCGTCCACGCGTCTTCGAGCGTTCGAGCGTCAGCGGACCCTCGTCCTTGCAGCTCTGGTTCTTCTCGGTGCCGTCGGAAGACATGCACGCGATCACCGGCCGCGGCGGCATCATGCACAGCGCGGTCTTCGCATCCACCGCGCCCGGCGGATCGGCAGAGGCCGTTGACCGGCGTGTTCTTGCACGGCGGCACGATGGCCTGCTCGGTCGGGCGGCTTGTTGATGTCGGGGAAGCTCACGCCCTGCATCGCGTCCAGGTGGTACAGGTAGCCCCAGAACTCCTGGAAGCCGTGCGCGGTCGGCAGCGCCGCCGAGTGGTCGCCCAGATGGTTCTTGCCGAACTCGCCGGTGGTGTAGCCGAGGTCGAGCAGGAACTTGGCCAGCGACGGCGTGCCGGGCTGCAGGAAGGACGGGCTGCCGGGCAATTGCGGCGGGATCATGCCGGCGCGCAGCGGCGTCATGCCGGTGAAGAAGGCGGTGCGCCCGGCCGTGCAGCTTTGCTCGGCGTAGTAGGTCATGAACTTCGCACCTTCGTGGCCGATGCGGTCGATGTTCGGCGTTTCGCCGACCATCAGGCCCTGGTGGTAGATGCTCGGCTGCATCCAGCCGATGTCGTCGCCCATGATGAACAGGATGTTGGGCTTCTTGCGCCGGCGGCCTGCGCCAGAGCAGCGGCCGACAGCAACGCCACACCCGCAATGGCCAACAGCTTACGACAGAACGTCTTATCAGATCATTCGTGTTTCTCCCGAGTTCAAGGTTGCCTCATTCCTTCCGGGTTACACGATCGGACCAACGGTTCTTCCGCTGGCATGCTGCATGGATCGTCATCGCCCGATCACGCGTGTGGATCGTGTCGATCAACTGCCGTGCCGCGGAACGGCTTCACCAGATACGCGGCCGCGCCGCGCCGCATCGCTTCTTCTTGCAGCGCCCGGCGCATCGTGCGCGGTGATCAGAATGAGCGGCGGTACCCGCCCCGCGCCTGCAATTCCTCGAGCAGTTCGAGACCCGACATTCCGGGCATCTTCAAATCGCTGACGATGCAGCACCGCGCCCTGCCGGCTGACCGTGCCAGGCAGTGCCTCGGCGGACGCGAACGCGACGCACCCGTAACCGGCCGCGCTGAGCAGACGCCCGATCGCCTCGCGCATGCTGTCGTCGTCTTCCACCACGAGAACGACCCGCGCTGGGCGCTCGACCATCCTGCGATCTCCCTTCGGTCGAGTGAATGGCTGGTCTTCGCGCCGTCACGACTCGTGCTGCAGGGCGATCATCAACCCGGGCGCGTCCTCGAAGGCCATCGGGCAAAGGTGAGGTGCGGCTTGCCCCAAAGGGCAGGGTGGACCTGCGAGCCCGGGAAGAACGGGGGCTAGCGGCCCGGCAGAGGTGCTTCAGTCGTTCGGCCAGGCGCCCGAGTTCGGCGGCGGAATCCGCGCCCAGCTTCACCATGAGCTGCGCGCGCTGCGCCTTCACGGTGCGTTCGGCGATGCCGAGTTCGTCGGCAATCTGCTTGTTGAGCTTGCCCGCGACGACGCCGTTCGAACACGTCGCGTTCGCGTGGCGTGAGCGTCGCGAAGCGCGCGCGCAATTGCTCGGCCTCGTCGCCGACGGCGCGCGCCTGCGGATCGTTCTCGAGCGCGCGACGCGATCGCGTCGAGCAGCATGTCGCGCTCGACCGGCTTCGCAAGGAAGTCCATGGCGCCGGCCTTCATCGCGCGCACGCTCGAGCCGACGTCGGCATGCCCCGTCAGGAACACCACCGGCAGCGCGACTCCCTGATGCTGAGCGCCGCCTGCAATTCGAGCCCGGAAGGCCCCGGCATACGCACGTCGAGCAGCAGGCAGCCCGGCCGGTCGGGCGGCGGATGCAGCAGAAATTCGCCGGTCGATGCGTAGCCGCGCGCCTCGAACCCGGCCGCCACGAGCAGGCGCAGCAGCGCGGTGCGCAGCGACTCGTCGTCATCCACGACGTGGATCATGCGGCGCGCTGCTCATGCCGGCCTCCGGCGAGGCGGCCCGCCGCATCGACCGTCGGCAATTCGACGTGAAACACCGCCCCGACCGGGACGCCGTTCTCCGCCCAGATCCGGCCACCGTGCGCGTCGACAATGCGTGCGCGCAATCGACAGCCCCAGTCCCATGCCCTGGCTCTTCGTGGTGAAGAACGAATCGAACAGCCTGCGGCAGGTGCTCGGGCGCGATGCCGCGCCCGCGTCGCGAGACGTCGATCCTGGACGACGCCCCGCTCGCTCGCTGGCGGCACCGTCACGACGCGCCGGTCCTCGGGCAGCTCGCTCACCGCGTCCATGGCATTGAGCACCAGGTTGATCAGCACCTGCTGGATCTGGATGCGGTCGCCGACGCATCGTGCCCGCCGATCGGCGCCGGGCCGGATGTCGAGCGTCACGCCCCGCCGCTTCGCTTCCGACCAGCAGCAGGGGCGCCAGATCGGCCACCACATCGTTGAATTCGAACAGCGCGCTGTTCGACGTTCGTGCTTGGCGAGCAGCGACCGCAGCCGGCGGATCACCTCGCTGGCGCGCAGGTCGTCGCGCGCGGATGTCGGCGAGGATCGCGCGCAGCTCGTCGCGACGGTCGCCTTCCGATTCCAGGATCAGTTCGGCCGCGTCCGCATTGCTCAGGATCGCGCCGAGCGGCTGGTTGATCTCGTGCGCGATCGACGCTGTCAGTTCGCCTGCGATGGCCAGGCGCGACGCATGCGCGAGTTCCGCGCGCTGCCCGACCTGGGCCTGCTCGGCCGCGCGCCTGCGTCGCCGCTCGAGGAGCAGGCCGACGATCAGGCCGGCCTGACCAGGAACGCGAGCGCGGCGATCATGACCTCGTTTCGATTCGCCTCGAGCAGCGTCGGCGCGCGGAACTGCACGATGGCATCGGCGGGGATCGCGTTCTCGTCGATGCCCCACCGGCGAACCTGCCGCCAGTCGAGATTGAAGGCCGTCGGCGCGGACTCCGGCGGGCGCAACGATGCCGGCGCGGCGCCGTCGAGCAGGGCTGCCACGATCCGGCCCGCCTGTTGCCCCAGGGCGGAGAAGTTCGCCATCCTGCCGCCGACGATGCCGGTGCCCAGGTGGGTTTCAAACGGCGTGTACATGGGTGCCGTGGCGGCCCTGGCCATGACCTCGACGGACTCGAGCGGCGTGAAGACGCGCTCGGTGCCGTCACGGAAATAGCCGGGGGTGAAAATCACGGCGTCGCTTCCCAGTTCGCCCAGGCGTTTCAGCAACTCGGCGGTCGGGATGCGGGCAAAATACTCGACCGTCGCGCGGCCCTTGAGCCGGGGAGCTTCGCCTCGCAACCAGCCCTCCCATTCGAGGTCGCGCGGGCCGGCGCCCGTCACGATCACCAGGCGCCGCGCCTTCGGATGCAGGCGCAGCGCCTGGTCGATGGTCCCGGAGAAGTCCTGGTCGACGGAAGTGCCGATCACGTCGGCAGGCAAGTTCCCGAGCGACTTCAGGACCGAGCGGCTGGCATTCATGTGCACCACCGGGACCTGCGGGAAGATTTCGGCCCGGTTGTCGAGCAGGAACCGCAGCGCGATGTCATTGGCCACGACGATCACGTTCGGCGGCCGCAAGGCGTACTTGCCGCGCAGGTACTCGACAATGGTGCGGGTGTAGTCCACCCCGCGGAAGCGGGCCACGTCGAGGAACTCGTCGAATACGGTCACGTTCGGGTTCGCGGAAGACAAGATCGCCTGCCGGAGTCCCTGGTCGAGCTTGATATTCGCCGGGAGCAGGCGGGTGCTGCCGTAAAGCACGAGGACATTGCGCGGTTCGGGCTCAGCATTTGCGGCCGAGGCAACCGCAGGAGGCGGCGCGGCAATGCAGCAGGTGGCCGCACCGAAGAGGACTGCGCCGACGACAGCGCGGAACCGCCGCGGCAGCTCGCGCGAAACGTGCCCATTTGCCCCGTTCACCGGCAAATTGCCCCACCGAATTCCGATCATCGGGCCATTATCGCATCGGCTAGAATGACCGTCGTGTCCATGCCCCGCCAGAGGGCCACGAGGAGGCAATGAAAACCATCCAGGAACACCTCACGCAGTACGCGGCCTACCACCGCGACCGCCGCAACATCGCCACGCACTTCGTCGGCGTGCCGATGATCGTGTTCTCGGTGGTGCTGGCCCTGGCCGCGGTTGCGATCCCGCTGGGTCCGTTCACCACCACGCTCGCGGTCGCGGGCTCGATCGCCGCGACGGTCTACTACGCGAAGCTCGACCTCGCCATCGGCGCCACGATGGCCATCGTGTTCTTCGTCATGTGCGCGCTCGCGAGCGAGATCACGGCGCGCTACAGCGACATGGCCGTGCTCGGCTGGGCGCTGGCGATCTTCGTCGTGGGCTGGATCATCCAGTTCGTCGGCCACAAGTTCGAGGGCATGAAGCCGGCCTTCTTCGACGACATCATGGGCCTCATGATCGGGCCGATCTTCGTCGTCGCCGAATTCGCCTTCCTCATGGGACTGCGCAACGACCTGCGCGGGTACATCGAAGCGCGCGTCGGCCCCGTGGTCGATCGCCGCACGGCACATTCGGCCTGAAGCGCCATGGAAAAGCGCTTCCGGAGTTTCTCCGAGTTCTATCCCTACTATCTCTCTGAGCACCGCAATGCGACCTGCCGCAGGATGCACTTCATCGGGACCACGCTGGTACTGGCGATCCTCGTTGCGATGATCGCCACGCAGCAGTGGTGGATGGGGCTGCTGCTGCCGATCGCAGGCTACGGCTTCGCCTGGGTCGGCCACTTCGCCTTCGAGAAGAACCGCCCCGCCACTTTCACCTATCCTCGCTGGAGCCTCGCCGGCGATTTCGTGATGTACTGGCAGCTCCTCACCGGAAAGATCCGCTTTGAAGAACGAAACACTCGCGCTGGCTAAGGCGCTGATCGCGCGCAAGTCGCTCACCCCCGACGACCTCGGCTGCCAGCAGCTCATCATCGAGCGCCTGGTTCCCCTGGGATTTCGCGCCGAGACCTTCCAGTGCGGCGATGTCACCAACCTGTGGATCCGCCGCGGGACCGCCGCGCCGCTGGTGTGCCTCGCCGGCCACACCGACGTCGTGCCGCCCGGCCCGCTCGAGAAGTGGCACTCGGACCCGTTCGAGCCGACCGAGCGCGAAGGCCTGCTGTTCGGGCGCGGCGCGGCGGACATGAAGGCCTCGATCGCCGCTTTCGTCGTCGCGTGCGAGCGGCTGGTTGCCGCGCACCCGGAGCATCCCGGCTCGATCGCGCTCCTCATCACGTCGGACGAGGAAGGCCCGGCGCTCGACGGCACCGTGAAAGTCGTCGCGGCGCTGAAGGCGCGCGGCGAGCTGATCGACTACTGCATCGTCGGCGAGCCCAGTTCCCACGAGAAGTTCGGCGACACCATCAAGAACGGCCGCCGCGGCACGCTGCACGGCCACCTCAAGGTGAAGGGCGTGCAGGGCCACGTCGCGTACCCGCATCGCGCGCGCAATCCGATTCACCAGTTGGCGCCTGCGCTCGCCGACCTCGTCGCGGAAAAATGGGACGACGGCAACGAGCACTTCCCGCCAACCACCTTCCAGGTCTCGAACATCCACGCGGGCACGGGCGCGTTCAACATCATCCCGGGCGAAGTCGCGGTGAGCTTCAACTTCCGCTACTCGACCGCGAGCACCGACGAGACGCTCAAGCAACGCGTTCACGCCATCTTCGATCGTCACCAACTGGAATACGAGCTGCGCTGGGTGCTGGGCGGCAAGCCCTTCCTCACGCCGCGCGGCAAGTTGGTAAACACGCTCACCGACGTGGTGCGCGAAGTGACCGGCGTGACGCCCGCGATCTCCACCACCGGCGGCACCTCCGATGGCCGCTTCATCTTCGACATCTGCCCCGAGGTCGCGGAGTTCGGCCCGGTGAACCGCTCGATCCACAAGATCAACGAGGCGGTCGCGGTCAATGAAGTGGCGCCTCTCGCGGACATCTACGAGAAGGCCGTGACGCGGTTGCTCGGCGCGTGAAGCGCAAGACCGCGAAGACGTTCCCCGCCGCGGCGCGCAAGGAGCTGCGCACGGTGCGCGACCTCCTGCGCTTTGCCGTGTCGCGCTTCACCGAGGCGGGCCTCACCTTCGGCCACGGCACGCATTCGGCCTGGGACGAAGCGGCGTACCTGCGCTGCATACGCTGCACCTGCCGATCGACACGCTCGATCCCTTCCTCGACGCCCGCCTGCTGGCAAGCGAGGTGGCTGCCGTACTCGACGTGCTCGAGCAGCGCGTCGCCACGCGCAAGCCTGCTTCGTACCTGACCAACGAGGCGTGGCTGGGCGAGCACCGCTTCTACGTCGATGAGCGCGTCATCGTGCCGCGCTCCTACATTGCGGAATTGCTGCGCGAGGACCTCGCACCCTGGCTCGCCGAACCCGATGGCGTCACCAGCGTCCTCGACCTTTGCACCGGGTCCGGCTGTCTCGCGATACTTGCCGCGCTCACCTTCCCCGACGCCGCGGTCGATGCCGTGGATCTTTCACCCGATGCGCTGGCCGTGGCCAAGCGCAACATCGACGACTACGGGCTGCGCGGCCGCGTGAAGGCGATCAAGTCGGACATGTTCATGGCGCTCGGGAAGAAGAAATACGACGTGATCCTCGCCAATCCGCCGTATGTGGACGCGCCGTCGATGAAGGCGCTTCCCGACGAATACCTCGCGGAACCGAAGATGGCGCTCGCGAGCGGTTCGGACGGCCTCGACCATGCGCGACTGATCCTCGCGGCCGCCAGGCAACACCTGGAGCCGCGGGGATTGCTTGTCGTCGAGATCGGGCACAACCGCGAGGCCCTCGAAGCGGCGTTCCCGCGGCTTCCCTTCGCGTGGCCCGAGACCAGCGGCGGCGCCCGGCTTCGTCTTCGTCCTTGCTCGCGAAGATCTCGCCGGCTAGGGGAAAGAGGCGGATGAAACCGCCGATGGACGCCGATGAACGCCGATAGAAGCAAAGGCAAGTTGGTTCTGGTTCCATGCTTCGTGGCGTCTGCCGAAGCCACCCACATCAAAGGTTTTATCGGCGTCCATCGGCGTCCATCGGCGGTCAATCTGCCTTTGCAGTTTCCCCAATCTCCATCGGCGGTCAAGCAGAAGGCTGGTCGCGAAGCTCCCGCCGAAGGATCTTCCCGACCGGGGACTTCGGCAGCGAATCGCGGAACACGATGTACTTCGGCCGCTTGTAGCCGGTGAGCTGCTTCATGCAGAACTCGCCGAGCGCCGCCTCGGTGAGCGCCTTGTCCTTGCGCACCACGAAGAGCTTCACCGCCTCTCCCGCCTTCTCGTCGGGCACGCCGATCACCGCGCACTCGAGCACGCCCGGGTGGGTGGCGACCACGTCCTCGATCTCGTTCGGGTAGACGTTGAAGCCCGAGACCAGCACCATGTCCTTCTTGCGGTCGACGATGCGCAGCAGCCCCTCGCTGTCCATGATGCCGATGTCGCCCGAGCAGAAGAAGCCGTCGGCGGTCATCACCTTGGCGGTCTCCGCCGGATGCTGCCAGTAGCCCGTCATCACCTGCGGGCCCTTGATGCAGATCTCGCCCGGCTCCCCGTTCGGCACGCGCTTGCCGGCATCGTCGCGGATCTCGATTTCGACCGACGGCAACGGGTAGCCGATCGTGCCGGTGAAGCGGTCCGTGTCGACGCGGTTGCAGGTGGCCCCCGCCGTGGTCTCGGTAAGGCCGTAGCCCTCGCAGATCGGGCATCCGGTGAGCTCCAGCCACTTCTCCGCGACCGCGCGGTGCGTGGCCATGCCGCCGCCGTTGCAGATGCGCAGTTCGGAGAAATCGAGCTTGCGGAAGCCCTCATGGTTGAGCAGCGCGTTGAACAGCGTGTTCAGCCCCGGCAGCACGTTCAGCCTGCGCTTGCCGATCGCGGCCACCAGCGTGTCGAGGTTGCGCGGGTCGGCGATGATGATGTTCGTGGCCCCGATGCGCAGCCCGAGCCAGAGGCACACCACCAGCGAGAAGATGTGATAAAGCGGCAGCGCGCAAAGCATGGTGAAGTGCTCGACCGGCCCGCCCTTGGTGAGCGTCGGCCCCATCCATGCCTCCGAGATGAGCACTTCGGCGACGATGTTGCCGTGCGTGAGGACCGCCCCCTTGGCGACCCCCGTCGTGCCGCCCGTGTATTGCAGGAAAGCGATGTCATCGAGCGTCACGGCCATCGGCTTCAACGTGGAGCGCGATCCCTCGGAGAGCGCTTCGTTGAAGGCGATGGCGCCCGCGATCGAATACGGCGGCACCGCCTTCTTCAGCCTTCTCACGGCGAGGTTCACCAGCAAGCCCCTGGGGAAGCCGAGCATGTCGCCCACGGAGGCCACCACGACCTGCTTCACCTTGGTCGCGGGCAGCGCCTTCGCGAGCGTGGCGGCGAAGTTCTCGAGCACGACGACCGCCTCCGCGCCCGAATCGCCGAGCTGGTGCTCGAGCTCGCGCGGCGTGTACATCGGGTTCACGTTCACCACCACGCAGCCCGCGCGCAGGATGCCGCACACCGCGACGAAATACTGCGGCAGGTTGGGCATCATGATCGCCACGCGCGCGCCCTTGGCGATGCCCCTCGCCTGCAGCCACGCGCCGAACGCCGCGGACGCGCGGTCCAGGTCCCGGTAACTCAGCTCGCGCCCCATGAACACGGTCGCGGTGGTCGTCGCGTGCTTCGCGAACGCCTCTTCCATCAGGTGCACGAGCGACGGGTTGGCCGTCACGTTCACGTCCGCGGGCATGCCCGGCGGATAGCTCTTCAGCCACGGTTTGTCCACTTCTCCTCCTTGTTTTCGCCGGCTCGATGCCGGTCGTTTCGCTTCAGCTTACCTTGTACTTGCCGATCTCGCCCTTGGCAATCGCGTTGCGGTGCACCTCGTCCGGGCCGTCGGCGATGCGCAGGCTGCGCGCGCTGGAATAGGCATGCGCCAGCGGGAAATCGTCGCACACGCCCGCGCCGCCGAACGCCTGGATCGCCCAGTCGATCACCTTGCAGGCGACGTTCGGCGCGGCGACCTTGATCATCGCGATCTCGTTGCGCGCCACCTTGTTGCCCGCGACGTCCATCTTCCATGCCGCGTTCAGCGTCAGCAATCGCGCCTGGTCTATGGCGATGCGCGCCTCCGCGATGCGTTCCTGCCAGACCGTCTGGGTGGCGATCGGCTTGCCGAAGGCCACGCGGGCGGAAAGCCGCCGGCACATCAGTTCCAGCGCCCGCTCCGAGAGCCCGATCAAGCGCATGCAATGGTGGATGCGGCCGGGGCCGAGGCGTCCCTGCGCGATCTCGAAGCCGCGCCCTTCGCCCAGCAGGATGTTCTCAGCGGGAACGCGCACGCCCTCGAACTTGATCTCGCAGTGCCCGTGCGGCGCGTCGTCGATAGCCGAACACCGGCAGCGGGCGCGTGATGGTCACGCCCTTGGTGTCCGCGGGCACGAGGATCATCGACTGCTGCGTGTGCCTGTCGGCTTCCGGGTTGGTCTTGCCCATGACGATGAAGATCGCGCAGCGCGGATCCCCCGCGCCGGAGATCCACCACTTGGCGCCGTCGATCACGTAGTCGCCGCCGTCCTTCGCAATCCGCGTCGCGATGTTGGTCGCGTCGCTCGAGGCGACCGCGGGCTCCGTCATGGCAAACGCCGAGCGGATGGTGCCTTCGAGCAGTGGCTCCAGCCACTTCTTCTGCTGCGCAGGCGTGCCGTACTGCGCGAGCACTTCCATGTTGCCGGTGTCGGGCGCGGAGCAGTTGAACACCTCGGGCGACCAGAGCACGCGCCCCATGATCTCGGCGAGCGGCGCGTACTCGAGGTTGGTGAGCCCCGCGCCATGCGCCCTGTCGGGCAGGAACAGGTTCCACAGCCCCGCCTCGCGGGCCTTGGGCTTGAGTTCCTCGATCACGCGCGGTCGGCGTCCAGCGCTTGCCCTTGGCCGTGTTCTCCTCGACCTCGTCGTAGAAGCGCTTCTCGTTGCGATAGATGTGGGCGTCGAAGAAGGCCTTGAGGCGCGCTTCGAGGTCCCGGACCTTCGGGGAGTAGGCGAAATCCATGGTCAACCTTTCATCGCGCGTTGCGCGTAGTTCCATCCGAGCTCGGCCAGCGGCCGGGCCTGCTTGCCCATCATTGTCGCCTGCGCGGAGGCCGCCGTGCCATCGACGACGCGCTTCATGATGCCCTGCAGGATGCCGGCCATGCGGAACATGTTGTAGGCGAGGTAGAACGGCATGTGCGGGATGCCGGTGCGTCCCGTGCGCTCGCAATAGCGCTCGATGTATTCCTCGGTGGTGGGAATGCCGAGCGCGGGAAGGTCGAGGCCGCCCAGGCCGCGGAACTGCCCGCTGGGCATGTGCCACGTCATGCAGTGGTAGGCGAAGTCCGCGAGCGGATGGCCGAGCGTGGAGAGTTCCCAGTCGAGCACGGCGAGGATGCGCGGCTCGGTCGGGTGGAAGATCAGGTTGTCCATGCGGAAGTCGCCGTGGACGATCGAAGTCTCCTCGCCCGGCGGGATGTTCCGCGGCAGCCAGTCGATGAGCGAATCCATCGCCTCGATCTTCTCCGTTTCCGAGGCGCGGTACTGCTTGCTCCAGCGGCCGATCTGGCGCTCGAAGTAATTGCCCGGCTTGCCGTAATCGGCGAGCCCGACGGCGGCGGCGTCCACCTTGTGCAGCGCGGCGATGACGCGGTTCATCTCCTCGAAGATCGGCGCGCGGTCGGGCTTCGCCATCTCGGAGAGCGACGGGTCCCAGAGCACGCGCCCGGCGACGAAGGACATGACGAAGAACGCGCGCCCGATCACCGCCTCGTCGTCGCAGAGCGCCAGCATCTCCGCCACCGGGACTTCGCTGCCGGCCAGCGCCTTCATCACGCGGTACTCGCGCTCGACCTGGTGCGCCGAGGGCAGCAGCTTCGCCGCGGGGCCCGGGCTTGGCGCGCATCACGTAGGAGCGTCCCGGCGTGGCGAGCTTGAAGGTGGGGTTGGACTGCCCGCCCTTGAACTGCTCGACCGTGAGCGGGCCGGCGAACCCGGCGACGTTGGCGCCGAGCCAGGCCTCGAGCGCCGCGGCGTCGAAGCGCTGGCCATCGGCGACGGGCTTGGTTCCCATGAAGTTCTCGTACATGTCCGGGGATTCCTTACGTGCGTGAACGGAACGCGTGGTACTGGTCGAACAGGACTTCCATTGTGGTCTTGCGCGTCGCGGTCTGCAGCGCGTCGAGCGGCGAATGGTTGAGCATGCGCACGTGGACGTCGTGGCGCTGGCGGCCGAGGTCGATGGCGTTGATGCAGCCCGCAGCCTGCCCGAGGCCGCCGAGGAAGCGCTTCTCCCCGGTGAGCAGGAAGGACATCACGGCGCGGTTCACGCCGCCGTGCAGCACCATGAGCGCGACATCCCAGCCGGGATCGGCGCGAAACGCCTCGATCTCCGGCACGACGCGCGCCATCAGCTCTCCCAGCGTCTCGCCGCCGAGGAAGCGCGTGTCCATGCCGCCCGTGCCGTCGAAGGCGCCGACGAAGGCCTCGCGCAGTTGCTCCAGCGGGATGTCCCCCAGCCTGCCGCCTTCGATCTCGCGCAGTCCCCGCCGCGGCTCCAGCGCGATTGCCTGCCCGGTCTCGGCGAGCACGCGCTCGGCGGTCTCGACGGTGCGCGCGAGCCCGCTCACGATCACGCGGTCGAAGCGCATGCCCGATTGCGCGAACAGCCTGCCCGCCGCCGTCGCCTGCTCGCGCCCGAGCGGGCTGAGCGCCACGGTGTCGGGCGGCACGGGCCGGCCCTCGTCGTCGAAATAACTGACGCTGCCGTGGCGCATGAGGAAAATCCGGCGGCGGTCCGCGTCGCGCACGACTGTCATGCCGGGAGGTATCGTGCCGCGCCGATGTTCAGGATTCGTATCCCGGGTTCTGGCGATCGAGCCTGCGCAGCAGCGCCGGCCACGCGAGCTCTCCGCCGCGCGCCTGCGTCACCTGCCGCGACGCCGCCTGCGCGCCCTCGATGATCTTCGCGGTGATCGCCGACCAGCTCGCCGCCGCCGGACTGCGCGCGGACCTGGATCGTGCACGCCGCCTCGAACATGTACATCAGCAGGAACGCGTCCGGGATCGAGGGCGCGACCGTCAGCAGGCCGTGGTTGCGCAGCATGAGGAAGTACTTGTCGCCGAGGTCGCGCACCAGCCGCGGCTTCTCGTCGTCGTGAGCGCCACGCCTTCGTAGTCGTGATAGCCGAGCGACGCGAGCACGAAGATCGACTGCTGCGAGATCGGCAGCACGCCCGCCCTTCTGCGCAGACACCGCCACGCCGTTGAGCGTGTGGGTGTGCAGCACGCACTTGGCGTCCGCGCGCGCGGCGTGGATCGCGCTGTGGATCATGAAGCCCGGCGGGATTCATCGCGTACGGGCTGTCGATCGACCTTCCGGCCGTCGAGGTCGATCTTGACCAGGCTCGACGCCGTGATCTCCTCGAACAGTCATGCCGTACGGGTTGATCAGGAAGTGATTGTCGGGCCCGGGCACGCGCGCCGAGATGTGCGTGAAGATCAGGTCGTCCCAGCCGTAGCGCGCGACCAGCCGGTAGCAGGCGGCGAGGTCGACGCGCGTCTGCCATTCCTCGGCGCTCACGGAATTGCGGACCGCTGCGATGGCGGCGTTCATCGGATTTCTTCTCCTCGATCGGGGTTAGCAGCTAAAGTATGCGCGACTTTCACCCTTCCCGGACACTCCAAGACAATGGGCAAGACACTGATCCAGGCTTTCCTCGCGGCAATGCTGGCGCTTGCCGCTTCTCCCGGCGATGCGCAGGAACGGACCCTGACGATCCTGGTCGGCGCGCCTGCGGGCAGCCCGGCCGACACGATCGCGCACGCCGTTGCCAAGGAACTGAAGGTGACGATGGGCATGAAAGCCGTGGTGGACAACAAGCCCGGCAAGGGCGGCCACGCCGCCGCAGAGGCGCTCCGGCGGCGGCAGCAGACGGCACGACGATCCTGATCGCGCCCGAGACCCTGATCTGCATCTATCCGGCGGCGGGGCAGGAGATCGGCTACCAGCCGTTCCGGCACTTCATGCCGGTCACGCAGGCCGCGAAATCGCCGTTCGTGCTCGCCGTTGCCAAGGACCTGCCCGCCAGGACGGTCGCGGAGTACCTGAAATGGGCGGCTGCGAATGGCGACAAGGCCGTATTGGCTCGCCGCCGCGGGAAGCCCGCCGCACTTCTTCGGCGTGGTGCTTGCCGAAAACGCAGGCATCAAGCTCAAGCATGTGGCCTACGACAACTCCGCGGCCCTGATGGTCGACCTCGCCGGCGGAAAGCTCGTGGCGGCCGTCGATACGCTCGCCAACGTGCTCGCGCAGCACCGCGCCGGCAAGGTCCGGATCCTCGCGGTCTCCGGCGCGAAGCGCTCCACGCTGCTGCCTGCCGTTCCCACTTTCACGGAGGAAGGCCTGAAGGATCCCGGCGGCGAAGGCTGGTACGCGTTCTTCGCGCCCTTCAGCACGCCCAAGGTCGTGCTGGAGCGGCTGAGCGGATCGATCCGCGCCGCGCTGAAAAGCCCGGAGGCAGCCGCCCTCCTGGCGAAGCAGGGGCTGGAGGCAACCGGGACGCAGACCTACGAGCTGCGCGCCATCATGCACGCCGATTACGCGCGCTGGGCGCCTGCCGCGAAAGCATCGGGCTTCACGGTTCTGGATACGCCCAATTTGCTAATACACTAGGCACATGAAGATTTCGATCGCCCACCTGCGAAAGGACTACAGCCTGAAAAGCCTCGACGAGAGCGACGTCGACGCCGACCCGTTCGCCCAGTTCGCCGCGTGGTTCGAGGAAGCGATCCGCGCCGAGGTGCTCGAGCCCAATGCGATGAACCTGTCGACGGTCGACGATCGCGGCCGCCCCGCGGGCCGCATCATGCTGCTCAAGGGCGTGGATGACCGCGGCTTCGTCTTCTTCACCAACTACGGCAGCAGGAAGGGACGCGACCTCGCCGCGCATCCTGCGGCCGCGCTCACGTTCCTGTGGAAGGAGCTCGAGCGCCAGGTGCGCGTCGAAGGCACGATCGAGAAGGTGGACGCCGCCGAGTCCGACGCCTATTACGAGGTCCGGCCGCTCGGATCGCGCATCGGCGCGTGGGCCTCGCCGCAGAGCGAAACCGTGCGAGAACCGCGCCTGGCTGGAAAACGCGCTCCAGCGTTCGCCGCAAAGTACGGCGAACACCCGCCCCGTCCGCCGCATTGGGGCGGCTACCGCGTGGTTCCCGACTGCGTCGAGTTCTGGCAGGGAAGGCAAAGCCGCCTGCACGACCGCATCGCCTACCGCCTCGAAAACGGCAGATGGACCCTGGGCCGGCTCGCCCCGTAAGCGGGCTCCCGGCCGCGCTCGAGTCCGAGCGGCTGGGCGACGAAGCGCTTGACGAATCGCTCGCGGCCGTCCTCGCCGAACGTCCCGAGGGCAATGCGACCTGGCTGTTCGCCTACGGCTCGCTGATGCGGAACCCGGAACTGAGCTTCGATGCGCGCCACGTCGGCACGCTGTTCGGCTACCACCGCAACTTCTGCCTCTGGTCGCGCATCAATCGCGGCACGCCGCAGCGGCCCGGGCTGGTGCTGACGCTCGAGCGCGGCGGCAGCTGCAAGGGGCTCCTCTACCGGCTGAAGCGCAGCACCGCAGCCGCCGAGTTGCGCCGGCTGTGGCGGCGCGAACTCACGCTCGGCTCCTACCACCCGCGCTGGCTCGGCTGCACCGGCGCCGACGGCGCGCCCTACCGGGCCCTCGCCTTTGTCTCGAACACGCGTTGCTCGGGCTACGCCGGGAAATTGCCGCTGGAGCGCATGGTGGACACGCTCGCCACCGCCGCGGGCAAGTTCGGCAGCAGCGCCGAGTATCTTTTCCGCACCCACGAAACGCTGTCGGCGCACGGCATCCGCGATGCGCGCGTCGAGCGGCTGGTGAGGATGGTCAGGTCGCGCGTTTCCGGTAGCGTTTGAGCACCGCCGCGTCGTCCTCGTCGCCGAGGCCGGCGGTCATGACGGTGTCCTCGAAGACCGCGTGCGCCGCCCGGGCGATCTCGGCATCGAAGCCGGCCGCCTCCGCCGTGTCGAGCAGCAGCTGCAGGTCCTTGGTGAGGATGCGGGCCGCGGCGCGCGGCTTGAAATCGCCGGCGAGCGCGCGCTTCATGCGGTCGGCGACATCCAGCTTGCCCCCGAGCTCGCGCAGATCACCTCGTAGAGCATGCCGGGGTCGAGGCCGAGCTGCTCGCCGAGCGCCATCGCCTCGCAGCCCGCCGCGAGGTTGACCCCGGCGAGCATGTTGTTCACCACCTTCACCTTCGAGCCGTCGCCGCAATGCGCGCCGACGCGGAAGAGGTTCGCCGTGTTCGCTTCGAGGACATCGGCGACGCGCGCGAATGCGGTTTGCTTCCCGCCGCCATCATCGAGGCGTTCCCGCCTCGGCGCGCGCCGGGCCGCCGGAGATCGGCGCGTCGAGCATGGCAAGGTCGTGGCGCGCGAGCTGTTCGGAAATCGCGAGCGCGTCGGAGGCGCAATGGTGCTGCACATCATCACCACGCCGCCGCGCTCCATGCCCTGCACGGCGCGGTCGGCTGCGACAGGACGTCGCGCGTCTGCTTCGCGTTGACGACAAGCGTGATGATGCGGTCGCATTGCCTCGCCATCTCGGCGGGAGACTTGCAGGCCCGCGCGCCCTTCGCGACCGCCTCGGCCTCGCGGGCGGCGCCACGACGTCGTGAACTATCACCGGGAACCTCGCGCGAGCCCGCCTCGCGATCTCCATGCCCATCGCGCCGACGCCGCTCACGCCGACCGGCTTCATCCGATGCCGCAGCAGGCTTGCGCTTGCGGCTGCGGTGCGCCGGCTTCGCCGCCGCCGGGCTAGCCCCGTCGCGGCGACTGGCCGGGGCGCGGCCGCAGGCGGCGCAGAGACGTTGCCGTTGGGCAGGTCTCGTCGAACTCGTCGAATTCGTCGCCCGGGGCGCGAACGTTGCCGGGCTCGGCGGGCTCCGGCTCCCCCTTCTTCACGCCGGCCAAAGAGGATCTGCTCCACCTCCTCCTCGGGGAGCTCCATCATTTTGCCGCGCTTCAACCGTGGCGGCAGGGCGATCTTGCCGAATCGCATGCGCATCAGGCGGCTGACCTCCACGTTGACCGCCTCGAACATCTTGCGCACTTCGCGATTGCGGCCTTCCTTGATCCGTCTGACGTGGTACCACTGGTTGGCACCGCCTCCGCCCTCGCCTTCGCGCTTTTCGATGGTGTCGAGCGAGCGGGCGCGGCGGGCTCGAACTCCTCCTCGTCCTCCCATCCCGGTCGAATTCGATATTCACGCCCGTCAATAGCGCCTGGCGCTCTCGCTCCTCGGCGAGTTCGCCGAGTAATGCGTACCGCGTATTCGCGCTCGACTTCGTAGCGCGGATGCATGAAGCGGTTGGCCAGCTCGCCGTTGGTGGTAAAGATCAGCAAACCCGACGTGTTGATATCGAGCCGGCCGATCGCCACCCATTTGCCCGTTCTCCACTTTGGGCAGGTTGTCGAATACCGTAATGCGGGTTACCCGGATCGTTGGTCGTGACAATCTCGCCTTCCGGCTTGTGGTACAGCAGGATGCGTGGCAGTTCTCTCGCTGAACTTGATACTTGACCGGACGGTGATCGATCATCACATTGTCGCCGGGAGAGAACCTGCGTGCCGGTGGTGGTGACGATGCCTGTTGACCTTTATGATCCCGGCCGGACGAAATCATGATTTCCATGTCGCGGCGCGAGCCATGGCCCGATCTGCGCCAGCACCTTATGGAGGCGCTCGCGCTTGACGATGGCCCTGCGCGGCCCCAGCGCTTCGGCAAACTGCCCCGACTTGGCTTCATCGCCCATCCTGCGAATCACCGCCGCTCTTCCGACGGCGACAATGGATTCGGCACCTGCGATACCGCGGCACTGGAAAGGCGTCTTCTTGCCGGAACGATTCTTTTTTCCCCCGCTGGGGCTGCACCACGCCGGTTGGCCGCGGCCCTGCCCCCCGCGTCCGCCTTTCGTGGAGTCGGCAGGATTCCCGGCTCGCTGCCCGGCGCCCGCCCTGTGGCGACGCGCCTCTTCTCCTGCGGCTTGCCGCGGCGGCCGCGCTTGCCCGCCGGTGGTGTTACCGAGATTATCGTGCTTTAAACTGGCCCGCCTGTTGCCGTGCCGCGCTTCTTGCCGCTGACCCTTGCCCGCGGTGGGGCCCGCGCCCGTCTTGCCGCCAGCCGTTTGCGGCCCGAGCACGTCTTCTCGGAAACGGGCCGCCGCCCCCGGATCCTTCTTTGCCCACCTAGGCTCTGCGCCATCGACATAGCCGCGCGCCTTCAGCCTCCCCCGGTGACAACAATGCGTTTGTTATCATGACGCTGCTCCATCCGTCGGCGCATTTTCCGCCGGCGTCTCGTTTGTAAACCGGCCATTGCCGGCGCATCGACTTCTCCGCCGACTCCCGCCACCGTCGGGTTCATCCAGGTCAGCTTTGGCCGTCGCGACGCCTGGTCAGCGCGGGCGTCTCCGCCCGCCCCGGTGAAGTGCCCCGCGCCCGCCTGTGTCTTAGGTCGAGCGTGGCCTGCAATTCATGCAACGGCGGCAACTCTTCCAGCGAACGCAGGTTGAGGTCATCCAGAAAGGGCTTGGTGGTCGCAAAAATTTCCGGCCGGCCCGGGCACTTCCCGATGGCCGATTACGTCGATCCAGCCACGGTCCTCGCAGCGCCTTGAGAATCCCGCGGAGACACCTTCACGCCGCGGATATCCTCGATATCGCCGCGGGTTACCGGCTGCCGATAGGCGATGATCGCCAGGGTCTCCAGCACCGCGCGCGAGTACTCGGGCGGTTTTTCGCTGGATAGTCGATCGAGATATCGCTGGACTTCCGGTTGATGTGGAAACGGTAACCTGTGGCGACAACTCGACGAGTTGACGACCGCGTCCATCCCATTCGGCACGCAGGTCATCAAGCACTTTACGCACCGTGTCCCCGGCGAGCTCCCCGTCGAAAAGCCGCTTCAGTTCGTTCAACGGCATCGGCTCCGAGGCCACCATCAGCGCGGTTTCAAGCGCGCGCTTGCACGTCGGCGAGGCCGTTACCGGCGTGCTCGATCTCTCGGCCGGCGCCGCCCCCTCGCCGGCTCCGGCGCGGTTGTCGTATCTTCTCGATGGCGTGTTCGCTGGTCCATGTGCAACTACCCGTTCAAAAGTGCATCTGTCTCTAATACGGCCAGCGGGGCGCGCGCCTCAGCTTCACGTAAATCGGCGTCGTAGGCTCCTTGCTGCGGAGCCTCGATCAGGGTTTCCTGGGCCAGCTCCAGCACGGCGAGAAACGTCACCACCAGCACTGGCACGCCTTCCTCCGGCTGGAACAGTTGGTGAATTCGACGTATCCCCTCAGTCGTTCAAACCTACGGAGGATCCGCGACATGTGCGAACGCACCGACAGCCCCTCGCGGGTGATTTTGCGGTGGCGGGGCGATCCGAGCGCGCGGTCGAGGATGGTCATCCACGCCAGCTTCAGGTCGGCGACCTGCACATCGGGCAGCCGCAGCGCCGCGCCGGCTCGAAACAGCCCTGCACCGCCGTGAAGTCGCGATCGTCCTGCGGCAGCTCGTTGAGCTGCTGCGCGGCGAGTTTCATCTGCTCGTATTCGAGCAACCGGCGCACCAGTTGGCGCGCGGGTCTTCTTCGTCCTCGGCTCGCGCTTCGGCCGCGGCAGCAGCATGCGCGACTTGATCTCGATCAGCATCGCCGCCATCAGCAGGTATTCCGCGGCCAGTTCCAGCTGGCGCTCGGCATCGCCTCGACGTAGCCAGTACTGCGCGTAAGCTCCGCCATCGGGATGTCGAGGATGTCGAGGTTGTCTTGCGGATCAGGTACAGCAGCAGGTCGAGCGGCCCTTCGAATGCGTCGAGGAACACCTCCAGCGCATCCGGCGGGATATACAGATCCAGCGGCATGTCCGGCATCGGTTGGCCGCGGATCTTCGCCACCGGGCAGCGCGAGGTCGAGGCCTCCCTGGCGCGCCGGCGACCGGATCGTTGGCGGCCTGCGTGCTCACTTGCCCGTGCCCCGGTAAAGCTCGATGGCCGCCGCGCGCGCCATCTTGCCGCTTTCATGCGCGACGTTGGGCACCAGCACCAGTTCCCAGCCGAGCTTCACGTTGAGGTCGCGCGCGGCGTCCGGTCGCGGCCATGAAGAACGCCTCGCCGCGCTCCACGCGGTTGGCGCCCTGCTTCATCGCGCCGTCGCTCTTGTTGAGGTCGGGGTGCGCCGGATCGATGTCGGCCTCGCCCAGCAGCACCACCACGCGCCTGGCCAGCGCCTTGCGCAACTCCGCCTCGCCCGCCTTCGCGCCCACGAGCGAGTACGGGTACTTGGTCGCGATCCTGTCGCCGCGCCATTCCGGCATCAGGTACCAGCCGGCGTTGGCGACCGCCGCCATGCTGATGCGGTTGTCGGGAAGCAGGATCATCATGCGCTGCACGAACTGCGCGCCGGCGGAATGGCCGAAGATGCTGTAGCCCTTTTGGCCATCGCGCACTTCATCGAAGAGATGCTCGACGGCGGAGTAGCTCCACTTCTCCCGGTCGGGCTGGCCGTCGACGTCGCCCATGTTGTAGGCGTCGGCGCCCGGCCAGTGCTTCTCGGCAAACTCCGGCGCCACGATCAGCAGCCCGAAGCGGTCGGCAAGCAGTTCCCACTGGTCGCGGTACGCCGAGGCATTGCGGCGCTTCCCGTGCATGACGAACTGGATCGGGCACGTCGATTCGCAGCCGCGCGGGCGGTAGGTATAGACGCGGATCGGCCGGTCGGCCTGCCCCTTCTTGTCGGTGAAGACGAAGCTCCACTTGCCGGGCGGGATCTCGGTCGCAGCGCGCGCGACGGACGCGAAAGCGCCGACCATGGCTGCTACAGCCACGGCCATCCCCATCATCCCAGCCCATCGGCGTCCATCGGCGTTCATCGGCGGTTCCCCTTGCCTTTCGCTTGACACAGCGTCAGCTGTAACCCAGCCCCATCGCCTCGCGCACGTCGCGCATGGTTTCGTCGGCCAGCTTGCGCGCCTTCTCGCAGCCGTCGGCGATGATGTTGCGCACCAGCGTCGGATCGTCCAGATACCGCGGCGCGCGCTCGCGCATCGGCTTCTGCTCGGCCAGCACCGCGTCGATCACCGGCTGCTTGCATTCGAGGCAACCGATGCCCGCGCTGCGGCAGCCCTGCTGCACCCATTGCTGCGCTTCCTCGCTGGAATACACCTGGTGCAACTGCCACACCGGGCATTTGTCCGGATCGCCCGGATCGGTGCGGCGCACGCGCGCCGGGTCGGTCGGCATGGTGCGGATTTTCTTCGTCACGCTGCCGGCGTCTTCGCGCAGCGCGATGGTGTTGTTGTAGGACTTGGACATCTTCTGGCCGTCCAGCCCCGGCATCTTGGAGCGCCGCGGTCAGCATCGCCTGCGGCTCGGCCAGGATCATCTTGCCGCCGCCTTCGAGGTAGCCGAACAGCCGCTCGCGGTCGCCCAGCGACGAGGTTCTGCGCTTCGTCCAGCAGGGCGCGTGCCGCCTCCAGCGCCTCGTCGTCGCCCTGCTCCTGGTAACGCGGTGCGCAGCTCGCCATAGAGCTTGGCCTTCTTGCTGCCCAGCTTCTTGATCGCCGCCTCGGCCTTTTCCTCGAAGCCCGGCTCGCGGCCATAAGATGTGGTTGAAGCGGCGCGCGATCTCGCGGGTGAATTCGATGTGCGGCACCTGGTCCTCGCCCACCGGCACCTGGTTGGCGCGGTAGATCAGGATGTCGGCGCTTCTGCAGCAGCGGATAGCCGAGGAAGCCGTAGGTGGAGAGATCCTTTTCGCTGCGAGTTTTTCCTGCTGGTCCTTGTAGGTCGGCACGCGCTCCAGCCAGCCCAGCGGCGTGATCATCGACAGCAGCAGGTGCAGTTCGGCGTGTTCGCGGCACCTGCGACTGGATGAACAGCGTGGCCTGCGCCGGATCGACGCCGGCGGCCAGCCAGTCGATCACCATGTCCCACACGTTCTGCTCGATCATCTGCGGGTCGTCGTAATGGGTGGTCAGCGCATGCCAGTCGGCCACGAAAAACAGGCACTCGTACTCGTGCTGCAGCCTGACCCAGTTCTTCAGCACGCCGTGGTAGTGGCCGAGATGCAGGCTGCCCGTGGGGCGCATGCCGGAAAGAACGCGGTCCTGGAACATGGTTTTTCTTTATATCACCAAACGAGTGTAAATATTGCGTCAGCAGCGCCATCGGCGGCAACAGCACCCAGCCCAGCACCCCGCGTCCCGACCATCACCATCAGGATGAACATGCCATACGGCTCCAGCCGCGCCAGCATGCGGGCCGCCTGTGCGGCAACAGACTGACCGCCACGCGCCCGCCGTCCAGCGGCGGCAACGGCAGCATGTTCAATGCTATCACACGACGTTAATTTTAATCCCGATCCGCCATGTCCAGCAGCGGTTCGGCAAAATAATGCCCTGACGTTATGCCGCACTTGGCCAGCAGCCCCCAGACCAGCGCCATGAACAGATTGGTGGCGGCCCGGCCAGCGCCACCCACAACATATCCTTCTTGGGATGACGCAGCGCGCCGAAATTGACCGGCACCGGCTTGGCCCAGCCGAACAGCACGCCCCCCAACAACAGGTCAGGATGGGCAACAGATGGTGCCGACCGGATCGATGTGATGGATGGGGTTCAGGCTGATACGGCCCGCGTCAGGCAGTCATGTCGCCGAAATAGCGCGCCGCATAGCCGTGCGCCGCCTCGTGCAGGGTGATCGCAAATAGATGGAATCGCGATCAGCGCAATGGTAGCGATGGTTGATCATCGATCAATGCACGCTTCCTCCCATTCCAAATTGGGCCCCCTCGCCCTTGCCGCGCCGCATCAGCACGGAGCGTCCCGGTCAGGTCGATCACCGTGGTCGGTCCAGCCCGCCTCCACCCGTCCAGCACCAGATCAAGCTGGTCCAAATGCTCGCGGATTTCTTCCGCATCGTTCAGCGCATGCTCCTCTCCGGGCAGGATCAGCTTCGAGCTTAACAGTGGCTCGCCCAATTCTTCCAGCAGCGCCAGCGCCACGGGATGATCCGGAATGCGTATGCCGACGGTGTCCGCTTGGGATGCTGCAAGCGCCGGGGCACTTCCCTGGTGGCGTCGAGAATGAAAGTATAGCTGCCCGGCGTGTTGTTCTTCCAGCAATCGAAACTGCACATTGTCCACCCGCGCATAGTGCGCCAGCTCGGACAAGTCGCGGCACATCAGCGTCATGTAGTGATTTTGTCATCCAGGCCGCGTATACGCGCGTATGCGCCGCCACCGCATCCTTGTCGCCAAGATGGCAGCCCAGCGCATAGCAGGAATCCGTAGGATAGGCGATGACGCCTCCCTTGCGGATGATGTCCACCGCCGCCTTGATGCTCCTCGGCTGCGGGTTCTCGTGATGGATCGAGAGGAACTGGGCCATCGTTTGCCGGGGGGCGGCCCGGCCGCGAAAGAGCGGGGACCGCGTGTTTCCTCGTTGCGTGGGATGCGCCTCGCATCCGCGTGGATCTGTTATCGGGCTAGTGCGCCCAGAGCGACCACACCGGTGTGAGCGATTCGTGCAGCTGCGGGAGCCGTCCCGGCTCGAAGCTGCTTTCGCCCGGGCCGTGGAAGTCGGAACCGCGGGAAGCGGCAAGCCCGAACTCCATGGCCAGTTTGCGGTAAGTCGCGTAATGCTCCTGGGTATGGCTGCCGGTGACGACTTCGATCGCCGCCCCGCCCATGTCCTTGAACCGGGCCAGCAACGCTCGCATCTCGTCCCGGCGCAGCTTGTACCGGCCGGGATGGGCCAGCACCGCCACGCCATTCGCGGCGCGTATCCACGTCACCGCGTCCTCCAGCCTCGCCCATTCATGAGCGACGTAGGCCGGCTTTCCCTTGATCAGGTAACGGTCGAACGCCGCCTGCATGTTCTTCACCGCACCGCGTTGCAGAAGGTGCCGGGCAAAGTGCGTCCTGCCCAGCATCGTTCTTGTTCTGCGCCAGCGCATGCGCGCCTTCGAATGCGTCCTCCATGCCCAGCCGGCCCAGCGCGGCGGCGATCTTCCTGCCCCGCTCGAGGCGCCCTTCGCGTATCCCCTGCAGGCCGGCCGCAAGCGCCTCGGCCTGCGGATCGATGGCTAGCCCCACGATGTGCAGCGTCGTCTCGCCCAGCTTACCGAGATTTCCACGCCGTTGACCAACACGACACCAGGGATTCCGCGGCGGCGCGCGCTTCCGCCAGCCCTTCCACCGTATCGTGGTCGGTAAGCGCGATCGCATCGCCCCGGTGCGCGCGGCGAGCTCGATCAGTTGCGTGGGAGTCAGCAGACCATCCGAGCAGGTCGAATGATTGTGCAGGTCGTAATTGTCCAACGGACGCGTTGTTTGTAGAAGCACCTGAAATTATAGCAAAATCCGCCCCTCCCCACCTGCCGGCCCGATTGACGTGACCGAGCCAGGCCGATCCGCTTCGGCGACGAGGACCGCGAGGCCACTCGCGAGCTGCTTTCCCGCTTCCGTTCGCTCGCGCGAAGCCGCGCGCGCGCGCCACCCGCAAGCCCTGCCTTCGCGCTCCGGCGAGGACCCGCTTGCCCTGATCGGGGAGCAGCTCGAACTGCTGCTCAGCCTCGACGAGGAGTTTGGCGGGGCGAAGCCCTTGCCGCTTGCGGACGCCGACCAGCTGGTCGAGACCCTGCTCACCTCGCTTGCCGAACTGGATCAGGCACTGCGCAATGCCGGCGAGGACGCCATCGCCGCAAGCGTCGACGGAATCGTGCCGGGCGCGGCGCTATGGGCGTTGCGCCACGGCTTGCCGATCGCCCCGGTCGAGCCGGTCGCCAACGCCCTGGCGCGGCAGGCCCAATCCGCCCCCGGCCCCCAGGCGCTCGCCGCGGTCTTCGGCATGATGCAGGGCGTGATCGAAAACGTCGCCCCGAGGCTCGCCGCGGACCTCGAGCGCTCCAACCCGGAACGGGCGTGGCGCATCCTGCTCCTGAACCTCGCGATCACCGCGATCCGCACCGAGGACGAAGCCATGATGGCCTACGCCTTCGACCGGCTCGGACCAGGGACTGCCCGGCGAACGCGCCGGGTTCTACGCCGAGGCGCTGGCCCTGGCGCTCGCCCCCGGGCGTGGCGCCAGCGGTCAGGGAACGAATCGAGGCCCGGCACCTCAAATGGACAGCCTCCCACTGAATCGGCGATAATCTCAGGTTATCAACCCTTTAGCGCCCGGCAACCCTTGACCGGCGCCCGCCCCCGAGCCCCAATTGAAGTTCTTTTTCGACCTCTTCCCGGTCATCCTCTTTTTCGTCGCCTTCAAGTTCGCAGGGCATCTACGTCGCGACCGCGGTCGCCATCGCCGCGACCGTCGCTCAGATCGGCGTGGATCGTAGCTCAAGCCACGGCAAGGTCGACCAACATGCAGTGGGTCAGCCTCGTCATCATCGTGCTCTTCGGCGGCGCCACGCTGCTCCTGCAGGACGAGACCTTCATCAAGTGGAAGCCGACGGTGCTCTACTGGCTGTTCGCGGCGCTGCTGTTGCTCGGCGCGCTCTGCTTCCGGCAAGAACCTCATCAAGGCGCGTGCTGGCCGAGCAGACTCGAGCTGCCCGAGCAGCGTATGGACGCAGTCTGTAACATGGCATGGGGCGTGTTCTTCGTCGTTCATGGGCGTGCTCAACCTGTGGGTCGCGTTCAACTTCTCCACCGACACCTGGGTCAACTTCAAGCTGTTCGGCGGCATGGGGCTGATGATCGCGTTCGTCGATCGCGCAGGCGCTGTGGCTGGCGAAGTACCTGCCCGACGACGACGAGAAGAAGCCCGCCGTTCCGGCGCCCGCGACCGACAAGCCCGCCTGAAGGCCGACATGCTCTACGCGATCATCTGCGAAGACCTTCCCGGGCGCGCTCGAGCGCAGGCTCGCCAATCGCGCCCGCGCACCTCGAGCGCCTGAAGGCGCTGCAGGGCGAAGGGCGGCTGGTGCTCGCGGGCCCGCATCCGGCGATCGACGCGGCCGACCCCGGCCCCGCCGGCTTCTCCGGATCGCTGATCGTCGCCGAGTTCGCCTCTCGCGAAATGGCGATCGCCTGGGCGAGCGAAGACCCTTATGCGCTTGCCAACGTTTACGGCAAGGTCACCGTCAAGCCATTCAGGAAAGTGTTGCCGGCGTGAACATGGAACAGGCCATCCGCGAACGCCTCGCCGCGCTGGAGCCCGTGGAGCTTTCCCTCCATGACGAGAGCGCCGCGCACGCCGGGCATGCGGGCGCGGCCTCCGGCGGCGGCCACTGGCAGCTCACCATCGTTTCCGAAGCTTTCCGCAACCAGTCGCCGGTCGCGCGCCATCGCATGGTGTACGAGGCGCTGGGCGACCTGATGCGCCGCGACATCCACGCATTGAAAATCGAGGCCTTCAGCCCCCAGCAGTTCTAGGCATTCCCACCACGACAAGTCGTCCGTTCACTCTTAAACACAGCAAAGGAAGCACGCAAATGAACCTGAAGAACATGGCCCTCGCTCTCATCATTGCCGGCCTCGCCGCGCCGGTGATCGCCCAGGACAAGGCCGAGAAGGCCCCCGAGCCAGCGACCGAGAAGGCCGCCAAGCCCGCCAAGGCCGCAGGCGGCAAGCTCGTCGTCAACGGCGTCACCATCCCGCAGTCGCGCTTCGACGCGATGAACCGTGAACGCGCGGCCGCCGGACAGCCCGATTCGCCCGAGATCCAGGCCGCCATCAAGGACGAGCTGATCAACCGCGAGCTGATCACCCAGGCGGCGGTCAAGCGCGGCCTCGACAAGAACCCGGACGTGATGGCGCAGATGGACATGGCCCGCCAGGCCGTCCTGGTGCGCTCGCTGTTCGAGGCCGAGATCAAGGCGAACCCGATCACGGACGCCGAGCTGAAGGCGCAGTACGAGGAGTTCAAGAAGCAGATGGGCGAGAACGAGTACAAGGTCCGCCACATCCTCGTCGACAAGGAAGACGACGCCAAGCTCATCATCGTCGAACTGAACAAGGGCGGCGATTTCGCCAAGCTCGCCAAGGACAAGAGCAAGGACCCGGGCTCCAAGGACAATGGCGGCGACCTCGACTGGGGCCCGTCGGCGCGCTTCGTGAAGCCGTTCGCCGATGCCACCATGGCGCTGAAGAAGGGCCAGACCGTAGAGCGCGCCGGTGAAGACCGACTTCGGCTACCACGTGATCCGCCTCGACGACGTGCGTCCGCTGAAAGTGCCGGCCTACGACGAGCTGAAGGACAATTTCCGCCAGCGCGCGCAGCAGCAGCAGGTCGCGAAGATGGTCCAGGCAGATGCGCCAGACCGCGAAGATCGAGGAGCGCTAGCCGCGAAGGGCGTCGATCGTGGCGGGCGAGGGAAAGCGATGGAACCGCCGATGGACGCCGATGAACACCGATCAAGCTTCAAGTCAGGAGAAAGGGTGGCCGGAAGGCTGCCCTTTTTTTTACCAGTGCGCCGTGGCTTCCATGGTGAGGGCGCCTGCAGCGTCGCGCGTCCAGAGCCGCGCTGAATTCCCTTCGACATCCGGTGCGCCGCAGATGGTGAACGGCGCGGTGTCGAAGAGCGGGCGGAAGGCGCGGAAGCAAAAGCGCTTGAGCTGCCGCCCGGGCGTTGCGGCGGCACAGATCGACCATCAGCGTCGCCTGCAGCGGGCCGTGCACGACCAGGCCGGGATAACCCTCGTCGCCGGTGACATAGTCGAGTCGTAGTGGATGCGGTGGCCGTTGACGGTCAGCGCGGAGTAGCGGAACAGCATCACCGGGTCGGGCACGAGTCTGCGATGCCACATCGGGCCGCAGGGGCCGGCGCGGCATCCGGCGGCCGCGTCGCCTTGGCGCCGCGATAGACGATGTCGTGCTCCTCCCGATCGCACGGCCCCGCCGGTCGCAGACCTCGTGGCTGCACGGTGACGAAGACCAGCTGGCCGCTGCGGCCGTGCTTCGGCTCGACGCTGAGGATGCGTCGAATCGCGCTGCGATCGCTCGCCGTCGCGAGCGGCGCGAGGAACTCGAGGCGCCCGCCCGCCCACATGCGGCGCGGCAGCGGCACCGGCGGCAGGAAGCCGCCGCGCTTCGGGTGGCCGTCGGGGCCGATGCCCGACTGGCGGGCGTCGGCAGAAAATAGAGCCAGTGGGCAAGGCGCGCACGCGTCGCCGTCCCGGGCGGCGGATCGTCGCGGTCGAGGGTCGCGGCGAGCGCGGCGACCGGCGCCGGCGTGATGACATCCTCGCGCGTCTCGCTGCGGCCCGTCCACTCGGCGAGGCGGGAAAACGCGTCGCCCGCCACCGCGGTCAGCCCTTCAGTCCCGACAGCCAGTGCACCAGGTTCATGCTCACCATCTGCGGCTGTTCCAGCGGCGAGAGGTGCGCGCATTTTTCCGCGACCACCAGGCGCGAGCCGGGAATCGCGGCGGCGATCTCCTCATGCAACGCGACCGGCGTGAGCTGGTCATCGCGCCCGCAGAACACCATCGTAGGGCAGCGGTTTTTCGCAAGGTGGGGGCGACTGTCGATGCGGCCGATGATCGCGCGCTGCTGGCGGAGATAGACCTCCTTGCCGAGCGACATCGCCATCGCCGTGAACAGGCCGCCGATCGCGGGATTGTTCAGGTTTTCCAGGGGAGCACCATTTTCGGCAGGAGCCCTTTCACCACGCGCTCGAAATCGGTCTCCGCCATCTTCATCATCCGCTGCCGGTCGGCGGTGGCCTGGTCGCTGTCGGGACGGGCGCTGGTGTCGAAGAGCGCGAGGCCGACGACGCGCTCGGGCGCCTGCCGCAGGATCTCGAGCGCGACATAGCCGCCCATCGACAGGCCCGCCACGGCGAGCGGCCCGGGCGGCGCCTGGCGTAGCGACGAGATGGCCATTGCGGAAATGGAGTCGGAAGTGCCGAGTCCCACGACCTTGCAGGTTGCCGCCTGCTTGAGGTCGGTCACCTGCCTTTGCCAGAGGCGGTCGTCGTTGAGGAGTCCGGGAAGGATGAGCAGGTTGGGCTTTGCCATGTCTGCTAGTGTAATTGCCGGCGCAGGGTGCCGCACTGTTTCTTTTGTCCTGCCCGCACAGGGATGCCCCGATGCCGACACCGGAATTGCTGCGCAGCGTGCTCAGGGCCGTGCTCGGCTTCGCCATGCTGGCCACGGCCGGCCGATCTTCTTCTACGCGATCGACCTCCGGGAGATCATGGCGATCATCGTCGCCCCGCTCTTCGCCGCGTGGTGCGCGACGCCCTACGCGTTGCTCTGGTGGCGCACCGGCGCGCGGGCCATCGGCAGGGTGCAGGCGGCATTGCTGCTGCTGGTGGCGACCGTGGTGGCGGCCTTCGGGCTCGCGGTCTACGTGCAGGCGTTCTTCTTCTCGAAGCCCGACGCGCAGGTCGGGCTTGTCTTCATCTTCGTCCCGCTCTGGCAGGCGGCTGGCGTGATGCTCGGCGTCGGCGCCTCGGCCTGGATCGGCGCGCGGCTGGACCCGCGGCCCGCAAACGAGGACGCGCTCTAAAGCAGGCAGGAAATGCGCTCTTCGCGCAGGGTCACGAAACCCTGGCGGACGTAGAAGCGCATCGCGCCGGGATTGTCGACATGGCTCGCGGTATCGATGCGCGTCACGCCTTCGCCGCGCAGTTGCTCCTTCAAGGCCTCCATCATCGCGGAGCCGATGCCCTCGCCTTCGCGTCCCGGGCGGACGTTGACGTCGTCGAGCTTCGCGACCAGGGTGCCGCGCGAAGTCGAGATCGCGTAGCAGACCACGCAGCATCCGATCACCTCGCTGTCACGACTGGCCACCCACACGAATCCCAGTTCCGGGCGCGCAAGGAACAACTCCCATCGCGCGATGCAAGGCGCCGGGGCCGGCATCGCCATCGGCGGCGGCCGGCCTCGAGATAATGCTCGTCGGCCGTGAGGAATTCGCGGAACAGCGCTTCGGCCGCGGGCAGCGTCGCCGCGTCCATCTTGGCGAAAGCGAAGCCGCTCACGGCAACGGCCCGTAGGCGCCGACCCGCGACTCGGAGAGCGTCAGCGCCTCGCAGCGCCGGTCGATCTTCGCGTAGTCGCTCTCATGGTCGGCCAGAAAGCCCGAGTGCGCCTCCTCGGACTCCCAGCGGTCGATCGTGAGGTATTCGTCGGGGCGCTCGTCGTCCTTGAGCAGTTCCGTGCCGAGGTACGCGGGCGACTGCGCGAAGAACTTCGCCCATTCGCCCCTAGCACCGTAGGCCTTCTCGAATTTCGCGCGCTGGTCGGGATCGATGCGGTAGCGCCAGACAACCAGGTAAATGGGGTCTGTCCCCACTTTTTCTTTTTTTTTTTTTTTTTTTTTTTTTTTTTTTTTTTTTTTTTTTTTTTTTTTTTTTTTTTTTTTTTTTTTTTTTTTTTTTTTTTTTTTTTTTTTTTTTTTTTTTTTTTTTTTTTTTTTTTTTTTTTTTTTTTTTTTTTTTTTTTTTTTTTTTTTTTTTTTTTTTTTTTTTTTTTTTTTTTTTTTTTTTTTTTTTTTTTTTTTTTTTTTTTTTTTTTTTTTTTTTTTTTTTTTTTTTTTTTTTTTTTTTTTTTTTTTTTTTTTTTTTTTTTTTTTTTTTTTTTTTTTTTTTTTTTTTTTTTTTTTTTTTTTTTTTTTTTTTTTTTTTTTTTTTTTTTTTTTTTTTTTTTTTTTTTTTTTTTTTTTTTTTTTTTTTTTTTTTTTTTTTTTTTTTTTTTTTTTTTTTTTTTTTTTTTTTTTTTTTTTTTTTTTTTTTTTTTTTTTTTTTTTTTTTTTTTTTTTTTTTTTTTTTTTTTTTTTTTTTTTTTTTTTTTTTTTTTTTTTTTTTTTTTTTTTTTTTTTTTTTTTTTTTTTTTTTTTTTTTTTTTTTTTTTTTTTTTTTTTTTTTTTTTTTTTTTTTTTTTTTTTTTTTTTTTTTTTTTTTTTTAGGCGACCCACTCGCGCGCGTTGCAGAACATGCGCATCCAGGGCGATCTCGCCCCAGCCGCGCGGCGGCCACCTCATGCAGGGCGCTGCGGAACACCCGCTCCGGGTGCGGCATCATGATCGTCAAGCGGCCGTCGGGCGTCGTGACGCCGGTGATGCCCCTGCGGCGAGCCGTTGGGATTGAGCGGGTACTGCTCGGTGGCCGCGCCGGGATTGTCGACGAAGCGCGCGCCGTGAGCCAGCGGCAGCCGTCGCATGGCAGCTGGTCGCGAACACGGCGCGGCCTTCGCCGTGCGCGGTCGCCACGGGATGCGGCTGCCTTCCATGCCGGCGAACAGGATCGAGGGCGACTTCTGCATCTCCACCATGGTGAGGCGCGCCTCGTACTGCTCGGAGAGGTTGCGCTCGAAATGCGGCCAGTTCTGGGCGCCGGGAATGATGCCCTTCAGGTTCGACATCATCTGGCAGCCGTTGCAGGCGCCGAGCGCGACGTGTCGCCGCGCGGGAAGAAGGCCTCGAACTCGTCGCGAGCGCGGGAATTGAACAGGATCGATTTCGCCCAGCCTTCGCCCGCGCCGAGCACGTCGCCGTAGCTGAAGCCGCCGCAGGCCGCAAAGGCCTTGAAATCCGCGAGCGACACGCGACCGCCGAGGATGTCGCTCATGTGCACGTCCACCGCTTCAAAACCGGCACGGTTAAAGGAGGCCGCCATCTCCACCTGGCCGTTGACGCCCTGCTCCCGCAGCACGGCCACGCGCGGCCGCGCGCCGGAGCGATGAAGGGCGCGGCAATGTCGTCTTCCATGTCGAAGGTGAGCGTCGCCGACAGCCCCGGGTCGCCTTCGTCGAGCAGGCGCTCGTACTCTGGTCGGCGCAGGCCGGATTGTCGCGCAGCCTCTGGATCGCGTGCGTGACGTCGGCCACGCGCGATGCAGGCTCGAGCGCTTCTCCGCGAACACCGGCCTGCCGCTCAGGATCAGGCGCACTTCGCCCTCGTCGTTGAAGTGGCCGATGACCTGCGATTCCTTCGAAAGCCCGGCATCGCGAAGCGCCTGCATCACGGCGTCGCGTTCGCCCTTGCGCACCTGCAGCACGCAACCGAGTTCCTCGTTGAACAGCGCCGCGAGCGTACGCTCTTCGATGCGGCCCTTCAGTTCCGTCATTCGCGTCGTTGCCGTCGACGTCGAGCTGGCCCTGCCCGATCACCAGCGTGTCGAGGTAGATGGAGACCCCGGCGTGGCCCGCGAACACCATTTCGCAAAGTGCGGCGAGGAGCCCGCCGTCGGAACGGTCGTGGTAGGCGAGGAGCTTTCCTTCGCCGTCAGCTCCTGGATCGCGGCGAAGAATGCCTTCAGCTTTGTCGGGTCGTCGAGGTCGGGCGCGGTGTCCCCGAGCTGTCCATGGACTTGCGCAAGCGCCGATCCGCCCAGGCGGTTCCTTCCCGCGCCGAGGTCGACCAGCACCAATTCGGTTTCGCCAAGGTCGGTGCGCAATTGCGGCGTGAGCGTCTTGCGCGCATCCGTCACCGCGCGAACGCCGAGACGACAAGCGACACCGGAGCGGTCACCGCCTTGTCCAAATTCGTGGCCGGATCGCGCCACGTGGTCTTCATCGACATCGAGTCCTTGCCCACCGGGATGGAAATGCCGAGTTGCGGGCAGAGTTCCATGCCGACCGCCTTCACCGTGGCGAAAAGCGCCGCATCCTCGCCGGGATGCCCCGCGGGCGCCATCCAGTTGGCGGAAAGCTTCAGGTTGGCGAGCTCCGCGATCGCGGCGGCGGCGATATTGGTCACCGCCTCGCCGACCGCCATGCGTCCCGATGCGGGCGCGTCGATGAGGGCCAGCGGCGTGCGCTCGCCGATCGCCATCGCTTCGCCGACGAACGTCCGGAATCCCAGCGTGGTCACGGCGACATCGGCCACCGGCACCTGCCACGGGCCCACCATCTGGTCGCGCACGCACATGCCGCCGACGGTGCGGTCACCGATGGTCACCAGGAAGTCTTGTCCGCCACGGACGGCAAGCGCAGCACGCGATGCGCGGCCTCCTGCAAATCCATCCCGACAAGTCGACCGGCAGCAGCTTGCGCTTCACGCGCGCGACCTTGCGATGCATGCGCGGCGGCTTGCCGAGCAGCACGTCGAGCGACATGTCCACCGGCTTGTTCTTGTACAGCGGGTCGTCCACGACCAGCTGGTGTTCCTTCGTGGCACGCCCGACCACCGCGAAGAGGCAACGCTCGCGCTGGCAAAGCCGTTCGAACTCCGGCAGGCGCGCAGAGGGGATCGCCAGCACGTAGCGCTCCTGCGACTCGTTCTACCAGATTTGCATCGGCGTCATGCCCGGCTCTTCGCTGGGCACCTCGCGCAGGTCGAAGACCGCGCCCACGCCGCCGCCGTGCGCGAGTTCCGGCAGCGCGTTGGAAAGCCCGCCTGCGCCGACATCGTGGATCGCCTGGATCGGGTTCGCCTCGCCCATCTGCCAGCAGGCATCGATCACCTCCTGGCAGCGGCGCTCGATTTCCGCGTTGGCGCGCTGCACCGAATCGAAATCGAGCGATTCGGCGTTGCTGCCGCTCGCCATCGAGGAAGCCGCTCCCCCGCCGAGCCCGATCAGGAAGCCGGGGCCGCCCAGCTGGATGAACAGTGTGTCGCCGTCGAGCGCGTGCTTGTGCGTGTGCTTCGAAGAGATGTTGCCCAGCCCGCCCGCGAGCATGATCGGCTTGTGGTAGCCGCGGATCTCGCCGGAGGCCTCCATCTCGAAGGTGCGGAAATAGCCGGCGAGGTTGGGCCGGCCGAACTCGTTGTTGAAGGCCGCGCCGCCGATCGGGCCTTCGATCATGATCTCAAGCGCAGCGACGATGCGGCCCGGCTTGCCGTAGTCGCTCTCCCACGGCTCGCGCGCGCCGGGCAGGTTCAGGTTCGAGACCGAGAAGCCCGTGAGCCCCGCCTTGGGTTTGGCGCCGATGCCGGTCGCGCCTTCGTCGCGGATCTCGCCCCCGAACCCGTCGCGGCACCCGGATAAGGCGCGATCGCGGTCGGGTGGTTGTGCGTCTCGACCTTCATGATGATGTGGGTGAGGTCGTCGTGCCAGCCCCACTTGTGCTCACCGTCCGGGTGGAAGCGGGCGTCGCCGCGCCTTCCATGATCGCGGAATTGTCGGAGTACGCGACGATCGTCCCTCGGGCTCGCCGGTGCGTGTTGCGGATCATCGCGAACAGCGACTTGTCCTCGGGACGCCGTCGATCTTCCACGAGGCGTTGAAGATCTTGTGGCGGCATGCTCGGAGTTGGCCTGCGCGAACATCATCAGCTCGACGTCGGTCGGATCGCGCCGATGCGCGAGTAGTTCTCCAGCAGGTAATCGATCTCGTCGGGGGCGAGGGCGAGTCCCATCGCGCCGTTCGCCCCTTCCAGCGCCGAACGGCCCTTTGTCATCACGGGGATGGTGGCCAATGGCTGCGGCGCATGGTGCGAGAACAGGCGCTCGGCTTCCGCCAGGCGGTCGACCACGACTTCGGTCATGCGGTCGTGGATGGCTGCGTCGATCGCCGCACGCGCATTGCCATCCAGCGCCCCGCCGTTCTTCGCCACGACGTAATAGGCAATGCCGCGCTCTATGCGCACCACCTTGGAGAGCGCGCAATCGGCGGCGATGTCGCTCGCCTTCGACGACCACGGCGAGACGGTGCCGAAGCGCGGCAGGACGAGGCGCAGTTCGCCTTTCGCCTCTCCTTTCGCCCCGTGCCGTAGGTCAGCAGGCGCTCCAGCATCCGCCCTCGCGTCATCGAGCGCCGCGCTTATCGCGACGAAATGGACGAAGCGCGAATCGAATTCCAGCTTGCCGGAAAGCGCGGCGGGAAGGCCGGGAAGAGCTTCTCGACCGGAAGGGGAGAGCGCGACCGCGCCCGGCAGCGTAAGGATCGCCTGCAGGGTCGCGTCTTGCGGATCGATGGGCTGGACTTATAGCGGAGGCACGGTTTCCGGCCCCACATCTTCAACGGCCGCGCGGCGCCGGCCGCGGCCGCGTACTGCGCCGGGCGACTTCCTCTGCCACTGCGTTGAGCTGGGCCGAGAGGTTTTGCCGGACAGCCATGCTGCCGATCGTCGGCGGAGGCGGCAATAGCAGTCCGACGAGCGCGGTGTAGCGCAGTTGCACCCTTGGCGGGCCGCGGCGCGCAGCTTCTCGCCAGCAACTCGTAGCGACCCTCGAACACATCGATCGCGCGTCGCCTGAGCAGCCCAAGGTCGACGCGCACGGCCTTCGCCTCGGCGACGCGCAAGTGCTCGTGCTCAATGTTCAGCAGCACCGTCATCGACTGCGCGAACAACAGGAAACGGAACTCGCCCTTCTGCTCGACCACCAGGTGCTCAATTTCGTCCGTCCGCGCCTTGCGCTCGATCACGCGGCAGGCGCGGATGCCCGGCATGAACGCGACATCGTGCCATAGTCTGTGATCGTCTCCCAGACAGTCTGGGCGTCGGCGGCAAGATCGAGCACCGCCTCGGCCTCGAATCGGCGGCCGTCGCGGCGCACGTCCACCACTACTCTTTCGGTCACCGGTCAACCCCAAGGTTCTGCAGGGGCGCGTCTTGCGGATTCATGGACTGAAATTATAGCGGAGGCGCCCATGGCTGCCTCCGGACGCCTCGGGCGGTCGTGGCAAGGTTCGTCGCCCGAATTCGCGATCATTGGATCGCCGCCGCGTAAAACTCCCGGCCTTCCCGACTCCTTGCTCTTTGCCTGGTTCCCCGATGAATCCGATCCGCTAGAACGAACCGAAGGCCGAGCCCAGCAGATCACCGCCACCAGCGCCAGCAACGCGCTGACGATGCCGACCATCACGATGTCGAAGTAGCTCTCCTTGTGCGTCGCGCCGCACACCGCGAGCAGGGTCACGACGGCGCCGTTGTGCGGCAGGCTGTCGAGCGAGCCGGCGCCGATGACCGCCACGCGGTGCATCAGCGCCGGGGCGATGCCGTACTGCGCGGCGAGTTGCATGTAGGTGTCGCCGAGCGCGCCGAGCGCGATCGTCAGCCCGCCCGAGGCCGAGCCGGTCAACGCCGACAGCACGTTGGTGGCCAGCGCCAGTCCGACGAGCGGGCCGCCCTCGATGCCGAGCACCCAGTCGCGCACGACTTCGAACGCCGGCAACGCCGCGACCACCGCGCCGAAGCCCACCAGGCTGGCCACGCTGATCACCGGCAGCGCCGACGCGTTGAGCCCGGCGTCGACCGTCTCGCGCAGCGAGACGAGGCGGTTGCGATTGAAGGCATACAGCACCACGATCGCCGACGCCAGCGCGACGATCACCGACCAGACGCCGCCCACGCTGGCGATCGACGTCTCGCCCCACTGCATTTCGGCGAGGAAGCCGGTGTCCATGCGCGGCAGCACCAGCAGCGACATCGTCAGGTTGACCGGCATCACCACGACCAGCGGCAGCAGCGCCACCGCGATGCCCGGCAACCGCTCGCTGCGCTGCCATGCTTTATCTCGGCCGGGTCGAACTCGCGCGAGGCGCTGGCGCGCTCGCGCACCACGGGTCTTGCGCGGCGGCGCCGGCGGTGGGTGGCGGGCCCGAAACCTTCGCCGTTGCGCCGCGCGAGTTTTTCCGCGCGCGCCAGCCACCACATCCCGAAGCCGAGCATGATGCCGGCCGCGACGAAACCCAGGCCGGGCGCGGCGAAGGGCGTGGTGCCGAAGAAGGGCATCGGGATCGCGTTCTGGATCGCCGGCGAGCCGGGCAGCGCCGACATCGTGAAGGTGGCCGTTCCCAGCATCACGGCCGCCGGGAGCAACCGGTTTGGGATGTTGGCGGCGCGGAACAGCGCCTGCCCCATCGGCGCGATCACGAACATCGCTACGAACAGGCTCACGCCGCCATAGGTCACCAGCGCGCCGGCCAGCACCACGGACAGCACGGAACGGCTCGGGCCCGAGCTTTTCGGTCATGAAGTTGGCGATCGCGGTGACCGAGCCGCTGTCGTCCATCAGCTTGCCGAACAGCGCGCCGAGCAGGAAAAGCGGAAAGAACTGCGCGATGAACCCCGCCGCCGCGCCCATGAAGGTCTGCGTCCAGTGCGCCAGCAGCGGCTCGCCCGAGAAGGCGGCGGCTACGAGCGCTGCCACCGGCGCCAGCCCGAGCACGCTCCAGCCGCGAAAGGCGAGCCAGACCAGCAACCCGAGCCCGAGAAGGATGCCGAGCAGGCCCATGGTCAGAGCGTCTCCAGCAAGGCGTCGAGGTCGAGCGTGGAGCGCTTGCCCAGGTCGTCGGCATGCGCGTCGAGGAAGAACTGTGCGGTGCGCCGGCCTTCGTCGCGCAGGCCGCACAGGAAGGGCCACTCGGTGATCATCTTGGAGGTGGAGTCGAGTTCGGTCACGCGGTCGGTGGCGATGCGGTGGATGCGCATGTCGGCCCACAGCGCGCCTTCACCGCGGCCCGGGTCGGCCACCTTGTGCAGCAGCGCGATCATGCGCAGCTCCTTGAGGAGCGGGGAGTTGAACGACACCTCGTTCAGGCGGTTCAGGATGTCGCGCGCTGTTTTCGGCAGTTTGGGGCGCACGATTGGGTTGATCTGGACCAGGATCGTGTCGTGCGACTGGCACTCGCGCACCAGCGGCGTGACCGTCGGGTTGCCCGAGTAGCCGCCGTCCCAGTACGCCTCGCCGTCGATCTTCGACCGCCTGGAACATGGTCGGCAGGCAACCGGACGCGAGCAGCACGTCCGGCGTGATCTCGGCATTGCGAAACACGTGCCCGCTCCCGGTGCGCACGTTGGTCGCGGTGATGAACAGCTTGATCGGTGAGCTTTTCAAGGCCTCGAAATCCACGTTTGGCCAGGATCTTGCCGAGCGGGTTGATGCCCGAGGGGTTGATGTCGTAGGGCGAAAAGATGCGCGATAGCGAATTCGGCCGCCATGAACATCGGCGAATTCTCCAGCGTCCATCTGCCGGTCAGCATTTCGAGCGGCCCGCGCCGCAGCGGGCTGAACTTCGCCGCGTCGGACACCGTTTTCCAGAACGCCTCGAGCGCCGCTTTGGCACCGTCGGCGCCGCCATGGGCATGGCCGCTGGCCATGACCGCGGCGTTCATCGCGCCGGCCGAAGTGCCGAGATGCCGTCGAAGGCTAGCCAGGGCTCTTCGAGCAGGCGGTCGAGCACGCCCCAGGTGAAGGCGCCGTGCGCGCCCCCGCCTTGCAGAGCGAGGTCGACCAACAAGGGTTTGCGGCGTCGCCCGGTTTGGCCGGTACAGGTGTTTTTGTGCATTGCAACATATAGGGCATTTTCGCGCTGATCGTGGCAAGGTCCTTGCAGCGCAGCCCCTGCCTATGCCCATCTGAGCAGCACGCGCAGGCTGCGGAAGTCCTGCCTGGAAAGCATGTCGGGAAGCACCGCGATCGTGCGGGAGAACGGCCGCCGTCGGGTTGCCAGCGCACCGTCGTGAACCAGGGCGCGACAAAGCTTCCGTCTCGCACTTGTCCGGTGAACTTGCGGCCGTCGAGCGTCGTCACTTCGATCCGGCCGGCGCGGTCGAGTTTCATTCCCGCAGTTCGGAGCACCGCGCATGCGGCCCAGAGCGCCTCGGCAGCGATGGCAACGACCAGCGCGATTCGCCAACCGGCCTGCATCGGCGTGACGAATACAACGGCCAGCGTCGCGACCGCCATCGCGGCGACGGCAACGCACCCGATCACGGGCGCGCGAAAGCGCAGGTCGAGCCGGGTCGGGAAGGGCGCCGGGGCGCTGCCGCTATACTTGATCTCGTCCACTCCAGCTCCCATTTGCTCCCCTCGATGCCCGAAACGCCCTTCACCTGCAACCTCTTCCCCGAGACGCGCCGATCGCGGTTTCGGGTGACGACGCCGCCGCCTTCCTGCACGGCCAGTTCACCAACGACGTCCTGGCGCTGAAACCCGGCGAGGCGCACTGGAACGGCTGGTGCTCGCCCAAGGGCCGGTTGATCGCGACCTTCGGGCTGGCGCGCGGTGAAGAGGGCTATTTCCTGATGCTGCCGATGGCACTGCGCGAGGGATTCCAGAAGCGGCTGCAGATGTTCGTTCTTCGCAGCAAGGTGAAGCTGGAGAATTTCTCGGCCACGGTATCGCAATTGGGCGTCTGGGGCGGAGCGCTGCCGGAAGGGGCTTCGCGCTCGGGGCCGACTACGGCGTCGTGATCGGCGGCGCTGCGCCATCGGGCCGCGCTGCCACGGCCGGCGCGTGGTCGCTGGCGCTGATTCGCGCTGGCATCCCGTTGTCGTGCCGGAAACGCAGGACCAGTTCGTGCCGCAGATGGCGAACTTCGAATTGATCGGCGGCGAGAATTTCAAGAAGGGCGCCGCTATCCCGGTCAGGAGATCGTCGCGCGCACGCAGTACCGCGGCGGCCTCAAGCTGGCGCGCATGGTGCGTGTTGCTTCGGGCGTTGCCTGCGCGCCGGGCACGAGTGTCTACAGCAGCGCTTTTGGCGAGCAATCCGCAGGCATGGTCGCCAATGTAGCGGCATCGCCTGGACGGTGGCTGGGAAGCGCTGGTGGTCGCGCAACTCGAGGCCATCGCGCTGGATGACCTCAGGCTTGCGTCCCCGCAGGGCGCTGCGCTGGCGATCCTGCCGCTCCCCTACGCGATCAAATAATTCGGGTCAGAGCCGAAATATTTTCTACAGCGAAGCGCGCATCGCGATGTGCGGGATGCCGGCTTCCTCGTGCTCTTCGCCCTCGGCGACGAAGCCGTGCCGCAGGTAGAAATCGCGGGCATGGCTTTGCGAGTGCAGGTACACCTCGCTGGAGCCGCGTCGCCTCGCCTCTTGCATCAACGCGCGCAGCATCAGCGCCCCCGACCCCGGCGCCGCGCCAATCACGCAAGACCGCCATGCGGCCGATGCGGCCAGTCCGGCATCAGTCGCCCCGTGCCGACTGCCTTGCCCGCGGCGCTCTCGGCCAGCACATGGACGCACTCGCCGTCTCGCCCGTCCATCTCGAGCTCGGGCGGCACCTGCTGCTCGCCGACGAACACCACGGTGCGGATACGCGAGAGAACTGCGGAAAAGTCGCGCCATTCGACGACGCGCACTGAAAAATCGGTCCGGGTGGGCATGTTAAAGTTGCTTCGCATCGCGCCTGGAAGCGGGCGCGTTCGTCATCTCTACCCACCGCAATTGAAGCCCTCCCGCGCCACCGCCCTCACCGCCCTCGTGGCCATGTGCCTCGTCTGGGGCTACTCGTGGGTGGTGATGAAGATTGCGCTGCGCCACGCGGCGCCATTCGACCTCGCCTCGCTGCGGGTCGGGATCGCCGCAATCATGCTTTTTGCCATCGCGTTTGCAACCGGCCGCAGGATTGCGCTCGCGAGTTATCGCAGGACGATCGTCGTCGGCGTCATCCAGGTCGGCGTGTTCGTCTCGCTTTCGCACCTGGCGCTGGTGGCCGCCGGCCCGGGCAAGACTTCGGTGCTGGTATTCACGATGCCGTTCTGGATGATCGTCTTCGCCCACGTCCTGCTGCACGAACGGATGCGCGGCACGCAGTGGCTGGCCGTGGCGCTCGCCTTTGCCGGCCTCACCCTGATCATCGCCCCATGGCAGCTCGGCAGCCTCGCCGGCAGCCTGCTGGCCGTGGCGGGCGGTGCCGCGTGGGCGCTGTCCTCCGTGATATCGAAGCGTTGGCCGACACCCGGCGCCGACCCTCTCGTGCTTACCGCATGGCACTTGCTGTTCGGCCTCCTGCCGCTGATGCTGCTGTCGCTCTCGTTCAGCGACCGGCCGGTGCAATGGAACGGCGAGTTCATCGCCGCACTCCTGTTCTCGGCGATCTTCGCAACGGCGATCGGCTGGTGGCTGTGGACCTTCGTGCTCTCGCATACCAAGGCCGGCATCGCGGGGCTGAACGCGCTCGCGATCCCGTGCATCGCGGTGATCTCGTCGTGGCTGCAACTCGGCGAGCGCCCGCCGCCGCTGGAACTCGGCGGCATGCTGATGATCGGCATCGCGCTGGCGCTGCTCGGCTGGCTGGGACTCCGGCCCGTCGGCAACCCGGTGGACTAGGCGGGGCAAAGTGGCAGCTTGAGCGCCTGGATGACCTCCCCGGTGCGGCGGTTCTGCACGAAGGCCACCGCCGAGAGGTCCTTCGCCTTCCATTCGGGCTTGAGCGTGAAGATCTCGACCGCCCGCTGGATTCCGGTCGCATCGAAGCGCTGCAGGCCGCGCAATTCGCGCACCACATGGTCGTGGCGCAGCGTCACGCCGCGGTTCTCGCCGGCCTTGACGGCGCTGACGAGGTTGTCCTCGGTGAGCGCGATGAAGAGGGCGCTCTCGGGCGCGAGGGCACGGTCGCGCACCTCCGAGGCGACATCGAGCCTGATCCCCGAGGAGACCGGCACGGCCCTGAGCGAAATATCGGCGCGCGGGGGCTTCGCGTTCACCGCCTCCACGGCAGCGCGGAAATCGCTTTCGCGGCCCCAGTTCCTTGCATCCCGGCCGCTCATCATCACCTGCGGCGTGTACACGGCACGGCCGCTGGCAAGGCGCACCGCTTCGCGCTGGCGCGCCGCATAGTCGGGATTGCCGTAAGGATCCTTCCAGCCGATGTAGTCCCAGTAGTCCACGTGCAGCGCCAGCGGCACGGCGCGACTCGCGTCGACATTGAGCGAATTGAGCCACTTGTCCGCGGGCGGGCAACTGTCGCAGCCCTCGGAGGTATAGAGCTCGATGAGCGCGGTGGTCTTCTCGCCGGTACGGGCACTGCACTCCGCGGCGAAAGTGGATTGGGAGACGAGAGCCATGGCAAGAACCAGGACGGAAATGGTTTTCATGGCCCCTTTGTCGCGGGACAGGCGACGCGCTTACTAGTAGACCGGCTTGGGATCGGCCTTGCCGTAGCGCTCGACGCTCAGGACGATCTCCCGCTTTGCGGCGTCGGCGTCCTTCCAGCCCTCGACCTTCACCCACTTGCCGGGCTCGAGGTCCTTGTAGTGGGCGAAGAAGTGTTCGATCTGCGAGAGGGTGACCTCGTGCCAGGTCGCGGGCGGCCTCTCGATGCTGCGGTAGAGGGGCGTGAGCTTGTCGATGGGCACGGCGAGCAGCTTCATGTCGTCGCCCGCCTCGTCGGTCATCTTGAGCACCCCGATGGGCCGGCAGCGCACCACCACCCCGGGCATCAGCGCGAAGGGGGTGATCACCAGCACGTCCACGGACTGCCACCCTCCCAGAGGGTCTGGGGGATGTAGCCGTAGTTGCAGGGATAGTGCATGGCCGTGGAGACGAACCGGTCCACGAAGAGGGCGCCGGTGGGCCTTGTCGACCTCGTATTTGATGGGATCGGCGTGCATCGGAATCTCGATCACGACGTTCACGTCGTTGGCCAGGTCGCGGCCGGCGGTGACGAGGTTCAGGCTCATGTTTGTTCGCAGTCCGTTGGTTTTTTATTTTTTTTGGTAGATTGTTTTAATCCTGTTCAGTATGGAAGGAAGACGGGAATTCGACCCCCGGAATCAAGGAGATGTCGAGAAGCCTGCCGTCGAACTCCACGCTCGACCAGAACGGCGTCCCCCATCGGTGGGTCACGTGGCAGCAGGCCGTCTGGTACTACGCCAAGGCCCAGGCTCGCCTGGAAGCTCGGCCGGTTGTGAAGCCTTTCACGGTCTGGGGCGGGCCGCAGCCACCTCACCGGCGAGCGCTCCTGCATCACCGCCCAATTCGATCATCGCGATCCGCGGCAAGGCGCTCGCCATCGAGGGCTTCAACGCCCCGTCCCGCCGCTCAACAACCGCGAGCTCTTCAATCGCGACTGCTACCCCTGGTCCTTCCGCGGCGGGGAGTTTCTCTCGCCGTACAAGCTCACCTGCGACCACATCCCTGCCCATGTCCCGGGGCGGCGCGTCTACCTCGACGAACGTGGTCACCGCCTGCCGCGCCTGCAACCAGAGGAAGGGCAACCGCACGCCCGGAGGAGGCGCACATGCAGCTGCTCTACGCGCCCTACGTGCCGAACCGCGCGGAATTCCTGCGCCCCGCCAATCGCCCGCATCCTCGCCGACCAGATGGAGTTCCTTCGCCAGCACGTGTCGGCGAATTCGCGATCGCATGCTGCTGGTCAATCCCGGGTCCGCCCCCGTTCGATTCCGGGACGTTTTCGACCGATCTTCGATCACCCGCCGTACTTGCTCCTTCATCCACTCCACGAATCGCTCCCCCCCCGACCGCCTCGCGATCCCCCGTGCGCTTCGACTTCACCACGTGCATGGCGCGGGCGACGGGCGCTGCGGGTCGCCGAAGAGCGCCACGAGCCGCTCTTCTCCTGGAGGTAGTGGCCGACGGTGGTGAGGCGTCCCAGCGCCACGCCCTGGCCGTGCAGGGCCGCCTGGATGACCTCGTCGTACCCCCCCCGGCTGAAGGTCTGCATGGGACTCCGGTGCCAGTTCCTCCATGCCACGCGCCTCGAACCAGCCCGCCCAGGTGAGCCACGGCCAGCGTCCCCTTGGGATCGTGCCATCTGCAGCACCACGTGGCGGCGCAGGTCCTGGTCGGCCCGAGCGGGCGACGCGCGGCCTTCGATTCCTTCACGTACGCCGGGCTCCGCGACTGGCGCACAGGTTCTCGCCCGCGAGGAACTCGGCCTCGGGCGGCGCCGCGATCCATCGGGTAGTCGCGCACGGCGAGGTCCACGCCTTCGCGCTCGAGGTCCACCAGTTCGCTCGTGGCTTCCCCACGCGCACGTCGATGCCCGGGGCGCGCTCGCGGAAGCGCGCGAGGCGGGGGATGAGCCAGAGCGAGGCGAACGACACCGTGGTGGTGACCGTGACCGCGATGGCCCGGCTGCGCGTCTTCCCGCAATTGCCGCGCTGGCTTCGCGCACCTGGTCGAGCACGGCGGCGACGGTGCGGTAGTAGGCCTGGTGCCTGCATCCGTGAGCGCGAGGGCCTTGTGGCGGCGTTCGAAGAGCTCGACGCCGCGCCTCTCCTCGAGGGCCTGCATCGGCGGCTCACGGCGGATTGCGTGAGGAAGAGCTCGGCCGCCGCGCGGGTGAAGCCGCCCGCGGGCGCGCGGCCGCTTCGAAGCCCACGAGGAGGTCCAGCGGCGGCAACGGCCGGGTGTCATCTGGCATTCCTGCTGCGCATGGTAAACATGCTCCGTTTTCGTTTGTCGCCTTGCGGGGCCTCAGGAGGTCATTTGCAGCGTCCATGCATCGATCAGGGAGGTTTTCCTTTTTAGCGTCCTCGAAGGGGTTTCCAGCGATATTCCCGCGCCGGCTCGCCTCCCCGCCGGGCCAGGTCGCTACCCTCGACGATGCCGTCGGCCGCGAGATCGTGGCGCGTCCCGAAGGCTGCGTGTGGGTGACGGAAGAAGGCGATCGCGAGGACCCCACGTGGTGTGCCCGGGCGAGGCGCGGGTTGTCGTGCAGCATTCCGGCCGCACCGTGGTACAGGCCATGTCGCCTTCCTGGTGGTGGCGATCCAATGAGCGCCGCTGTTGCGGTGGCTTTCCACGCGCCTGCTGGCGCTCCGCCTGCTGGTTCGCCAGGACCGCCGCGCCTGCGCCTTCCGGAAATCGAGCCGCTTCGATGTCCCCGACGCCGCGCAGCAGCGCGTCTTCTCGAACTGCGCAATCAGCGCCGCACTGCGGGTATTACTAGGATCCGGGGTCAGACCCGCTGTCTCTACAAAGGCGGCTCAAGCCGCCTTTGTAACATTTGGGGTCGCTCGATCAGCATCGCATCCCCGTAGCTGAAGAAGCGGTAGCGCTTTGCCACGGCTTGCGCGTAGGCTCGCCGGATGTCGTCCATGCCGGCGAAGGCCGACACCAGCATCAGCAGCGTGCATTTCGGCAGGTGGAAGTTGGTGAGCAGGCGCTCGACCACCCTGAATTGAAACCCCGGCGTGATGAACATTTGGTCTCGCCGCTGCCTGCGTCAGTTCACCGCCCGCGCGCCGCGCTCTCCAGCGCGCGCAGGGTGTCGTGCCCGACGGCGCACGCGGCCGCCGCCGCGGGTGGCAGTATGGCATCGACTGTGGCTTGCGGCACCTCGTAGCGCTCGCTGTGCATGCGGTGTCCGCGATGTGTTCCACCGCACCGGCTGGAACGTGCCAGCGCCGACGTGCAGCGTTACCTGCGCGCTGCGATGCCGCGCTCCAGCAGTCCGCCAGCATCGCCTCGTCGAAATGCAGCCCCGCGGTCGGCGCCGCCACTGCGCCGGGTTCGCGTGCGTACACGGTCTGGTAGCGGTCTTCGTCAACTGCCGTCCGCACTATGCTGGATATAGGGCGGCAGCGGCAGTCGCCATGTCGTTCGAGAATATCCAGCAACGGGGGTTTCGCCGCAAAACCGCAGCCGGAACATGTCTCCCTGACGCTCGATCATCTCGGCTTCGATTACATCCGCGAATAGCAGCCTGCTGCCCTTCTTGGGCGATCTTGCTGCGCGCATCTGCGCCAAAGCTTCGTGGGTGGCCGATGATGCGCTCGACCAGCGCCTCGATTTTGCCGCCACTCTCCTTGTGGCCGATCAGGCGCGCCTTGATCACGCGCGTATCGTTGAACACCAGCAGATCTTCCGGCGCAAGCAAATCAGGCAACTCGCGGAACCATGCATCGCAGTTCACCGCTGGCACCATCCAGCCGCAGCAACCGGCTGGCGCGCGCTCTGCGGAGCGGGAAACTGGGCGATCAGTTCGGCCGGCGGCAAAATTGAAATCGTCGAGGTCAGCGCGCATATAATGGGCGAGAATTCGCTATAATACCGCCTCCCACAGCCGGGATGGCGGAATCGGTAGACGCAGCGGACTCAAAATCCGCCGCCGCAACGTGTGGGGGTTCGAGTCCCCCTCCCGGCACCAGGACAAACTGATGCGGCCCGCGCGGACTTCCGCGCAACTACCCGATCGCTTCAGGAAATGACCGCGCAGCCGGATCCGGCTGCGCCATCTCCCTGGGTCAGACCCTCGTCGCGCGCGCAGTGACGCGCATCTTCGTGCGCATCGTGGCGTCTTCGACCTCGCGCTCGAACTTCATGCTCACCGTGTTTCCGTCTTCCGGGTGGACCGAAGCGCCCATGTACATTCCGCTGAAGCGGGCATCGGTGCAACCAGTCGCCGTAAGCGTGCCGGTGTAGCGTTGGCTTGCGGCATCCGTCAACTGGATGTTGCCGGACACGCGTAATGCAAAACCGCTGCCGCCCACGTCGCCATTGGCGGCAATCGTGATGCGCAGCGACTGGGAGGCATTGAGCATCATCGTTTCCGTTCCGCCGCCGCTGCGCGGGCGCTGCGTTACCTGGAAAGTCGCGTCGCCCTGGAACGAGCCCGTCACGCCGGCCATCGGCGCAGCGCCGATCGGGGCGACCGCGCCGGACGCGTCGACCATCCCTGCGACACGGACCTTGGTGCGCACGTCACCGTCTTGGATTCCTTCTTGACCCCGCACGTCAAGGTGGCCGCCATCCTCCCGGTGCACGCTCGACGCTTGCGTACGTGCCGTTGAAGCGCGAATCGGCGCAGCTGCCCGCCTGCACGGTGCCGCCGAAACGTGCCCTTGCCGCATCGGAGACTTGCAGCGCACCAGACCATGCGCAGCCCATGCCGGAGCCTGTCAGGTTGCCCGATGCCGAAATCGAAACGGAAAGCGGGTTATTGGCCGCAACCGGGGCGGTTTCGACCCCGCCTTGGCGCACCGTGACCAGCCAGCCGACGGTGCCCATCCAGTCGCCCCCGATAGAGGAGAAATCCGAGTTGCCGGTGACCTGCGGAATCGTGGCGGCGGGCGCGGCAAGCAGGGCCTCGATCGACGCTTCATTCGCGCCGTCGCCGGCGCTTCAGGCGGACGGTGAGCGTGCCGAGGTCATAGCGTTCGAGCTGGAAACTGCTGTAAGCGCCGCTGAAGCTGCCGTTGCTGCAGCCGGTCGCCGAGATCGCACCGGAAAAAAGCGAGCGGTAACCGTCGCCGGACTGGACCTGGCCTGCGAACGTGCAACCGTTGCCATTGCCGGTGACTGCGCCGGCCGCAGTGATCACGAGTTCCAACGGGGCCGTCGTGCGCGCTTCCTGGCCCGCAACCTTCGCTTTCACTTCGCGCTTCCCGACCACGTCGCGGCGAGCGTCGCGAAGTTCGTGGTCGTTGGAGGAGGTTTGCGCTCGTGCCGGTGGGCTTGACCACGGCGCAGTGCACGACGCCCTCGGCGACCCAGCTGCGATCGACCATCAAGTCGCGCAGCGTGTTGTCGTCGACGAAACGGTGGTTGGAACCCTCGCCGTTGGTGAACCCGTTGTTGTAGACGCGCGAGAAAGGTGCGGTGCCGGCAGGGCATTGCCCGTTCGTCGGCGGCTGGATGTGGAACGCGATTCCCTCGTACGACCAGCCGCGCACGGTGCCGGTGGAGCGGCGTTCCGGCAGCCTCCTGGTCGTTGAGCAACTGGCACTCCTGCGCCCCCGGCGTGTAGAAATGCGAGTTGGCGGCCGAGGAGTAGAACCGGCAGACGCCGGCGGCATCGGCGGGCGTGTTGCTGCTGCGTTCAGCCAGGCCTGGAACGACCGCCCCGTGCGGACCCACCCGGGACCGGCGCCGCCGGTCTTCGATGTATTTCGATTCGGACGCAGTGGCTGCGATGAAATAGTGGTTGAGCTGCTTGTTGTAGAACTCGACGGTCTTCGGTTTCGGCCGCCGTGGCTTGTGCGGCAAAGTGCACGCAGGCCAGCAAGGCAAGGGCGAGACTCGTGATTTCATGGCTGATCTGGAGGGTTGATTGATGGCAACTCAACAATCGTTTCCTGTGGTACGTAGCCACGCGGAATTATTCATACTGAGCGGAACACTTCCCGCTCTGATTGCGCCACGTCAACGCTGCGCAAACAGGTGCGCGGACCGGCGCCAACAGAAGTACCGGATCCAATGAGGTTACGCAGCGATCGGAGAATTGGATGCGAATGGCTTGCACATGGAGGGAGGTTTCTCTTGGCTGCCAAGCGAGCACGCCATCCAAGTGATTCTTGATTCTCATCAACAACTCGCAAAGTCCGCGCCGGACCGTTCGCTGCAGAGGACAGGAGCGCCTGCCGAACATCGCGGTGGCTCGCGACCGCCGACTATATGAGCCGGCGATCGGCGTCACTGCCGCCACGGATGCCCCGCGACGACGCGCCGATCCAGCCAGCCGCGAATCTCCGCCCCGAGGACGCCGAGCTTCCCTTCCACGGCAAGGCGGCGCGAAAATTTGCACGTGCGCGAGTCCTCGAGTTCGACCGCGCCCCACAGCACATGTGATCGCACCACCACGAGGAAGATCTCTTCCTTGCGCGCGCGCGGGACCAGCACCTCGTGCAGGTAAGCGCGCGCCACGGCCGCGCTGGGCAGGCGCGCGCGATCGCAGTCTCGTCCACACCGAGGCGCTCCGAGGCATACGGCACGACATTGAAGATTGCCACGGTGTTCGCGAGCTCCTCGGGCCCCGAGCCCCATCTGGCGGCAGCGCGCCGCGAGCGCCTCCCCCCAGCCTGGCATCCACACCGGATAGGGATCCACGCCTTCAATCTGCCGGGCAAGCTGCGCATTGCGCGAAGGTTCCCGCACCAGTTCGGCGTTGTGTTGTTCATGTCCGGGATTGCCGTAGCACAGGATTACGGGAGCGGTGCGCAAGGGACCGAGCACGGCCGCGGGCGGCAGGTCGAAATGAAAGCCGTGCGGCCCGCCTTCGAGGACGGCCCGGTCGTCAGGATGGACGGTCTCGCCTTCAGGCAAGCGCGACCAGAATTCGAACAGGGACATGGGTCTCTTTTCAGGAGAGGCAGCGGGACAAGTCCCCGCCCGCGACGGCATCCGGCACCGCCGCTTCAGTCGATATCCCATCCTCCTCCGTACATGCTGTCCCTTGATTGCAACGGCCGCCATGCATTGTTACAAGCGTCAGACAGGTGACCCTCGACACCAATCCCGCCGGCAGCCGGCCGGCACCCTGCGAGGCCCGCACATGAACTTCCCCCCGCCGGGCGCTCGTAGGAAAAAACACCGCCTCACGATACGATAGGGGTTTCCCGTCACTTGCCAGCGACCGCCGTGCCCGTTCTGACCCCCGAGTTCGTCGAAGCCGAATACAACGCCCGCGCCGCGGTCCCCGAGCACGAGCAGTTCTTCGAGCGCTGGAAGAAGGACTCCGACTTCGCGAGGAGGACGCTCGATGCGCGCCTTGACCTCGCCTACGGCAGCGAGCCGTTGCAAACGCTTGACGCCTTTCCGGCCAGGAACACGCGCGGCACGCTCGTCTTCATCCACGGCGGCTACTGGCGCTCGCTCGACAAGGGCGATTTCTCGTGGCTCGCGCCGACATTCGTCGCCGCCGGCGTCGGCGTGGCGGTGCTGAACTACCGCCTCTGCCCGCAGGTCGACATCGGCGAGATCGTCGCCGACATCCTGTCCTCCATGCGCTGGCTGCATGCCGATGGAACCGAACACGGGCTGGACACGGGCAAGGTCGTGCTCGGCGGGCATTCGGCAGGCGGGCATCTCGTCGCCGAAGTGTTCGCCGCCGCCGACGCCGCGCGCGGCCTGCCGGCGGAGAACATCCGCGGCGGCGTGGCCCTGAGCGGCATCTTCGACCTGAAGCCCCTGCTCCACTTCAGCGGCAATGCGGACTTCGACCTCGACATGGTCACCGCGGGGCTGTTGAGCCCGGTGAACCGGCGCCCGCGGCTGGAATGCCCGCTGCACGTCGCGGTCGGCGCCGAGGAATCGCAGCGAGTTCTGGCGCCAGTCCGAAATGCTGTCGAGGGCGTGGCCCGATGTCGCGCGCGACACGCAGCTGCTGCCGGGGCTGCACCACTTCAGCGTCGTGGATGCGCTCGCAGAGCGCGGCCAGCCCCTGCATGATGCCGTGCTGAAGATGCTCGCCTGATCCTGCGGTCCGCCGCACCACCCTTCCCGGGCAATTCCCATGACCGAACCGCTCGCTCCTTCCAGCACCTCCTTGAATGCGATGCCGCAACGGGGAAGGCGCAAGTGGTGGTGGGCGTTGGGCACGCTGGTCGTCGTCGGCGCGGGCGCCGCGTGGTATTTCCTCGCCCCCCGGGCCGCGCCAGCGCCGGACACGAAGAATCCCGACGCCGGCACGGCGATCAGCGGCCTGCCCGGCGCGCCGGGCACGATGTCGGTCGGCTCCGGCGGCGGCCGTCGCCCGGCGGGCGGGCCCCTCCCGGTGACCGCGGCCGTGGCAAGGGCCGGCGACATCAACATCGTGCTCACCGCGCTCGGCACGGTGACGCCGAAGAACATCGTCACGGTCCGCAGCCGCGTCGACGGCCAGCTCGTCGCGATCCGCTTCAAGGAGGGCGAAACGGTGAAGGCGGGAGACGTGCTCGCCGACATCGACCCCAAGCCTTTCGAGGCCGTGCTCAACCAGGCACTGGGCCAGATGGCCAAGGACCAGGCGCAGCTGAAGAACGCCGAGGTGGACCTCGAGCGCTACAAGACGCTGCTCGCGCAGGACTCGATCGCCTCGCAGCAGGTGGAAACGCAGGCCTCGCTGGTGCGCCAGTTCCAGGGCGCGGTGCAATCCGACCAGGCCACGGTGGACAGCGCGAAGCTGCAGCTCTCCTACACGAAGGTCGTCGCGCCGATATCCGGGCGGCTGGGGCTGAGGCAGGTGGACCCCGGCAACATGATCCGCGCGGGCGACGCCACGGGAATCGTGGTGATCACGCAGGTGCAGCCGATCACCGTCACCTTCGCCATCCCGCAGGACAGCCTGCAGGCGATCCTGAAGCGCATGGACAGCGGCGACAAGCTGCCGGTGGAGGCCTGGGACCGCGAGGGCAAGAAGAAGCTCGCCACCGGAGTCCTGCTCACGCTCGACAACCAGATCGACACGGCCACCGGCACGATCAAGCTGAAGGCGGAATTTCCCAACGCCGACAACGCGCTCTTCCCAAACCAGTTCGTCAACGTTCGCATGCGGCTGGACACGCTCTCAGGCGTGACGATCGTGCCCACGGCGGCGATCCAGCGCGGCTCGCCCGGCACCTTTGTCTACCTCGTGAAGGACGACAATTCGGTGACGCTGCGCGTCGTGAAGCTCGGCGTGACCGAGGGCGACAACGTCGCAATCGAAAACGGGCTTGCGCCCGGCGACAAGGTCGTGGTCGATGGCGGCGACAAATTGCGCGAAGGCGCAAAGGTCGAGGTCGTGGTGCGCGACAACCCCGACGCCGCGCCGCGCAAGGGACGTCCCGGCGGCCCCGGCAAGGGCGGCGACGGCGCAAGCAATGGAAGAAGGACGGCGGCACGCGAAAGACGGCAGCAGCCGCAGCCCAAGGACACGCACCCGCGAAGGACGCGAAAGCCGCCGTCGTGAACCTGTCGCGCCCGTTCATCCTTCGCCCGGTCGCGACGTCGCTGCTGATGCTGGCGGTGCTGCTCTCGGGCGCGCTCGCCTACCGCCAGTTGCCGCTCTCCGCGCTACCGGAGGTCGACTACCCGACGATTCAAGTGGTCACGCTCTATCCGGGCGCGAGCCCGGAGGTGATGACCTCGTCGGTGACGGCGCCGCTCGAGCGGCAGTTCGGCCAGATGCCGGGACTCAACCAGATGTCGTCGTCGAGTTCCGGCGGCGCCTCCGTGATCACGCTGCAGTTCAGCCTGAACCTCACGCTCGACGTCGCGGAGCAGCAAGTGCAGGCGGCCATCAATGCCGCGAGCTCGCTGCTGCCCACCGACCTGCCCGCGCCGCCGATCTACAACAAGGTCAACCCGGCGGACACGCCGATCGTCACGCTGGCCATCACCTCGAAGACCCTGCCGCTCGCGAAGGTGCAGGACCTCGTCGACACGCGGCTCGCGCAGAAGCTCTCGCAATTGCCCGGCGTCGGGCTGGTGAGCATCTCCGGCGGCGTGCGGCCCGCGGTGCGCATCCAGGCCAACCCGAAGGCGCTCGCCGCCTACGGGCTCAACCTCGACGACATCCGCGTGGCCATCGGCAGCGCCAACGTGAACGCGGCCAAGGGCAGCTTCGACGGCGCCGCGCGCGCCTCCACGATCGACGCCAACGACCAGATCCGCGCGCCCGAGGAGTACAGGAACCTCATCATCGGCTACAAGAACGGCGCGCCGATCCGCCTGATCGACGTCGCCGACGTGATCGACGGCGCCGAGAACAGCCGGCTCGCCGGCTGGTCCGGGACCGAACCCGGCGCTGATCGTGAACGTGCAGCGCCAGCCGGGCGCCAACGTGATCGAGGTGGTGAACCGCATCAAGGCGCAACTGCCGCAGCTGCAGGCGTCGCTCCCCGCGACGATCGAAGTGAAGCTCCTCACCGACCGCACGGTCACGATCCGCGCCTCGGTGCGCGACGTGCAGGTCGAGCTGCTCTTCGCCATCGCGCTGGTGGTGATGGTGATCTTCCTGTTCCTGCGCAACATCCCCGCGACCCTCATCCCGAGCGTGGCGGTGCCGCTGTCGCTGGTCGGCACCTTCGGCGTGATGTACCTGGCCGGCTTCAGCATCAACAACCTCACGCTGATGGCGCTGACCATCGCCACCGGCTTCGTGGTCGACGACGCCATCGTCATGATCGAGAACATCTCGCGCTACATCGAGAAGGGCGAGGACCCGATGGCCGCCGCGCTTGAAGGGCTCCGAGCAGATCGGCTTCACCATCATCTCGCTCACCTTCTCGCTGATCGCGGTGCTGATCCCGCTGCTGTTCATGGGCGACGTCGTGGGCAGGCTGTTCCGCGAGTTCGCGATCACGCTCGCCGTCGCGATCCTGATCTCGGCGGTGGTCTCGCTCACGCTCACGCCGATGATGTGCGCGCGGCTCCTGAAGCACGTCCCCGAAAACGAGCAGGGACGCTTCTACCGCGCCAGCGGCCGCTTCTTCGAGCGCGTCATCAAGCGCTACGGCGAGATGCTCGAATGGGTGCTCGACCGCCAGGGCGCCACCTTGCTGGTCGCCGTCGGCACGCTGGTGCTCACCGTGCTGCTCTACCTCGTCGTGCCCAAGGGCTTCTTCCCGCTGCAGGACACCGGCGCCATACAGGCAGTCACCGAGGCCCCGCAGTCGATCTCGTTCACGGCGATGGCCGAGCGCCAGCGCGCGATGGCCGAGGCGCTCCTCGAGGACCCGGCGGTGGAGAGCCTGTCGTCCTTCATCGGCGTGGACGGGGCGAATGCCACGCTCAACTCCGGGCGCATGCTGATCAACCTCAAGGACAAGGGCGCGCGCGACGGCGTGGCCGCCGTGATCCGCCGGCTGAACGAGCGCGCGCGCAAGGTGCAGGGCATCGCGCTCTACCTGCAGCCGGTGCAGGACCTCTCGATCGAGACGCGCATCTCGCGCACGCAGTTCCAGTTCACGGTGGAAGACGCCAACCCCGACGAGCTCTCGACGTGGGTGCCGAAGCTGGTCGCGAGGCTGGAGACGCTGCCGCAGCTCGCCGACGTCGCGAGCGACCTGCAGGACCGCGGCCTGCAGGCCTACGTGAACGTCGACCGCGACAGCGCCGCGCGCCTGGGCATCACCATGCTGGCCGTCGACAACGCGCTCTACAACGCCTTCGGCCAGCGGCTGATCTCGACCATCTTCACGCAGGCCAACCAGTACCGCGTGGTGCTCGAGGTGAAGCCCGAGTTCCAGAAGAACCCCGTCTTCGCTGAACGACCTCTACGTCGTCTCCGCGAGCGGCCAGCAGGTGCCGCTCGGCTCGATCGCCACCGTGAGCGAGCGTCCCGCCTCGCTCGTCGTGACGCACATCGGCCAGCTGCCGGCCTCCACCATCTCCTTCAACCTCGCCGACGGCGCCTCGCTGGGAGAGGCGGTCGCGGCGATCCGCGCCGCCGAGCGCGAGATCGGCCTGCCGCCGAGCGTGCAGACGAGTTTCCAGGGCGCGGCGCTCGCCTTCCAGGCCTCGCTCGACAACACGCTCCTGCTGATCCTCGCCGCGATCGTCACGATGTACATCGTGCTGGGCGTGCTCTACGAGAGCTACATCCATCCCGTGACGATCCTGTCGACGCTGCCGTCGGCGGCGATCGGCGCGCTGCTCGCGCTGATCGTCTCGCGCAACGAACTCGGCCTCATCGCGGTGATCGGCATCATCCTGCTGATCGGCATCGTCAAGAAGAACGCGATCATGATGATCGACTTCGCGCTCGATGCCGAGAGGAACGAGGGCAAGAGCGCGCGCGAGGCGATCTTCCAGGCCTGCCTGCTGCGCTTCCGGCCGATCCTGATGACCACGCTGTCGGCGCTCTTGAGCGCCCTGCCGCTGATGCTTGGGCGGCGGCATGGGCTCGGAATTGCGCCAGCCGCTCGGCATCACCATGGTCGGCGGCCTGCTGGTGAGCCAGGTGCTCACGCTCTTCACCACGCCGGTGATCTACCTCTGGTTCGACCGGCTCTCGCGGCGCATCGCGGCGCGGCGCGCCGTCGCGGGAGGCGCCAAGGCATGAACCTCTCCGAGCCCTTCATCCGCCGCCCGGTCGCGACCACGCTGCTGACGATCGGCGTCGCGCTTTCGGGGCTGGTCGCGTTCCGGCTGCTGCCGGTGGCGCCGCTGCCGAACGTGGAGTTCCCGACCATCTTCGTGCAGGCCTCGCTCCCGGGCGCGAGCCCCGAGACGATGGCGGCCACCGTCGCCACGCCGCTGGAAAGGTCGCTTTCGCGCATCGCCGGCGTGACCGAGATGACTTCCACCAGTTCGCTGGGGTCGACGCGCATCGTGCTGCAGTTCGACCTGAACCGCGACATCGATGGCGCGGCGCGCGACGTGCAGGCGGCGATCAACGCGGCGCGCAACCTCCTGCCTTCGGGGCTGCCCTCGAACCCGATCTACCGCAAGGCCAACCCGGCCAACGCGCCGGCGATGATCCTCGCGCTCACGTCGGACTCGATGACGCAGGGGCAGGTCTATGACGTCGCGGCCACGCTGCTCGCGCAGAAGCTCGCGCAGGTCGAAGGCGTCGGGCAGGTCACCATCGGCGGCAGTTCCCTTCCCGCGGTGCGCGTCGAGCTGAACCCGCAGGCGCTGAACCGGCTGGGCATCGCGCTCGAGGACGTGCGCGCGGCGATTTCGGCGGCCAACCCCAACCGCCCCAAGGGCGCGATCGAGGACGAAACACGCCACTGGCAGGTCAACGCGAACGACCAGGCGAAGAAGGCCGCCGATTACCTGCCGATCATCGTCTCCTGGCGCAACGGCGCAGCAGTGCGGCTCTCCGACGTGGCCGACGTGGTCGACTCCGTGCAGGACGTCAGGAACGCCGGCGCGGTGAACGGCAAGCCCGCGGTGGTGCTGCTGATCGGCCTGCAGGCGGGCGCCAACATCATCGCCACCGTGGACCGCGTGAACGCCATGGTGCCGGCGCTGCGCGCCTCGATCCCGGCGGCGATCGACCTCAACGTGGTCATGGAGCGCACCGTCCACCATCCGCGCGTCGCTGCGCGAGGTCGGGCGCACGCTGGTCATCTCGGTGGCGCTGGTGATCATGGTGGTGTTCCTCTTCCTGCGCAACGCGCGCGCGGCCCTCATCCCGACGGTCGCGGTCCCCGTGTCGCTGATCGGCACGTTCGGCGTCATGTACCTGTGCGGCTACTCGATCGACAACTTCTCGCTGATGGCGCTGACGATCGCCACCGGCTTCGTGGTCGACGACGCGATCGTCGTGGTGGAGAACGTCTCGCGCCACCTCGAGAAGGGCCTCTCGCCGATGCAGGCAGCGCTGAAGGGCGCGCGCGAGGTCGGCTTCACCGTGCTTTCCATGAGCGTTTCGCTGATCGCCGTCTTCATCCCGATCCTGCTGATGGGCGGCATCGTCGGGCGCCTGTTCCGCGAGTTCTCGGTGGTGCTCTCCACCGCGATCCTCGTCTCCCTCGCGGTCTCGCTCACCACCACGCCGATGATGTGCTCGCGCCTGCTGCGCCACCAGCCCGAAGGCGAGCGCGGGCGCTTCTACCGCTGGAGCGAGCGCGGTTTCGCCGCCGTGCTGCGCTGGTACGAGGTCTCGCTCGCATGGGCGCTCAGGCATGGCCGCATCGTGATGCTGGCGCTCGCCGGCACCGTGGCGCTGAACGTCTGGCTCTACATCACCATCCCCAAGGGCTTCTTCCCGCAGCAGGACACCGGGCGCGTGATCGGCTTCATCCAGGCCGACCAGGGCATCTCCTTCCAGGCGATGCAGAAGAAGCTCGCGACCTTCATGCAGATCGTCAAGGACGACCCGGCGGTGCTCAACGTCACCGGCTTCACCGGCGGCGGCCAGCGCAACTCCGGGCAGATGTTCGTCGCCCTCAAGCCGCGCAAGGAGCGCGCCGAGACCGCCGACCAGGTGATCGCGCGGCTGCGCGGCAAGCTTGCCAAGGAGCCGGGCGCGAGCCTGTTCCTGCAGTCGGTGCAGGACGTGCGCTCCGGCGGGCGCGAAGCCGCGGCGCAGTACCAGTTCACGCTGCAGGCCGACGACCTCAACGAGTTGCGGCTCTGGGAGCAGCGGCTGCGCAATGCGCTCACCGAGATCCCCGAGATCACCGATGTCAGCACCGACGCGCAGGACAAGGGGCTGCAGACCTCGCTCGCCTTCGACCGCGAGTCCGCCTCCCGCCTCGGGCTCACCATGCGCCAGATCGACACGGCGCTGGCGAACGCCTTCAGCCAGCGGCAGGTGTCGACCATCTACAACCCGCTGAACCAGTACAAGGTGGTCATGGAGGTCGCGCCCTCGCACTGGCAGAGCCCGGAGTCGCTGAAGGACGTGTACGTGATGACGCCCGGCAGGGAAGCGGTGCCGCTCGCCGCATTCTCGAGCTTCGGCCCGACCAACACGCCGCTGCGCGTGAACCACCAGGGACAATTCGCCGCTTCGACGATCTCCTTCAACCTCGCGCCGGGCGTGTCGCTCGGCGAGGCGGGCGCGGCGATCAAGGACGCGATGGACCGGATCGGCGTGCCGACCTCGGTGCAGGGCAGCTTCCAGGGCACCGCGAAGCTGTTCCAGTCCACGCGGCGACAGCCAGCTCTTCCTCATCTTCGCCGCGCTGCTCACGGTGTACATCGTGCTGGGCGTGCTCTACGAAAGCTACATCCACCCGCTCACGATCCTGTCCACGCTGCCCTCGGCCGGCGTCGGCGCGCTGCTGGCCCTGATGGCGTTCGGGACCGAGTTCAGCCTGATCGCGCTGATCGGCGTGATCCTGCTGATCGGCATCGTCAAGAAGAACGCCATCCTGATGATCGACTTCGCGCTCGACGCCGAGCGCACGCGCAACCTGAATTCGCGCGACGCGATCTTCGAGGCGTGCCTGCTTCGCTTCCGGCCGATCATGATGACCACGCTCGCGGCGATGCTGGGCGCGCTGCCGCTGGCGCTCGGCTCCGGCGACGGCGCGGAACTGCGCGTCCCGCTCGGCATCTCGATCGTCGGCGGGCTGCTCTTCAGCCAGGTGCTCACGCTCTACACCACGCCGGTGGTCTACCTGTACCTCGACCGATTCCGGCTGTGGTGCCTGCGCAAGTTCCGTCGCCCCTCTTCCGCGCCCATCGCCGTTACCCGCCGACGCGGCGAGCACCGGTCGTGAACGCCATCGTCCTTCGCTGTTGCCTGCGCTCCGCGCTCCTCGCGCTCGCCGCGTGCACCGTCGGCCCCGACTACGTGCGCCCGGAGATGCCCACGCCTCCCGCCTACAAGGAAGCGAAGGACTGGAAGCCGGCCACGCCGCGCGACACCGAGCCGCGCGGCAAGTGGTGGGACATCTACGGCGACCCGGTGCTCGACGGCCTGCTGGCGCAGGTCGCCATATCGAACCAGAACGTCGCCATTGCCGAAGCGCAATTGCGCCAGGCGCTGGCATTGGTGGAGGGCACGCGCTCGGCGTACTTCCCGACGGTCGGCGCCAACGCCTCGCGCACGCGCAGCCAGTCGCCCGCCGGCTCGGGAAACGTGGTCGATGGCGGCGGCGCCGTCGTGGTCGGCGCGACCGATTCCAACAGTGTTGCCGCCTCGATATCGTGGGAGATCGACCTCTGGGGCCGCGTGCGCCGCAGCGTCGAATCGAGCGGCGCGCAGGCGCAGGCGAGCGCGGCCGAGCTTGCCGCCGCCACGCTTTCCGCCCAGGCACAGCTCGCGCGCAACTACTTCGACTACCGCATCACCGGCGCGCAGCAGAAGCTCTACGACGAGACCGTCGAGGCCTACGCGAAGTCGCTGCAATTGACCACCAACCGCTACAACGCCGGCGTGGCCGCGCGCGCCGAGGTGGTCCAGGCCGAGGCGCAATTGCGCAGCGCCCAGGCACAGCAGCTCGATGTCGCCATCCAGCGCGCGCAGCTCGAGCATGCCATCGCGCTCCTGCTGGGCAAGGCGCCCGCCGACTTCGCCATGCCGCCCGGGCAAGTGCAGCCCGCCGCGCCCGCGGTGCCCGTGGGCATCCCTTCCGAACTCCTGGAGCGCCGGCCGGACATCGCCGCCGCCGAGCGCCAGGTGGCCTCCGCCAACGCGAAGATCGGCGTGGCCGAGTCGGCCTACTACCCGTCGTTCTCGATTTCCGGCACGGGCGGCACGCGGGCCGCCGACTACACGGACCTCTTCACCTCGCCGACGCGCTTCTGGTCGGTGGGGCCGCTGCTTGCGCTCACGCTCTTCGACGGCGGCGCGCGCCGCTCGGTGAGCGACCAGGCGATCGCGAACTACGACGCGAGCGTCGCGGCCTACCGGCAGACCGTGCTCGGGGCCTTCGTCGAGGTCGAGGACAACCTCGTCGCGCTGCGCGTGCTCGAGCAGCAACAGGTGGTCCAGCAACAGGCGCTCAAGGCGGCGCGCGAGTCGCTGGCGCTGACGCTCAACCAGTACAAGGCCGGCACCGTGAGCTACCTCGCGGTGGTGATCGTGCAGGCGCAGGCCTTCTCCGAGGAGCGCGCGGCGCTGAGCCTGCGTTCGCGCGAGCTCGCCGCAAGCGTGAACCTCGTCAAGGCGCTGGGCGGCGGCTGGAGCGCGGCGGAACTCGTCCGGCCCTGAGCTGTTGCGGCAGCCCGGGGGCCATGCTGCAGCGCGGTATAATCGCGCCTCACTTTCCCTCCGGTCGCCAGACGTGTCCGCAACCGATCTCTCCAAGCTGCATATCTCCCGCGACGAAAAGTCCTTCTCGAAGGCCTCCCGCCCGAAGCGCTGGCGCAAGTGGGGCGTGATCGCCCTGGTCGTGGTCTTCGTCCTCGCCGGCTTCCTCTGGAATGCGGCAAGCGCTCCGCTGGCAATCGAAACCGCCACCGTCACCACCGCCTTCCCCGCGCAGGGCTTCACCGTGCTGAACGCCACGGGGCGGGTGAGCGCGCAGAGGAAGGCGGCGATCTCGACCAAGGCGACCGGGCGGCTCGAATGGCTGGGCGTGCAGGAAGGCTCGCGCGTCAAGGCGGGCGAGGTGATCGCGCGGCTGGAAGCGCTCGACGTCGGCGCGTCGAAGGATTCGGCGATGGCCAACGCGCGCGTCGCCCGCGCCAACCTCGAGCAGGGCGAGGCCGAGCTTCGCGATGCGGAGTCTTCTCTGAAACGCGCGCAGGAACTCTACGACAAGAAGTTCATCGCCGAGGCCGCGCTCGACACCGCGAAGGCGCGCTACGACAAGGCCAGGGCGAGCATCTCGAGCCTCAACGCCTCGATCGGCGTGGCCGATGCCAACGTGCGCTCGGCCGGCGTGTCGGTGGAGCAGACGCTGATCCGCGCGCCCTTCGACGGCGTGGTGCTCACCAAGAACGCCAACGTCGGCGACATCATCACGCCGTTCTCCTCCGCCGTGGACTCCAAGGGCGCGGTGGTGTCGATGGCCGACATGGACACGCTCGAAGTCGAGGCCGACGTCTCGGAGGCGAGCATCGGCAAGATCAAGGTCGGCATGCCCACCGAGATCCAGCTCGACGCCTTCCCCGAAGTGCGGCTGCTGGGCGAGGTCTCGCGCATCGTTCCCACCGTGGACCGCGCCAAGGCCACCGTGCTGGTCAAGGTGTCCTTCAAGGAGCGCGACCCGCGCGTACTGCCCGACATGAGCGCGAAGGTCGCCTTCCTGCAGCGCGCGCCGAACGCCGACGAGCGCAAGGCGGTGCTTGCGGTGCGTGCCGATGCGATAGCCAGGCGTGGCGACCAGTCGGTGCTCTACGCGATCGACGCGAAGAACGTGGCGAAGGAGGTGCCGCAGAAGGCGGCGCGCAAACTCGGCGACCTGGTCGAGGTCGACGGCGTGAAGGCGGGCGACAAGGTCGTTCTGTCGCCGCCGGACAAGCTGAAGGACGGCGCCACCGTCGCCATCACCAAGAAATGACCGCGGCCGTTCCCGAGACCGTGGCGCGGCCGATCGTCGAGATCGCGCACCTTTCGAAGTCCTATCACCGGGGCGACCAGGTGGTGCCCGTGCTGATGGACATCACGCTCGACATCCCGCGCGGCGACTTCATCGCGCTGATGGGGCCGTCGGGCTCGGGGAAGTCCACCCTGCTGAACCTGATCGCCGGGATCGACAAGCCCGACAGCCGGCACGCTGCTGGTCGACGGCGAGGACATCACGCAGCTGGCCGAGGCCGACCTTGCCGACTGGCGCGCCGGGCACGTCGGCTTCATCTTCCAGTTCTACAACCTGATGCCGGTGCTCACCGCGTTCGAGAACGTGGAACTGCCGCTGCAGCTCACGTCGCTTTCGCGCCGCGACAGGAAAGAGCGCGTCGAGACCGCGCTGGGCCTTGTCGGGCTGTCGGACCGCATGGAGCACTACCCGAACGAGCTTTCCGGCGGCCAGCAGCAGCGGGTGGCGATCGCGCGCGCCTTCATCAGCGACCCCACCATCATCGTCGCCGACGAGCCCACCGGCGACCTCGACCGCAAGAGCGCGGAGGAAATCCTCGGGCTCTTGAGGCAACTCAACAGCGAGATGGGCAAGACCATCATCATGGTCACGCACGACTGGCACGCGGTGGAAAGCGCGCGGCACGTCACCCACCTCGAAAAAGGCGAGCTGGTGGCGAGAAACCGAATAATGGGGTCAGAGTACATTTCCGGCCGAATCGCATAGCGATTCGTGCCGGAAATGTACTCTGACCCCATTATTTTCCATTTCGAGATTCGTCTCTGACCCCAATGTTCTACCTGAAGCTCACCGTCAGGAACATCTTCCGGCACAAGCTGCGGGCGATGCTCACCATCACCGGGCTGATCGTCGCGATCGTCGCGTTCGGCCTGATGCAGACGGTAGTGCGCGCCTGGTATGCGGGCGCGGACATGGCGAGCGCCAACCGGCTGATGACGCGCAACGCGATTTCGCTGGTGTTCTCGATGCCCGGCTACTACAAGGAACGCATCCGCGCGGTGGACGGCGTGACCGCGGTGACGACGTCCAACTGGTTCGGCGGCATCTACAAGGACCAGTCGACGACCAACTTCTTTCCCCAGTTCGCGGTCGACCACGACAACTTCTTCGACCTCTACCCCGAGTTCAAGGTCGACCCGGCGCAGCTGGCCGCGTGGAAGGCCGACCGGCAGGGCATCATGGTCGGGCGCCTCATCGCCGACCAGCACGGCTTCAAGATCGGCGACCGCCTGCCGATCAAGGGCACGATTTATCCGCGGCACCTGGGACTTCGTGGTGCGCGGCATCTTCGAGCCGAAGGACAACACCACCGTCACGCGGCAGGTGTATTTCCACTACGACTATTTGAACGAGCAGATGAAGAAGACGGCGCCGCGCCGCGCCGACCAGGTGGGGATCTTCGTCGTGCAGATCGCCGACGGCAGCCGCGCCGCCGAAGTCAGCCAGGCGATCGACAATGAATTCCGGAACTCGCTCTCCGAGACGCTCACCGAGACCGAGAAGGCCTTCCAGCTCGGCTTCGTCGCGCAAAGCGAGGCGATCGTCGTCGCGATCCGCATCGTCTCCTACGTGGTGATCCTGATCATCCTCGCGGTGGTGGCCAACACGATGGCGATGACCGCGCGCGAGCGCATCGCCGAATACGCCACCCTGAAGGCGCTGGGCTTCGGCCCCGGCTATGTCGCGCGGCTGATCTTCTTCGAGTCGCTCGCCCTCACCCTGATCGGCGGCGGGCTGGGCATGCTTCATCACCTTCCCGGTCGCGAGCGCCTTCAAGCAGGCGCTCGGCAGCATGTTCCCGGTGTTCAATGTCGCGCCCGGGACCGTGGCGCTGCAGTTCGCCTGCGCGCTCGCCGTCGGCGTGCTTGCGGCGCTCGCCCCCGGCTACCGCGCCTCGCGGGTGAAGATCGTCGACGGCTTGCGGCACATCGGCTGAGCGCGCCCTTGAAAATCCCGTTTTCCTACATTTTCCGCAACCTCTGGACGAGGAAGCTGACCACCTTCCTCACCGCCGGCGGCATGGGGCTGGTGGTGTTCGTCTTCGCCGCGGTGCTGATGCTCGATGCAGGGCTGAAGAAGACGCTGGTATCGACCGGCACCTTCGACAATGCGATCCTGCTCCGGCAGTCGGCGCAGACCGAGATCCAGAGCGCCGTGTACCGCGACCAGGCCTCGCTCATCGAGACCCTGCCGCAGGTGGCCCGCGGCAGCGACGGCATGCCGGTCGTCTCGAAGGAGACCATGGTGCTGATCGCCGTGCCGAAGAAGGGCAGCGACAAGCCCGCCAACCTGATCGTGCGCGGCATGCCGCAGGCCGGGCTGCAGATCCGCCCGCAGGCGAAGCTCGCCGCGGGGCGGTGGTTCCGCGAAGGGTCCTCCGAGCTGGTCGTCGGCAAGGGTGTGGCCGACAGCTTCGAGGGCACCGGCATCGGCGAGCGCCTGCGCTTCGCCGGGCGCGACTGGACCATCGTCGGCATCTTCGACGGCGGCAAGTCGGGCTTCGATTCCGAGGTCTGGGGCGACGTCGAGCAGACCATGCAGGCCTTCCGCCGCGTGAATTACTCCTCCATGGTGGTGCGCCTCACCGACCCCTCGGAGTTCGAGAGCCTCAAGGCCGCGATCGGCGCCGACCAGCGCCTGGCCCTCGACGTGAAGCAGGAGCCGCTCTTCTACGAGGAGCAGTCGCGCGCGCTGTCGACCTTCATCAGCATCCTCGGCCTTGCGCTCTCGGTGATCTTCTCGATCGGCGCGACCATCGGCGCGATGATCACGATGTATGCCGCGGTCGCCAACCGCACCGCCGAGATCGGCACCCTGCGCGCGCTCGGCTTCCGGCGCACAAGCATCCTCGCCGCCTTCATGATGGAAGCGATCCTGCTGTCGCTGGTTGGCGGGATGGTCGGCGTCGCCTTCGCCTCCACCCTGCAGGCCTTCACGATCTCGACGATGAACTTCCAGTCCTTCAGCCAGCTCGCCTTCGGTTTCCACCTCACGCCGATGATCGTCTTCAATTGCCTCGCGTTCTCGGTCATCATGGGGCTGGTCGGCGGCTTCCTGCCCAGCTTGCAGGCGGCCCGGCTGGAGATCGTCGATTCCCTGAGGGCTGCCTGATGTCCTGGTTGCACGCCACCTACCGCATCGCCGCATCGCCCGAATCCATCGAGGCGCGCGCCGAGGCGCTCGCCACCGAGCAATCGGTCGAGATGCCGGTGTCCGCGATCCACGACCGCAACGTGCTCGACAACATCCTCGCCAGGGTCGAGTCGATCGCGCCCGCCGGCGAAGGGCACTTCGACGTCGTGGTGAAACTCGCCGCGGCCACCACCGGCTACGAGACCGGGCAGCTGATGAGCATGGTGTTCGGCAACTGCTCCCTGCAGCCGGAGAACGAGCTCATCGACATCGCCTTCCCCGACGCCTACGCGGGCCATTTTCCCGGGCCCGCGTTCGGCATCGCCGGGATCCGCAAGGCCGCCGGCGTCGCGAGCCGGGCGCTGACCTGCGCGGCGTTGAAGCCGCAGGGCTCCTCCGTCGAGCAGCTTGCCGCGCTGGCGCATACATTTGCGCTCGCGGGCGTGGACGTGATCAAGGACGACCACGGCATCGCCGACCAGGCGTACGCGCCGTTCGCCAAGCGCGTTCCGGCGGTGCAGAAGGCCATCGCCCGCGCCAACGAGGAGACCGGCGGCAACACGCTTTACGCGCCGACATTCTCCGGCGGGCCGAAGCAGCTCGCCGAGCAGATCAAGATCGCCAGGCGGGTCGGCGTCGGCGCCGCGCTCGTCCTGCCGATGGTGTCCGGGCTGCCGGTGTTCGTCGAACTGCTGCGGGCCGAACTCGGCGTGCCGATCCTCGCCCATCCCGGCTTCGGCGGCGCCGCGCGCATCGCGCCCGCGCTGCTCTTCGGCAAGCTGTTCCGGCTGTTCGGCGCGGATGCGACGATCTTCCCGAACCACGGCGGCCGCTTCAGCTACAGCCACCGCACGTGCCTCGCGATCAGCGACGCCGCGCGCGCACCCTGGAAGGGCGTGAAGCCCGCGATGCCGGTGCCGGCGGGCGGCATGGCCGTGAGCCGCGTCGAGGAAATGCTCGCCGACTACGGCAACGACACGATGCTGCTGATCGGCGGCGGGCTGCTCTCCGCCGGCGACAAGCTGCTCGAGCGCAGCCGCGAGTTCGTCGACAAGGTGGCGGAATGACCGACGGGCCGGTGCGCAGGCACGACGGCGCGTTCCACTGGCAAGGCGTGGACGTGCTCGCCTACAAGCAGGAAGGCAGCGCGCCCTTCAGGGACGTGACGCGGCAGGTGCTCTTCGACGACACGGCGATGAAGGCGCAACTGCGCTATTTCGAAGTCGCCGCCGGCGGCCACACCACGCTCGAGCGCCACGAGCACGTGCACAACGTCATGGTCATCCGCGGCCGGGGCAGTTGCCTCATCGGCGATCAAGTGCACGAAATCGGCGAGAAGGACCTGGTCCGAGTGCCGCCGATGGCGTGGCACCAGTTTCGCGCCGCCGCCGACCAGCCGCTCGGGTTCCTCTGCCTCGTGAACCAGGAGCGCGACCGGCCGCAGTTGCCTGATGCGGACGAGGCTGCGCGCCTGGCCGCTCCACGCGCCCCGTCCTAGCGATTCACGCGGGCCTCATTCGGCCTTGATCTTCGCCTCGCGTATCACCCTGGCCCACTGGTCGATCTCCTGGCGCAAGCGCACGGCGGACTGCTCGGGCGTCATCTGCACCGCGTAGGCACCCTGCTGCAGCATCTGCTCCTGGGCTTCGGGAGTGGCGAGTATCTTCTGCAGCTCGGCGTTCAGCCTGGCGATGATCGCCGGCGGCGTTCCCGCGGGCGCCATCACGCCGAAAAGGGAACTCACCTCGATGCCCGGCATGCCGGCTTCGGCGGCTGTCGGCACGTCCGGCAACTGCGAGATGCGTTGCGGCGTGGTGACTGCAAGCGCGCGCAGCTTGCCCCCCTTGATGAGCTGCAGCGAGGCCGGGACGGTTTCGCACATCGTCAGCACCTGCCCGCCGACGAGGTCGGTCATCGCCGGGCCGCTTCCCTTGTACGGGACGTGGATCATGTCGGCGCCGATCTTGAGCCTGAAGAGCTCGGCGCACATGCGCTGCGGCGCGCCGGCGCCGGAGGATGCATAAGTAAGCTTGCCGGGATTGGCCTTCGCGTAGTCGACCAGTTCCTGCAGCGTTTTCACCGGCAGCGTCGGCGTGACCACCCAGACCAGCGGCACCAGTCCCACGACCGCCACGGGAACCAGGTCCTTGCTCAGGTCGTAGCGGATCGTGTCCTTCTCCAGCGTCGCCATGATCGAATGCGAGGTGAGCGCGCCCATGAGCAGCGTGTAGCCATCGGGCTTTTCCTTCGCCACGGCCTCCGCGCCGATGTTGCCGCCGGCCCCGCCGCGGTTGTCGACGATCACCTGCTGGCCCAGCGCGGTCGAGAGCCGCTGCGCGATCACGCGGCCGATGACGTCCGTGGCCCCCCCCGGCGGGTACGGCACGATCAGCTTGATGGTCCTGGTCGGGTACTGCTGGGCCATCGCGGTGCCCGCGGCGAACATCAATGCCGCTGCAAGGAGGGACAGGGCGCGCCTTGCAAGGCCGCGCGGGAAGGTCGAAGTCATCGGTTTCTCCAGGTTTTGTCGGTTTTCACTTCGGCGCGACTTCACTTCGCGCCCTTGCTGGCCTCGTAGCGGGCCTTGTTCTCGGCGTTGGGTGGATAGAGTCCCGGCAGCGCCGCGCCCTTCTCGACTTCGCCCATGATCCACGATTCGAGTCTCTCCTGCTCGGGGGCCGCCGCTACGATCTCGGCGACCAGCGCCTGCGGGATCAGCACCGCGCCGTCGTCATCGACCACCACGACGTCGTCGGGAAACACCGCCACGCCGCCGCAGCCGATCGGCTCCCCCCAGTTCACGAACGTGAGGCCGGCAACGGACGGCGGCGCCGCAGCGCCCTGGCACCACACCGGAAGCCCCGTGGCCTTCACGCCGGCCACGTCGCGCAGCACGCCGTCGGTGACGAGAGCTGCCACACCCTTCTTCTTCATGCGCGCGCACAGGATGTCGCCGAAGATGCCCGCGTCCGTGATGCCCATCGCGTCGACGACCGTGATGCAGCCTTCGGGCATCGCCTCGATCGCCGCCCGGGTCGAGATGGGTTTCGACCAGGACTCCGGCGTGGCGAGGTCCTCGCGTGCCGGCACGAAGCGCAGCGTGAACGCCGGCCCCACGAGGCGCGGCTGGCCGGGGTTGAGCGGCCGCGTGCCGCGCATCCAGACGTTGCGCAGCCCCTTCTTCAGGAGCAGCGTGGTGATGGTCGCAGTGGTGATCTGCGACAGCGTGGAAACGATCTTCGGGTCGAGTGCCATCAGGCGATTTCCTTTAGTCGGCGTTGCTGCCGTTCGATGAGCAAGTCGATGTCGGCGATGTCGGCGGCCGAGAGCTTCGGGCCGGGCTTGCGGATGGCGGCCGAGGCGATCGCGCCGCGCTTGGCCAGCATGTACTTCCGCACGGCCAGCCCCAGCGCGGTCTGTTGCTCGTAGCGCGCCAGCGGGAGATAGGCGTCGAAGAGGTCGTGCGCGCGCTCGATGTTCCCGGCGGCGTGGGCCTTGCAGACATCCACCATCATCTCGGGATAACCGAAGCCGGTCATGGCGCCGTCCGCGCCGCGCGAGAGTTCCTCGGGCAGGAACAGGCCGCCGCCGTTGCCGGCGAGGATGGAGATGCGGCGCATGCCGCCGCCGGTGCTGGCCGCGCGCATCGCCGCCAGCTTCGCCAGGCCCGGGCCGGGCCAGTCCTCGTGCTTCAGCATCACCGCAGTGGGGAGCGCCTTGAAGATGCGCACCAGCACGCTCGCCGGAAGCTGCACGCCGTAGGCAAGCGGATGGTCCTGCACGCAGAAGGGCGTCGCGCTGCCGAGCGTCTCGGCGGCCATCTCGTAGTAGCCGAACGCCTGGTCGTCGGTCTTGACGCTCGCGGCGGGGCCGACCATGACGCCGGCCGCGCCCAGGTCCATGACCCCCTTCGCCAGTTCGCCCATGGCCGCAAAGCCCGGCGAGGACACGCCGACGATGACCGGCACGCGGCCCTTCACGCGGTCGAGCACGCGCTTCACGTAGCGGCGCGATTCCTCCGCCGTGAGCTTGGGCGCCTCTCCCATCACCCCCAGCACGGTGAGTCCCGTGGCGCCCTTCTCGAGATAGAAATCGGTGACGCGGTCGGTGCTCTCGAGATCGAGCTCGCCGTTGTCGTGAAACGGCGTCACGGTGATGAGATAGACGCCCTTGGCGCTTTCGTCGAGTTTCGGCATGGCTCACTTTCCTTCCGCAGGCCTCCATTCTCGCAGTAAAGTCACGCCATGCCCAATGCCGCCATCGCCGGTCGCGCGAGCCTCGACGCCGCCCGCGAATTCATCCGTGCCGCTTTCGTGAGAGTCGGCATGCCGGACGCAGGACGCCGCGACGGTGGCCGCGCTCATGGCGCGAGGCCGACGCCGCAGGGCTCGGACGGCCACGGCGTCATCCGCCTGCCGCAGTACGTCCGCCGCATCCAGGCCGGCGGCATCAACCTGCAGCCCGACATCCGCGTGGTGCAGGAGCGCGCCGCATGGCGCTGCTCGACGGCGACAACGGCATGGGCCACCTGGTGATGAAGCGCGCGGCGCGAGATCGCGATCGCGAAGGCGCGCGACCGCGGCGTCGCCTGGGTCGGCTCGCAGTGGCAGCAACCATGCCGGGCCGGCGTCGCTCTATGCGCGCATGCCGCTGGCGCACGACATGATCGGGCTGTACTTCGCGGTCGGCAACGCCAACCACCTGCCGCCGTGGGGCGGGCTGGACATGCTGCTGTCGACCAACCCGATCGCCGTCGCCGTTCCGGCCGGCGACGAAGCCGCCGATCGTGCTCGACATGGCGACCACGGTCGCCGCCTACGGCAAGGTCAAGGCCAAGGCGCAGCGCGGCGAGACGATGCCCGAGGGCTGGATGATCGACCGCGAGGGCAAGCCCGCTCACCGACCCGAAGCGCGCCGACGAAGGCTTCCTGCTGCCGATCGGCGGCTACAAGGGCTACGGCCTGGCGCTGCGTCGTCGGCCTGCTGGCCGGCACGCTGAACGGCGCGGCCATGGGCCGGGACGTGATCGACTTCAACCACGACGATCCGAGCGTCACCAACACCGGCCAGGCCATCGTCGCGATCGACCTCGGCCGCCTTCGGCGACGTCGACGGCATTCAAGGCAGCGCGTGGACGTCGCTGGTGCGCGACCTGCGCGCAAGCGAGCGCATGCCGGGCGTGGAGCGCATCTGGCTGCCCGGCGAGCAGAGCCACGAAGCGCGCGGCGACGGCGAACGCGACGGCATCGCCGATTGCCGCCGGCGCTGCGCAAGGCCAGCTCGACAGCTTCGCCGACGAGCTGGGCATTGCGCCGCGGTCACCTGACGAGTAAACGGAGACACACCATGAACTACCGCTCATCCCGCCGCCTGCGCCATCGCGCCTTGCTCGCCCTGCTGGCCACCAGCTCTGCGCCCGCGCGCCAGGCGACTACCCGAACAAGCCGATCCGCATGATCGTGCCGCTGGCCGCGGCAGCGCGGTCGACAACGCGGCGCGCATCCTGGCGCAGAAGATGGCGGCCAACATCGGCCAGCCGATCGTGATCGAGAACCAGCCCGGCGCGGCCGGCCTGATCGGCGCCGAGCGGGTCGCCAAGGCCGCGCCCGACGGCTACACGATCGGCGGCTTCAACGACAGCATCATGACCATGCTGCCGAACCTGCACGCCAAGATGCCCTGGGACATCCTGAAGGACTTCGAGCCGGTGTCGCTGGTGGCCACGGTCGAGTGGGGGCTGGTGGTGCGGCGCCGACGCGCCGTACGCAAGCGCGGCGGACCTGATCGCCGCGGCGAAGGCGAAGCCCGGCAAGATCAACTACGGCTCGGGCGGCAACGGCAGCCCGCAGCACATCGCCATGGCGCTGTTCGCCTCGCAGGCCGGCGTCACGATGACGCACGTGCCCTACAAGGGCGCCACGCCAGGCCGCGGTGGGCGTGGCCGCGGGCGAGGTGCCGATCGGCTTCCAGGGCCTCGCCACCGTCAACTCGCTGGTCACGGCGGGCAAGCTGCGGCTCATCGGCGTGACGCACGCCGGCGCGCACTGCGCGTCGTTCCCCGACGTGCCGACGGTGTCCGAGTCCGGCCTGCCGGGCTTCGAGTTCAACTCCTGGTTCGCCATGATGGCGCCCGCCGGCACGCCGAAGGCGATCGTCGCGCAGGCTGCATGCCGAGATCGCGAAGGCCTGCGCCGACCCGGAGGTGCGCGAGAAGCTCGTCGCACAGGGCTTCACCATCGTCGCCTCATCACCCGAGCAGCTCGGCTCAATGACCAAGGACCAGCTCGCGCGTTACGCGAAGCTGATGAAGGCGGCGGGGATCAAGGCGGATTGAGTCGACGGGGACAGACCCCTTCTCCCCACTCTTCCTTCGACCGCGAGCAATCGCCAGCGACGAAGTCAGCCCCGGCGACTCGATGCCGAAGAGGTTCACAAGCCCGTCGATGCCGTGCACCTCGCGCCCATCGATGCGAAAATCGGCAGCAGGCTCGTCGCGAGAGGAAATCTTCGGCCGGATGCCGGTGTAGCCCGGCTGCAGCGCGCCGTCAGGCAGCGCCGGCCAGTAGGTGCGGATCGCCGCGTAGAAGCGCTCCCCGCGCGAGGGATCGATCTTGTAGTCGATGACGTCGATCCACTCCACGTCGGGACCGAACTTGGCCTGCCCGCCCATGTCGAGCGTCAGGTGCACGCCGAGGCCCGCGGCTTCCGGCGCCGGATAGACCAGGTGCCTGAACGGCGCGCGCCCGGAGAGCGTGAAGTAACTGCCGCGGCAGAAGTAGGCCTGCGGTATCGCCGCTGCGGGAATGCCGGCAATTTTCCGCGCGAGCGCCGGGGCATGCAGGCCGGCCGAGTTCACCAGCGTGCGGCAAGTCAACGTAGTCGCGTCTGCGCCGCCGAAGCGCAAATCGAAACCGCCGCCGTCGCGCACCTCGCCGGAGACCAGCGGCGTATTGAAGGCAATCGTCGCGCCGGCATTCTCGGCATCGCCCTGGAACGCCAGCATCAGCGCGTGGCTGTCGACGATGCCGGTCGAGGGCGAAAGCAGCGCCGCCTCGCAATGCAGGTGCGGTTCCATTTCCAGCGCGGTCTTGCGATCGATCAGCGCGATGTCATCGACGCCATTGGCGCGCGCCTTGGCCGCAATCGCGTCGAGCTGCGGAACCTGCGCCTCATTGATGGCGACGATCAACTTCCCCAGCCGCTTCGCCGGGACGTTGTGCGTCTCGCAGTACGCGTACAACAATTGACGGCCCTCGACGCACAGCCGTGCCTTGAGGCTGCCCTCCGGATAGTAGATACCGGCGTGGATGACTTCGGAGTTGCGCGAACTCGTGGCGGTGCCGATCGCGCCCTCGGCCTCGGCGACGATCACCTCGCGGCCGGCCAGCGCAAGCTCGCGTGCGATGGCGAGCCCCACGACGCCTGCGCCCACCACCACGCAATCGGCATCGAAGGACATCGGGATTTCTCCAGGGACTTGCGGTCGGTCGGAAACGCGGGAATGCAGGCGAATATAAGACAGTTGGTAGACTGGGTGTCAATGGTCCTGGCGATAGAATGGAAACCGACATGCCGCACCTGCCCGCCTCCCCTGCCCTCGCCCGCTTCCGCGTCATCGACCTGACGCAGGTCCGCGCCGGCCCGACCGCCGCGCGCCAGCTCGCGGACTGGGGCGCGGACGTCATCCAGGTGCAGATGCCCGAGCACATGCGCGGCGACGACACGCTCGGCGGGCAGGAAGGCTCCGACTACCAGTACACGCACCGCAACAAGCGCTCGATCACGCTCGACCTGAAGAATCCCGAGGGCATCGCGGTGCTGAAGAAGCTGGTCGCGACCGCCGACGTGCTGCTGGAGAACTTCCGCCCCGACGTGAAGACGCGCCTCGGCATCGATTACGAGGCGCTCGCGAAGGTCAATCCGCGCCTCGTGTACGCGAGCATCTCCGGCTTCGGGCAGACCGGCCCCGACGCGACCCGCCCCGGCTTCGACCAGATCGCGCAGGGCATGGGCGGGCCTGATGTCGGTCACCGGGCTGCCCGGGCAGGGGCCGCTGCGAGTCGGCATCCCGATCGCCGACCTGTGCGGCGGCATCTTCGCGGCCTACGGCGTCACCGTGGCGCTGCTCGAGCGGGAGGTCTCCGGGAAAGGCCAATGGCTGCACACGTCGCTCCTGGAGGCGATGATCTACATGATGGATTTCCAGACCTCGCGCTGGACGATCGATGGCGAGATCCCGGGCCAGGCGGGCAACTTCCACCCCACCAGCATCCCCACCGGCGTCTACAGGACCAGCGACGGCTTCATCAACATCGCGGTCTTCGGCGGCAAGATCTGGGAGCGCTTCTGCGTGGCCATGGGCGCGCCGGAGTGGATCGCCGACGAGCGCTCGAAGTCCAAGGCAACCGCTCGGTGCACCGCGACTGGCTCAACGCCGAGATCGAGAAGCGCCTGGTCCTGAATGGCAGCGACTACTGGATCGCGAAGCTCAATGCCGAAGGTGTCGCGTGCGGGCGCATCAATGATTTGAAACAGGTGTTCGAGGAGCCGCAGGTGCAGCACCTCGGCATGCTGAAGAAGGTCACCTCGAAGCACCACGGCGAGCAGGCGATCATGGGCCAGCCCGTGACGCTCACCCGCACCCCCTCCACGATCGCGCGCGCGGCGCCGAAAAGAGGCGAGCACTCCGAAGAGATCCTCGCCGAGATCGGCTACGGCGCCGATGCCCTGGCACGCCTGAAAGCCGCAGGAGTCTACTGATGAACGACATGGCCTATCCCTCGACCACCGAGCGCGTCAAGACCTGGCTCGAAGGCCCGGTGCTGCACATCCGCTTCAACAACCCGGCAAAGCACAACGCGCTGTCGATCGACATGTGGGAAGCGGTGCCGCCGCTGCTCGCCAAGGCGGAAGCCGACGACGAGGTGCGCATGGTGGTGTTCTCGGGCGAAGGCGAGAAGGCCTTCGTCTCCGGCGCCGACATCTCGCAATTCGAGGACATGCGCGCGGCCAAAGAGGCGGTGAAGAAGTACGAAGTGATGGCCGAGGCGGCGCTGCAAGGCATCTGCGAATTCGCCAAGCCGACGGTGGCGCGAATCCGCGGCTATTGCATCGGCGGCGGCGTGAACGTCGCGATCAGCTGCGACATCCGCGTGGCCGCCGACAACTCGGTGTTCTCGATCCCGGCCACACGCCTGGGGCTGGGCTACCGCGTCTCGGCGATGAAGAACCTGGTGCAGCTGGTCGGCCCCGGCTTCGCGAAGGACATCTTCTTCACCGGCAGGCGCCTGGACGCCGCCGAGGCGCTGCGCATCGGGCTGGTGAACCGCGTGGCCCCCGTCGAGGGCCTCGACGCGCTGCTCGCGGAATATGTCACCGCCATCACCACCGGCGCGCCGCTTACGATCAAGGCGGGAAAGCGCATCATCCAGGAAGCGCTCGCGCTGGATGCGGACTTCGACGACGACCTCGCTCGCCGGCTGATCCTCGACTGCTTCGAGAGCGAGGACTATGCCGAAGGGCGCACGGCCTTCATGCAGAAGCGCAAGCCCGTGTTCAAGGGAAAATGATGACAATGCCCGTTCGCGCCACCCTCGCCTGCCTTCTCCTTGCCGCGACTTCGGCGCTCGCGGCCTGGCCGGAGAGGCCCATCAAGATCCTGATCGGCTATGCGCCCGGCGGGTCCACCGATGTCGTCGCGCGCATGCTGTCGTCGAAGCTCGGCGAGCGGCTCGGCCAGCCGATCATCATCGAGAACAAGCCCGGAGGCGCGGGCGATTTCGCCGCCGAGATGATGCTGCAGGCGCCGCCCGACGGCTACACGCTGATGATGACCACGGTCGCGGTGCATGCCATCAACCCCGGCCTCTACAAGAGCCAGAAGTTCCACCCCATCAACGATTTCACGCCGATGGCGCTGATCGGCTCCTACCCGATGATCATGATCGCCGCGCCCAACACCACGTTCAAGACGCTCGCCGAGCTGAAGGAACTCTCGGTGAAGACGCCGACCTTCTATGCCTCCTCGGGCGTCGGCTCTCCCGGCCACCTGTCGGGCGAGTTGCTGGTGCGCGCGCTCGACGCCAACATCACCCACGTGCCCTACAAGGGCGGGTCGCCGTCCACGCTCGCGGTCATGACCGGCGAGGCGCAGGTGAATTTCGCCACGCTGCCCGCGGTGGTGCCGCAGATCCGCGGCGGGCAAGGTGCGCGCGATCGGGCTCGCGTCGAAGGAGCGCAACCCCGCGGTGCCCGACGTGCCGACGATGGCCGAGCTGGGCCTGGCCGATTTCGATGTCGGCACGTGGACCGGCATCGTCGGTCCCAAGGGAGTTCCCGCCGACATCGTGAAGAAGGTCAACGAGGCGGTGGCCGCGGTGGTGAACGACCCGGTCATCCGCCAGCGCCTTCTCGACGAGGGCGCCGAGATCCGCCTCATGTCGCCCGCGGACTTCGGGACTTTCATGCGCGCCGAGAACGCGCGCTGGGTGAAGGTCATCAAGGACGCCGGCATCACCCCGCAATAGCCGATGGCATTGGCGAGCAACCGGAACCGACATGGCGAATGAACCGAAATCCCCGCCGAAGAAGCCCGACACGGGCCTTGCGCGCGGGCTGACCAACTACGGCGACACCGGCTTCTCGCTGTTCCTGCGCAAGGCCTTCATCAAGGGCGCGGGCTTCACCGACGAGGCGTTGGCCCGTCCCATCATCGGCATCGCCAACACGGGCAGCGCCTACAACCCGTGCCACGGCAACATGCCGCAATTGATCGAAGCGGTGAAGCGCGGCATCCAGCTCTCCGGCGCGCTGCCGATGGACTTCCCGACGATCTCGATCCACGAGAGCTTCTCGCATCCCACCAGCATGTACCTGCGCAACCTCATGTCGATCGACACCGAGGAGATGGTGCGCGCGCAGCCGATGGACGCGGTGGTGCTGATCGGCGGCTGCGACAAGACCGTGCCCGCGCAATTGATGGGCGCGGCTTCCGCGGGCGTGCCCTGCATCCAGCTGGTGACCGGCTCGATGCTCACCGGCTCGCACCGGGGCGAGCGCGTCGGCGCCTGCACCGACTGCCGCCGCTACTGGGCGAAGTACCGCGCCGAGGAAATCGACGCCACCGAGATCTCGCAGGTGAACAACCAGCTGGTCGCGAGCGTCGGCACCTGTTCCGTGATGGGGACCGCCAGCACCATGGCCTGCGTCGCCGAGGCGCTCGGCATCATGGTCCCCGGCGGCGCATCGCCGCCCGCGGTGACGGCGGACCGCATCCGCATCGCCGAGCGCACCGGCAGCCTCGCGGTGGCGCTGGCCAAGAACCATGTCACGCCGGACCGCATCCTCACGGCAAAGGCGTTCGAGAACGCGCTGCGCGTGCTGCTTGCGATCGGCGGCTCGACCAACGGCATCATCCACCTCACCGCGATCGCCGGGCGGCTGGGCATCGACATCGATCTCGCCACGCTGGACCGCATGGGCCGCGAGACGCCGGTGCTGGTGGACCTCAAGCCGACCGGCCGGCACTACATGGAGGATTTCCATCACGCGGGCGGCGTGCCGGCGCTGCTGCGCGAGCTGAAGCCCCTGCTGCACCTCGACGCGCTCACCGTCACCGGCCGCACGCTCGGCGAGGAGATCGAGGCCTCGGGACCCGGGCTTCGCGCAGGACGCGATCCGGCCGCTCTCGAAGCCGATCTTCAAGGAAGGCGGCATCGCGGTGCTGCGCGGCAACCTCGCGCCGGGCGGCGCCATCATCAAGCAATCCGCGGCGGATGCGAAGCTCATGCAGCACGAAGGCCGCGCGGTGGTGTTCGAGAATGCCGCCGACATGGCCGCGCGCATCGACGCCGACGACCTCGACGTCACGGCGGACGACATCCTCGTCTTGAAGAACATCGGGCCCAAGGGCGCGCCCGGCATGCCCGAGGCCGGCTACCTGCCGATCCCGAGGAAACTCGGGCGCCAGGGCGTGAAGGACATGGTGCGCATCTCCGACGGGCGCATGAGCGGTACCGCCGGCGGCACCATCGTGCTGCACGTGACGCCGGAGTCCGCCATCGGCGGGCCGCTCGCCTACGTCCAGAGTGGCGACCGCATCCGGCTCGACGTCGCCGCGCGCTCGCTCATGCTTCTGGTGACCGACGCGGAACTGGAAAAGCGCAAGGCCGCGAGCCCGGTGGCGGCGCCGACCGCGGAGCGCGGTTACCTGAAGCTCTTCCTCGACACCGTGACGCAGGCCGACGAGGGCGTGGACTTCACCTTCCTCCGTCCGCCGAGGCGCAACGGCTGACGCGGCGGATCGACCGGGAGACACGATTGAGGCGCGCGTCGTTCAGCGAGTTCGTGATCCTCTCGATCCTGCTGCACATGCTGGCGATCCTGCTGTTCGGCAGCACGTCGGGCAGCGGCACGCCGAGCGGCAAGGCGTACTGGGGAACGCTCGCCGTCACCCTGCCCTTCCCGCTGGCCGCGCCCGGCATCGGGCTCAGGCTCGATCGCGGCGGCGACTTGAGCGTCCCGCGCACGGCGCCGCGCACGCGCCCGGACGCTGCCAAGGACACGTTGCCGCGCGTCGCGCCGGAAGCGCCGAACATCGTCGACAAGCCGATCGCGCCCGCCGCGCCGCAGGCCACGCCCCTGCCGGAGGCCGAGCGGCTGCCCCTGCCCGTCACCGAGACGCCGCTCGTCCCGGCGCCGATGCTCGAACGCATCGTGCCGCTGAAGGTCGAGCGGGAAATCGCGGCGCCGGTCGAGTTGCGCGCGAGCGAAGTCCCGCTGGTGCCGACGCAAACGCTGGAGCGCATCACGCCTCCTGCCGTCGCGCAGCCGATTGCGCCGCCCGTCGAGTTGCGGCCGAGCGAAGTCCCGCTGGTGCCGACGCAGACGCTTGAGCGCATCACGCCGCCGGCGATCGCGCAGCCGCTTGCGCCGCCCGTCGAGTTGCGGCCGAGCGAAGTCCCGCTGGTTCCCACGCAGACTCTTGAGCGCATCACGCCGCCCGCGATCACGCAGCCGCTTGCGCCGCCCGTCGAGTTGCGGCCGAGCGAAGTCCCGCTTGTGCCGACGCAGTCGCTCGAGCGCATTGCGCCTTCGCCCGTCACGCGGGAGATGGCAGCGCCTGCCGCGGAGCTGGCGCCGGCCGAACCGCGCGCCGCTCCCGTGCCCGCGCAACCTGCCGCGCGCGCGGCGCCGCGCGAAGTCATCACGGCGCCCATGCCCGGCCCCGTGCGCTCGCGCACCGCGCCCCCCGATGTGGTCGACGATCCGTTCAGCAGCCGCACCCCACCGGCCGCTTCCGAGCCGGCGAAGGACGCGCCGCGATTCGACCTCGAGGCCATGCGCCAGCGCGCGCGCGACATCACCAAGGAAGGCACCGGCCAGCGCGCGATACTGCCCTTCCCGATGCCGGCGAAGCCCGCGCAGAAGTCGAGGGAAGAGATCGCCATCGAGAACTCGTGGAAGCCCGATTGCAAGACGGCCTATGCCGGGATGGGCCTGCTGGCGATGGTGCCGCTGATGATGAATGCCATCGGGGAAGGCACCTGCAGCTGGAACCGCTGAGGGCGAAACGCTATGGCGCGGCGATCTCGATGTTGTCGATGAGTCGCGTGCGGCCGAGCCACGCCGCGCCCAGCACGACGAGCTCCTTGTCGGCCGGCAGCGGCGGCGCCAGCGTCGCGCGGGTTCGCAGCGCCACGTAGTCCACCTTCCAGCCGGCGACGCGCAAGCTTTCCTCCGCGTCCCGCGTGAGCGCTTCGTAGTCTTTCCGGCCACCCTCGATCGCGTTCTTCAGGCGCGCGAGGCACTGGCTCAACTGCACCGCCTGCGCGCGCTCTTGCTTCGACAGGTAACCGTTGCGCGAGCTCATCGCCAGCCCGTCGGTCTCGCGCAGCGTCGGCCCGCCGACGATCTCGATCGGGAAGTTGAGCTGCCGCACCAGCGTGCGTATGACGTGCAGCTGCTGGTAGTCCTTCATGCCGAACACCGCGACCTGCGGCTGCACGAGGTGGAAGAGCTTGGTGACGACGGTGGTGACGCCGGCAAAATGGCCGGGGCGGAATTCGCCGCACAACTGCTCCGCGGACTTCGGCGGCGTGACGAGGATCTCCTGCGGCTCGGGATAGAGCTCGCGCTCGTCGGGCGCGAACACCACGTCGCAGCCGGCGGCCTCGAGCATGCGGCAATCGTTGTCGAGCGAGCGCGGATAGCGGTCGAAATCGCCGCCCGGCTCGAACTGCAGTCGATTGACGAACACGCTCGCCACGACGCAGCGCGCCCTCTCCCGCGCGATCTTCACCAGCGAGAGGTGGCCGGCGTGCAGGTTGCCCATGGTCGGCACGAACGCGACCGCGGCCTCTTTACCGAGGCGTTCAGCGAGCTTTTCGGCGGTGTGGATGAGTTCCATGTCGGAAACCGGGGTCGGCAATTGGGGTCAGAGACGTAATACTTCCGAAATAATGGGGTCAGGTTACATTTCCGGCCGGATCGCACAGCGATCCTGGCGTCCGGAAATGTAACCTGACCCCATTATTTCGCTGACCCCAAATTGCGTATCTGACCCCATTTAGAAACAGTGTTCGGGGCCGGGGAAGGTCTTCGCGCGCACCGCCGCGACGTAGGCCTCGATGCCCGCCTTCACCGAGGGCTGGCCCTCCATGAAGTTCTTCACGAAGCGCGCCTTGCGGCCGGGATAGATGTCGAGGATGTCGTAGACCACCAGCACCTGCCCGGAGACGTCGGGGCCGGCGCCGATGCCGATGGTCGGCACCTTTACCGCTTCGGTCACGCGCTTGCCGAGCGTTGCCGGCATCGCTTCCATCAGGATGATCGCCGCACCCGCCGCTTCGAGCGCGCGGGCATCGGCAATGAGCTGCGTGGCGGCGTTCTCGGTCTTGCCCTGCACCTTGTAGCCGCCGAGCGTGAGCACCGATTGCGGCGTGAGGCCGATGTGCGCGCAAACCGGGATGCCGCGGTCGACGAGGAAGCGCGTGGTTTCCACCATCAGCGCCCCGCCTTCGAGCTTGACCATGCCTGCGCCGGCCGCCACCGCGCGCGCCGCGTTGCGAAACGCCTGCTCCTTCGATTCCTGGAAGGCGCCGAACGGCATGTCGGCAACCACCATCGCCTTCGCGCTGCCCCTGGCGACGCATTCGACGTGGTAGAGCACCTGCTCCATGGTCACGGCAAGCGTCGAGTCGTGCCCCTGCAGCACCATGCCGAGCGAGTCGCCTATCAGCAGCATGTCGACGCCGGCGGCGTCCGAGAGCGCGGCGAAGCTCGCGTCGTAGCAAGTGAGCATGACCAGCTTCTCGCCGGCGGCGGCGCGGGCCTGCAGTTGATGCGTGGTGATCCTCATGCGAGGCTCCTCATGCGCGGTTGAAGAATTCCCGCCCGCCGCGCATCGCGTTCATGCGCTCGACGAGCAGGTCGAAGTGCTCGGGGACATCGACGAAATTCAGCCGCTCGTTGTTGACGATCAGGAGCGGGCTCTCGGTGTATTCGTGGAAATAGCCGGTGTAGGCCTCGGAGAGGCGGCGCAGGTATTCCTCCGGGATGTCTCGCTCCATCGGCTGCCCGCGGCGGTTCACGCGGCTGAGCAGGGTGTCGACGGAGGCCTGCAGGTAGATGACGAGGTCGGGCACCGGCGCCTGCGGCTTCACGTGGTCGTAGATGCGCCGGTAGAGCGCGTACTCGTTGTCGTCGAGGTTCAGGCGCGCGAACAGCGGGTCCTTGGCGAGCGCGAAGTCGGCGACGGTGCGCTCGCCGAAGAGGTCGGGCTGGCGCAGCCGCTCGAGCTGGTTCACGCGCTGGAAAAGAAAGAAGAGCTGGGTCGCGAGCGCGTGGCGGCGCATGTCGCGATAGAACATCGGCAGGAACGGGTTGGCGCCCGGGTCCTCCATCATGATGTTGGCGCCGAGGCGCTCGGCGAGCCGGGTCGCGAGGCTGGTCTTGCCGCAGCCGATCGGTCCCTCGACGACGATGAAGCGCTTGTTCATGCGGTCTCCATCTTCGCTATGCCGGAGCGGTCGCATTTCTCCAGGCATTCGCGCGCGAAGCCGTGCCCGGGAATGCGCAGCCCGGGGGCGATCTCGGAGAGCGGCGCCAGGACGAAGGCGCGCTCGTGCGCGCGCGGATGCGGGATCGCGAGCCCCGGCTCGTCGACCAGCGTGTCGCCGTAGACGACCACGTCGAGGTCGAGCGTGCGCGGGCCGTTGGGCACGTCGCGCACGCGGCCGTGGGCGCGCTCGATCGCGAGCAGCCCGTCGAGCAGGGCACGCGGGGAAAGCGTGGTGTCCACCAGCGCCGCGGCGTTGATGAACGCCGGCTGGTCGGCGTACCCGACCGGCGCCGTGCGATAAAGCGACGACCGCGCGATGAGCGTCGTGCCCGGCATCCGCGCGATCTCGTCGAAGGCGCGCAGCACCTGCGCCTCGGGAGACGCGAGGTTCGCGCCCAGCGCGATCGCGGCGCGCACGGGTTTCATTCCGCGCCCTCCTCGCCGCTTGTTCCCGCAGGTTCCGCGCCGCCCTGCTCGTCCGACTTCTTGCCTCCGCGGCGGCGGCGGCGCTTCTTCTTCGGGCCGTCGTCCTTCAGCATCATCGTCTCGCGCTCGTCCACAGAGGCGAACTGGAAGCGCTCCCACCAATCGGCGATGTCCTGCGGCGCGTTGCCGGAACGCGCGCGCAGCTCGAAGAAATCGTAGCCGGCGCGAAAGCGCGGATGCTCGAGCAGGCGGTACGGCCGGCTGCCGCCGCGCTGCAGGAAGCGCGGCTGCAGGAGCCACAGCTCCTTCATCGTCGCGTCGAAGCGGCGCGGGATGGCGAGCTTGTCGCGCTGGCGCTCGAGCGCCTCGTGCATCGCCGCGTGCATCGCCGGCACCGCGACCTGGCCTTCCTCCTCGGCGCGTTTGGTTTCCCTTTCGACCTGCCCCCAGAGAAGGGCCGCGAGCAGGAAGGCGGGAGAGACGGGCTTCTCCGCAGCGAGCCGCTCGTCGGTGGCCTGCAGCGCAGCCCAGGCGAATTGCCCCGTGTCGGGATCCTCGAGCGCGTTGTCCAGCAGGGGCAGCAGGCCGTGGTGGAGCTCGAGGTGGCGCAGCTTCTTGATGCACGCCACCGCGCTGCCCGAGAGCAGCAGCTTGAGGATTTCCTCGAAGAGCCGCGCCTGCGGCACGTTCTCCAGCAGGTGCCTCGACTCGCGGATCGCGGCCTCGGTCTTCGCCTCGATGGTGAAGCCGAGCTTGGCGGCCAGCCGCGCGGCGCGCAGCATCCTCACCGGGTCTTCGCGGTAGCGCGTCGCCGGATCCCCGATCATCACCAGCTTCTTCGCCTCGAGGTCCTTGACGCCGTGCTGGTAGTCCCAGACCTCTTCCTTCACCGGGTCGTAGAACAGCGCGTTCACGGTGAAGTCGCGGCGGATCGCGTCCTCGGCCTGCGAGCCCCACACGTTGTCGGAGAGCACGCGGCCGTGCGCGTCCTGGCTGTCCTCGTCGGCCTCCTTGGTGAAGTGCGCGCGGAAGGTCGACACCTCGACCGTCTCGGCGCCGAACATCACGTGCACGATCTGGAAGCGCCTGCCGATGATGCGGCTCCTGCGGAACACCGCGCGCACCTGGTCGGGCGTCGCGCTGGTGGCGACGTCGAAGTCCTTGGGCGCGCGCCCGAGCAGCAGGTCGCGCACCGCGCCGCCGACCACGAAGGCGGCGTAGCCCGCGCGCTGCAGGTCTTCGCAGGTCTTGCGCGCGCCGCGGCTGAGCGATTCCTTGCGCACATGGTGGCGGTCCGGCCCGTAGATGACCGCCTTCGCCTCGCGCTGCGGGCGCTTCTCGCCGCCGCCGCCGAAAACGCGCCGGATGAATTTCTTGATCATGTCCTCAGGCTCATGACGCGCCATCCCTTTCCTTCCGCGTGCTTTCGCAGCGTGGCATCCGGATCCACCGCCACCGGATGGCTCACCGCCTCGAGCAGCGGGATATCGTTGTGCGAATCGCTGTAGAACCAGCTTTCGCGGAAATCGCCCAGCTTCAGGTCCTGCGCGGCAAGCCAATCGCCGACGCGCGAGACCTTGCCCTTGCCGAAGGACGGTTGCCCGCTGGGCCTTCCGGTAAACGTGCCATCCTCGCCCAACTCGATCTCGGAGGCGATCAGGTGGGGAATGCCGAGCTCGCGCGCGATCGGCTCTGTGATGAAGCGGTTGGTTGCGGTGACCAGCGCCTGCAGTGCGTCGCCGTGGCTGGCGATCAACGGGGCGGCCTTGGCGAGGATGATCGGGCGGATCTTGCGTTCCATGAAGCGGCGGTGCCAGTCCTCGAGTTGCGCGCGCGGCCGGCCGGCGAGCGGCTTCAGCTGGAAGGCGAGCCAGTCCTCCATCACGATCGAGCCGCGCTCGTACTCCTTGAGGAACCAGCCGTTGGTCTGCTCGAACTTCTCGCGGTCGAGGATGCCCTCCTCGATCAGGAACTGCGACCAGGCATAGTCGCTGTCGCCCCCGAGAAGGGTGTTGTCGAGGTCGAACAAGGCGAGCTTCATCGGTTCTCCAGCTTGAGGCCCGGCTGCATCGCCGCCTTCAGCAGGGGCAGCGTGATCGGGCGCCCCGTCTCGAGCGAATAACGGTCGAGTGCGTCGAGCGCGCCGATCAATGACGGCATGTCGCGCCGCACATGGTTGAGCAGGTAGGACGCGACTTCGGGCGAGAGCGTGAAGCCGCGCGTCTCGGCATGGGCGGCGAGTGCGAGGCGCTTCTCCGCGTCGCTCAGGGCATGGCAGCGATAGGTCAGCCCCGTTGCGAGCCGCGTGGCGAGGTCCTTGCGAAGCGCGAGGTCCTTCGGGGCGCAGGGCGCGGCGGCGACCAGCCGCGAGAAGCCGGGCTCGTTGAAGGCGTTGAAGAGGGCCGCCTGCGCGCTTTCCGGCAGGCGGCCGACGTCGTCGAGGCAGAAACTCCCCCCGCGGAAGTCCTCGGGACCCGGCGCGGCCGCATCCAGCAGGGGCGCGCCGGTGAGCGCGGAAAAGGCTTTCAGCAAATGGGTCTTGCCGGCGCCGGGTTCGCCCCAGATATACAGGACACGCTCCGGCAGGTCGCCGGAAGCGAAGGCGCGCAGGGCCACGAGCAACTCGGCGTTGCGGGCAGCAACGAAGTTGTCGAAAGTTGGCGGGGGATGTGTGAAGGCTAGGAGTAGCTGCTTCATGGTGGGCATCCTGGACCCTGCGTCCCCGCGGCGCTCATCAAGCATTCCGGCGGCGAACTTGGATCCGGCGCATCCCGTGGGCCTGAGCGCATCACGGGACGCCTGGAAACGAGGCAAAAGTGTATCACGCCGGCCCGGCCGGCGCCCCGGGGTGGTGCGCTGTGGCAGAATCGTCGGCCGCCCCCGGAAACGAAACAGGAGAACGGAATACATGGCCGCAGCCGCACCCATCCAGATCCGCTTCGAGCGTGTTACGGGCGACCTCGGGCTGGCGCCCGCGAAACCGCCGCGCATCGCCACGCCCGAGGAGCGGCCGGCGCTGATCGAGCGCATCAAGCGGCGGCTGAAGGAGATCGACGGGGTGCTGGTGGCGCACTACTACGTCCACCCGGACCTGCAGGACCTGGCCGAGGCCACCGGCGGCGTGGTCTCGGATTCGCTCGAGATGGCGCGCTTCGGCCACGACCATCCCGCGAAGACCATCGTCGTCGCGGGCGTGCGCTTCATGGGCGAGACCGCCAAGATCCTGAACCCCGAGAAGCGCGTGCTGATGCCGGACCTGGAGGCCGAGTGCTCGCTCGATCTCGCCACGCCGGCCGACGCGTTCTCGGCGTTCTGCGACGCCCACCCCGACCGCACCGTGGTGGTCTATGCCAACACCAGCGCGGCGGTGAAGGCGCGCGCCGACTGGATGGTGACTTCGTCCATCGGCGAGAAGATCGTCGCGCACCTGCATGCGCAGGGAAAGAAGATCCTCTGGGCGCCCGACAAGCACCTCGGCGACTACATCCGCCGCAAGACCGGCGCGGACATGCTGATGTGGAATGCGTCGTGCGTGGTGCACGACGAGTTCAAGGCGCAGCAACTTGAGGAATTGAAGTTGAAGCACCCGGATGCCAAGGTGCTGGTGCACCCGGAGTCGCCCGCCGGCGTGATCCACCTTGCCGACGCGGTCGGCTCCACCACCGGCATCATCCAGGCGGCAATGCGCCTGGGCGCGAAGGAATACATCGTCGCCACCGACGGCGGCATCATCCACCAGATGAAGAAGCGCCTGCCCGGCGCGACCTTCATCGAGGCGCCCACCGCTGGCAAAGGCGCCACGTGCCAGAGCTGCGCGCATTGCCCGTGGATGGCGATGAACGGGCTGCACAACCTCGCGCAGGTGCTCGACGACGGCCGGAACGAGGTGCACGTCGATCCCGAGGTCGGTCGCCGCGCGAAGGTTTCCATCCAGCGCATGCTGGATTTCGCCAAGGCCGCGCTGCCGGCGTTCCAGGGTAGCGGTGACGCCTAGCGCGTAGGCAGGGGCGGTGGCGGAGGCAGGAGCGGTGGCGGAGCGCTGGCGGAGGCAGGGGCGGTGGCGGAGGCAGGTTCCCTTCGACCCGGCGCCGACATGATTCTTTGTACCGCGCTGCTGGCCTCGTGGATCGGCCGGCTGAATGCAGCATCGCGAAGAATTGCATTGGCGATGCGCCTCTCAAAGGGTTCCGCCCCGCCCCCGCCTGCGCGTAAGGAGCAGGCGCTTCGCGCCACGCGCAGCGATGCCCATGCGAGCCTCGGTGGAGCCCTCCCTTTCGAGAGGCGCGACCCTCCCGCAAAGAAAAGCGTCGCTACAGAAAAGTCGCCTGATTCACGAAGGCGGCAACTCGGTCGCAGCAACCGTGATGGCGCCGGGTCGAAAGGGAGGGCTTCGCCGGGGCTCGCTTCGGCAGACCCTCGCGCCGAAGGTCATCCCGTCAATTCGGGGGCAGGCTCGCGCCCGACCCCGGGACATGCTTGATGGCGAATCAGCCCTTGCTTTCCTGGGTCAGCATCTTGTACAGGTTCTCGGCCTGCTCCTTGGTGAGCATGCCCTTCTTCGAAGTGTCGGCCTTGTCGAACATCTTGCCGAACATCTCCATCGCTTCGGTCTTCGACACCATGCCGTCCTTGTTCATGTCCATCATCTTCTGGAAGACGTTGGCGCCGGGGCCGGCCTCGGACTGCTGGGCGAAAGCGGGCTGGGTGGCCGACAGGCCAAGCGCGAACACGGTGCCCAACAGGGCCTTGGAAACAGCTTTCATATTCAACTCTCCTTTTGCTTGATGGGTTGGGGGGAAGCACGTCGATCGCGCTTCTGCAGCCTTTGTCGGGAAGCCCGCGGCAACCTTTCAGCCGTTTTCGCCGGGCCTGAAGGGCGAATGCGGTAAAATTTCCCTTTTCCGCGCCATTTGGCGCCTGCCCCTTCCCCATGGCCACACTTACCTACCGCGATGCCGGCGTCGATATCGAAGCGGGAGACGCGCTCGTCGAGCGCATCAAGCCCTTCGCGAAGAAGACGCTGCGCCCCGAGGTGCTGGGCGGCATCGGCGGCTTCGGCGCGCTGGTCGAGGTGTCGAAGAAGTTCAGGAACCCGGTCATGGTGTCGGGAACGGACGGCGTCGGCACGAAACTCAAGCTCGCCTTCCGCATGGACCTGCACGACACCATCGGCATCGACCTCGTGGCGATGAGCGTGAACGACATCCTCGTGCTCGGCGCCGAGCCGATCTTCTTCCTCGATTACTTCGCCACGGGGAAATTGACCGTGGACACCGCGGCCGACGTTGTGAAAGGCATCGCGCTCGGCTGCGAGCAGGCGGGCTGCTCGCTGATCGGCGGGGAGACCGCGGAGATGCCCGGCATGTACGACCCGGGCGAGTACGACCTCGCGGGCTTCGCAGTCGGGCTGGTGGAAAAGGAAAACATCATCGACGGCAGCACCATCCGCCCGGGCGATGCGGTGGTCGGGCTGGCCTCGAGCGGCCTGCACTCCAACGGCTATTCGCTGGTGCGCAAGGTGCTGGAATTGAGCGGCGCGGACCTCGATGCGCCGTTCCACGGCCGCTCCCTCGGCCACACCCTGATGGCGCCCACGCGCATCTACGTGAAGCCGGTGCTGAAGCTGCTGCAATCCGTGAAAGTGAAGGGCATGGCGCACATCACCGGCGGCGGGCTGGTGGAGAACGTGCCTCGCGTGCTGCCGGAGAACACCAGTGCCGCGCTCGTGAAGGGAAGCTGGCCCACGCCGCCGGTGTTCGACTGGCTGCAGCGCTCGGGCAACATCCCGCCGGCGGAAATGCATCGCACCTTCAACTGCGGCATCGGCATGGCGCTGGTGGTTGCCCGCGATGATGCGCAGCGCGCGATCGAGCTGCTGCGCGCGGAGGGCGAGCAGGCCTTCGAGATCGGCGCCATCGTCGAGCGCGCTGCCGGCGCGCCGCAAACCGTGGTGGCCTGAGCCCGCCGCCCCGCGGCGAAAATCCCCATGGCCTCCGCCGTCATCCTGATCTCCGGCCGTGGCAGCAACATGCGCGCGCTGGTCGAAGCCGGTCTTCCGGTCGAGATGCGCGCGGTGATCGCCAACCGGCCCGACGCCGCCGGGCTCGAATGGGCGAAGTCCAGGGGCATCGCCACCCGGGTGGTGGACCATGCCGCGTTCGCCTCCCGCGAGGCCTTCGACGGGGAGCTCGCGAAGGCGATCGATGCCTTCGCGCCCGACCTGGTGTTGCTGGCGGGCTTCATGCGCATCCTCACCGAGGGCTTCGTCAAGCGCTACCCGAAGCGCATGCTGAACATCCACCCTTCGCTGCTGCCCTTGTTCCCGGGTCTCCACACCCATCGCCGCGCGCTCGAGGCGGGCGTGAAGCTGCACGGAGCCACAGTTCACTTCGTGACGCCGGCGCTGGACCATGGGCCGATCCTCCTGCAGGCCGCCGTCCCGGTGCTGGCCGGGGACACCGAAGCGGCCCTTGCCGATCGCGTCCTCGCGCAGGAGCACCGCATTTATCCGCAGGCGGTGCGCTGGATGGCCGAGGGGCGGGTCGAGTTTCATCCGGGCGATGTCGTCCAGGTGAGGGGCTCGGGCGTTGCTACAGACAGCCTCGTCGCGCCACGACTGCCATGAAAAGACTCCTCGCCCTGCTTTCCGCCCTGGTTGCCGCGCTGCCCGCGCTGGCCGCGCCATCCGTGGTCGAGGCCGAGTACAAGATCTTCAAGAACGGGATCCTGATCGCCTATGTCACCGAGAAGTTCGAGCGCAAGGGCGAAACCTACCGGATCGACAGCACCTCGGTCGCCTCCGGCGGGCTGAAGATGTTCGTGCAGGACAAGGTGGTGATGGCCGCCGAAGGCAAGTTCGGCGCCTCCGGGCTCCAGCCTCTCGTGTACGAGGACCTGCGCACCAACCCCAACGACTCGGTCCGCCTCACTTTCGACTGGGCGAAGATGGTCCTGAGGACGAAGCGCGCGGGGAAGGAGGAGACGGAACCGCTCTCCCGCGGTGCGCTTGACCGCCTTTCCTTCCTCTACCAGTTCATGTGGGTGGCCCGGCCCGACGGCTACAAGGTGGAGATGAGCGGCGGGCGCAAGCTCGAGGCATTCCACTTCCGCAAGGCCGGCGAACCGGTGCTGAAGACCCCGGCGGGCACCTTCGAGACCGTGCACCTCGAGCGGATCCGCGCCAGCGACCGCGAGGACAAGGCGCAAATCTGGCTGGCGAAGGACATGGGCAACGTGCCGATCCGCATCTGGTTCCAGAATGCCGACGGCACCATCCTCGACCAGACCATTGTCGAGTTGAAGACCCGATGAGCCGCGTTCGCGAAATGCTGGCCCGCAACCGCGTTCTCGCGGTGGCGCTGTGCATCTCGCTGGTCGCCCACGCGGCAATCCTGGTGGGCGGCCCGGACTGGGCCCATCCCTTCGTCGACAACGAGCCGGTCCGGTTCGATGCGCGGCTGGCGCCCGCCGCATCCGTGGAAAGCGCGGCACCCGCTCCTGCCGCGCCGCCCGTGAAACGCGCGCGCGCGCGCCCCGCGGCCCCGGAGTCCCCGATCGCCATGCTGGAGACCGGCGCGGCGCTGCCGCAACTGGCCGAGCCCGTGCTGATCCCGGAGACGCCGCCTGCGAAGGCCGCGGAAACGCAAGCGCCCTCCGAACCGGAAAAGATCGCGCTGGCCGAACCCACCTCGGTCACGCCGAGGCTCGCACCGCCCAAATTCGACGTCGCCGCGCTTCCCGAGCGCGTCACGATCGAATACGACCTGAAGAGCGCCTTCGCCGATGGCCGCGCGCAATACGCCTGGTCCCGCGACGGCAACCAATACGCCATCAGGGGAACCATGGAAGCAGTCGGCTTCTTCACGCTGTTCCTCGAGGGCAGCATCGTGCAGGAAAGCCGCGGCGAAGTGACCGACGAGGGCCTGAAGCCCGCCGAGTTCCTCGAAAAACGCGGCAGCTCGCCCGACGAGGGGCTCGCCTTCGACTGGCAGAAGCGCGAGGTCACCTTCATCAAGGGCTCCGAGCGCAAGACCGGCGCCCTCACCGACAACACCGTCGACTGGCTGACGATGATCTTCCAGCTGGCGCACGCCCCGCCGCCGGACAAGCCCTTCGACCTGCGCGTGTTCACCCAGCGGCGCCTCTACAACTTCCACCTCGACGTGCTCGGCGTGGAGGACATCGAGGTTCCCATGGGCAAGCTGCGTGCCCTGCACCTGCGCCATGTCGGCAAGGAAAAGGTCGAGCAGGTCGACGTCTGGCTGAGCCTCGACCATCACTATCTCCCGGTGAAGATGCGCTTCCCGGTCGCCCGCAACCGTCTCGTCGTCGAACAGAACGCCGTCAGGATCACCGGGCGCTGACGCGCCCGCCTGCCTGCGGGGATCCGCAAAGGCCATGACATGAACTACACCGCTCCGCAGTTCGACGCGCTCGTTCACGCGCTCACCATCGTGCTGACGCTGCGCTCGCCGGCCGACGCGACGCTCAAGCAGTACTTCCGCGACAACCGCAACCTCGGCGGGCGCGACCGCGCGCTCATCGCCGACACCATCTACGCCGTGCTGCGCCGCCGGCGCACGCTGGAGGCGATCACGCCCGCGGCGGCCCCACGCGAACTCGCGCTCGCGGCGCTGGTGAAGATTGCGGGCGTGGGCATCAACCACATCCAGCACCTCGTCACCCAGGAGGAATTCGACTGGCTCGTGGAATTGAAGAAGCTGAACTTCGAGTCCCTGCCCTTCGAAACGAGGGCCGACCTCCCCGACTGGGTGCTGTCGCGACTGCGCGCGCAGTACTCCGAGAAGGACCTGCTGTCGCTCACGCGCGCGCTGCAGCAAAGCGCGCCGCTCGACCTGCGCGTGAACACGCATGCGCGCCCGGCGCGACGAGGTTCTGGAGCGCCTCAAGCCGAAGGCATCGCCGCGAGGCCCGACGCGCTATTCGCCGCTGGGCATCCGCCTGAAGGAAAAAATCGCGCTGCAACACGCACCCCCTCTATCTCGACGGCACGGTCGAGGTGCAGGACGAGGGCAGCCAGGTCCTCGGCCTGCTGCTGGCGCCCAAGCGCAACGACATGGTGGTCGACTTCTGCGCCGGCGCGGGCGGCAAGACGCTGAGCTCGGCGCGCTGATGAATTCGCAGGGCCGCGTGTATGCCTTCGACGTTTCCGAGAAGCGGCTGGCGAACCTCGGGCCGCGCGCTGAAGCGCTCGGGGCTGTCCAACGTGCACCCGCAGCGCATCGCCGCGCGAGAACGACACGCGGGTGAAGCGCCTGCGCGGCAAGATCGACCGCGTGCTGGTCGACGCGCCCTGCACGCGGACTCGGAACGCTGCGCCGCAATCCCGACCTCAAGTGGCGCCAGACCGCGGCAGAGCGTCGCCGAGCTGAACGCAGCAAGCAGGCCGCGATCCTTGCCGGCGCGGCGCGGCTGCTGAAACCGGGCGGACGGCTGGTCTACGCGCACCTGCAGCCTGCTCGCCGAGGAAAACGAGAACATCGTCGCGGCCTTCCTTGCGGCGCATCCCGACTTCGCCCGCGTGCCGTGCGGCGAAGTGCTGGCGCGCCTGAAGATCGCGGCGCCGGGGTGCGAAGAGTTCCTGCGCCTGTTGCCGCACGTGCACGACACGGACGGCTTTTTCGCCGCGGTGCTCGAGCGGCGCAAGTGAGGCTCTCGCCCGCGGTGCTCGCGGCGCTGCTTGCGCTGCCTGCCTTTGCGGCGAACGTCGCGCCGCACGAACGCCCGCCCCTCGGAAGCGCGGAGGTCGAAGTCGCCTTCACTCCCGGCGACGACATCGCGAAGCTGATCGTCCGCCATCTCGACGGCGCTCGCGAAAGCGTGCGCATGCAGGCCTACCTCTTCACCCACAAGGGCATCGCCCGCGCCCTTGTCGCGGCGAGGGAGCGCGGCGTGGCGGTGGACATCGTCGCCGACGCGAAGCAGCACGAGGCCGGGGGGCTGCCGGTGCTGAAGGACCTCGAGCGCGCCGGCGCGCGCATCTGGATGAACGACCGGATGGCGGCATCGCACAACAAGGTGATCGTCATCGACGAGCTTACCGTGATCACCGGCAGCTACAACTTCACGCACGCGGCGCAGTCGAAGAACGCCGAGAACGTCGTGGTGCTCTCGGGCAATGCCGCGCTCGCCGGGCGCTTCGTCGCCAACTTCGAGCGCCATCGGCGCGAGTCTTCGCGGCTACAATAGCGGGCCATGGATCATTTCGAATTCTTCCGAGGCGAGTTGCTGACCTACCTCTTCACGACCGGCGAGGGGCGGCGCGAGCTTGCCGTGCTGGCCTTCGGCCTCGTCGCCGGCTGGCTGCTCGGGCGCATGCTGCGCGGTCACGTGGCGAAGGCCGGGCGCTGGAAGTTCGGCGAAATGGGCCTCTACCACGTCGCCTTCCCGCTCGTCTCGCTGCTGCTGATCTGGCGGCGCGGCCGCGTTGCTGCGCCGCTTCCAGCACGTGCCGATGCTCGATTTCGCGCTGGTCCTGCTGGCCGCATTCGCGGTCATCCGCACCGCCGTCCACGTGCTTCGCTCGATCCTTCCGCACGGCGCCATCCTGACGAGCGTTCGAGCGCGTCATCACTTACGTGATCTGGATCGGCGTGGTGCTGCACCTGACGGGATTGCTGCCCGAGATCGAGGCGGCGCTCGATTCGGTCGCGATCCCGCTGGGCAAGAGCCGGATCTCCCTCCTGCAGACGCTGCAGGGCGTGGTCGCGGTGGCCATCACGCTTTCGGTGTCGATGTGGCTTTCGAAACTGCTCGAGGGACGGCTCCTCAACGCCGAAACGGTCGAACTGTCGCTGCGCGTGATCCTGGCCAAGCTCACGCGGGCGGTGGCCATCGTGCTCGCGGTCCTGATCGCGCTGCCGCTGGTGGGCATCGACATCACCGCGCTGTCGGTCTTCGCCGGCGCGCTCGGCGTCGGCCTCGGCCTCGGCCTGCAGAAGATCGCGTCAGCAACTACGTGAGCGGCTTCATCATCCTGCTCGACCGCTCGATCCGCATCGGCGACCTGGTCGCCCTCGAGAACCGCCAGGGCGTGGTCACCGGCATCTACGCCCGCTATACGGTGATCAAGTCGCTCGACGGCACCGAGGCGATCGTTCCCAACGACTTGCTGGTGGCCAACATCGTGAGCAACCTCTCGTTCACCGAGCGGCGCGTGCTGGTGAGGATCCCGCTGAGCGTCGGCTATTCGACCGACCTGCCGCCTGCGCTCGCGATCCTGGTCGCGGCGGCGAAGAAGCACCCGCGCGTGCTGGCCGATCCCGCGCCCTCGGCGGTGGTCTCCAGGCTCGGCGACAACGGCATCGAGATCGAGTTGAACCTCTGGATCGGCGATGCCGACCAGGGGCAGGCGCTGCTCAGGAGCGAGATCTACCTCGACATCATTGCGGGCTTCCGCGCCGCAGGCATTGAAATCCCCTTCCCGAAGCGCGATGTAAGGATATTGGGCGACGCTGCAATCCCCGGCTGAAACATCTATGTATTTCAAAGAGTTACTGTTGTAACCCCGTGGGCGGGGCGGAACCGGGTAAAATGGCGGGCTTGATTCGACAACACGGCCACCGACGGGACGACGATCGTCGCGGCCATCTGAAAGGCGCTCAATGTTCACAGGGATCCTGAACCTTCCATGGTGGGGCGATCTGCTTGCCCTGCTCGTGCTCGTCCAGATCACCATCGCCGCGGTGACGCTCTACCTGCACCGCGCGCAGGCGCATCGCGCGCTCGAAATGCACCCGGCGGTGAACCACTTCTTCCGCCTCTGGCTGTGGCTCACCACCGGCATGGTCACCAAGGAGTGGACGGCGATCCACCGCAAGCACCACGCCAAGTGCGAGACGGTCGACGATCCGCACAGCCCGCAGATCCACGGCATCAACAAGATCCTGTTCGGTGGCGTGGTCCTGTACGTCAGGGAATCGCGCAACGCCGAGACCATCGAGAAGTACGGCCACAACACGCCGGACGACTGGCTCGAGCGCAACCTCTACACGCCCCACCAGAAATGGGGCATCGTCCTCATGGCCGCGATCGACATCGCGCTCTTCGGCGTGGTGCCCGGCGCGCTGATGTTCGGCATCCAGATGGCGTGGATCCCGTTCTGGGCCGCCGGCGTCATCAACGGCATCGGCCACTTCTGGGGCTACCGCAATTTCCAGACCGAGGATGCCAGCCGCAACATCACGCCCTGGGGCGTGTGGATCGGCGGCGAGGAACTGCACAACAACCACCATGCCTACCCGACCTCGGCCAAGTTCTCGATCCGCGCCTACGAGTTCGACCTCGGCTGGATGTACATCCGGATGCTTTCGGCGCTCGGGCTTGCCGAAGCGCGCCGCACGGCGGGCAACGTGAGGCTCGACCCGTCCAAGCTGGAGATCGACGCGCAGACATTGCAGGCGGTCATACAGCACCGCTACGAAGTGCTGGCCAAGTACGCCAAGTCGCTCAGGGCAACGACGCAGGCGGAAGTGGCGAAGATCCAGTTCAGCGACTCCGCCATGGCGCGCAAGGTGCGCTCCTGGATGCATACCGACACCGACAAGCTGGGCGCGGCGCAGCGCGCTGCGGTTGACCGCGCCATCGAATCCTCGCCGGTGCTGGCGAAGACGCACACGATGCGCAAGGAACTCTCCGCGTTGTGGCAGCGTTCCACGCTCTCCACCGAGCAACTGGTCAAGCAACTCGACGACTGGTGCAAGCGCGCTGAATCAAGCGACATCGAGCCGCTGATGCAGTTCTCGCGCCGCCTGCGCTGCTACGCCGCCTGAGCGCAGTCCCGCAATCCCCCGCCCACCCGGGCGCGGCGCTCGTCTTCGGGGCGAGCGGCTACATCGGCAGCCACCTCGTCCCCGCGCTTGCCGCGGCGGGGATGGCGCGTGCGCGCCTCTGCGCGCAATCGCGACGTGCTGGAGGCGCGCAACTGGCCCGGCGTGGAACTCGTGGAAGCCGACGCGCTGCAGCCCGAATCGCTTCCCGCCGCCCTTGTCGGGCATCGATACCGCCTACTACCTCGTCCACTCGATGGCCGCCGGCAGCGACTTCGGCCGGCTCGACCTCGAGGCTGCGGACAACTTCGCCGCGTGCCGCCGCCGGCGCGGGCGTGAAGCGCATCGTCTACCTGGGCGGCCTCGTGCCCGGAGACGCGGACTCCGAGCACCTCCTCTCGCGCCGCGATACCGGCGAGCGGCTGCGCGCGGGCACCGGTCCCGGTCACCGAGATCCGCGCCGGCATCATCGTCGGCCCCGGCTCCGCCGCCTTCGAGGTCATGCGCGACCTCGTGCTGCACCTGCCGGTCATGGTCACGCCGCGCTGGGTGCGCGCCAAGTCCCCGCCGCATCGCGCTCGACAACCTGCTCGACTACCTTGCCGAGGCCCCGGCCCGTGCCCGCGACGGCCGGCGGGATCTACGACGCGGCCGGACCGGAAACACTCACTTACGAAGCGATGATGCGCGCGATCGCGCGGCTCGCCGGGCAGGCGGCCACCGTGGATCATCCCGGTGCCGGTGCTCACGCCCGAACTGTCGCGCCCACTGGCTGCGCTTCGTCACCGCCGTGCCGACGAACATCGCGCGCGCGCTGATCGGCGGGCTCAAGCATGACTTCACCGCGAACGACGAGCCCATCCGCGCGGCTGATCCCCCAGCGTCTTGCTCGGCTTCGACGATGCGGTCCGCGATGCGCTCGACGCGGAAAGGCGCCACGCAGTCGCCTCGCGCTGGACCGAGGGCGCATTCATGTTCCGCGACTACCGCCCCGACTATGCGTATTACGCAAAGCGCGCCACCGGTTTCGCGGAAACCCCCGCGAGCGCGAAATCGATCTGGAAGGTGGTGACGTCGATCGGCGGCAAGAACCGCTACTTCGCCTTCAACTTCCTTTGGACGATCCGCGAAGTGGCCGACTGGCTGCTGGGCGGGCCCGGCCTCAACCACGGCAGGCGCGATCCCGACGACTTGCGCCTGGGTGACGTGGTCGATTCATGGCGCGTGATCGGCGTGGAACCGGGCCGGCGCCTCACGCTTTCTTCGGCATGAAGGCGCCCGGGTCGGGCGTGCTCGAGTTCGAGATCGAGGACCTGGGCGACGGGCGGCGGCGCGTCACTTTCGACCGCGTACTGGCATCCGGCGGGCGTGTGGGGGCTGCTCTACTGGTACGCGATGATTCCCGGCCACCTGTTCATTTTCCGCGCCATGACCGGCGCGATCGCGCGCCGCGCCGAGGCCGAAAAAGAAAAGCCCCGCGACTGCGGGGCTTCTTGATGCGCCAGCTCCGGGACTACTTGAGCTTGCCTTCCTTGTAGATCACGTGCTTGCGGGCGACGGGATCGTACTTCTTGATCTCCATCTTCTCGGGCATGGTCTTCTTGTTCTTGTTGGTGGTGTAGAAATGCCCCGTGCCGGCGGTCGATTCAAGCTTGATCTTGTCGCGCATGTCGAAGGCTCCTTAGATCGAGATGCCGCGCGCGCGCATGTCCGCGAGCACGACGTCGATGCCGTTCTTGTCGATCAGGCGCAGGCCCGCCGTCGTGATGCGCATCTTCACGAAACGGTTCTCGGACTCCACCCAGATGCGGCGGTACTGCAGGTTGGGCAGGTACCGGCGCTTCGTCTTGTTGTTCGCGTGGGACACATGGTGGCCCACCATCGGGGCCTTGCCGGTCACCTGGCATACGCGTGACATGTTGAACCTCGTCTCTCGTTATGGGTTGCTGCGCTGTTGCTGCAGGAAAGCTCGACAGTATAGCCGAAGTGGGCATCGCCTTTCAAGCTGATTTCATTGGCTTTTTTGGTCCGAAGGGGCTTGGGCGCCGCAAATCCGCCGCCGCCAAGCCTTTGTTGAAAAAGGGGTTTTCAGACCAGCCCGCGCTCGGCGAAGCTGGTGAGGGCGCCTGGCGCGACGATGAAATGGTCGAGGATGCGCACGTCGATCAGGGACAGCGCCTGCGCCAGCGTCCGGGTGAGCGACTGGTCCTGCACGCTCGGCTCGGCCACGCCCGAGGGATGGTTGTGGGCCAGGATCAGCGCAGCGGCGTTGTGCGCGAGCGCCCGCTTCACGACTTCCCGCGGATATACGCTGGTCTGGGTGAGGGTGCCGCGGAACAACTCCTCCGCAGCGATCACCCGGTTCTGCGCATCGAGGAACACGACGACGAAGACTTCGTGGCCGAGGTGCTGGAGCTTCAGCCGCAGGTAACCGCGCACGGCAGACGGGGAAGCAAGGCTGTCCCTCACCTTCATTTCCTCGGACAGCGTGCGGCGCGAGAGCTCCGCCGCCGCCATCAGCTGCGCGTACTTGGCCTCGCCCATGCCCTCGACCTCGCGGAACTCCGGTAGCGTCGCCCCGAACAGCGCCGACAGCCTGCCGAAGCGATTGAGCAGGTCGCGCGCGAGCTCGACGGCGTCGCGCCCGGGCGTCCCGGTGCGCAGGAAAATGGCCAGCAGCTCCGCATCCGACAAGGCCTCCGCCCCGTTGGCGAGGAGCCTTTCGCGCGGACGTTCCCGTACCGGCCAATCGGCGATGGACATGCGTGTTCCCTTTCTCCAGTAGAATTTCCATTTGGAAGTCCCCACTTCCGGGGAAAGGGCTCACATGAGCGCACCGCATCGCATTCTTCTGGGCGTCACCGGCGGCATCGCAGCCTACAAGGCTGCCGAGCTGGTGCGCGCACTCAGGCTGAATAACGTCGAAGTGCAGGTGGCGATGACCGAGGCCGCGACAAAATTCGTCGGCACGGCGACCTTCCAGGCCTTGTCCGGCAGGCCGGTCGCCACCGACCTCTGGGACGCCTCGTTCGCCAACAGCATGGCGCACATCGAGCTCACGCGCGGCGTGGACGCGGTGCTCATCGCGCCGGCCAGCGCGGACTTCCTCGCCAAGCTCGCGTGGGGGATTGCCGACGACCTGCTGTCGACCACCTGCCTTGCGCGCAACTGCCCGTTGCTCGTGGCGCCGGCGATGAACCGCGAGATGTGGGACAACGCCGCCACGCAGCGCAACGTGGCCACGCTTCGCGCCGACGGCGTCGCCATCCTGGGGCCCGCGTCCGGGGACCAGGCCTGCGGCGAAACCGGCATGGGACGCATGGTCGAGCCGGAAGACCTGCTGCGCGAAGTGCTGGCCTTCCTCGCGCCGAAGCGCCTCGCGGGAAAGCGCGTGCTGGTCACCGCCGGCCCGACTTTCGAGGCGATCGACACGGTGCGCGGCATCACCAATTCAAGCTCGGGGAAGATGGGCTATGCGATCGCCGAAGCTGCCGCGGCACTCGGCGCGGAGGTGACGCTGGTGAGCGGCCCGACCGCGCTTGCGGCGCCGGCCAGGATGCCGCGCATCGACGTGACCAGCGCTGCCGAGATGTTCGCGGCAGTCAAGGCGACATTTCGCCGGCGTTGACTTGTTCTTCAGCGTCGCCGCGGTCGCCGACTATACGCCCGTGGCGCGATTGGGCACCAAGCTGAAGAAATCGCGCGAAGCGATGACGCTCGAATTGAAGCCCACCGAAGACATCCTCGCCTGGGCCGCCGCGCAGCCCGATGCGCCCTTCTGCGTCGGTTTCGCGGCCGAGAGCGAGAACATCGCGCAATATGCCCAGGCCAAGCGCGCGAAGAAGAAAGTGCCGATGATCGTCGCCAACCTCGTGCAGGATGCCATCGGCAAGGACGAGAACGAGGTCACCATCTACGACGACGCGGGCGCGCACCACCTCGGCCGCGCCGCCAAGTCCGTCATCGCGCGCCAGCTTGTCGAGCACGCCTGCGCGCTGATGGATGCGCTGCGTGCCGGCACGAACGTGAAGCCATTCAAGCAGGCTTCCTGACTCCCGTTTCCCTTTCACCGCGGCCTGCGCGAAGCGCCGGACGCGCCCGACTTGCCCTGAAAAAATGACGACCCTCGACATCAAGATCCTCGACCCGCGGCTGAAGGACCAGATGCCCGCCTATGCGACATCCGGTTCCGCGGGCCTCGACCTGCGCGCCTGCATCGAGGCGCCGCTCACGCTCCATCCCGGCGAGACCGTGCTGGTGCCTTCGGGCCTCGCCATCCACCTCGCCGATCCGGGGCTCGCGGCAATCGTCATCCCGCGCTCGGGCCTCGGGCACAAGCACGGCATCGTGCTCGGCAACCTCGTCGGCCTGATCGATTCCGACTACCAGGGGCAGGTGTTCGTCTCCTGCTGGAACCGCGGCAGGGAGCCCTTCGCACTCAACCCGATGGAGCGCATCGCGCAGCTCGTGGTCGTTCCCGTCATGCAGGTGAAACTCAACGTGGTCGATTCCTTCGAGGAAAGCGCGCGGGGCGCCGGCGGCTTCGGCTCCACCGGCAGCGACTGAAGCGATGGACGCGATCGTCCTTTTCGCCCATGGCGCGCGCGACCCTGAATGGGCGCTGCCGTTCGAGGCGATCCGCGACCGCGTGCGCGCGAAGCGCCCCGGCCTGCGCGTGGAACTCGCTTTCCTCGAGTTCATGAAGCCCGAGCTCGCGGAAACCATCGGCGCCCTGGCAGCGCAGGGGATAAAGAACGTCACCGTGTTCCCCGTTTTCATGGCGCAAGGCGGCCACCTGAAGAACGACGTGCCGGTGCTGATGGAAGATTGCCGCAGGCGTTATCCGGGCGCCGCGATCAAGCTTGCTTCGGCGGTCGGCGATGTTCCCGAGATCCTCGACGCGATTGCCGCATGGATCGTGCAGTCGGCCTAGCGCGCCTTGCAGATGGCGTTGCCGTCCTGCCAGCCGGTCTTGTACTGCGCCTCGCCGGCGAAACGCGCGGCATCCTTGCGCGCGAACGCGGAGTTCCTGGCGGTCTCGCAGCCGTCGATGTAGCCGTCGCGGAAGGCCGGCGGATAGCCGGCAAGGTTGTACTGGGGCCGCGGCGCCTCGGCGCGCGGCGGCCCCTTGTAGGCTTCGGGCGGGGCAGCAGTCCCGGTCGGCGCGGGCGGCGCCGTGGCGCATGCCGATGCAAGCAGTGACAGTCCCAGCATCGCAAGTCGTCTCATTCGATCATTCCTGCGTTAATGTGCGCGGTACCGGAGATATTCCCATGATCCTTCATTCTCGCCTGAACGCGCTTGCGGCGCTTGCGCTCGCATCCTTGCTCGCCGCGATGCCTGCGACCGCTGCAGGCACGATCACCATGAGGATTGCGGGCCATGCCCTCAAGGCCGAGGTTGCGGTGTCGGACGCCGAGCGCACGAAAGGCCTGATGTTCCGCGAGAAGATGGGCAAGGACGACGGCATGGTGTTCGTCTTCGATGAGCCCGGCTATCACAGCATCTGGATGAGGAACACCCTGATCCCGCTTTCGGTCGCCTTCATCGACAAGGGCGGCACGATCCTCAACATCATCGACATGGAGCCGAGGACCGAGAACCTGAACACCGCTGCGGGCCCGGCAAGCTACGCGATCGAGACCAACAAGGGCTGGTTCGCGGAGAAAAAGATAAAGGCCGGCGACAAGGTCACCGGCCTCCCTAAACTGCCGTGAAGAAAACGGGGTCAGAGTACATTTCGGGCAGCGCAGGATCGCTCTGCGATCCGCCCCGAAATGTACTCTGACCCCGTTTTCTCCCTTGGCCCCGCCCGCTTTTCAGCCGAAGAACGCCCGGCGGAAAATGCCGCCGGAAGCGACCATGAAGAACAGCATCGGCATCGACAAGGCGGTGTTGATGCGAGAGGCGAGGAAGGCGATGCGCCTTGCGGCGTTCTTCTCCTCGTCGGATGCGGGAACGATGCCGAGGATCTTCTTCTGGTTGGGCCAGATGAGCGCCCAGACGTTGAAGAGCATGATCGTGCCCAGCCACGCGCCGACCCCGATCGGGTAGTAGGCCTTTTCCTTGAAGAAGAAGGCGTCGTCGAGCTTGTCGCCGAGCATCATCGCGCCCGCGAGCCAGGTGACCACCGCCGCCCAGCGGAAGAACAGCAGCGCGCGCGGCGCGACGTGCTTGCTGATGCCCGCCGCCGTGCCGTCGGCCCCAGCGGCCTTCATCGCGGCCGCCTGGACGAAGTTGAAATAGTAGAGCAGGCCGATCCACATGACGCCTGCCAGGATGTGCAGCCAACGACCGAGTCCGTACTGGATGAAGTCCATGGTCATCCTCCCATCATGCCTTTGACAAGGTAATAGAGGACGGCCGTAAGGACGAGGCCGGTGATGACCGTGCCCCACAGCGAATCGAGCGGATTTTTCATCTTGGTGTGCCCCCCGGCGAGTGGAATGAGGAAACGTGCGGGGAAAGTCTAGCACCGTTCCCCGCGGCGCCTTCAAATGCCCGCAAGGGACGAAGGGGATTGCCGCTCAGGCCGCGAGTCGCCCCGTCCTCAGCGCGACGATCGCCTTGGCCTGCATGAAATCCGCGCTGAATCCCGAGGCATGGAGGCAGGCCGCGAGCAGGTTCACCACCGGCATCGGCAGCGCCGCGGACCCTTCCGCTGCGCGGCGTATCCACGCGGCGAGGTCGCGCGCGTCGGAGCCGTCGGGCATGCCCGGCGCCGAGCGCGCTTCCTGGACCTCGGCCTCGAACAGGCACTCGCGCGCGCCGTCGCGCACCCGCTCGATGCGCGGTCGCGAATGCAGTTGCGCAGGCGTGCGTCCGGGCGGCCACACGAGCGTGAGCGCCTCGCCCCCCGCTTCGCCGAACAGCAATTCCAGCCGCCCGGACGCATGGCCCGGGACGCTGGAGGCCACGCGCAGCGATGGCGCTTCGAAAGGCTCGACCGCATGGGCAAGCAATTGCGCGACGCTGTCCACGCCCAGGCGGTTGCGCAGCGCGACCAGCGCGGCAAGCCCGGGGAAAGCAATCCGACCGGCACGAAAGTCACATGGCCTTCGTCGAGTTGCGCCTGCGCCTGCGCCGCGCTCGCGCAAGGCAGCACGCCGAGTTCGCGCAGCACGCAGGCGAGCGAAGCATGGTGCGGCGATTCGATCGGACCGTGCACGAGCACCGGGACTTCGAAGCGCACGAGGAGCATGGCAAGCAAGGGGACGAGATGGGCGTCGCCCGGATGCAGCCCATAGGCAGGCAGGACGATGGGCATGCGGGCCGTCGGCGGGCGCCAGCGCTGCACGCGTTCGCCCAGGGCCCGGTGGAACCCGCAGCGCACGTCGGCGGTCTCGGTGCCGGCGGCAAGCGCCATCCACAAGGCGCCGAGTTCGAGATCCGGCACGCCGCCATCGAGCATCGCGCCGAACAAGTGGAACGCCTCGTCGGCGTCCAGGTGTTCAACGCCATCGACGCGCGCGAGCCGCCGCAATTCGCTCGAGAAGGAGATCATCGTCCTGTCCCCGCAGATTCAATGCCGGTTGAACAGCACTAAGCGTGCCACCGGATCACGCCCGGATCGCGGGCCTGCGGGGCAGGAGCATGCGTCAATGCGGAGCGCAAATCGCGCGTGCGCACCCTCATAGTGCTGCTGCGCTGCAGCACCAAAACGTACAATGACGGCATGGCCGACGATCCCACGCCGTATTCCGGACTCACTCCCGACACCATCCTCGATGCGGTCGAGAGCCTCGGGCTCGCCTGCGACGGCCACCTGCATGCGCTCAACAGCTACGAGAATCGCGTCTACCAGGTGGGCATAGAGGACCAGAAGCCGGTGGTCGCGAAGTTCTACCGGCCGGCGCGGTGGAGCGACGCCCAGATCGACGAGGAACATGCCTTCGCCGCGGAACTCGACTCACTCGAGATCCAGGTCGTGGCGCCGAGCGCCTTCGATGGCCGGACGCTGCATCACTTCGGCGGCTTTCGCTTCGCGGTGTTCCCGCGCCGCGGCGGGCGCTCGCCCGAGCTCGAGGATCCCGTGGTGCTCGAGTGGATCGGCCGCTTCATGGGGCGCATCCACGCGGTCGGCGCGACCCGGCCTTTCGCGCACAGGCCCGAGCTCGACATCGAAAGCTTCGGCCGCGAGCCGCGCCAGTGGCTGCTCGACCACGACTTCATTCCCGCGGACCTGCGCGAAGCGTGGGTTGCGGTGGCCGACCTCGCGCTCGAAGGCGTGGCGCGCTGCTACGAGCGTGCCGGCCCGGTCGGCACGCTGCGCCTGCACGGCGACTGCCATGCCGGCAACATCCTCTGGACGCCGCTCGATTCGATGCAGTCCGCGCCCGGCCCGCACTTCGTCGACCTCGACGACGCGCGAACCGGCCCGGCGGTGCAGGACCTGTGGATGCTGCTCTCGGGAGACCGCGAGACCATGTCCCGCGCGCTGGGCGACGTGCTCGCCGGCTACGAGGACTTCTGCGACTTCAACCGCCGCGAGCTGCATCTTCTCGAGGCCCTGCGCACGCTTCGGCTGCTGCACTATTCGGCGTGGCTCGCGCGGCGCTGGGACGATCCGGCGTTCCCGCTCGCCTTTCCCTGGTTCAATACCCACCGCTACTGGCAGGACCGCATCATCGAGCTGCGCGAGCAGGTCGGCGCGATGAACGAGCCGCCACTCACCGCCTGACGGAGAGTTCCATGACCGCCCACGCATTGCCTGCCCTGTCGCTCCTCGAGACCCGCGTCCTCGGCGTGCTGGTCGAGAAGGAACGCACCGTTCCCGACACCTATCCGCTCACCCTGAACGCGCTCGTCTCGGGCTGCAACCAGAAGAACAGCCGCGACCCGGTGATCAGCGCGACCGACGCGGAGGTGCAGTCCGCGTTGGATCACCTGAAGTCGCTTTCGCTCGCGATGGAATCGAGCGGCGGGCGCGTGATGCGCTATGCCCACAACACGGGACGCGTGCTGCGCGTGCCGCCGCAATCCGTGGCGCTGCTGGCGACGATGTTCCTGCGTGGCGCGCAGACCACCGGCGAACTGCGCATCAACAGCGACCGCCTGCACAAGTTCAGCGACATCTCTTCCGTGGAGGCCTTCCTGCAGGAGCTGGCCGAGCGCCCGGAAGGCGCGCTGGTGCGCGAACTGCCCCGGCAGCCGGGCTCGCGCGAAAACCGCTGGACGCACCTGCTCTCCGGCGAGCCGGCCGTCGAGATTGCCGCGTCCGCGCCGGCTGCGACGCAAGGCGACGTGGTCACGATAAGCGAGATCGCCGCATTGAAGGCCAACCTCGACGAGCTGCAGGGCGAAGTCGAGTCGCTGCGGGAGACGGTAACGAAGCTTTGCGCGGAACTCGGCGTGGCGCCGCCCTCGCGCCCGGCGGGGTAAGTCAGGCCGCTTCGGCGGCAGGGCGCGTTCCCGGCGCTTCCCGGTTCGGCACCTCGGCCGCTTCATCCAGCAGCCAGCGGCGGAACGCCTCGACGGCGGCAAGCCGCCCGACCGCTTCCTCGGCGACGAGATAGAAAGCGAAGTTGGTCGGCAACGCAAGGTCGAAGGGCACCACGAGCCGTCCCTCGGCGACATCGTCGTCGACCAGCGGACGCAAGCCGAGCGCGACGCCGAGGCCGTCGATCGCCGCCTGCAGCGCCAGCGAGGCGTCGCTGAAATGCGGCCCGCGCGAGGCGTCCACGCCCTCCACCTTCGCCGTCTGCAGCCACGTTTCCCAGCGCGGCCGCTCGGCGCGGTCGGGAATCGAATCGTCGTGGATGAGCGTGTGGGAGCGCAGGTCCCAGGGAGTGTCGAGGTGCAGTTCGCCTTCGAGCAGGCGCGGGCTGCACACCGGCACATAGTAGGGGCGGAACAGGCGGTCGACCTGCATGCCGGGATAGCGTCCCGAGCCGAAGCGGATCGTCACGCCCGGCGCATCGTCCAGCGCATCGGGGCGAACGGCGTCGCCTGCCGCCGCAGCCTCGCTGTCATCGATCATCTGCACGCTGCTGGCCAGATGCAGCTCGATGTCCGGATGCGCGGTGGTGAAGCGGTTCAGCCTGGGCATCAGCCAGCGCGTGGTGAAGCTTGGCGGCGCGATGACCGTGAGCCGCCCGTCGCCATCCGCTTCCCGCACGCGCGCGATCGCCGCCGCGAGGCAGGCGAATCCCTCGCGCAGCTTGGGCAGCATCAGCTGGGCTTCATTGGTGAGTTCGAGCGCGCGGGTGAGGCGCCGGAACAACGGGAACCCGAGGTAGTCCTCGAGTGCCTTGATCTGGTGGCTCACCGCCGCGGCAGTGACGTGAAGCTCCGCCGCCGCCTTCTTGAAGCTCAGGTGGCGCGCGGCCGACTCGAAGGCGCGCAGGGCATTCAACGGGGGCAGGCGGTCTGTCATGCAGCGGTAAAACCCTGTTTTCCTAAGGCGTCGGACGAGAATTACTCGTTTGTTGCGCCGCAACATCCGCACTATATTCGTTTGCAAGGGTGGAGTTCAAGCCAATTCGGTCGGTTTCCAGCCCGGCAAGCATGTTCCGCAAGGAGAGCCAAATGAACGACATGTCCAGGATCGATTACCTCGTGCGGCAAGCACAGGTGCAACGCAGCCAATACCTCGGCGAACTGATTGCCAACGCGATCTTCGCGGCATGGACGGGGATGAAGCGCCTTGGCGCCTCGCTCGCCGCCCCCGCCGCCAAGCACCGCGACGTGCTCGGCCTGCCCGACCCGCGCTGACCCGCCGAGGGGCGACTACTCGAGCTTGAGGTTCGCCCTCTTCACCACCACCGCCCACTTCGCCGATTCGACCTTCATCCAATCGGCGAACGCCTCCGGGGAGTTGAGCACTGCCTCGGCACCCAGCGCCTGCAGCCTCTCGCGCACTTCCGGCATCGCGGCGATCTTCGCGAACTCCGCTTGCAGGCGCGCCACGACCGGCTTCGGCGTACCGGCGGCGACCAGCACGCCCTGGTAGGACCCGGTGACGAAGCCGGGAAGGCCTGCGGACTCCGCGACCGTGGGCGTATCGGGCAGCGAGGCCAGCCGCTTCTCGCTCGACATCGCCAGCAGCTTCAGCTTGCCGCTCTTCACGTGCGGCTGCGTGGCGACCATGCCGTTGAACAGCAGGTCGGCCTGCCCAGAGATCACGTGAAGGATCGAATCCGCGCCGCCCTTGCCGGGGATGTCCTCCCAGGTGATGCCCGTGCCCTGCGCGAACAGGATCCCGGCGAGGTGCGGCGCGCTGCCTTGCCCCGTGGTGGCGTAGTTCAGCTTGCCGGGATTGGCTTTGGCGTAGGCGATGAGTTCGCGCGTGGTGTTGAACGGCAGCTCGGCATTCACGACCAGCATGTGCGGTGAATAGGCGATGATCGTGACGGGAGCGAAGTCCTTGATGATGTCGAAGGGCATCTTCGGGTTGACGCTGGGGCTGATGACGAGGTTGCCGACATCCATCAGCACCAGGGTATGGCCGTCGGGCGCGCTCTTGGCGACGATGTCCGCGCCGATGTTGCCGCTGGCCCCGGGGCGGTTCTCGACCACGACCGTCTGCCCGAGCGCTTCCTGCAGCCTGGGCGCGAAAGTGCGCGCCAGCACGTCCGAGGTCCCGCCCGGCGCGAACGGCACGATGATGCGAATCGTCTTGCTCGGAAACGCCTGCGCGCCGGCATCGCCGGCAAGCAGCGCGACGAAGCAAAGCAGGCCCGCTGCCAGAGTGGTCGATTTGCCCATGTCCTTGCTCTCCCTCGGTTGGTGCAGCGAAAAGGAAACCAGACTACAGCAGCCACGCCGTGGCTGTCTCCGTCAAACTTCGCGCCACGCCTTCATGAGGGGGAAGTACAGCCCGAGCGAGGCCTCGCCGCCCAGCGCCGCGGCATAGCGGCGCAGCTGTCCGGCATGGCGTTCGCGCTCACGGTCCAGGAAGGACTCGACGTCGCCGCCTTCGTGGGCGCCGGTCTTGTAATCGACGACCCAGCGGCGCGCATCCTCGTCGATGAAGGTGCGGTCCACCGCGAGGTGCTCGAAGCCTTCCGGCGTGCGCACCGTGATGCGGTACTCGCTGCGCGCCTCGGCATGCGGCCCGAGGACCCAGCGTCCCTTCGGGTCCGTCACCGCGCCGGCCAGGGCATCGGCAACGCGCGCGGCCGCGCCATCGAGGTCCGCTCCCGCGAGTCCCAGGGACTCGAGGCTGCGGCGGTATGCCGGGCGCAGCGCCGCGATGCGACCCGCATCCCAGCCTTCCAGCGCGTCCTCGGCCATGCGTTGCAGCCAGCGATGCACGACCGTGCCGACGCGGCGCGCATTCTCGCTTGCCCATGAGTATTCCACCGAAGGCTTGAACGCCTCGCGATCGGGAGGCGGGCGCCACGCCACGGACGCAGGCGGCGCGGGAAGCCTCCAGGTTGGCGCGAGCCTCGTGTTCGACTGCGACAGCGCGGCACGCGCGCCCCCGCGTTCCGGCGGCGCCATTGCCGGCATCGCCGCTGCGAATTGCGCCCGGACCACAGGCCACAAGCGCGCCAGCAGGACGCGGTCGGAAGGCTTCGACAAGACGGGTTCCTTCTTGCGGTTCACGCCCGCCGAGGCCAGCAAGTGCAGGCGCTCGCGAGCGCGCGTTGCCGCCACATAGAGCAGGCGGGCATCTTCATGGCGCGCGCGTTCGCGATCGAGCTTTTCGATCCACTGGAAGATCGCGTCGGGATCGGAGCCGGTCTCGGCGACCGGCGCGATCATGAGTTCGCTCTGCTCGCCTCCACCTTCGACCGGGCGCTCGATCCAGCGCACCAGGGGCTTGGCATCCGAGCCGCCCGGCCGGTCGAGCCCGGGCACGATGACGTGGTCGAACTCGAGGCCCTTCGACTTGTGGATGGTCATGATCTGCAGGCTGTCGCCGGCATCGCGATCGGGCAATGCATAGAGCCTGCCGAGCGCGTCGTCGAATGCGGCCCGATCCCCGATCCGCCCGGCGCTTTCCTGCGCGGAAACAAGATCGAGGAAAACGTCGGCATCCTCGAGGTCGGTCGGCTCCACGACGCAGGCCGGGCCTCCCAGCGCGAGCCACGCTCCCTCGACCCTTTCGCGCAGCGGCAGGCGCGCGCGCGCGCGCAATGCCTCCCCGAGAACTTCGCGCGTGCGTTCCGCGCGCCGCCGGCCATCGTCGGAAAGCCGCGCGAGGCACTGCTCGTTCCCGAGGGACTCGACGATCGTCGGCATCTGCCCCTCGTCGCCCGGTGCGTCGCCGCCCGCCAGCGCATGCAGGTCCTGCGAGCGTCAGTCCGCACCATGGCGCGCGCAGTACCGCAAGCCACGCGCTGCGGTCGGCGAGATGTTCCAGCGCGCGAGTGAGCGCGAGCAGGTCCTGCACCACCGGCCGCGTAGCCGAGCGGATCGATGTCGATCGCGCTTGAATTTGCGTCCGCGCCGCTTTCAGCGCCGGCACGATCGCCGCCAGGTGCCCGCGGTTCCTGCACGAGGATGGCGATCTTCGCCGTGGGATCTGCCGTCGAGCGCCTCGCCGATGATCTCGACCACCCGCTGCGCCTCGCCTTCGCGATCGCCATCGAAAAGCGGATGGACCGCGACCGCCCCTCGCCCGGCCGCGGCTCGCGCATGGCGAGCGACGCCGTGTAGGGGACGGCGCCCGATGCCGGGGTCGGCGCGCGAGCCGAGCACGTGGGGAAAGCTCGCGTTCACCCAATCGACCATGCCGGGCGCGAGCGGAAATTCGCCTCGAGCAGCGATCGGCTCCAGCGCAACGCTGCCGATCCCCTCGTTGCCAGCGCCTTGAGGAACAGGCCGACCTCGGCTTCGCGAAAGCGGTAGATCGACTGCATCGGGTCGCCGACCGCGAACAGCGTGCGGCCGTCGCCCGGCTCCCAGCCGGCGGTCATGCGCTCCACCAGCGTGTACTGGCGTGATCGAGGTGTCCTGGAATTCGTCCATCAGCAGGTGGCGGATGCGGTAGTCGAGCGCGAGCGCGAGATCGGTCGGATCGTCGGCCGCGCCGAGCGCCGCGCAGCGCGGCCTGCGCGACCTCGGTGAAGTCCACCGCGCCGCGCGCGGCGAACACCAGCTTCAGCTCCGCCACCGCGCGCGGCAGCAGGCGGGTGATCGCCTGCAGCGCCCGCCATTGCGCATTCGGAATACGACGCCGGCGGCAAGCGGCGCATGTCGGCCAGCGCAGGCAGCGATCGCGTCGCTTCCCGCGAGCGCATCGAGCAGCGCGATCGCCCTCTCCTTCCACGCCTTGCGCTCGCGCTTCTCCGCGGCGCTCTCGCCGGGGGGAAAGCCCTGGTTCACGTTGACCGTCTTGCGCCATTCATCCTGCGCGGTCAGCAGCAGGTCGGCCAGGCCCTGCCACGCGTCCTCGTCTTCCTGCGCGCAGCCCGGCAGGCCGCGCCCTTCCATTGCGAAAGCGGGGTCGCGGCACCGGCCGCGGCGAGGTTGTCCGCGGCATAGCGCGCCAATGCGGCAAGTTCCGCCGCGATGCCTGCCGGCAGCAAGCCGCGCGCGCGCGCCATGGCCTCGCTGCGCGCGCGCGCCAGCGCAGCCTCCAGCACGGCGCGGTCCAGCCCGTGCATGGGACGCAGCCAGTGGTCGCGCCGCCGCAGCATCTCGGCAAGCATCGCCTCGATGCGCGCGACGTCGTTGTCGAGGTGCGCGAGCAATTGCGCGAGGTCCTCGCCCGCCTTGCCCTCGTCCTCCACCAGCGCGATCGTCGCGCGCGCGGCTTCCGCGTAGAGCGCCTCGGGCAACTCCTCGATCGCCGGCTGCGCGCCCAGCCGCGCCAGCACCGGCATCTGCCGCGTGAGCGATGCCGCGCAGCGAGTCGATGGTCTGGATGCGCAGGCGCGACGGGTTGTCGGCGATGCCCCAGCCGAGCTGCGCGTCGCGCGCGACGGCGTCGGCCGCAAGCTGCATCGTCCTCGCCTCGTGCGCGCTCTCCGGCTTCTCGCCCGCCTGCACGTTCGCGAGCGCATCGAGCACGCGCTCGCGCATCTCGGCGGCGGCCTTGCGCGTGAACGTCACCGCGACCATTTCCTCGGGCTGACTCCACGTGCGCGAGCAGCACGAGGAAGCGCTGGATCAGCAGCTCGGTCTTGCCCGAGCCCGCCGGCGCCTGCACGATGAAGCTGCGCGCGGGATCGAGCGCGCGCAGGCGCTCGTCGAGGTCGGGCGCGGCGCGCTCAGGCTTCGCTGCCATTTTCGCCCTCTTCGTCGTACAGCGCGGTGCGCTCATGGATGCGGCACAAGGCATGCAGGTCGCAGCCATTGCAGGTCTTGCCCGGCTGCTTCGGATCGACGCGCGCGTCGCCCGCGACGAATTCCACCGCAAGCCGCTCGAGCTCCCGTCCCCAAACGGCGACCTGCGCCTGCCAGCGCGCCCCGGGAGCGGCGCCCTCTTCTCCCTTGGGCACCTTCGCGTTGGGCAGCACGGACTCGTCTCGCGCGAGCGAAACGAACTTCACGTCTCCCGCCTTCACCTGCGCGAAGGCGATTGCCGCGGCGCCAGCCTCGCCCGCCACGAGATAGAGGGGAAGCTGCGGCTCCTCGGGCCGCGGCGAGAGCCAGGCGCCGGCGCCGGGCGCGGTCGCCTTGTAGTCGATCACGATGCGGCTGCCGTCGGGCAGCACATCCACGCGATCGAGGCGCGTGCGCAGGCTGAGCGGCCCCAGCGCGAGCAGGCGCTTTTCCTCCACCGCCTCCACGGTGAAATCATCCCGCGTGCCGAGCTCGTACTCGATCCACTCGCGCGCCACGCGGGCAAGGCGTCCCTTTTCGAGCGCGGCGAAGCGTTGGCCCGCGAGTTCCGGACGATCCCGCTGCTTGCGCCTGACCGCCTGGTCGCAGCTTCGGCGATGAGCGCCTCGCGGCCCGCCTCGCCAAGCGCGTCCATTGCTGCGCGCGTGCCGGCCTCCTTCCACGCCTTCGCCAGCACGGCGTGCATGAGGATGCCTCGCTCCATCGCATCGAGCGCGTCGTGGGGCATCTCCGGCGATTGTGCATGCAGGCGCTGGCGGGCGAAGGCGCGAAACGGGCACAAGGCCTGGTCGCGAAGGATTTGCGCGCCGCCATGCAGCGCCGGCGTCGCTTGCGAGCGCAGGCGCCGTGGCATCTTCGAATGTTTCCCTTGCCGCGCCGGCGAAGATCATCGCGCCCCATGAATCGCCGCGATCCGCCTCGCCTTCGGCCGCCGCGATGCCGGCGATGAGCGGGCTGGGGAGCAGCTCGCGATCGCCTTCGCGCAGGGGATGCGACAGGACCACCTCTGCGGCCGCCTGCTGCCAGCCCAGCGCAATGCGCCGGCAGAACGCGAGCGATGCCTCGGCCGAGGCTTGCGGAATGCCGGCCGCGCGTTGGCGCTCCATCGGCAGCAAGGGATTCGGGCGCGCGGGCGAAGGCCACACTTCTTCCGAAAGCCCCATCACCCAGAGATGGTCGAATTCAAGTTGCGCGGCCTCGAGCACGCCGAGCACCTGCACCGGGACGTTCGGCGTCTCGGGCTGGAACGGCGTTGCGGCCGCCATGCGCGCAAGCCGCGCAAGCGCATCGGAAAACCGCAGTTTCCCCGACACCCGGTCCAGCGAGGCAAGCTCGGTGAAGAGTTCGTGCAGCTTCGCCAGCGTCTGGTGCTCGGCGGAATCGAGCCCGCGTTCCCCGGGAAAGCCGGCCGTCGCCAGCGCATCGCCGAAAGCGCGCGCCCAACCGGACGGCAGCTGCGCTTCGAACAACTTCTCGCGTCGCGCCCTTGCCAGCCGCGCGAGGCGATCGCGCAGGACCGGACAGGCCGGCGCCTCGGGGTGCCCCGCCAGCGCGGCAAGGCGGTCCAGCGCCACGTGGAGGGAGACGCGCTCGCGCACCCAGGCGTCCAGGCGAGCGCGCGCCGCGAGTTCCGTTTCCGCCCCGGCGATGAATGGCGAACGCAGCAACCTGCTTGCTTCGTCGAAGGCAATGCGCGGGCCGCACAGCGCGAGGAGCGCGAGGGCATCGGCCACCAGCGCATGGCCGGCAAGCGGTTCGCCCAGCGAGAAATTGTACGGGCGCGCCGACGCCGAGGGCCACAGCCTTCCCGGTTCCATCGCCGCGGCGAGCGCCCGTTGCAAGGCCGCGCGGCGCGAGGCAAGCTCGGGCACGACGATGCCGATGCGCGCTTGCGGATCGGCATCGAGCCGGGACCTTGCCCAGGCCGCGGCCTCGGTGACTTCCGCGCGCGCGTCCGCGCACGGCCTGCGCACGATTCGCCCGGCCTCCCCGGCGAGCGGCGCAAGGTGCGCCACGGCGCATCCCGCCCCGGCGACGGCGGCGAGCAAGGCGCCCAGTTGCGGCGTGACGATGTCGAATCCGGCGCACACCAGTTGCCGGGGGGGAGCAGCCGAGCTTTCGCGATAGAGCGCGGCAACGCTGTCCGGAAGGCGCGCGCCATCGATCGCGCCGAGCCGGCCGCACTCGGCAACGTAGCGTTTCGCCCAATCGCGGAACACTCTTGCGTCTTCCGCGGCCGGGCGGGCGTCGCGAAGCTGCCATTCGTGCTCGAGCTGCCACGCCTGCATGGCGAGCGCTGCCGCTTCCGGCGTGGAGAGAAAGACCTCTTCGGGGCTGCCGCTGCGGATGACCTGCATCCACAGGGCCAGTTCCTGCGCCGGCGTGAGGGGGGCGGCGAGCGCATTGCCCTGCCGGCCGTGGAGGGCGTCCGACCATGTTCGCGCGACAAACGCCCCCAGGGGGAGGATATCCGCCGAGTCCCAGCGCGCGAGCCCCTGCGCGGACTGGGCCGCGTCGAACTCGCCGACAAGGACCTGCGCGAGCCGCCGGTTGGGGGTCACGACCGTGATGCCCGCGTCGTGCCCTTTCGCGACCTGCGCGAATAAATCGACCCTCGTCATCACTGAAGGAACCATGCCGTGGATAATACGTCCTGCGTTGGCTCACCGAATGAGCCCATCGGGAAACAATGGACGAAGCGATCCTCCTTGCGCGCACGCAATTCGGGCTGAACATCGCCTTCCACATCCTGTTCCCGACGCTGACCATCGCGTTGTGCTGGTACCTGCTCTACTTCCGCATCCGCTACCACCGCAGCGGCGACATCGCCTGGCTGCACACCTACCGGCTCTGGACCAAGGTGTTCGCGCTCACCTTCGCCATGGGCGTGGTCTCGGGCATCGTCATGTCGTTCCAGTTCGGCACCAACTGGCCCGGCTACATGAAGGCGGTCGGCAACATCGCCGGACCGCTGCTCGCGTACGAAGTGCTCACCGCGTTCTTCCTCGAGGCGACCTTCCTCGGCGTGATGCTGTTCGGCATGAACCGTGTTCCCCCGTGGATGCATATCGGCGCCACCGTGCTGGTCGCGGTGGGCACCACGACCTCCGCGTTCTGGATCCTCGCGCTCAATTCCTGGATGCAGACGCCGGCCGGGCACGTCATGGACGGAGGCGCGCTCATCGCGGGCGACTGGATCGCGGTGATCTTCAACCCGTCCTTCCCCTACCGCTTCACGCACATGCTGCTTGCCTCGGGGTTGACGGCGTCGTTCGTGATCGCAGGCCTCTCCGCATGGCGCCTGCTCAAGGCCGCCGGCGACAAGGGCGCGTTGTCGACGCTGCGCACCGCCGCGATGGTTGCCGCGATCCTTGCCCCGCTGCAGGCGATCGTCGGCGACCACCATGGCCTCAACACGCTCGAACACCAGCCGGCCAAGATCGCGGCGATGGAGGCGATCTGGAAGACCGGGAAGGGCGTGCCGCTGGTGCTGTTCGCGATTCCAAACGAGACGACCAAGCGCAACGACTTTGCCATCGAGATCCCGCGCGGCGCCAGCCTGATCCTCAGGCACGATGCCGATGCCGAGCTGCAGGGGCTCGATGCGTTCGCCCCGGACACCCCGCCCGTCGCGCCCGTGTTCTTTTCCTTCAGGATCATGGTCGGCATGGGAATGGGGATGCTCGCGCTTGCCTGGCTGGGCACCTGGCTGATGCGCAAGGGGCGCGCGCCGCCGCGCTGGCTGCTGTGGACCTTTGCCGCGTTCACCTTCTCCGGCTGGGTGGCGACGCTCGCCGGCTGGATGGTGACCGAGATCGGCCGCCAGCCGTGGCTGGTGGCCGGCGTGCTGAGAACGAAAGACGCGATCGGGGACGTGCCGCCGGCCAGCTCGGAATGAGCCTCACGGGGTATGTCCTTTCCTACGCGGCGATGTTCATCGCTTACATGGTGGTGCTCACGCACATGGCGGGCAAGGGCGCGGAGTCCGCGAAGCCGCTGTCGCATTCCGGTCCCGGCGCCGGCGCCGGCGTTGCCGCGGCGGGGAGCTGACATGGACCTGCCGCTGATCTTCACCGTGCTGATGGGCGTGGCGATGCTCGCCTACGTCGTGCTCGACGGCTACGACCTCGGCGTCGGCATGCTGATGCCCGCCGCACGTCGGTCGAGCAGGACTTCATGGTCTCCTCGATCGGCCCGTTCTGGGACGCCAACGAGACCTGGCTGGTGCTGGGCATCGGCATCCTGCTCGTCGCATTCCCGATGGCGCATGGCGTCATCCTCGGCGCGCTTTACCTGCCGGTCGTGGCGATGCTGATCGGGCTCATGTTCCGCGGCGTGGCCTTCGAGTTTCGCGTGAAGGCCGAGGGCTGGCATCGCGAGCTGTGGAACTGGCTGTTCTGGGCGGGATCGTTCCTCGCTTCCTTCGCGCAGGGCCTGATGCTCGGCCGCTACATCACGGGGTTCGAATCGGGCTTCGGCTATTTCCTGTTCGCGATGGTCACCGGCGCGGCCCTGTGCGGAGGCTACGTGCTCCTCGGCGCAACCTGGCTGATCCTGCGCACCGAAGGCGCGCTGCAGAAGAAAGCGGTCGCGTGGGCGCGCTGGGGGCTGCTCTGGGTTGCGCTGGGCGTGGCGCTCGTCAGCCTCGCCACGCCGATCGTGAGCGCCACGGTGCGCGAGAAGTGGTTCGATTTTCCCGGGACCGCGCCCCTGATGCTCCTGCCGATTGCCTGCGGCGCAGCGTGGCTCTGGATCTGGCGGGAGGTCGGATTGCTGCGGCAGGGCGAAAAGCGCGCGGAGGCCGGGCCGTTCTTCGGCGCGATCGCGATCTTCGTGCTTGCCTTCCTCGGCCTTGCCTTCAGCCTGTTCCCTTACCTCGTCATCGATCGAATGACGATCTGGGAAGCGGCGTCGCATCCCTCGGCGCTGAAAGTGATGCTGATCGGTTGCGTGATAGTGCTGCCGATGATCGCCTGCTACACGGTGTTCACGTACTACGTGTTCCGCGGCAAGGCGCGGCAGAAGCTTTACGACTGAGCGCCGTTCTTGCTTGCCTGCCGTGACCAGCAGCGACTTCCCGTCTGGTCTCGCGCGGTTCCTGCTTGCCGGCGCTGACCGGCGGCGCCTTTCCGTCCGGTCGAGCGCCGTTCCCGCTTCCCGACCTGCCCCAACAGCGACTATTTCTCGATCAGATGGGCCTTGTCGACGACCTTCGCCCATTCGTCGGCGTCCGGCGGCCCGGGCTTGCGCTCGACCAGCGCCGGCCAGCCCTTGCACAGTTCGGCATTGATCTTGATGAAAGGGCGCTGCTTCTCGGGAACGTCTTCCTCGGCGAAGATCGCCTCCACCGGGCATTCGGCCACGCACAGGGTGCAGTCGATGCACTCGTCGGGGTCGATCACCAGCATGTTCGGGCCTTCGCGGAAACAGTCCACGGGGCAGACGTCGACGCAGTCGGTGTACTTGCACTTGATGCACGACTCGGTAACGACATAGGTCATGGGAAGGCCTTTCGGAAGCGCGCGAGCGGGTCGGGTGAAAGCGTGGCAGTTTACCAAATCGCGCGGCCGCGAGCCACCTCCCAGGCGACCTTCGTCGCCGCTCTTCCCTGCGCAGGCCGCTTTCGATTACTATTCGGCATCCGCAGCACCCCTCCCCCGGCATTGCCAGACCCCATCCCCGGAACCTGAAGAGGCGGCCATGAGCGAATCCATCATCCACATCACCGACGACTCCTTCGACCAGGAAGTCCTGCAATCCGACACGCCCGTGCTGGTCGACTACTGGGCGGAGTGGTGCGGCCCCTGCAAGATGATCGCCCCGGCGCTCGACGAGCTCGCCAAGGAATACTCGGGCCGGCTCAAGGTCGCCAAGATCAACATCGACGAGAATTCCAGGACACTTCGCGCATTCGGCATCCGCGGCATCCCGACGCTGATGCTGTTCAAGAACGGCAACGTCGAGGCAAGCAAGGTCGGCGCGCTGTCCAAGTGCCAGCTCAGCCAGTTCATTGACACCAACATCTGAAACCATTAGTCTCGATTCATCCTGGCTGTTCGCTCGCAACAGTCGCGCCAAGCCCCCGCAGCACTTCGCAGCCAGGCATCCCCTAGCAAGCAGTCTCCTTCGCGCGCTGCGGTGTCATTTCCGCGCGCCGCCACCCTAGCAGGCTCGTCGTCATGAAGTTATCCGACCTAAAACTCCTCCACGTCACCGAACTCGTCGAGATGGCCGCCCAGGCCGAACTCGAAGGCGCCAACCGCCTGCGCAAGCAGGAACTGATCTTCGCGCTGCTGAAGAACCAGGCCAAGAAAGGCGAGGCGATCTTCGGCGAAGGCACGCTCGAAGTCCTGCCAGGACGGCTTCGGCTTCCTGCGCTCGCCCGACACCAGCTACCTCGCCGGGCCCGACGACATCTACGTCAGCCCCTCGCAGATCCGGCGCTTCAACCTGCACACCGGCGACTCGATCGAGGGCGAGATCCGCACGCCCAAGGACGGCGAGCGCTACTTCGCGCTGGTCAAGGTCGACCAGCGTCAACGACGAGCCGCCCGAGAACACCAAGTACGAAGATCCTGTTCGAGAACCTCACGCCGCTGCACCCGGACAAGATGTTCAGCCTCGAGCGCGACATCAAGGCGGAGGAAAACATGACCGGCCGCGTGATCGACATCATCGCGCCCATCGGCAAGGGCCAGCGCGGGCTGATCGTCTCGCCGCCCAAGGCCGGCAAGACCGTGCTCATGCAGCACATGGCGCACGCCATCATCGCCAACCACCCGGAAGTCGGTGATGATCGTGCTGCTGATCGACGAGCGCCCGGAGGAAGTGACCGAAATGATGCGCTCGGTGAAGGGCGAGGTGGTCGCCTCCACCTTCGACGAGCCCGCCACCCGCCACGTGCAGGTCGCCGAGATGGTGATCGAGAAGGCCAAGCGCCTGGTCGAGCACAAGAAGGACGTGGTGATCCTGCTCGACTCGATCACGCGCCTGGCGCGCGCCTACAACACCGTGGTGCCGGCCTCCGGCAAGGTGCTCACCGGCGGCGTCGACGCCAACGCGCTGCAGCGCCCGAAGCGCTTCTTCGGCGCGGCGCGCAACATCGAGGAAGGCGGCTCGCTCACCATCATCGCCACCGCGCTGATCGATACCGGCAGCCGCATGGACGACGTGATCTACGAGGAGTTCAAGGGCACCGGCAACATGGAGATCCACCTCGACCGGCGCATGGCCGAGAAGCGCATCTATCCCGGCGATCAACGTCAACCGCTCCGGCACCCGCCGCGAGGAACTGCTGCTCGCCGCCGGAGATCCTGCAGAAGGTCTGGGTGCTGCGCCGGCTGCTCTACCCCATGGACGAGATCGAAGCGACCGAATTCCTCCTCGACAAGATGCGCGCCACGAAGAACAACGACGAATTCTTCAGCTCGATGAAGAAACAGTGAGCGAAGCGAACGGCGGATAGCGGGAACGTCGTTGGACCGGACGACAGGTCGCCGGTCAACGCCGGCGAGCAGGCATGGGTTCAAGCCTTTGCTTTGATTGACGATTTGCGGCATAATATCGGGCTTCCCGGTACCGGGGACGGCACATAGGCATCCTGCCCGACCGTCCATTCGGCGCCAACAATCGATCAAAGGAAAGACCATGAAAGACGGCATCCACCCGAATTACCGCGAAGTCCTGTTCCTCGACACGAGCTGCGACTTCGGCTTTGTCACCCGCTCGACCGTCGCCGCCGGCGAGAAGATGACCTGGAAGGACGGCAAGGAATATCCGGTCTACAAGCTGGACATCTCCTCGGAATCGCATCCGTTCTACACCGGCAAGCAGAAGATCATGGACACCGCCGGCCGCGTGGACAAGTTCAACAAGCGCTATGCGCGCAAGCCCAAGGCTGCCGAGTAAGGTCCCGCATGACCGTGGCAAGAAGGGCAGCCGAGGCTGCCCTTTTTCGTTTTGTGGCGCCGGAGCCGGCGCGCGCGCCAGCGTAAAATGCCGCCATGAACCAGTCCGTGAGCCGCGTCGCCGACCACCTTTCGGACACGCTCAAGCGCCCGATCGCCTATGACGGCACGGCAACGCGGGTCAAGACGGTCCTGTTCCTGATCGTCTGCGCGGCATGGCTGTTTCCCGGCCTCATCGGGCACGACCCGTGGAAACCGGACGAGGCCGTCACTTTCGCCCCGGTACGGCACATGCTCGCCAGCGGCGACTGGATCGTGCCGATGCTCGCCGGCGAGCCGTTCCTCGAGCGCGGGCCGCTGTATTTCTGGGTCGCGGCGCTCACCTCGAAACTCTTCGGATGGATGTTGCCCCCGCACGACGCGGCGCGGCTCGCCACCGGCGTGTTCATGGCAACCACCCTCGCCTTCGTTTCCTTCGCCGCACGGCGCCTTGCGGGCGAACGCGGCGAACGTGTCGGCGTGCTGCTCTTCATCGGCTGCATCGGGCTGCTGATACGCGCGCACGAGATGAACTCCGACCTTGCCGGGCTGACCGGCGTGGCGATCGCCTTCTACGGCCTGGTGCTGGCGCGCGAACGGCGCTGGCGGGAGGTGCATGGCTTGGCACAGGCATCGGCATGGCCTTCCTGGGCGACGGGGCCCTGCCGACGACTCTTGCTGATTGCGCTTGTCGTCGCGCTGCCCGCGTTGCTCGCCACGTGGCGCACGCGCAATTACGCGTCGACCTGCCTCGCCGCGGCGGCATGCGCCATCCCGCTGATGGCGTTCTGGCCCTTGCTGCTCTTCCACATTTCGCCGCAATTGCCTGCGCAGTGGCTGGTCGCCGCATCGGGGCTGCGCGCGCCGATCGTAGATACGCAGCCGCTTTCATCGATGGGCTGGGCTATTTCGTGAGGATCCTGCCGTGGCATGCTTGGCCAGCCTTGCCGCTCGCCGCCTGGGCCGTCTGGCGTGCGCGCAAGAACCTCGCCGAGCGCGACGAATTGCGCTTGCCGCTGGTGGCATTCGCCGTTTTTTTCGTCGTGCTGACGCTTGTTCGGCGAGGCCCGCGACGTAAGCGCACTGCCGATGCTGGTGCCGCTCACCATGCTCGCCGTGGCCGAGATCGATTCACTGCCGCGCGGCGCGGCCTCCGCGCTCGATTGGTTCGGCGTGACCACGTTCCTCCTCTTCGGCGCGGTGCTCTGGATCGGCTGGTATGCGGTGCTCACCGGCGCGCCGGAGATCGCCGCGCAATGGGTGCAGAGGGAAATCCCCGGCTTCACCTACGGTTTCCGCCCTGTCTCGGTCGCGCTCGCCGCCGCCTTGACGCTGGTCTGGGTCGTGGTGGTCGCAAGGTCGCTGCGCAACAACCGGCGCGCGATCGTCAACTGGGCCGCCGGCATCACCATGGTCTGGATGCTGGTAATGGCCCTCGGCCTGCCCCTGATCGACCAGGCTCGCAGCTATCGGGGCATGTTCGCTTCGATGATGTCCGCGATGCCTTCGAGCCACCTGTGCATCGCCTCGGCCGGATTGGGCGACCCGCAGCGCGCCCTGCTCGACTATTTCGCGGGCTGCGCACCTACCGGCAAGTCGCATCCCAAACGCGCAGAACTGCGACTTTTCCTCGAACAGGGCCCGTGCAGCCAGCCCGCCGCGCCGCCCGAGGGTTTCCAGGAAATCTGGCGCGGCGCGCGGCCGGGCGACCGCTCGGAACTGTTCCGTCCTCTACCAACGCGCGATGCGGTAGCTCGCCTGTCCCGGCAGCTCGATCGCGCCCGGAAATGCGACGAAAGGCGCCGGCGGCACCTGTCCCGGCGCCATCGCGTACGGCACCTGCGCGCCTTCGACGCCCGCGGCCCTGACGTAACGATAGAGCGCGCGCAGGTCGCTCGACGTCCAGCCGCTGCAGGGCGTCGGCCGGCATCGGCGCGCGCGGCTCCAGCTTCGCGGCGTAACGCAGCCAGGTTTCCTCGCTCATGCGCGCAAGCGAGATGCGAAGGTTCGATGCGTAGGTCGTGCCCCACGGGCCAAGTTGCCCGGTGGCATTGCCCGTGAGCCAGCCGCGCTCCGGCGACGCGGCGCCGTTGGGCGAGTGGCAGGCCACGCACCCGGCCTCCACTGCAACGCTGCGGCCGCGCACGATGGCGGGTCAGACGCCATTGCGGCAAGGCCGGACAAGGCGAGAAGGGTGGCAAGCATCAGTTGTTTCATGGCAGCTCCTTATTCCATTCCGGCAACAATCGGCCGGTGTGGGTGCCATTGTCCGGTTTCCGGTCATAGACACTAGCCGGCCAACCGGAATACCATTCTTTCCACCATGGAAACAAACCTCGACTCCCGGATCCTCCCCTACATGCTCACCTTTGCCCATGTGGTGAAGCTGGGCAGCTTCTCGAAGGCAGCGCAGCGCCTCGGCAGCACGCCCTCGGTAGTGAGCAAGCACATCGCGAAGCTCGAGCAGGAAGTCGGCGCGAAGCTCCTGCAGCGCAGCACGCGCAGCCTCTCGCTCACCGAGGCCGGCCGCGCCTATCACGAGCATTGCGCGCGCATCCTCGATGAGGTTGAGGCCGCGCGCGACGCTCTTGCGGAATTGCACGCGGTGCCGCGCGGCGTGGTGCGCGTGAGCGCGCCGCCGGCCATCGTGCTGCGCTTCCTTGTCCCCGGGCTCGCGGACTTCCACCGCCGTTATCCCGAGGTTCGCCTCGAAGTCGAGGCGAGCAACCGGGTCGCGGATTTCCTGCAGGAAGGCCTCGACATCGCGATCCGCGCCACCTACTCGCCTCCTTCGCTGCTCGTGGCGAAAAAGCTTGCGACGCTGACGACCGTCGTCTGCGCCTCGCCCGCCTACCTCGCCGAGCGCGGCACGCCGCATTCGCCCGAAGAACTGCCCGGCCATGACTGCCTGACGCTCGCTGTCGGCTCGCGGCCCATGGTCTGGAATTTTCGCAAGGGAAAGCGCAAGGTCGCCCAGCCGATCGAGCCGCTGTATCGCTCCGACAGCGCCGAACCGATCCAGCTGCTGGCGGCAAACGGACTGGGCATCGCGCTGCTCCCGTCATTCATGGCCGGCGAGGACTTTGCCTCGGGCAAGCTGGTGCGGGTGATGCCCGAATGGGAGAGCCAGGACGGTGCCGACCTCTACGCGATCTACGCGCCGCACCGCCACATGCCGCCGAAGATCCGCGCCTTCATCTCCTTCATCACGGCGCAGTTTGCCGCAGGCGTGCCCTAGCGCGCCAGGCGCGCGTCGAGCAGTTCGATCCAGTGGCGCACCGGAAGGCCCGTGCCGCTGCCGATGTGCACGAGGCAGCCGATGTTGGCGGTGGCGATTTCCTGCGGCGAACCCGACTCGAGCGCCTTGACCTTGTTGGCGAGCAACTGCTCCGACAGGGCCGGCTGCAGGATCGAATAGGTGCCCGCGGAACCGCAGCACACATGGGCGTCGGGGACGGGCGTGAGCGCAAACCCCGCATCGCGCAGCAGGCCTTCGACGACGCCGCGGATCTTCTGGCCGTGCTGCAGCGAGCACGGGGAATGGAAGGCGAGGCGCGTCGGGGTCGCAGGCTTCGCCGCGGCGAGCACGCGGCCCAGCGCGGCCCCTTCTGCTGCCACGACCTCGGAAATGTCGCTCGCGAGCGCCGTGATGCGTGCCGCCTTCGCGGCGTAGGCCGGATCGCGCTCGAGGAGGTGGCCGTAGTCGCGCACCATCGTGCCGCAACCGCTCGCGGTGATCACGATCGCCTCGGCACCCGACTCGACGTGCGGCCACCACGCGTCGATGTTGGCGCGCACATGACCGAGGGCGTCGTCGTGGCGGTTCGAGGTGGTGGGAAACCGCGCCGCAGCAACCCTCGCCTTGCGCTCGCACCAGCGAAATGCCGATGGCATCGAGGACGCGTGCCGCCGCGCTGTTGATCGAAGGCGCCATCGACGGTTGCACGCAGCCCTCGAGGACGATCATCTTTCTCGCATGGCGCGCGGCCGGCCATTCTCCCGCAGCCCGGGCGACGGGAACCTGCTTCGCCAGCGCCGCAGGCAACAGCGGCCTGAACACCCGCCCGAGTCCGAGCATCGCGCCGAACAGGGCGCGCTTCGGCAATGTCTTCCCGAGCGCCCAGCGCAGCAGCGACGACCCTGCCGGACGACCGACCTTCTCCTCGACCATCTCGCGTCCGATATCGACGAGCCGGCCGTACTCCACGCCCGAAGGACAGGTCGTCTCGCACGCGCGGCAAGTGAGGCAGCGGTCCAGGTGCAGTTGCGTACGCGCGGTGACGGGCGCGCCCTCGAGCATCTGTTTCATCAGGTAGATGCGGCCGCGCGGGCTGTCGAGTTCGTCGCCGAGCAGGTTGTAGGTGGGGCAGGTCGCGAGGCAGAAGCCGCAATGCACGCACTTGCGCAGGATGGCATCGGCCTCGATGCCCTGTGGCGTGCTGCGGATTTCCGGTGCGAGATTGGTCTGCATGGCGTCAGGAAAAGAGCGTGTTGCCCTCGCGCGCCAAGGCGCGCGCAACGGCGGGGCGCGCCGCCATGCGACTCGAGGAAGGGTTCGATGTTCTTCATTCGCGTAGCGGGCGGATCAAGCCATCGACCCCAGCGCGCGATGACGGCGAAGTAATGGTCGGCGAGCCGTTGGCGATCGCCGCCCGACCAGTATTCGCCCTTGAGCGCGGCATCCTGCTCGCGAAACCACGCCAGCAGTTTCGTGGTGCCGTGCGCCTTGACCGCCGCCTGCACCGCGGGATCGGCGGAGAAATCGCTCTCATGAAAGAAACGGTTGAACAGCGGATGGATCTCGGTGGCGAGCGTTGCCATCGCCTCGAGCGTCTTCGCGCGCCGAGCGCTGCCCGGCTTGCCGAGCAGCGCCTCGCCGCCGTGGCGGTCGCAGAGCATCTCGGCGATCGCCATGCATTCGGTGATCACCCCCTCGGAAGTCACAAGCGCCGGCACCTTGCCCTTGGCATTGATCGCGAGAAACTCCGGTCGCCGATGCTCGCCGCGCCCGAAATCGATGCGCACCGCCTCGAACGGGACGGCAGAGCTCCTCGAGCAGCATGTTGACCAGCATCGAACACGAGCCGGGCGCGTAATAGAGCGTGTACATGATGGCGGCCGTTCCCGGCATCAGAAGCCGGGCATGCGGCCGGGGTTGAGGATGCCTGCCGGATCGAAGGCGTCCTTGAGGCGGCGGTGGATCTTCGCGATCGCAGGAGCGAGGGGATGGAAAACGCCGACCGACTTGTCGCCGCCGCGGAACAAGGTGACGTGGCCGCCCAGCGCCGCAACCTCCTCGCGCAGTGCCCGGGCATCGAGGTCGCCCGTCAGCCAGCGCACGCCGCCGCCCCATTCGATCAATTGCGGCTGCGGCATGCCGCGAGCGGCGCAGCAGTCTGCGGCACGGATACGCGCCACAGCTGCGGCCGGAGAAGAAGGGCGCCGCCTGCTCGCGCAGGCCCTTCCAGAATCTCCGCCATCCGGCATCTCGTCGCCACCAATTTTCGCGCGCGCACTGGAGACGGCGGACGCCGCGCCCGAAAGCCTGACGTGAAGCACGCCTGCGTTCCAGGAAGTGGCGGACAGTGGCAGCGGTTGCCCCGCCCACCGGTTCATCGACTTCGATCGCCTGCGCTTCGGCCATCTCGAGGCGCATCGTGGTTTCCGCGACCGGCAGCGGGCAGCACCTTGAACGACACCTCGGTAAGGATGCCGAGCGTGCCCATCGCGCCGGTCATCAGGCGCGAGACATCGTAGCCCGCGACGTTCTTGATCACGCGCCCGCCGAAGGCCAGCGCCTCGCCCTTGCCGTTGACGATGTTGGTGCCGAGCACGAAGTCGCGCACCGCGCCCGCATACGGTCGGCGCGGGCCGGAGAGTCCTGTCGCCACAGCCCCTCCGATCGTGGCCGAAGGCCCGAAATGCGGCGGCTCGAAGGCCAGCATCTGCCGCTCGGCGGCGAGCGCGGCCTCCACTTCCGCAAGCGGGGTGCCCGCCTGCACCGTCAGCACAAGCTCACGCGGCTCGTAGGCGACGATGCCCGGAAAGCCCGCGACATCGAGCGCTTCGCCGGTCGAATCGCCGCCATAGAAGTCCTTGCTGCCGCCGCCGCGGATGCGCAGTGGCGTCCTGGCCTGGGCGGCATGCCGAACCCTCTCGCACAGCGCTCCGATCGCGGAATTGGTCATGAACTCTGCCATGGCCCGTTTCAGAAGCGCGGAATGTCGGCGCGCGGCAATCGGCCGCCACGCACGTGCATCCCGCCCCATTCGGCGCAACGCTTGAGCGTCGGGACCGCCTTGCCGGGATTCAGGATCCCGTCGGGATCAAAGGCGCGCTTCACGTCGTGGAACGCGGCGATCTCGGCGGCGCGGAACTGCACGCACATCTGCTTCAGTTTCTCGATGCCCACGCCGTGCTCCCCGGTGATGGTGCCGCCCATCTCCACGCAGATCTCGAGGATGCGCCCGCCCAGTTCCTCGCTCTTCTCCAGTTCGCCCGGGACATTGGCATCGTAGAAGATGCACGGATGGATGTTGCCGTCGCCGGCATGGAAGACGTTGCCCACCAGAAGGCGGTATTCGGCGGCGAGCGCGCGGATGCGCTCGAGCATTTCCGGAAGGCAGCGCCGGGGAATGGTGCCGTCGATCGTGTAGTAATCCGGGTCGGATCGTTGCCAGCGCGGCGAACGCGCCCTTGCGTGAACGCCACAGGCGTTCCCGCTCCTCCGCGCTTTCCGCCGCGCGCACTTCCTGCGCGCCGCAGCGCTCGAGAATCGCCCGCACCTGCGCGATCGCCTCCCCGACCTCCTCGCGGCCGCCGTCGATCTCGACCAGCAGCAGCGCCTCGGCATCCTGCGGGAATCCCGCCGCCATGAACTTCTCGCAGGCGTCGATCACCACCTTGTCCATCATCTCCAGCGCCGCCGGGATGACGCCTTCGCCGATGATGCGCGCCCACCGCCTCGGCCGCCTCGGGAACGCCGCGAAACGCGGCAAGCAGCGTCTGCGTCGCCTGCGGTACGGGCAGGAGTTTCACCGTCACGCGCGTGACCACGCCGAGGTTGCCCTCGCTGCCGGCGATGAGTGCGAGCAGGTCGTAGCCGGGACTGTCGAGCGCAGGCCCGCCGAGTTCGAGCACGTCGCCCTCGGCATCGATCGCGCGAACCGCGTACAGGTTGTGCGTGGTGAGCCCGTACTTGAGGCAATGGATGCCGCCGGAATTCTCGGCCACGTTGCCGCCGATCGAGCAGATCGACTGGCTTGACGGATCGGGAGCGTAGTAAAGGCCGTACGGCGCGGCGCAATCGGAGATCTGCAGGTTGCGCACGCCCGGTTCCACCGTCGCGCTGCGCGCCAGCGCGATCGACGCGCGAGCACGCCGCGCATCTTCGACATCACCAGCAGGATGCCGTCGCGGTTCGGGATCGCCCCGCCGGAAATTCCGGTGCCCGCGCCGCGCGTCACCACGGCAACGCCGGCCGCGCGGCACACGCCGATCACCTTGCGCACCTGTTCCTCGTTTTCCGGCAGCACCGCGGCCAGCGGCACCTCGCGGTGGGAGATGAACGCGTCGGTCTCGAACGGCCGGAGCGACTCCTCGTCGGCGAAGATCGCGGGCTTGGGCGTGATCGCGCCGAGTTGCGCAAGCAGGGCGGCACGGGAATCCGCGCGAGGAACGGCGACCATCAGAATCGCGGCAGGTCAGCATGCGGCATTTTTCCTCCCGACACGCGCATGCGCCCGTACTCCGCGCAGCGGCTGAGCGTCGGGATCGCCTTGCCGGGATTGAGCAGCCCGGGCGGGTCGAACGCAGCCTTGATCGCATGGAACTGCAGCAGCTCTGGCGTGCGGAACTGGCTGCACATCTGGTTGATCTTCTCGATGCCCACGCCGTGCTCGCCGGTGATCGTGCCGCCGACTTCGATGCACAGCTCGAGCAGGTCGGCGGCGAAGTTCTCGGCCCTTTCCAGCTCGCCTTCGACGTTGGCATCGAAGAGGATCAGCGGATGCAGGTTGCCGTCGCCGGCATGGAACACGTTCGCGCAGCGCAGGCCGTATTGCCTCGAGAACTCCTCGGTGCGCCGCAGCACCATCGCCAGCGCCTTCCTCGGGATCGAACCGTCGATGCAGTAGTAGTCCGGCGAGATGCGGCCCACCGCGGGGAAGGCGGCCTTGCGGCCCGACCAGAAGCGCAGCCGCTCGGCGTCGTCGCGCGATACCTGCACCCGCGTGGCGCCCGCCGCCTTCATGACTTCGATCATCTTGCCGACCTCTTCACGGACCTCCTCGGGAGTCCCGTCGGATTCGCACAGCAGGATCGCGGCGGCATCGAGGTCGTAGTGCGCATGGACGAAATCCTCGACCGCGGCCGTGGCCATCTTGTCCATCATCTCGAGTCCCGCCGGGACGATGCCTGCGCCGATCACTGCCGCCACCGCGTCGCCGGCCTTCTCGACCGAATCGAACGACGCCATGACCACCTGCGCGAGCTGCGCCTTCGGCAGCAGCTTCACCGTCACTTCGAGCGTCACCGCGAGCAGGCCCTCCGACCCGGTGACGAGCGCCAGCAAATCGTAGCCGGGCGAGTCGAGCGCATCGCTGCCGCAGTCGATCAGGTCGCCTTCGATGGTGATGGCGCGCACCTTGAGGATGTTGTGCACGGTGAGGCCGTACTTGAGGCAATGCACTCCACCGGCGTTTTCGGCCACGTTGCCGCCGATCGAACAGGCGATCTGGCTCGACGGGTCCGGCGCGTAGTACAGGCCCAGCGGCGCGACGGCCTCGGAAATCTGCGCATTGCGCACGCCCGGCTGCACATGCGCCGTGCGCGCCAGCGCATCGATCGAAACGATCCGGCTGAACTTCGCCATCGACAGGAGGATGCCCTCCTCGTGCGGCAGCGCGCCGCCTGAGAGCCCCGTGCCCGAGCCGCGCGCGACCACCGGCGTGCCGGTCTCGCGCGCCACTCGCATCACCGCGGCCGCCTCGGCCTCATCGCGGGGCAGCGCCGCCACCAGCGGTGTCTTGCGATACACGGACAGCCCGTCGCACTCGTAGGGCACCAGCTCCTCGCGCTCGGCCAGCACGGCTGCGGCAGGCAGGCTGGCCGACAACGCATCGCGCACGATTCCACGCTTTTGCGCACGGGGGACGATCGGTTCCAGGGAGGCCATCGTGGGGGAAAGGAATAGGCGCCAAGCGTGGTTGCCGAAGGGCAAACCTAGAATAGCATAGGGGTATGCCTCCGATTTCCGGTCCCGTGCAACAGGTCCTTGCCGCTTCCATGTCTCCGCTCGTGACGCTGCGGTCCATGCTGTTCACCCCCGCAGCCGCCTGGGACCATGCCGCCCGGCACCCCCTCGGCCCGCTCGAGCTGGCGCTGCGCTACATCCTGCCGTTTTCCCTGATCGCGCCCCTCGCCTCCTGCATCGGCATGACCTTCCTTGGCGGCGAATGGAGCCCTGTCTTCGGCTACCACGTCCGCAATGACCGCATTCCCGGCGCGGTGGCGAGCCACGTTCCTGTTGTCCGTGATCTCCGTCTTCGCAATCGCAGCGGCCTTCTGCCTTGTCGCGCCGCTTGCCCGCGTGCGGCCGGACTACCGCCTCGCGCTCAATGTCGCCACGCTGGGCGCGCTGCCCCTTTGGGCATCCGGCGTTGCGCTGGTCATGCCGGCCGGCATCTTGCTGTGCCTCGCTTTCGCCCTGCATGCGATATCGCTCTATTCGCAAGGCGCGGTGCGCCTCCTGGGCGTTAAGGAAGACGAGTCGGTATTCTTCGTCGTGTTCTCGCTCGTGTTCATGGCCATCGCCTCTTTCCTCCTCGGCGCCGCCGCATCCAACCTGGGACTGACCTGAATGGAAACCAACCTCCTGCTGGCGCTCGCCGTAATCGTCATCGTGATCGGGATGGCGGGCACCGTCGTGCCGCTGATTCCCGGCATCCCGATGGTGTTCGGCGGGCTGCTCCTGGCCGCCTGGGCGGAAGGGTTCCTGCGCGTCGGCGCCTGGCCGCTGGTGGCGATCGGCGTACTGGCAGCGCTGTCGCTCGGAATCGATTTCATCGCCACGCTGCTCGGCGCGAAGAAGGTCGGCGCGAGCCCGCAGGCGCTGGTTGGCGCGACGATCGGCGGCATCGTCGGCATCTTCCTCGGCATTCGCCGGGCTGCTGCTCGGCCCCTTCATCGGCGCGGTCGCCGGCGAGTTCTACGCGCGGCGCCACCTCGGCCAGGCCGGCAAGGTCGGCCTCGGCACGTGGCTGGGGCTCATTTTCGGCGCGATCGCCAAGATCGTCGTCGGGTTCCTGATGATCGGGATCTTCATTGCGGCGTACCTGCTCTAGGGAGCCGAGGCGAGGGCGGGGGGTCCCCCTCGACCCGGCGAATGGGTGGCGATGGCGGGGGGTTTCCTTCGACCCGGCGAATGGGTGGCGAGGGCGGGAGCTTCCCCTCGACCCGGCGCCACGAGGTGTTCACGACCGCGCCGACGCCCTCGTCAGATCGGCGTCCTTATCCAGCACCGCCTGCTTCGCGTCAGTGCCGCGACCTCTCGATGGAAGCCCGGCCCGCCTCGCCTGCCTGCGCTGTCGGGAGACGGCGCTTCGCGCCTCACGCAGCGATGTCCATCGGCGCCTCGGCGGACCCTCCCTTTCGAGCGCAATGCCTGCCGAGCAATTGAATCGCCGCTACGAAGGCCGCCCGTCACGAGGGCGGCAACTCGGTCGCGGCCCGTGCTGGCGCCGGGTCGAAAGCGGAGAGCTTCGCCGGCGGATCGCCCCACTTCGGGGATCTCGCTGCGGCGGGGCATCTCTTCGCCGGCGATCATTTCGCCGGGGCTCGATGGCCGGATGCGCGGACCGCTCAGGAAGCGACCGAGAGCTGCTGGTTCGCCTTCTCGAGCCTCTCCACGAGCACGCGCAGGAACTGCTGGTCGAACAGTTGCCGGCACGAATGCGAGGCCTGGCGCAGGTCCTGCGCGCGGATCTTCATCACCAGGCAGTCGCTGGTGGTGGTGACCGTCGCCGAGCGCGGCCCGGACTTCTGCACGAGGTAGGACATCTCGCCCAGGCAATCGCCCGCGGTCAGCACGTTGAGCGTCTTGCCGCCGCGTGTGATCTTCACCATGCCGCCGGCGAGGATGAAGAAGGAGTCGCCGATGTCGCCCTCGGCGATCAGCGCCGTGCCGGGCGGGAGCTTGCGCCACTTGCTGATGCGCAGCACCTCCCACATCTCGTTTTCCGGGAAGCTCCTGAAGAAGGGCAGCGTCTTGAGAACGGTGAGGCGCTCCGAGTCCGCGCGTTCGCGGTCCTCGCCCGCGCGCGGCTCCCCCGCGATCGCCTTCTGCGCCAGCGCGATGCCGAACTCGTCCCAATTGGCATAGCGCTGTCTCGGGTCCTTGGCGATCGCCTTCATGACGATCGCGTCGAGGTCCTGGCCCGCGCCCGCGCGGTGCTTGCTGGGCGGATCGAACTCCATGTTGACGATCTCGTAGGCCATGCTCATCGCGTTGGTGGCGGTGAACGGCAGCCGGCCGGCAAGCATGTAGTACATCGTCATGCCGAGCGCGTAGATGTCGGTCCTCTCGGAGGCCTGCGCCGCCCCGGTGATCAACTCGGGCGCCATGAAGGCGGGGGAACCCACCTGCGAGACGATGGTGCGGTCGGACACCTTGTTGATCGACGCGCCGAAGTCCGCGATCTTGATCTCGGTGCCGCCGGCGGTGAGGATGTTGCCGGGCTTGATGTCGCGGTGCGTGAGGCCCTGCGCGCTGGCGAAGGCAAGCGCGCGCACGCACTTGAAGACGATCTCGGTGACTTCCGCCGGGTCGAGCAGGTTCTCGGGCAGGCAGAACTTCTCCAGCGTGCCGCCCTCGACGTACTCCATGACGATGTAGCTCAACTTCGCTTCCACCACCGCGTCGTAGATCTGCACGATGTGGGGGTGGACGAGCTTGCCGGCGAGCGAAGCCTCGTTCAGGAACATCTTGCGGTAGAGCTCGGCTTCGTCGCTGCTCTTGAGCGCCTCGGGAAACGCGACCTTGACCGCCACGCGCCGGTTGGAGAACGGGTCGTCGGCAAGGTACACGCGTCCCGCGGCGCCCCGGCCGAGCTCCTTCAACACGCGGTACTTGCCGATGTTCTCCATGCGACGCATTCCTCCCGGACTCGCTCCGATTATCGAGTTCGCCCGGAGAGGGCGTCAAGGAATGCTTTCCGCGCTAGAAAAGCCCGACGATCTTGCCGTCGTCGTTGACGTCGATGGAGCAGGCGGACGGCACCTTGGGCAGGCCCGGCATGGTCATGATGTCGCCGCACACCATCACCACGAACTCCGCGCCCGCGGCGAGGCGCACCTCCCGCACGTTGACGACGTGGCCCGACGGCGCCCCGCGAAGTTGCGGATCGGTGGAGAACGAGTACTGGGTCTTCGCCACGCACACCGGATAGTGCCCGTAGCCCGATTCCTGCAGCCGCTTGACCTGCGCGCGCACCTTGCTGTCCCCGGTGATGTCCGACGCCCCGTAGATCTTGGTGGCGATCGCCTTCATCTTGTCCCAGAGCGGCATCTGCTCGTCGTAGACGAACTTGAAGCTGTTGGGCTGCTCGCACATCTCCACCACCGCCCTGGCGACTTCGACGGCCCCCTTGCCGCCTTCCGCCCAGTGGCGGGCGAGCACCACCTTCGCGCCGTGGTGCGAGAGGCGCTCGATCAGCAGGCTCGACTTCCTCCTTGGAATCCTCGGTGCGATGGTTGATCGCCACCACGCAAGGCAGCCCGTAGTTGTTGCGGATGTTGTTGATGTGGCGCTCGATGTTGGCGAGCCCCTTGGCGAGCGCCGCGACATCGGGCTTGCCGAGTTCCTTCACTTCGATGCCGCCGTGGTACTTGAGCGCGCGGATGGTCGCGACCAGCACGACCGCCGAGGGCCTCAATCCCGCCTTGCGGCACTTGATGTCGACGAACTTCTCGGCGCCGAGGTCGGCGCCGAAGCCCGCTTCGGTCACCACATAGTCGCCCAGCTTGAGCGCGGTCTGCGTGGCCAGCACCGAATTGCAGCCGTGCGCGATGTTGGCGAAGGGGCCGCCGTGGATGAAGGCGGGCGAATGCTCGAGCGTCTGCACGAGGTTGGGCGCGAGCGCGTCCTTCAACAGCGCGGCCATCGCGCCGTGCGTCTTCAGGTCGCGCGCGAGGATCGGCTTCTGGTCCCGGGTGTAGCCGCAGACGATGTTGCCGAGCCGCTCCTTGAGATCCTTGATCGAGGTCGACAGGCAGAAGATCGCCATCACTTCGGAGGCGACCACGATGTCGAAGCCGTCTTCGCGCGGGAAGCCGTTGGCGGGGCCGCCCAGCGCGATGGTGATCTGGCGCAACGCCCGGTCGTTCATGTCCAGGACGCGCTTCCAGGCGATGCGGCGGACGTCGAAGCCGAGGTCGTTGCCGTGGTTGATGTGGTTGTCGATCATCGCCGCCAGCAGGTTGTTGGCGAGCTGGATCGCGCCGAAATCGCCGGTGAAATGCAGGTTGATGTCCTCCATCGGCACGACCTGCGCGTAGCCGCCGCCCGCGGCACCCCCCTTCATGCCGAACACCGGGCCCAGCGAGGGCTCGCGCAGGCAGATGATCGCCTTCTTGCCGATGTGGTTCAGCGCGTCGCCCAGGCCCACCGTGGTCGTGGTCTTGCCTTCGCCCGCGGGCGTGGGCGAGATGGCGGTGACGAGGATCAGCTTGCCGTCGGGCTTGCCCTTCAGCGTATCGATGTAGCCCAGCGAGATCTTGGCCTTGTAGTGGCCGAAGGGCTCGATCGCCGAATCCGGGATGCCCAGCTTCGCGGCGATCTCGCCGATCCGTTTCATGGTGGACTTCTGCGCAATCTCGATGTCGCTGAGCATGACTTCTCCCCGGGGTTGTCGCTGTTGCTAGAATGGCTGCAGCGTGTTGTCGGCCAGTATAGGAAGGCGCGCTTTCGCCGCACCTTGACGCGAGTCAATTCCCCGAAGAAGGAACGAGCCATGCACCCCAATGAGGCCCTGATACGCCGCTTCTACGATGCCTTCGCCCGTCGCGACGGCGATGCGATGGCGCAGTGCTATGCCGAGGACGTCGCTTTTTCCGATCCTGCGTTCCCGATGCTTCGCGGGCCTGAAGCAGCCGACATGTGGCGCATGCTGCTCGCCCGCGCGACCGATCTCGACATCAAGCTCGACCGGGCCGCCGCCGACGACGAGGGCGGAACCGCGCAATGGACCGCGCGCTACACCTTCAGCAAGACCGGCCTTCCGGTGGTGAACGTGATCCAGGCTGTCTTCGCCTTCCGCGACGGGCGCATCGTGCGCCACGTCGACAGCTTTCCGTTCTGGCGCTGGGCGGCGCAGGCGCTGGGCCCTGTCGGCAAATTCCTCGGGTGGTTCCCGCCGATCAAGTACAAGGTGCGCAAGGAGGCCGCCAAGGGCCTCGCGCGTTTCCGTCAAGCGAAGTGAAAACGGGGTCAGGTTACATTTCCGGTCGCGAAGGATCGCTGCGCGGTCCGGCTGGAAACGTAATCTGACCCCGTATTCCATGGCTCCGTTTTCCAACGAGGGCCGGGGCCTCGCGTGGGGCGTGCTCGGCGTCGCGTTGTTCAGCCTGACGCTGCCGGCGACCCGCGCGGCGGTTGCGCATCTCGATCCCTGGTTCGTCGCCTCCGGGCGCGCGCTGCTGGCGGCAACGGTGGCCGCCGCCGTGCTGCTCGCCACGAGGCAGAAACTGCCGACGCGCGCGCAGTTCCGCTCGCTTGCGCTGTCCTCGCTGGGCGTCGTGTTCGGCTTCCCTTTCTTCGTCACGTGGGCCATGCAGCATGTCCCGGCGACGCACGGCGCGGTGGTGCTGGCGTTGCTCCCGCTTGCCACCGCCGCGGCCGGTGCGTTGGTCGCGCACGAAAGACCGAGCCGCGGCTTCTGGGCGGTGGGCATCCTCGGCAGCCTCGTGGTGATCGGCTTCGCGCTCAGGCATGGCGGCGGCACGCTGGAAGCCGCTGACCTCGCCCTGCTCGCTGCCATCGTCTCCGCGGCGCTGGGCTATGCCATTGGCGCAAGAGCCAGCGCAACGCTCGGCGGCTGGCAGACGATCTCGTGGTCGCTGGTGATCTGCATCCCGTTGCTGGTGCCGCTCGCCCTGGCGTTCGCCCCGCGCGCGACGACGGGCATTCCGGCCTCCGCGTGGGCCGGGTTCTTCTATCTCGCGCTGGTGAGCCAGTACCTCGGGTTCTTCGCCTGGTACCACGGCCTCGCGCTCGGCGGCATCGCGCGCGTCGGGCAGGTGCAATTGCTGCAGCCGTTCATGACGCTGGCCGCCTCCGCCCTCCTGATCGGCGAGGCGCTGCATGCGGACGAGATCTTCTTCGCGGCAGTGGTCGTCGCCCTGGTCGCGCTCGGCCGGCGCATGCCGGTAAGACGCGCCTAGCGCCGCAGGATGACGGCGTTGCCGACCACGGATACCGCCACGCCGATCCACGTGAGCGCCTGCCAGTGGAAGCCCTCGAACATGGCGGAAACGAGCAGCGCCACGATCGGCGTCATCACGCCGATATAGCCCGAGCGCGCCGCGCCGATGCGCCCGAGCAGCGTCAGGTACGCGCCGAACGCGAGCACCGACCCGAGCAACGCCAGGTAAGCAAGTGAGAACAGGTAACCGGGCGTGAGCGCGATCGTGAGAGGCTTGCCCAGCGCCAGCGTCATGGCCAGCGAGAATATCGAACCGTAAAGCATCCCCCACGCGATCGATTGCCACACCGGGATCCGGGCGTCGTGGTTGCGATGCGCGACCATGCTTCCCAGCGCCGATACCACGACGGCCGCCATGGCGTAGCCCAGCCCCACCACCACATCGCGGTCCCCGCGCAGTTGCGCGATCTCGGGAAGGAAGATGAGCGTGATGCCGGCAATTCCCAGCGCCCCGCCGATCGTCACATGCGCGGTCATCGGCGTGCCGAAGAAGACGCGCAGGAACAGCATGCTGATCAGCGGCGTGGCCGAGTAGCCTACCGCGACCAGCCCCGAGACGACGTGCTCCTCCGCGTAGTAGACGAAAACGTAGCCGATGCCGAACATCAGCAGGCCCTGCAATGCCAGCCACGCATGGTCGCGGCGGCCGTAGCCGAGCGGCAGGCCGCGTGCCTTGCACCAGGCAAAGACGACCATCGAGGCGAGCAGGAAGCGGTAGAAGACGCTCGCCTCCGGCGCCACGCTGCCCAGCTGGTAGGTGATCGCGAGCCAGGTGGTTCCCCAGATCGCGACGCACGCGGCGAAGAGCTGAAGGTTGGTCAACTCAAGTCGTCATTCCGGGCTTGACCCGGGGCCCCCGCCGAGATGGGGGCGGAATCCAGTGTCATTCATGAAGGCGCTGGATCCCCGCTTTCGCGGGGATGACGTCGGCTCCCGAAACTGGATCCCCGCTTTCGCGGGGATGACGTCGGCTCCCGAATCGGTTGCCAACGTCACTTCGCCAACCCGAGCTGGTCGAGCAAGAAGGTATAAGTGAGCGAGAGTTCCTTCAGCGCGTCGTAACGGCCGGAAGCGCCGCCGTGCCCGGCCTCCAGGACAGTCTTCAGCAGCAGCGGATTGGCGTCGGTCTTCAGCGTGCGCAGTTTCGCCACGTACTTGGCCGGCTCCCAATACGCCACCTGGCTGTCGTCGAGCGAAGTCTCGACGAGCATTGCCGGGTAGGCGCGCTTCGCGAGGTTGTCGTAGGGTGAATAGGCGCGCATGTAGTCGTAGTACTTCTTCACGTTCGGGTTGCCCCATTCGAGGTATTCGCCGACCGTGAGCGGGATCGACGCGTCGAGCATGGTGCTCATGACGTCGACGAACGGCACCTGCGACAGCACCACCTTGAAGAGCTCGGGGCGCATGTTCACGACCACGCCCATCAGGAGCCCCCCGGCGCTGCCGCCCTGGATCGCGAGCCTGTCCGGCGCGGTCCAGCCCTCCTTGACGAGGTGCTCCGCGCTCGCGACGAAGTCCGTGAAGGTGTTCATCTTCGCCAGGAGCTTGCCGTCGTCGTACCAGAGCTTGCCGAGGTCGCCTCCGCCGCGGATGTGCGCGATGGCGAAGACCACGCCGCGGTCGAGCAGCGATAGCCGCGAGGAACGGAAGTTGACGTCCATCGGGATGCCGTACGAGCCGTAGCCGTAAAGGAGCAGCGGCTGCGGCCCGCCCTTGCGCAGCGACTTCTTGTACACGAGCGAGATCGGCACCCTGGTGCCATCCTTCGCGATCGCGGTTAGCGCCTCTGACTGGTACTCCTCGGGCTTGTAGCCGCCGAGCACCGGCTGCTGCTTGAGCAGCTTGCGATCGCGCGCGGCGACGTCGTAGTCGAAGACCGAGCGCGGCGTGATGTAGCTCTGGTAGGAGAAGCGCAGCTTGCCTGTGTCGTATTCCGCATTCGAGGTGGCATTGGCCGAGTACACCGCCTCGTCGAAGGCGATGTAGTGGTCCTTGCCGGTGGCGAAGTCGAACAGGCGCAGGCGCTTGAGCCCCTTGTCGCGCTCGGTCACCACCCAGAAGCCCTTGAAGGTGTCGATGTCGTCGAGCATCACCAGCTTGCGGTGCGGCAGGACTTCCTTCCAGTTCTTCTTTCCCGGTTTCGCGACCGGCGCCTTCACGACCCGGAAATTGCGGCCCTTGTCGTTGGTGCGGATGTAGAACTCGTCGCCATGCGGATCGAGGTAGTACTCGTGGCCGGCACGGCGCTTCTCGACCACCTTGAACTTGCCCAGGGGGTCGTTGCTGCGCAGGATGCGCACTTCGCTCGTGTCCTTGCTCGCGGTGATCGCGACGATCCATTTCTCGTCGCGCGAATCGCCGACGCCGAGGTTGTAGCGCTCGTCCTTCTCCTCGAAGAGCAGCACGTCGGTGGCTTGCCCGAGCGTGTGGCGCAGCAGGCGGTACGGGCGCACCGCGTCGTCCTGGAACACGTAGAACAGGTGCTTGCCGTCGGCCGACCACGCCATCGAATCGACGCGCTCGATCCTGTCGTCGAGCAGCTTGCCCGTGGAAAGGTCCTTGAAGTGCACCGTGTACTGGCGGAAGCCCGTGAAGTCCACCGTGTAGGCGAGCATGTTGCCGTCCTGGCTCACCTCGAGCGCGCTCACCTGCGTGAATTTCCTTCCTTCCGCGAGCAGGTTCACGTCGAGGATCACTTCCTCGGGCGCTTCCATCGTGCCCTTGCGGCGGCAGTAGATCGGGTACTGCTTGCCCTCGACCTCGCGCGTGTAATACCAGTACCCGCGCTTGCGGTAGGGCACGCTCTCGTCGGTTTCCTTGATGCGCGCGAGCATCTCCTTGTAGAGGCCCTCGCGGAACGCCTCGAGCGGCTTCATGTACTCGTCGGTGAACGCGTTCTCGGCCTTCAGGTAATCGATCACTTCCGGATTGGTCTTCTCGCGCAGCCAGAAGTAGTCGTCGACGCGGCGGTCGCCGAACTTCTCCATGACCTTGGGCTTCTTGGCGGCGGCGGGCGGGGTGGCGGCAGGCATGGCGGATTCCGATATGAATAGCGTGATCGCCGCGAGGGCGACAGTGGCTGCGAGGCGCATGGGAGGGGCGTTCGGACTGAAGGGAAAGGCGACCATTATAGCGACGCAAGGCACCCCTGCGGGCGGGCGCCCTTTTGTAACCGGATGTGAATTCGTCAACGCCGATCCGGCCCTGGCGTTGAGGCGACATGCGGGCACGAAACCGCATGCCAACCAACCCAAGGACAAGGAACAACCGCCATGAAACGTATCCTGATCGCCAGTGTCGTCGCCACTCTTTTCGCCCTGCCCGCGCTCGCGCAGACCGCGGCCCCCACTACGCCGCGCGTCGACCAGCGCGAAGCCAACCAGCAAAAACGCATCGACCAGGGCGTGGCCTCCGGCCAGCTGAATTCGAAGGAAACCGCCCGCCTCGAGGCCGGCCAGGCCAAGGTCCAGGCGAAGGAAGCCCGGGCCAAGGCCGACGGCGTGGTCACCAAGAAGGAGAAGGCCGGGCTGCACAACGCACAGGAAAACCAGAGCAGGAAGATCGCGAAGCAGAAGCACGACAAGCAGAAGGCCCCGGTGACGACGGCAGTTCCGGTCGCCGGCTGAGTCCCCGCTTCACATGGTGTCCCGCGGCCCGTCCGGTCGCGGGGCCGGTCGTTTGCGGGGCGCAGGGACACTCGCTAAGCTAGGGGGTCAGCCAACTCCCGGGCCGCCCATGTTTGCCGTTACCTCCCCCAGCACCGCGTCGCTTGCCGAAATCTACCGCGAACTGGAAGGGCAATGCCGCGGGTTGCTGCACGGCGAGCGCGATTTCACCGCAAATTCGGCCAACCTCGCCGCGCTGCTTTTCAACACCCTGCCCGACCTGAACTGGGCCGGCTTCTACTGGCTGAAGCAGGGCGAACTCGTGCTGGGCACCTTCCAGGGCAAGCCCGCCTGCGTTCGCATCGCGATGGGCCGCGGCGTTTGCGGCACCGCGGCCGAACGCAAGGCAAGCGTGGTGGTCGAGGACGTGCACGCCTTCCCGGGCCACATCGCCTGCGACGCCGCTTCACGCAGCGAAGTGGTGGTCCCGGTGGTGAAGGAAGGCCGGCTGCTCGGGGTGCTTGATCTCGACAGCCCGACGCCCGCGCGTTTCAGCGAGGAAGACGCCCGCGGCCTCGAGCGCCTCGTCGCCGCCTTCTGCGAACTCACCGACACGCCGTGACGCTGCGGTCGCTGCTGGTCGACTTCAACTCCTACTTCGCCTCCGTGGAGCAGCAGGCGGAACCCTCGTTGCGGGGGCGCCCGCTGGGCGTCGTGCCGATGCTTGCCGACACCACGGTGTGCATCGCCGCGAGCGTGGAGGCCAAGCGCTTCGGCGTGAAGACCGGCACGAAGGTCGGCGACGCGAAGAAGCTCTGCCCGGAGATGGTCTTCGTCGTCGCGCGGCACGAACTCTACATCGACTACCACCATCGCGCGGTTGCCGCCGTCGATACCGTGGCGCCGGTGCGCGCGGTATTGTCGATCGACGAGATGGACTGCGAACTGACCGGACGTTGGCGCGAGCCGGCGCGGGCGCTGGACATTGCGCGCAAAGTGAAGGCGGTGCTCAGGGAAAAGGTCGGGGAGTACCTGCGCACCTCCATAGGAATCGGCCCGAACACCTTCATCGCCAAGACCGCTTCCGACATGGTCAAGCCGGACGGGCTGGTCCTCATCGACGAAGACGAACTGCCGCAGCGCCTGTTCGGGCTGAAGGTTCGCGACCTTTCGGGCATCGGCAAGCAGATGGAGAAGCGGCTCGAGTCGCATGGCATCCGCACCGTCGAGGAGCTTTGCGCGCGCAATCGCGAGGAGCTGCGCGCCGTCTGGGGCGGTGTCGGCGGCGAGGTGATGTTCGATCGCCTGCGCGGCAAGGACACCGGCCATCTCGAGACCGCGACCGGCTCGATTTCCCACTCGCACGTGCTGGGGCCGGAACAGCGCAACGACGAGGATGCGTTCGCCATCCTCAATCGGCTGACCCAGAAGGCAGCGATGCGCCTGCGCAAGTCCGGCCATTACGCGGCGCGCATGTCGGTCGGCCTCAAGTTCCTCGACGGCACGCGCTGGGATGCCGACATGCGGCTGGTCGACACGCAGGACACCATGTCCTTCCTGCACGTGCTCGAGAAGCTCTGGGGCGGCCGGCCGAAGAACCGCCGCAAGATCCTCCAGGTCGGCATGGCGTTTTCCGACCTCATCGCCGAGGCCGGGCATACTTCCACGCTGTTTGGCGAGGAGGAGCACCGCAAGCGCCTGTACGATGCCATGGACAAGCTCAACGTCCGCTTCGGCAGGCAGGCTGTCTACTTCGCCAGCGGCCACAAGGCTCGCGATCGCGGCGGCATGCATATCGCGTTTAACCACATTCCCGATCCGGAAACGGAAAGATGATGGAGCCGTAGTTGAACCGCAGGAATACTCGGATGAGCCTCACGGGAAATGTCGTCGTGATTACCGGCGCGTCGAAAGGCATCGGCGCGGAGTTGGCATTGCAGCTTGCGGCAAAAGGGGCGCAGCTTGTGCTGTCCGCGCGGGACACGAAGGCCCTGGAAGGCGTTGCCGCGCAATGTCGGGCCAAAGGCGCCAATGCGATGGTCGTCGCTGCCGATGTCGCCAAGGAAGCGGACTGCAAGGCGCTCATCGAGCGCACGGTTGCCGAGTTCGGGCGCCTCGACACGCTGGTCAACAACGCCGGCATCTCGATGTGGGCGAAGTTCGAGGACATCGAGGACATGTCGATCCTCGAGCGCATCATGCAGGTGAACTACATGGGCGCGGTGTATTGCACCCACTACGCCCTGCCCCATTTGAAGGCCGCGCGCGGGCGCATCGTCGGCATCTCCAGCCTGTCCGGGAAGATCGGCGTGCCCACGCGATCGGGCTACGCCGCGAGCAAGCATGCGATGACCGGGTTCTTCGATTCGCTGCGCATCGAGCTCAGGGCAAGCCGGCGTGACGGTCACCATGATCTACCCCGGCTTCGTCTCCACCGGCATCCGCGAGAACGCCACCGGACCAGACGGCAAGCCGATATTGGTGAGCCCGGTGAAGGAAGGCGAGGTGATGACGGTGCAGGAGTGCGGGTCGCTCACGGTTGCCGCGATCGAATCGCGCAAGCGCGAGGTGGTGATGACTTTGCGCGGGAAGTTCGGCCAGTGGCTCAAGCTGCTGTCGCCGGAAATGGTGGACAATATCGCCTTGCGCGCCATCGAGCGCGGGCGCTGACAACAGGAGAAACGGAATGACGATCAAGGTGGGCGACAGGCTGCCCGAAGGCACGCTGAACGAATTCATCGAAGTCGAAGGCAACGGCTGCTCGATCGGGCCCAACACCTTCAAGGTCGAGGACATGGTAAAGGGCAGGAAGATCGCGATCTTCGGCCTGCCCGGCGCCTTCACGCCGACCTGCTCCGCCAAGCACGTCCCCGGCTACGTCGCCAACTACGACAAGCTGCGCGCCAAGGGCGTCGACGAGATCTGGTGCATCGCCGTCAACGACGCCTTCGTCATGGGCGCGTGGGGACGCGAGCAGAAGACCGGAAGCAAGGTGCGCATGATGGCCGACGGCAGCGCCAAGTACACCAAGGCGCTGGGACTCGAGCTCGACCTCGACGCGCGCGGGATGGGCATGCGCATGCAACGCTTCTCGATGCTGGTGGACGATGGCGTGGTGAAATCCCTCAACATCGAGGGCCCGGGCAAGTTCGAGGTCTCCGACGCCGAAACGATGCTCAAGCAAGTCGGCTGACCGAAAACGGGGTCAGGTTACATTTCCCTGGAGAAAATGGGGTCAGAGTACATTTCTGGCCGGATCGCACAGCGATCCGACGCGTCCGGAAATGTACTCTGACCCCATTTTCGCCTAAATGTAACCTGACCCCGTTTTCCTCTAGCCTTTGCCGCCGATTGTCAGGACGACGAACACCACGACAAGAATGCCGATCACCAGCAGCGTGATCTTGATCCACGACTTCGGGCTCTCGCCGGACACCTCTCCGCTCTGGCCGTTGATCAGGAAGCGATAGGGCTTGTCGCGATAGCGGTAGGCGGATATCCACACCGGCAGCAGCACGTGCTTGAAGGTCACGTTGGAATAGCGCGTATCGGCGCGGTGGATGCGCTGCTGGTCGCCGCCGATGTCGCGGCGGATCAACTGCTGCACCTGCGCATCGATGGTCACCTTCGCGATCGGGAAGCCCTCTCTCAGGTCGATCTGGTAGGCCTCGGCCTGGAAGCCGCTCACGAATTCCGGCTGGTAAGGAACCAGCCCCTTCAGGTTCCAGTTCCCGATCGAGCCGAAGGTACTCGCCGACAGCGTCTTGCTCGCCATCACCAGGACATCGTCGTGGAAGTGCTGCACCGTCCCCGAGGCGCTGGTCCACCGCGTATGCTTCACGCGGCGCGTGCGCGTCTGCCCGTTCTCGGTGTAGGTCTCGTCGGTGTAGTAGTCGTCGCCGCGCTCGCCCTGGTACTCCGTCCACGTGTTGCAGTCGTAGGTCCAGAACGGCAGGTACATCCCCTTGAGCCCGGCGTCGCTCTGCGCATAGCGCTTGAGGTCGTTGGGCGCCAGCCAGCGCCCGCGGATCCAGCGCCGGAATTCATCCTGCGCGCGCTTGGTGTCGATGACGAAAGGCACCAGCAGCTTCGGCTTGATGCGCCGGTTCGCGTAGCCTTTGGAGACGATCGGCGCGCCGCAAAAAGTGCAGTTGCCGGCGAAGAGGTTGTCATTCAAGGTCTGCGCCGCGCCGCAGGACAGGCATGACACGGTCTCCACTTCCTCGGTGTCGGCCTTGCCTTCGAGCGCCTTCAGGTAGGTCGCGAAGTCGAGCTCCTCGACCCCCTCCCCGGTTTCGGGAATGGCATTCTCCGTGCCGCAGAACTGGCACCTGAGCGTCTTCGATCCCGGGGAAAACGACAGCTTCGCCCCGCAGCCGCTGCAGGGGAAGGTCTTGATGAACGAGGTTTCGGGACGGGTCGGCTGGAGCTCCGTTTGTTCCATCAGGCGGCCGGCGGCACCGGCGGCGGCACGCTTGCGAAGAGTGATGCAAGCTCGGCAACGTCACCTGCCTTGACCCAGCCCGCCATGCCCGCCTTCCACACCAGCGAGTCGCGCTTCAGCTGGCCGCCTGCGACCTGCTGCTGCAGCACGCCAAGCTCGAAGGGACCGGTCTGCTGGCCGCCGACGGCGACGTGAAAGGCGACCGCGCCGGGAATCGGCGGCGGCGAGCCCGCCCCGCCTGCGTTCAACGCGCCGCCCATCGCATTGGCCATCTGCGCGCCCATCGCCATGCCTGCCCCGAGGCCCATGCCGACACCCGCGGCGCCGCCCGGATTGTTGGCGGCATCCCGGATCGAGGAGGCCGTCTCGTACTGCGTGTAGGCCTGCAGGTTGCCGACCGCGGCGATCGCGCCGCGCTTGTCGATTGCCTTGTCGACCTCTTCCGGCAAGCCGACGTCCTGCACCTGCACCTCGACGAGCTCGATGCCCAGCGTCTCGAACTCCGGCGCCAGGCGGTCCTTCAGCCGCGTGCCGAGCTCGCTCACCTTCGCCTCGAGATCGATCACGGCGAGTCCCAGTTCCGGCATGACCTCCTTGATGCGAAGGCCGATCTTGCCGCGCAGGTTCTCCTGGATCTCGGCGAGCGTGAAGCGGTTGTCGGTGCCGACGAGGTCCTTCACGAAGGTGCCGGGATCCTTCACGCGGATCGCGTAGAGGCCGAAGGCCGTCACGCGCACCACGCCGAACTCCTTGTCGCGCATCATCGCCGCGCCCGGCGTGCCCCACTTCAGGTCGGTGAATTTCCGCGTCGAGCAGAAATACACCTCGGCCTTGAACGGGCTGTTGAAGCCGAACTTCCAGCCGCGCAGCGTGGCCAGGATCGGCATGTTCTGCGTGGTGAGCTCGTAGGTGCCGGGCTTGTAGACGTCGGCGATCTTGCCCTCGTTGATGAAGACTGCCATCTGGCCTTCGCGCACGACGAGCTTCGCGCCGTACTTGATCTCGTTCTGGTAGCGCTCGAAGCGGTAGGCCAGAGTGTCGTTGGTGTCGTCGAGCCATTCGATGATGTCGACGATCTCGCCCATCAATTTGTCCCACAGGGCCATTTGGCGTCTCCTTTGTATTTTGGGGTGGGGTTCAGGGACGGATAAACTACCATAGTTGGCCTTGCCCTCCCACCTTGCGGAACTGCGCCCGGAAACCATGACCGTCACGCTCTCGGAACTGCACATCTACCCGGTGAAAAGCCTTGGCGGCATCGCCCTGAAGGAAGCCAGCGTCGCCGAAAGGGGCCTCGAGCACGACCGCCGCTGGATGGTGGTCGATCCTTCGGGGCGGTTCCTCACCCAGCGCGAGCACCCGAAAATGGCCACCGTCTGGGTGGACTTGAACGCGGACTCTCTCAGCCTCGCCGCGCCCGACCGCGACACGATCGACGTGCCTTTCGATTCCGCGGCCGCCCCGGCGATCAGGGTGCAGGTCTGGAGCAGCGAAGTGGATGCGCGCGCGGTTTCGAGCGAGGCCGACGGGTGGCTCTCGGACCACCTTGGAACACCCTGCCGGCTGGTGCACATGCCCGACTCTTCGCGGCGCGCCTGCAACCCGGAGTTCGCCGGCGCCGATCGCGTGGTGAGCTTTGCCGACGGCTATCCGTTCCTCGTCACCAACGAGGCGTCTCTCGCGGACCTGAACAAGCGCGCCGGAACCAACCTGCCTATGAGCCGCTTCCGCTCGAACCTCGTGGTGCGCGGCGCGCAAGCCTGGGCGGAGGACAACTGGAAGGAGTTCACCATCGGCGAAGTGCGCTTCAAGGCGGCAAAGCCTTGCGGGCGCTGCCAGGTCACCACCACCGACCAGGCCACCGGTGAGGTGCGCGGCCCGGAGCCGCTGGCGACGCTCTCGACGTTTCGCGATTCGCAGTTCGGCGTGCTGTTTGGCGTGAATCTCATCGCGCTCACGGGAGGGATGGTTCGAACCGGCGACCGCGTCGTGCTGCAAGACTGACATCGAAGCGCCCCGCAAATGACCGCAGCGGAGTTTGATCGCCTGTGGGCCCTGGCCCACGAACGCCTGCGGCGCGGCGATGTCGAGGGCGCGATTGTCTCCTTGTGCCGGGCGATCGTCGCCCGCCGCGACGAAGTGAACGCGCAACGCCTGCTCTGCCGCCTGCTGCAGGACCATCCCGCTGCGTTCGCCTCGCCCGCGCCGCCGCAGCCGCCCGGCCGCCTCCTCGGCCTCGTGTCGGTCGTGACGTGCAGCATCGACTCCCGCAAGTTCGACCGTGTCCGCGCTTCCTACGCGAGGGCCTTCGGCGATGCGCCGTGGGAATTGATCGGCATTCACGATGCCCGTTCGCTCGCTGAAGGCTACGCGCGCGGGCTGGCAGGCGCCCGGGGCGAAACGATTGTCTTCAGCCATGACGACATCGACGTACTCTCGGGCGACCTGGGCGGCGCGCTCGGCCGCGCCTTCGCCTCCGCGGATGTCGTCGGGGTCGTCGGAACGCACGAAGCTTCTCGGCCCGGCACACGCGTGGGGCGGCACGGAACACGCGCGCGGTCGAATCGTCCAGCCTTCCCGAAGCGGCGCGGGACTGGATCTCGTCCTGTGCAACCTCGCCACCGGCGTGACCACGGGCCTTGAAGCGATCGATGGCGTCTTCATCGCCGCGACCCGCGGGACGGTGGAAGCGATCGGCTTCGATGCCGCGACATTCGACGGATTCCACTTGTACGACCTCGACTTCACCTACCGCGCCCATCTTGCCGGCATGCGGGTCGGGGTCTCCTCGGAGATCGTCCTGCGGCACGATTCGGAGGGCCGCTTCGATGCACGTTGGGAGGCCTGCGCGCGCCGTTTTCTCGCGAAGTTTCCCCAGGTGAACGGGACGCGCGCGCCGAATGCGGTTGCCGTCGCTTCGTTCGCCGACGCCGCATCGTTGGTCATGTTCTGCGCCCGGCTGGACGAAGCGGGCAGGCGCGCTGCATTGCCCGACGCCACGAATTGACCTGCCGCCTGCGGCCTTGCCCATGGGGCGCTCAGGACCTCGTGCACCATCACTGTCGCCGGCCGGGAGCGCTTGCCGAAACAACCGCCCGAGTGGCCTCCACCATCCCGCGCCGAAGCGAAGGACAGGAGAACGGAGCGATCGCCTGCAGAGATCGAAAAAAAAGGGCGCCCGCAGGCGCCCTTGCTCCTCCTCCATCATTGCATCATGCCGTCTTCTTGTGCGGCTTCAAAATGAATGAGGCAAGCGCGGGCAGCAGGAATATCGCGCCCAGCATGTTCAGGAAGAACATGAACGCGAGCAGGATGCCCATGTCGGCCTGGAACTTGAGCGCGGAGAACGCCCACGTGCCGACGCCGATGGTCATGGTGACGGCGGTGAACACCATCGCCGTGCCGCGCTCCTTGAGGGCCTCGAATATGGCCCCTTCCAGCGCCATGCCCTCAGCAAGGTGGATCTCGAGGCGGTCGAAGAGGTAGATGCCGTAGTCCACGCCGACGCCCACACCCAATGCGATCACCGGCAGCGTCGAGACCTTGAGCCCGATGCCGAGGGCCGGCATCAGCGCTTCGCACAGGATGGAAACGATCGCCAGCGGGATCAGGATGCACAGCGTCGCGCGCACCGAGGTGAAGGTGACCATGCACATCAGGAACAGCGCGCCGAAGATCGCGGCATGCATTTCGTATCTCGCCTTGTCGACTGCCTCGTTGGTGGCAGCGGCCACGCCCATGTTGCCGGTGGCGAGCTTGAACTGCAGCTTGTCGCTGTTGTTCTTTTCGCCGAATTCCTTCACCGCGCGCACCAGCCCCGCGATGGTGTCGCCCTGCTGGTCGGTGGTATTGACGAGGATCTGCATCGCGCTGCAGTCCGGGTTGAGCAGCCCCGTGGCGGTATCGATCGGGGTCACGCTCTGGGCCAGCACCTGCGCATCGCGCGGCAACTGGCGCCACTTCAGGTTGCCCTCGTTGAATCCGGCGTTGACGACCTTTGCCAGCGCCGGCAACGAGATCACCGACTGCGTTCCCGCCACGTTCTGCATGTACCAGTCGAAATTCTCGATGACCGCCATGATGTCGTAGTTGGTGCACGCGCCTTGCACGTCCTTGGTCTGCGCCACGACGCCAAGCGTGTTCACGCCGATGGCGAACTTCTCGATGATCCTCGCGTTGTCCTGGTTGTAGCGGGATTCGGGACGCAGCTCCGGTACGCCGATGCCGTAGTCGCCGACCTTCAGCTGGTGCGCGCCGAAGAGGCCGACGACCAGGACCACCAGGGACACGGCGACGATCGCCGTCGCCTTTTTCCGCTGCACGCAACCCGAGCACAGGCGCCAGAGCCTGTCGGCGCGGTCTTCCTGCCTGGCCTGCCCGCCGATCGCGCGCGGCGAAAGCGTGAGGTAGGACAGCAGGATCGGCAGCAGCATCTTGTTGGTGACGATCATCCACGCCACGCCGAGGGACGCCGTGATGCCGAGTTCGCGCACGATGTCGATCGGGATCAGCATGATCACGGCGAAGCCGAGCACGTTCGTCAGGAGCGCCAGCGTGCCGGGAATGAAGATCTTGGCGAACGAGTTCTTCGCCGCCGTGAGGCTGTCCGCGCCGTCGAGGACCTCGTGCTCCCAGGCCTTGGTCATCTGCACCGCGTGCGAAACGCCGATGGAAAAGATCAGGTAGGGAACCAGGATCGACAGCGGGTCGATGCCGAAGCCGATCAGCGGAAGCGTGCCGAGCAGCCACAGCACCGGCATCATCGCCACGGTGAGCGCCACGAGCGTCAGCTTCACGTCCTTCACGAAATAGAGCATGAGCGCCAGCGTGATCACGAAGGCGATGGCGAAGAACATGACGACGCCGCGCGCGCCATCGCGAATGTCGCCCACCGCCTTGGCAAAGCCGATGATGTGCACCCGGTGCTTGTCGCTTTGGTACTTGGCGCGCAGCGCCTCCAGCCCCGAGGCGACTTCGAACACGTTGAGCTTCTGCTTGGTCTGCGGATCCACCTCGAGCAGACCGGCGAACACGAGGGCGCCCGAGAAATCGTTGGCCACGGTCCGGCCGATCTCGCTCGACTTCTGCACGTTTCCGCGCACCGTCTTCAGGTCCTCGTCCGTTCCCTGGAAAGTGGCCGGGATCACGTTTCCGCCGGCAAACCCTTCCTCGATCACCTCGATGAACCGGGTATTGGACGTGAACAGCGACTTCACCGTCGGGCGGTCAACGCCGTTCAGCAGGAACACGTCGTCGGTGAGGCCCTTCAGCTTGGCCATGAACTCCTTGTTGTAGATGTCGCCGTCCTTCTGCACCAGCGCGATGGCCACGCGATTGGCGCCGCCGAAGACCCTTTCGTAGTCGCGGTACACCTTCATGTACGGGTGCGTGAGCGGGATCATCTTGGTGAAGCCGGCGTCCACGCCGAGCCGGGTGGCGGAGGCGACGAAAAGCACCGTCAGCGCGGAAAAGACGACCAGCAGCACCTTGCGGTTGCCGAAGACGAAGTTCGAAACGTGCTGGATCAGGGATTTCAGGTTCATGTGCGGGACCTATTTCCCGGCCACGGGCAGGGGCATGCCGGCGGCCCCCGTTTCGCCCAACAGCAGCAGCGCGCCGGGCGCTCCCCCGATCGGCTTCGAGAACGCCTTGATGCTGCCCGAAGGCACGGGCGCGAAGGTCTGGCCGTTGTCGGCGGACACCAGCAACACGCCCGAGCCGCCGGCGAGCAGCAGCGTGCCGTCGGCAAGCGCCGTGCCGCCCATGAGCGCGGTCGTGGCGGCGTTGTCGATCGCCTTCCAGGTCTTGCCGGCGTCGGCCGAACGGAAGATGCGGCCGCGCATCCCGAAGGCCACCACGGCGCCGTCCTTGGCCACCACTGCGCCGAACAGCGATCCCTTGTAGGGCGAAGCGACCGGCGCCCAGGTCTTTCCCGCATCCGCCGATAGCAGGATTGCCCCGGCCTCGCCCAGGACGAGCAGTTGGCCATCGCCGGTCTTGAGGATCGCGTTGAGGTGCTTGTCTTCTTCCTGGATCTTGCGGGCCGTCCAGGTCTTGCCGCCGTCCGTGGTTTCGTAGAAGGCACCGTAGGCGCCGACCGCGAAGCCGGTCTCGGCATTGAGGAACACCACGTCGAGAAGCGGCCTCTGTTCCTTCGGGGCGGAGAACTGCTGCGTCCAGGTCATGCCACCATCGGTGGTCGCGAGGATCACCGAATCGTGGCCGACTGCCCAGCCCTTCTTCGCATCGGCGAAATCGATCGCGGTAAGCAAGGGCGCCGCAGGGGTCTTGGCGCGCGACCAGGACTTGCCGTTGTCGTTGGAGTACACGATCGACCCGTGGTCGCCGACCGCGACGATGCGGTCACCGGCACGCGCCGCGTCGATCAGCAGCAGCCGCTGCATGGTCTGCGCGGAAAGGGGCCCCTCAGTCACCAGCGCATTGTCCGCTAACGCTTGCGGTGCCTGGAAGCCGAGCGCGGCGGCAAGCAGCAGCGCCGGTGGCAAATGACGATTCATGCATTCTCCATGGTGTGCGCTGCTTCTGTCGGCAGCTGAAGAAACAACTGGGGACAAGGCTGCGCAAGAATCGCGGGCGATGTCCCCAGTGGCCGGTTCCCGGGCGTTCAGCGCGTGCCGACGCCCCTCAGGTTCGCCGGCGTGTAGTCCGCTGCCGTGCGCTTGATCGGCTTGTAGATGATGGTTTCCTCGTTCCTCAGCCCCATCGCGATGTACCGGCCCGACTGCAGGTCGTTGTGGACTTCCACGGTGCCGAACCACATCGGGACGTTGTACCAGTTCTCGTTATGGAACTCCGCGAAACGCCAGAGGTCGCCGCGGCCGTCGTACTTGTCGGTCGCGACAATCGCCCAGCTGTCCTCGTCGATATAGAACACCCGCCTGGCGTAGATGTGGCTGGTGCCGGCCTTCAAGGTCGCATCGACCACCCAGACGCGGTGCAACTCATAGCGGGCGAGGTCCTGGTTCAGGTGACCGGGCTTCAGGAGGTCCGCGTACTTGAGCTTCGTGTCCGTCAGGCGGTAGGAGTTGTACGGGACGTACATCTCCTTCTTCCCGACCAGTTTCCAGTCATAGCGGTCGGTGGCGCCGCTGAACAGGCCGAAGTCGTCGTTGGTGCGCAGGCCGTCGGCCGCCGTGCCCGGGTTGTCGTAGGCGACGTTGGGCGCCAGGCGAACACGGCGCTGTCCGGGGTTGTAGGTCCAGGCCGAACGCGGCTCCTTGACCTGGTCCACGGGCTCATGCACCAGCAGGATCTGCCCGGCGAGGCGGGCCGGCGCGGTCGTGGTTTGCAGGAAGAACAGCGCCTTGTTGGGCTCGCGCTCGGAATTCGGCTTGGGACAGTTGCCGTACTGCATGTCGTACTCGTACTCGAACTTCACCAGCGCATAGTCGCCGCTGGCGGTAAGGGCCGCCTGCGCCCAGTTCTGCGCGAACGTGTCGCCCTTGTAGCGCAGCAGTGCATTCCAGATCGCTTCGGTGCCGTCCTTCGGGATCGGGAACGGGATGCCGCCGGTGCAGCCGATCACGCCGTTGCCGCCGGGGGCAAGCTTCGACTTCGCCGCGCATTCCTTGGTCTCGGCGTAATGGCATTGCGGGAAAGCGGCCGTGCGGCGCGTCTGGTACACGACCATCTTGTAGCCCGGGTACTTCTTCAGCATCGCCATCTGCCCGGGCGTGAGCTTGTCCTTGTGCTTGTCCATGTCCGCGCCGGTGATGGTGAAGAGCGGCTTGTCGTCCGGGAACGGGTTGGGATAGTGGCCGGGGGGCGTGAAGGTGACGTTTGACGGGACCTTCATGATGCCGCCATCCCACGCCGGGATCGTGCCGGCGGCATTGCCCGCCTTTTCCGCGCCGAGTGGGGTGAGTGTGGTGCCGAGCTTGGCAAGGTCCGCTGCGCTCATTTCGGCGAGCGCGGGCGCCGCGGCAAGCAGTGCCGCCACCGCAAGGGCCGAGCGCTGGAGATTCACGTTGAACATGGACTTCCTCCTAAATGACTTTGTAGTTGACTGCGCGAATCGGGACGGGGCGCCGGCAAGGCGCCCCGCGGAAGGCATCAGAACGAGTAGCTCACGCTGACCGAATAGAAATCGCGGTCCTTGAGCGGGTTGGCGTCGGTGCAATAGCTTGCCGACTGGCCCGCGGGGACGGCCGCGGCAGGCGTGTCGATGCCGCAATAAGTGCGGCCGCCGTAGAAGCCGCTGTACTGGAGGTCCACCAACCATTTCCGCTGGTAGTCCCAGGTCACTCCGAGCGTATACGACTTCACGCCCTGGTTGAAGTTGGGCCCGACGCCGGTCACGTCCTGTGCCCAGGCCACGCGCGGCGCGATGTTGCCGCTGAAAAGCGCGTTGGCGTACTCGAGCCGCCCTGCCAGCCGGTAGCCCCAGGAGAAATTGGTGACGAACCCGTTGGTCTGGACCGAACCGGGGCCGATCCCTACAACCACCGCCCCGAAAGTCGTGGTCGGAAGGCCGGCTCCCGGCCCGTTGAACTTCACGTCGGTAGGCAGGCCGTGGAAATAGTTCATGCCGACCTCGCCCAGCAGCACGAGATTCTCCGCGCTCAGGACGTTCGGGAAAGACTTCGTGCCCGCCATCTGGAACTGGCTCGACTTCAGGCTTTGGTAGCCTTTGATGACCGTGCCGGCCGGCACCAGCGCGGCCGCCGTCGTGCCGGTGGGCGCACCCGGAACCTGCGTGTAGCCCGTAAGCAGGTTGGGCAGGCCGAGGGCCGCCATGATCACGTCCGCCGACGCATACTGGACGGGCAGGTTCGGGCGATACGAATACTCGCCCTGGAAGGCGATGCCGTACGGTCCCGGGGTATTGAAGCTGATGCCGTAGAGCCTGATGTCTTCCGGAAAGACCGAGTTGTACGTCGCCGTGCCGTTGTTGACGGCGTTGAGCGGGCAGCTGGCGGGCGGGGCGGACCCGCAAGTGAGAATCGAAGTCGCCGGGGTTCCCCCGACGCCTCGGCCGCGGACGCCGCTGATGAACGGGCTCCTGCTGTGGTAGTTCAAGAAGTAGAAGCCGAACTCGGTGTTGTCCAATTCCTTGGCGAGGTAGCGGAACGCCACGCCGTACTGGCCGCTATCGCTCGGGTCCTGGTCGCTCGTGCGCTGCAGGTAGATCGAGGCGGCCGGATTGAACGGCCCGTACAACGCGGCAGCGATGGCGCCGACACCCGGGGTTGTCGGGGGAATCGGGTTGGACAGCGGGAAGTGCTGGTCCTGGCGGCGGCCGAAGCTGATGATCGCCTGGTTGCCGTCGTCGGAAATGATGTCGTTGCTGGAGAAATACGAGCCGCGCGGGTCGATCTTGTTCTTGTTGAAATTCGTGAGGTAGAAACCCTCGACCGAGACGCCCGCGGTGAGCTCCTGGCTGCCCCACAGGGCCGTCGTCACGAGCAGGGCTTCCTTCAACTCCGTGCCCGGGACGCGCAGCTTGGCGACGTCGACCGGGCTGATGACGTTGATGCCGCCTGCGATGAAGAGGCTTTCGCCCCAGCTGATGTTCTGGCGGCCGAAGCGCAGGCGCAGGTTCTTGTCCATCGGCTCGAAGGAGGCGCTGATGAATCCGTCGAGGCCGACCCAGTTCCTGCCGATGTCCTTGGTGCCTTCGGGACCGAGCTTGCCGTCCCTTGCGTTGACGAAGTCGTAGAACCCGTAGCCGCGCAGGAAAATGCCCCAGTTCTTCCACTTGGCCTCGATGTCCATCGAAGCCTTGACGAGGTTCGAGTACAACTCGCCGTTGTTGTAGTTGAGGTTGCCGTCGTCATCGTTCACCGAACGCGAATTGCCGCCGTTGGCGATGCCGACCAGGTTGATGTCGCGCTTGCTGGCACGAACCGCGACGCCGTAGGAGAGCGTCGTGTCGACAGAGCCCGTGATCATGTCTTCCCAGTTGAACTGGATCGCCTGGGCAGTGCCGCCCAGGCCGCACAGCGCGACGAACGCGAGCGACTTGAGCATCAAGGAGAATGATTTTCCGCGCGAGATCATGAGTGGCCCACTCCTGAGTTTGTGTTTGTAAGCAGCTGGAATTTTTATACTTTTCGCCTGACGGCGATGCCGGAGACCATTGTTGCGACTTTGACTCGGAAATGCAACAAGACAAGAGGAGAAACGCGGTGGTTTTCATGCTGCGCTGCAGCGAAAACCGTGCGCGCCTTCCAGGCCGCCTGCAGTTCAGGCCAAGGCTTCGAATATGCCGGCCGCGCCCATGCCCGTGCCGATGCACATCGTCACCATCCCGTACTTCTGCTTGTTGCGGCGCATGCCGTGCAGCAGCGTCGCCGCGCGGACCGTGCCGGTGGCACCGAGCGGGTGCCCGAGAGCGATCGCCCCGCCCTGCGGGTTCACTTTCGCGGGGTCGAGGCCGAGGTCCTTGATGACGGCGAGCGCCTGCGCTGCAAAAGCCTCGTTCAATTCGATCCAGTCGAGGTCCTGCTGCCTGATGCCGGCCTGCTTGAGAACCTTCGGGATAGCCTTGATCGGCCCGATGCCCATGATCCCGGGCGGCACGCCGGCCACGGCAAAGGAGACGAAGCGCGCCAGCGGCGCGAGGCCGTACCGCTTCATGGCGCTCTCGCTCATCAGGATCACCGCGCCCGCGCCATCCGACATCTGCGAGCTGTTGCCGGCGGTCACCGAACCGCGCGCGGCGAACACCGCGCGCAGCTTGGCCAGCGCCTCGATCGTGGTCTCGGGGCGGGGGCCTTCGTCGTTCCTCGCCACGCGTTCGCTCTCCGCGATCGTTCCCCGCGCCAGGTCGGGACGCGCAGCGTGGACGGTGTAGGGAAGGATCTCGCTTGCGAACAGCCCCGAGGCGATCGCGGCCGCGGCCTTCCGGTGGCTCGCGACGGCAAAGGCGTCCTGTTCCTCGCGCGTCACCTTCCATTGTTTCGCGACGTTCTCGGCGGTGATCCCCATGCCGTAGGCGATGCCGATGTTCTCGTCATGCGCGAACACCGCGATGTTCAGCGCGATCTTGTTGCCCATCATCGGCACCATCGACATCGACTCGGTGCCGGCCGCGATCACCACGTCGTCATCGCCCGTGCGGATGCGGTCGGCGGCGAGCGCGATCGCCTGCACGCCCGAGGAGCAGAAGCGGTTGATGGTCATCGCCGGCACGCTGTCGGGGAATCCCGCCAGCAGCACGCCGATGCGCGCGACGTTCATGCCCTGCTCCGCTTCCGGCATCGCACAGCCGACGATCACGTCGGCGATGTCGCGCGGGTCGAGGCCGGGCACCTGCGCGATCGCGCCCTTCAACACGTGCGCGAGCATGTCGTCGGGACGCACGTTGCGGAACATCCCGCGCGGGGCCTTGCCTACCGGGGTCCGCACGGCGGCGACGACGTACGCGTCTTGCGCTTGCTTGCTCATGGTGGTCTCCCGGGCTAGTTCCGAAGGGGCTTGCCGGTCATCAGCATGTGCTCGATCCGCGCCTGGGTCTTCTCCGTCTTCGCGAGTTCGACGAAGTGGCGCCGTTCGAGGTCGAGCAGCCATTTCTCGTCGACGAGGCTGCCGGGCTCGACATTGCCGCCGCAAAGGATCTCTGCAATGCGGCACGAGATGTCGTAGTCGTGGTCGGAAATGAAGCCGCCCTCTTTCATGTTGATCAACATCATCTTCAGGGTTGCGATGCCGGTGTATCCGGCGACGGGAATCTGGTTCATTGCCAGCGGCGGGCGGTAGCGGGACTCGGCCATCGCGCGCGCCTGCTGCCTGGCGACATAAAGCAGTTCGCCGGGATGGAAGATCACCACGTCGCCCGGCTTGAGATAGCCCATCTCGCGGGCGTTCTCTGCGCTCTTCGAGACCTCGCCCATCGCGACCTGCCTGAACACGCGCGAGAGTTCCGGGAACAGGTCGCCGCCCTTCGCCCAGGCGGCGCTGCGGATGGCGAATTCCTTGAGGCCGGCGCCCGCTGGCAGCAGTCCCACGCCTGCCTCGACCAAGCCGATGTAGCTCTCCAGCGCGACCACGGCGCGGGCCGCGTGCATGACGAACTCGCAGCCGCCCCCGAGCGCCATGCCTTCAACGGCGGCCACCGTCGGGATGAGGCTGTGCTTGAGCCGCATCGAGGTCTGCTGGAAGAGCGCGACCATGGCCTCGAAGGATTCGAACTCGCCGGCCTTCAGTGCCTCCAGCGCGGCCTTGAGGTCGGCGCCGACCGCGAAGGGCGCCTCATGCCAGATCACCAGCGCATCGAAGTCGCGTTCCGCGATGTCGAGCGCCTTGTTCAGGCCTCGCAGCACCTCGAGGCCGAGCGAATGCATCTTGCTCTTGAAGGAGACGATGGCGATGCGATCGCCCTGGTGCCACATCCGCACGCCTTCATCCTCGAACACGGTGATGCCGCGCGCGGCAGGCTTCTCGCCCAGCACGGTCTCGGGAAACAATTGGCGCGCATAGACGGGAAGCGAAGAACGCCCGACCACTTTCCCGGATTCGGCGGAGTACGACCCTTCCGGCGCATGCACGCCGGTGCGGCCGTCGGTGACCCACGCCGGCAACGGCACCTTCGCCAACGCCTTGCCCGCGGCGATGTCCTCGGCGATCCAGCCCGCAACCTGCTGCCATCCGGCGGCCTGCCACGTCTCGAAAGGCCCGGTCTTCCAGCCGTATCCCCAGCGCATCGCGAGGTCGAGGTCGCGCGCGTTGTCCGCGATGTCGCCCAGCAGCACTGCACAGTAGTGGAATACGTCGCGGAACATCGCCCAGAGGAACTGCGCCTGCGGATGCGATGACGCGCGCAGCCTGGCGAACTGCTCCGCAGGGTTGCGGATCTTCAGGATTGCCTGCACTTCATCCGCGATCGCCGCCGCCTGTGCGCGATAGTCCTGCTTCGCCGGGTCGAGGACGAGGATGTCCTTGCCCTTCCTGAGGTAGATGCCGCCCCCGGCCTTGTTGCCCAGCGCGCCCTTGGCGATGAGTGCCTGCATCCATTCCGGCGTCCTGTAGTACGCATGCCACGGGTCGTCCGGCAGCGAATCCGTGAGCGTCCGGGTCACGTGCGCGAGCGTGTCGAGTCCGACCATGTCGGCGGTGCGGTAGGTCGCGCTCTTGCCGCGCCCGATCGCGGGCCCCGTGAGCGCATCGACCTCGTCGAAGCCGAGCTTGAACGCGGCGGTGTGGTGCATCGTCGCCAGCATCGAGAAGCCGCCGACGCGGTTGGCGATGAAGTTGGGCGTGTCCCTTGCGCGGATCACGCTCTTTCCGAGCGTGGTGGTGAGGAAGGTCTCGAGGTCGTCGAGGATCTTCGCGTCGGTCGCCGCGGCGGGAATGACCTCGACCAGCCGCATGTAGCGTGGCGGGTTGAAGAAGTGGATGCCGCAGAAGCGGTGGCGCAGGGCCTCGGGCATCACCTGCGAAAGTTCCGTGACCGACAGGCCCGAGGTGTTGGAGGCGAAGATCGCATTCGGCGCCAGGTGCGGGGCGACCTTTTCGTAGAGCGCCTTCTTCCAGTCCATGCGCTCGCTGATCGCCTCGATCACGAGGTCGCATTCCGCGAGCCACGCGAGATGCTCGTCGTAATTGGCGGGCTGGATCTTCGCGAGCACCGCGGCCGTTGCCAGCGGCGGTGGGTTCAGCTTCGTGAGTCCCTCGATCGCCTTCTTCACGCCGGCGTTCTTGTCCTTGCCGTCGGCGGCCAGCTCGAAGAGGATCGGTTGCACGCCCGCGTTGGCAAGGTGCGCCGCGATCTGCGCGCCCATCACCCCCGCGCCCAGCACCGCGGCTTTTCTTATCAGCAGGTTGGCCAAGGCGAATACCTCGCGAAAGACTCAGGGAAAGCGTTTTGCCTGATAGTCAGGCCTCGACCATGCCACCGGGAACAGGACGGGGCTTGCGATCCTGGTCGATCGCCACGTAGGTGAGCTGGGCCTCGGTGACCTTCACCGCCTCGCCGCGCCCGTCGCGGCCGCGTTGCGCGTACACCTCGACGTCCACCGTCACCGATGTGTGACCGACCTTCACCACGCGCGCATAGAAACTCACGAGGTCGCCGACGAAGACCGGCTCACGGAAGCGGAACGAGTTCACGGCGACGGTGACCACCGGCCCCTGCGCGCGCTCGACCGCGGGGACGCTGCCGGCAAGGTCGACCTGCGCCATCACCCACCCGCCGAAGATCGTGCCGTGGGCATTGGTGTCCGCCGGCATCGGGATGATGCGCAGCATCGGCTGTTCATTCTCGGGGAGCTTGAGAGTCATGAGGGAGACCGGGCGGGCGTTGGGAGTCTAACCGACTTCTATTCGACGTGGCCGCGGTACATCACGGCGATGCGGTCCCTGGAACGCTCGAGGATGACGTTGCGCTTGAGCTTGAGCGTCGGCGTGAGCATGCCGTTGTCCACCGTCCAGGCCTCGGTGAACAATGCCACGCGGCGAACCTGCGCGTAGCCGGGAAATTCCTTCACGTGCCCGGCGATGCGGGCGACGACCAGCTTTTCCGCGCGGTCCCTGTTCTCGCCGTTGGGGTCGGCGACAAGGCCGTTCAGCTGCGCGACCTTGAACCATTCGTCCATGTTCAGCACCACCAGCGCGCCGAGGAAGGGCATGCCTTCCCCGACGATCATCACCTGCTCCACCAGCGGGTCGAGCTGGATCGCGAGTTCCATGTCCGTGGGCGGCACCTTCTCGCCGTTGCCCAGGACGATGATCTCCTTGATGCGCCCGGTGATGTGGATGATCCCGTCCACGTGCGTCGCCTGGTCGCCGGTGTCAAGCCAGCCTGCCGCATCGATCGCTTTCGCCGTGGCCTCGGGATTGTTCCAGTAGCCCATCATCACGTTCGGGCCCTTCACCAGCAGCACGTCGTTCTCGCCGAACGCGATCTCGATGCCGGGCAGCACCGCGCCGATGCTCACCGGGTCGTTGCGGTCGAGCCGGTTCACCGAGACCACGGGGGAGGCCTCGGTCAGCCCGTAGCCCTGGCAGATCGGCAGGCCCAGGCCGATGAAGGTATGGGCGATCTGCGGGTTGAGCGCCGCGCCGCCGCTGATGCAAAGCCGCAAGCGCCCGCCGAAGCGCGCGAGCAGCTTGTTGGCGACCAGCGCCTTCAGCAGCGGCCAGAGCAGGAACGTGGCGTCCCATGCGCCGCGGCCCTGGCGCCACAGGAACAGACGCCATCCCACGCCGTGCGTGAACTCGAAGAGCTGCCGCTTCCTGGGGCTCGCGTCCTTCAACTGGTTTCGCACCGCGGCGTTCAGCCGCTCGAAGATGCGCGGCACCGAGACGATGATGGTCGGGCGCACGCTCTTGAAATCCTCGGAGAGCTGCGGGATCGAGCGCGCGATCGCCACCGTCGAGCCGGTGACCATCGTCAGGTAGTACCCGACGGTGCGCTCGAACATATGCGACATCGGCAGGAAGGAAAGGAAAACGTCGTCGGTGTACACGTCGTAGGCGCCAAGGCACGACTTCACGTTGGACAGGATGTTGTCGTGGGAGAGCATCACGCCCTTCGGCCTGCCGGTCGTGCCCGAGGTATAGACGATGGTGGCGAGCGACTTCGCCTCGACCGCCACCGGCGGCGTGGCCACCGGTTCGTCGGCGAGCCATTCGGCCATCGCCTGCACGCGCGGGTCCTCGCCTTTTTCCACCTCTCTCACCGTGACGATGCGCTTCACGCCGGGGATCTGGCCCGCCACGGGCTTCAGCCGCCTGAGGTGCTCTTCGCCCTCGACGAAAAGGAGCTTCACGCCGGCGTCGTTGAGGATATAGGCGACGTTGTCCGGGCGGTCGTCGACGAACAGCGGGACGGTGACCAGCCCTTCGGCGAAGGCGCCCTGGTCGAAGGCGATCCACTCCTTGCTGTTCTTCAGCATGATCGCCGCGCGGTCGCCTCGGCCGAGGCCCTCGCGCACCAGGGCACCGCGTACCCGGCCCACGAGCGCCGCCATCGCGCGCCAAGTGTGCGAATTCCAGCCCTTCATGCGCGGGTCGAAATCCCGGTAAGCGATCGCTTCCGGTGAAAGCGCGATGCGCGACGCGAAGACTTCGGCTATGGACTGCGAACCGGTGAGGGGGACGGGCTGCTGGCGGGGGGAAGGCAAACTGCGGCTCCTGCGCTTGCGGACTGTTTTTGCGGACGATTCGGCAAGCCTAGCGGGTCGGGCCCGACCGGTCAAAGATTGACGGGCGCCGGGGCTTCTGGCTTACGGCAGCGACGAGTCGCCCGCGCCGATCGCCCTTTGCATTAGCACGCTGTCCACCCAGCGGCCGTGCTTGAAGCCGATCGAGCGAAACGTGCCGACGATCGTGAAACCGCAGGCCGCATGCAACCCGATCGATGCGCGATTCGCGCTGTCGCCGATCACCGCGACCAATTGCCTGCAGCCGGTCGGCTCGCAGGCGGCGACCAGCGCCTCGAGCAGGCGGCGTCCGATGCCGCGGCCCGCGGATGCGGCGTCGATATAGACCGAGTCCTCGAGCGAATAGCGATAGCCGGGACGGGCGCGGTAAGGGCTGGCGTAGGCGTAGCCGATCACGCTCCCGTCTTCCGTCGCCACGAGATAGGGGAAGCCGCCGTCCCGGATCGCGTCGAAGCGCCTGCGAACCTCCTCTTCGCCCGGCGGCTCGATCTCGAAGGAGGCGAGCCCGTGGCGCACGTGATAGGCGTAGATCGCCGCGATCGAGGAAATGTCCAGCACGCCCGCGGGGCGGATCTCGATGCTCATGCCCGCGCCCGGTCGACAAGCCAGCCGCGCGCCTCGTCCCAAAGCGTGTCCCGGCCGGGCTGCGCGAAGAAGCCGAAGTGGCCGATGCGCTCGATCGACAATTGGGCGGGCGAGAAGTGCCGGTGTTCCAGCTGCGCATGCTTGTAGCACGAGTGCAGGTCCTCGATCGCTTCGCGTGAGATCAGGCTGTCATCGCTGAAGGAATAGCTTCGCACGGGAACCCGCACCCGCTCGAATCCCTCGCGCAACGGGACGCCCTTGTCGTCCACCATGTAGTGCGGGCTCGTGCACCAGCGCCGCCATTGCCAGGCGACGCCGGAAGGCAGGTCGCCCACCATGCGCAGCGCCTTGCCGGGAAAATAACCGAACAGCGGCGTGAGCAGCGGGACTGCGGCGAACCAGAAGAAGCGCAGCCGCCACGGCGATGCGCGGTTGAGCTTGTACCAGCCGTTGCCGGCATTCACGGTGAGCATCGCGCTCACCATCGCATTGCCCGGGGCGATCCCGAGAAGTTGCCCGCCGAGGCTGTGGCCGACATAGAGCAGCGGCAGGTGCGGCGCGGGCTTGCGCGCCTCGTGGAGCATCCGGTCGAGATCGTCGCGCGCCCAGTCGGTGATGCGCACCGGATAGCCGCGCAGGCTCGCGGGCCGGGACCAGCCCATGCCGCGCCAATCGAATGTCGTGACGTGGAGTCCCGCCTCGGCAAGGTGCCTGGCGAAGGGCGCGTAGAAATCCTGCCGCACGCCCATCGCCGTCGGCATGAGCACGGTTGCGATCGCCTCGCCCCTGGCGGGGAAGCGCGTTACCGCGATCTCTTCGCCCGCCAGCGTGAGGCTGCCGCGCTCGCCCATCGGCCGCTCAGTCCTTCCTGCGCGGAGAGACCCACATCGTGATCACCGCCCGGCAGGCGATCACGCCGGCGGCGTCGCGGATCTCCACGGTGACCGGAACTTCACGCCCCGGTCCCTCGCCCACTTCGGCAAGCGTTGCGGTCGCCTCGACGCCGCTTTCGGCCTTCTTCAGGTACTCGACCTGCATGCCCTTGGGCAGCCAGCGCATCGCGGCGGGAATCGACACCTCGGTCATCGTGCCCGCGGCAAGCTCGGCAAGGTTGCACATCGCTATCGCATGAACCGTGCCGATGTGGTTCTGCACGCCGCGGCGCTTCTTCATCGACACGCGCGCGAACCCGGGACGCAACTCCTCGAAGCGCGGGCTGATCGTGCCGAAGTACGGCGCCTTCCAGCAGACGATCCGGGAGAACAGCCATTTGCCGAACGGCAGTTTCTCGCACCTCTGCCATAACGCCAGCGCCGACCTCACGCCCAGATCCATCCGCGTTCATCTGCGTTCATCTGCGGTTCCATCGATCTTGCTTTTCTGGATTCCGGGTCAAGCCCGGAATGACGGCGAAGCCGCATCGGCGTCCATCGGCGCCCATCTGCGGTAGATTCGCCCTTGTGCGACTGGATTCCGGGTCAAGCCCGGAATGACGAACAGTCCGAATCAAATCGCCTGCCAGCCGGCATCCGGCGTGAAACGCTCGCCGTGCTTCGCCTTCAGTTCCGCCATGACGCGCAGCAAATGGTCCCGCCCGAGCGCCTCGATCGTGTGGATCGGGCCGCCGCGATGCGGCGCGAAACCGGTGCCGAAAATCACGCCCGCATCGCATAAGTCGGCGTCGGCGACGATGCCTTCGCGCACGCAAGCCACCGACTCGTTCAGCGCAGGCAAGACCATGCGGTCGGCCAGCGGCTTCAGGTCCACGCTGCCCGAGCCGCTGGATTTGCGCGGCTTGCCCTTCACCCATGTGTAGAAGCCCTGCCCGCTTTTCTTGCCGAACTGCTTCGCGTCGAGCCGCGCCTGCAGCTTCTTCGGCACCGCCTGCCCCGGCTTGCCGAGTTCATGGCCGACAGCGGCGCAGATGTCGAGGCCGACCACGTCGGCGAGCTCGATCGGCCCCATCGGCATGCCGAAGTCCTTCGCTGCAGCGTCGATCACTTCGGGCGAGATGCCTTCGTCCAGCATCAGCATCGCCTCGTGCAGGTAGGGCGAAAGGATGCGGTTCACGAGGAAGCCCGGCGCCGACTTGCAAGGCAGGGGCAGCTTGTCGATCTGCTTGGCGAATGCCTGCGCCGCCTGCATCACCGCGGGCGAGGTCTGCGGCCCCTCGACGATTTCCACCAGCATCATCTGCGCCACAGGGTTGAAGAAGTGAAGGCCGACGAGGCGCTCGGGACGCGCCAGTCCCGCGGAGAGCGTTTGCAGCGGAATGCTCGAGGTGTTGGTGGCGAGGATGGCCGAGGGCTTCATGCGCGGCTCGATGCCGGCGTAGACCTTGCGCTTGATTTCGGCGTTCTCGACGATCGCCTCGATGACGAGGTCGGCGTGCGCAACACCGTTGCCCGCGACATCCGGGATCAGGCGGTCCATTGCGGCCTGGACGAGATGCGGCTGGCGGAGCCGCTTCCTGAACATCCCGGCTGCGCGCTTGATGGCGGGCGCGATGCGATCCGGCGCCACGTCCTGCAAGGTCACGGTGAGGCCGCGCAGCGCGCACCATGCGGCAATGTCGCCGCCCATCACGCCCGCGCCGATGACGTGAACGCGCTTGACGCCGCTCTCGCCCTTGCCCAGCGCCTTCATGCGGTCCTGCAGCGTGAAGATGCGGATGAGGTTGGCCGCCGTCGGATGCCGGGACAGGCTCAGCATCGACGCCGGATGGTCCGCGGGGACGTTGCGCACGTCGCCTCCGAAGTCCTTCCACAGGTCGATGATGGCATAGGGCGCGGGATACTGGTCCCGTCGCACGCGCTTGCCCACCTGCTTGCGCGACATCGACGCGACGATGTTGCGGATCACCGGCCAGTTGGTGATCGCCGCCTTGAGCGGCGGGGAATGCGGCGCGGGCGGATTGGCGAGGAACATCCGCACCGCATTCGGGAAATGCCGGCGCTGCGTCAACGCGTCGACGAGGCCGAGGTTCTTCGCCTTGCGGCCATCGACGCCACGGCCGGTGAGCATGAGGTCGAGCGCCGCGGCCGCGCCGATGAGCGGCGGCATGCGCATGGCGCCGCCCCATCCCGGGACGATGCCGATCATCACTTCCGGCAGCGCCATGCGCGTTTTCGGCCCGTCGTCCATGATGCGATAGCGGCAGGCGAGCGCGAGTTCGGTGCCGCCGCCCATGCAGAAGCCGTGGATCATCGCCAGCGTCGGAAAGGGCAGTCCCGCGACCTTGTCGAACACCTCGTTGCCGAGCGTGGTGTAGGCCATCGCCTCTTCCGGGCCCTTCAGCGTGGTGAATTCCTCGATGTCGGCGCCGGCGGCGAAGCCGTTCTCCTTGGCCGAGAGGATGGCGAGCCCCTTGGGCGGCATCGCCTTCAGGTGGTCGGCGATCGTCCCGAGTTCGCGCAGCGCCTCGCTGGAGAACGTGTTGGTCGCGCTGCCCGCGCGGTCGAAGGTGAGCCACGCGAGGTTTCCCGCGTCGATCTCGAGTTTCCAGTGCTTGAAGTCCATTGCGCCCCCGGTCGATGCTTCTTCTCGGTTGTCCTCAGCCGGCGTCGGAGAGCCGGATGTGCCGCTTGCGCAGGAACCCCCGGGCCACTTGGTCAGGCGCGCTCGACCAGCATGGCGCCACCCTGCCCGCCGCCAATGCAAAGCGAGGCCACGCCGCGCTTTCCGCCGGTGCGCTCAAGCACCTTCAGCACGTGCAGCACGACGCGCGCGCCCGAGGCGCCGATCGGATGGCCCAGCGCGATCGCGCCGCCATCGACGTTGAGCTTCGCGCGATCGAGCTTGCCGAAGGCGCCGGCGAGCCCGAGCTTCTCCCTGCAATACGAATCGCTCTCCCAAGCCGCGAGGCATCCCAGCACCTGCGCCGCGAAGGCCTCGTTGATCTCGACCGCGTCGAGGTCGTCGAGCGTGAGCCCGTTGCGCACCAGCATCGGCGTGATCGCGTGCACCGGGCCCAGCCCCATTTCCGCCGGGTCGAGCGCGCCCCACTGGGAGTCCACGATGCGCCCCAGCGGCTTGAGCGCGTGCTTCTCCACCATTTCTTCGCTGGCGAGCACCAGCATCGCCGCGCCGTCGGTGATCTGCGAACTGTTGCCCGCGGTGACGTTGCCGAATTGCTTGTCGAACACCGGCTTCAGCTTGGCGAGCTTCTCCACCGCGGAATCTCGGCGCAGCCCGTCGTCGGATTGGTAGACGGTGCCGTCGGGGCCGTAGATCGCCTCGATCTCCCCGAGGTTGCCGTTGTCCTGCGCGAACGCGAGGCGGCGGTGCGACTCGACCGCGAAGGCGTCCATCATTTCGCGCGTGATGCCGAAGCGCTTGGCGACGATCTCCGCCGTGGAGCCCATCGAGAGCTTGACGATCGGGTCCGTCAGGCCGCGCAGGATGGCGATCACCGGCGCGAGATAGGCAAGGCGGAATTTCACCGCAAGCCCGGCGCGCTGGCCGAAACTCTTCGCCGCGTACCACTGCGCCAGCCAGTTGACCATGGCCGGGCCGTAGAGCAGCGGGGCGTGGCTCATCGCGTCGGTGCCGCCGGCGAGGACGAGTTTCGAACGCCCGGCGAGCATGTTCATGTATCCCGAGTCGATGGCCTGCATCCCGGAGGCGCAGTTGCGCATCACTGTCCACGCGGGCACGCCCTGCCCGCAACCGAGGCGCAAGGACACGACGCGGCCGATGTTGGCCTCGTCGGCCGACGGCATGGCCGCGCCGACGATCACTTCGTCGAATGCGGTGGGCTCGAATGGCTGGCGCTCGAGCAGGGGGCGGCCGGCAGCAACCGCGAGGTCGCTGCCGGTGAACGGCCCCAGCCCGGTCTTCGCGCGCAGGAACGGCGTGCGCGCGCCGTCGACTACATAGACGCGGCTTTGGGCCATGCGGCCTCCCTGCTGGCGCCCAGCGACAGGTCGGTCGGGAAGTCATCGACCATGATCACCTCGCGCTTGATGCGGTCCGTGTAGGCGAGGTGGTCGCACTCGTCCTGCGTGATGAGCCCCTGGTTCACCGCGGCAAGCCGCCGCTCTGCGACCGTGTGCTGCGCAAGCTTGCCCTCCTTGGCCGCCTGCCGCATCTTCGCCTCGATCGGGTCGGCCTTGATCACCGCCAGCATGGCGAATTCGAGGCGCCCGATCAGGTCGTCCTCCTTCATCGGAACATAGGCGCCGGCGGTGAGGCGGTCGCGTGCCTCGCCCGGGGTGATCAGGATCCGGGCCACCCGCGACACCCACTTGTCGTGCGGCGCGGTCAGCGTGAGCCCCTTCGGGAACACGAGCAGGCGCAGCACCCAGGCGATCGGCCGGTTCGGGAAGTTCGCGAGCACGCCCTCCATGGCCACCTGCATCTTGAAGAACGAGTCGTACATCGCCCATGTCAGCAGCGGCAGGTCGTCCTTCTGGCGGCCCTCGTCGTGGTAGCGCTTCACGGTCGCCGACATCATGTACAGGTAGGAAAGGATGTCGCCCAGCCGCGCGGAGATCATCTCCTTGCGCTTCAACTGCCCGCCGATCACGAACATGGACATGTCCGCCAGCAGCGCGAAGGACGACGAGAAGCGCGTCATGATCTGCAGGTAGCGCCGCGTCTCGGGCGAACCGGCAACGGAGACCCCCGCGCCGCCGGTGAGGCCGAGCCAGAGCGCCCGGGCGCCATTGCCGATGGCAAAGGCGATGTGGCTCCAGAACGCGTGGTCGAAGGCCTTCAGGTCGTTTGCCGCGGCGGCCTGGATTTCCTTCAGCACCCACGGATGGCAGCGTATCGCGCCCTGCCCGAAGATGATCAGCGAGCGCGTGAGGATATTCGCGCCCTCGACCGTGATCGCGATCGGCGCGTTCTGGTAGGCCCGGCCGAGGTAGTTGTTGGGCCCGAGGCAGATGCCCTTGCCGCCGTGCACGTCCATGGCGTCGCTGAGGATGGAGCGCATGCGCTCGGTCATGTGGTACTTGCAGATCGCCGAGACGACGCTGGGCTTCTCTCCCATGTCCAGCGCGGTCATAGCAATACGAACCGAACCAGGCACAGCAATGTATTGCTATCCGTTGCGATGTGGACTAGGCGAGGATACGACCGGTTGTCGGGGAACGCGGTACAGCAGCCTGTTGGCGAACGCCTCTCCGTTGTTGAGCAGTCCTTCAAATGCCACACCCTGTGAAATGGAACCATCGTAAAAGAACAGGTTCATAACACGGCCTGACGGCAGCGGCACCCGGTAAGCCATGGTATGATCGATTCTTTCACCACTCACATCTTGCCATTCATCACCGTCAATATGGGTGGAACACGCTGTGCCTGACCGGGGGACAGTATGGCAAATCCGATTCCGTGTTGCGTCATGATGTCCAGGGTCTCAATATCGACAGCCGTCTCTGGGAGCCACAATCCTTCGGGCTTGCGTCCAAAGCGTGTAATCAAAATCCTTTATTCCCCAGAATAACTTGGGTTCCTTGTCGTGGGTGTTGGCCAACGGTAGGATCATGTGATTGTAAGCTTGGGCCAAAGCAGATCCATGGCCTGAGAATTTCTCTGCGCTCTGCCTGTCTCCCTCCAGAATTGCCTCATACGTGTCGGTGGCATACTTCTCCATCCAGAGCAAGAGAGTTGGACCAAAGTTAAGCTTATGCCGGCATAATTGTTCACCAGTTGGACGATTCGTCCTTCCGCGTCCCAGAGAGTCTTGACACTGCGTTTGCAGCATAGCATTCAACTCAAATTCGCTCGTTCCAGTCGTGATACGGGAACGCCGAATCTTGGATCTCAATTGCTTCCAGCCAGGGGCTTTCCCTGGAGGCTGATAGAAGTGGCCATGAATACAAATGAATCGGTCC
>CAWKGC010000020.1:0-51295 GCA_963849005.1 uncultured beta proteobacterium | reverse complement strand
CGCGGAAGTCGGCGAGGGGCAGCTCGCGCAGTTCATCTTCATGACCGGATTTTCCACCGCGAGGGAAGTCACGCAGGTGGCCGGGCGCGGCGTCGGCATGGACGTGGTCAAGAACGAGATCACGTCGCTGGGCGGCCGCGTCGAGATCGGCTCGGTCGCGGGCAAGGGGACGACCTTCACCGTCACCCTGCCGCTGACCCTTGCCGTGACGCAGGCCGTGATGCTGCGCGCCGGGCAGTCCACCTTTCGCCGTGCCTTCCGTGATGGTCGAGCAGGTGCAGGAGTACAAGTCGAGGAGCCTTTGCCGACGTGATGGCCAGGGGCGAGGTCGAATGGAACAAGAACAGCTATCCGCTGCGCTCGCTACCTGCCGCTGCTTGGCGAGATCGACACGCCGCCAAGGCGCGCCAGATCCCCGTGCTGCTGCTCAAGAGCGGCGTGCAGCGCGCCGCGGTGCGTGTCGACCAGATCATCGGCAATCGCGAAGTCGTGGTGAAGACCATCGGCCCGCAGCTTGCGCGGCTGGCCGGGTCGCCGGCGCGACGGTGCTGGGCAACGGGCAGGTGGTCCTGATCCTGAACCCGGTGCAGCTGGTGCACCGCGACTCGCTGGTTGCGGCCTACGTCGCCGTTCCCCGCGCCGAGGAAGCCGCGCTGGTGGTCGAGCAGAAGTCGCGGCAGCGCCGCTGGTGATGGTGGTGGACGACTCGCTTACCGTGCGCAAGATCACCAGCCGCCTGCTGACGCGCGAGGGCTATCAGGTGGTCACCGCCAAGGACGGCGTGGACGCCCTGGAACAGCTGCGGGACATGCATGCCCGACGTGATGCTGCTCGACGTCGAGATGCCGCGCATGGACGGCTTCGAGTTCGCGCGCAACGTGCGTGCCGACGAGGCCACGGAAGCGATCCCGATCATCATGATCACCTCGCGCACCGCCGACAAGCACCGCAACCACGCCCTCGAGATCGGCGTGAACGAATACATGGGCAAGCCCTATCAGGAAGAGCAGCTGCTCGCGCTGATCAAGCGCTACACCGAGCTCTCGGCGCTCGCCTGATGGGAGGCGGCAAGCGCCGCCTCGGTCGAACCACGCAAGCACGACAATTCCCAGGGCTATCCGGTACCACGCGAAGGCCTTGAAGTCGTGCGTCGAGACGAAACGCAGCAGCCAGCGGACCGCGAGCATCGCAAACACGAATGAGGTCGCGAACCCGACGGCAAAGGGTGCAAGGTCCGAGGCGACGAAGAGCGAACGGTACTTGACCACCTGGTATCCCGTTGCTGCGAACAGGATGGGCACCGCAAGGTAGAACGAGAACTCGGTGGCGGCCTTGCGCGAAAGGCCCGTGAGCATCCCGCCGATGATGGTCGCGCCTGACCGCGAGGTCCCGGGGATCAGGGAAAAGCACTGCGCGATCCCGACCCACAGCGCGTCCCGCCAGGTCATCTGGTCGGTGTCCTCGACGCGCGCGGGCAGCTTCGTCGCCGGGCGGGACTCCACCCAGAAGATCACCAGGGCGCCGACGATCAGGGCCAGGGCAACGCTTACCGGATTGAAGAGCCGCGCCTTGATGGCGGATGCGAACAGGAAACCGATCGCCGCCGCGGGAACGAAGGCGATCGCGAGGTTCGCCGCGAAGCGCTGCTGCACCGGGTCGCTGCCGAGCCCCGAGAGGACCTTCGCGAAGCGCGAGCGGTATTCCCAGACCACCGCGAGGATCGCGCCCAGCTGGATCACGATATCGAAGACCTTGCCCTTCTCGTCGTTCACACCGAGAAGGTCCGAGACGATGATCAGGTGGCCGGTCGAGGAGACGGGGAGGAATTCGGTGAGGCCTTCGACGACGCCATGCAGGAGCGCGACCAGGATCGGGGACGTTTCCATCGGCCGCTAGTCTAGCATCGCGGGCTTGCCCGGGCGCTCAGCCCGGCCGGGCAAGTCTCAGCACCAGCCGCCCATCGCGCACCTCGACCGATTGCGGCTCGTAGCGCATGCCGTATCGGGTGAAATCGCCCGGCCTGAAAGTGTGGATCGGGATCTCGCCGGCCATCCTGATCGCCGGGGAGAGCAGCTTTCCTTCCGATGCCGACAGCCCCTCGAAGCGCTCGATGCGCACGTCACCTAGATAAAGGCCGAGCGTTTGCGGGTCGTAGCGCGGCACGCCCGAAAACGTGGTTCGCGTGGCGAAAGGCCTGTCGATGAAGACGGCAAGCTTCGGGCTCTTCACCGAGATATCGACGGCGAATGTCATCCGATCCGTCGAGGTGCCGATGGCGATCTCCGGGCGCGCGAACTCGAACGCCACCAGCCCTCCGGCGGCCTCCCGCGTGATGGGGAAACGCCGTGACAGCTGCGCGCCGAGCTCAGCCGCGCTCATCGAGATCTCGTCGGGAAGGAGCGCCGTGGCGGCGCAGGCGCACAACAGGAGCGCCGCAAGCGGCGCGGGCACGAGGCGGAAGACGCGCATCGCTTGCGGCGCCGGGCTACTCGCGATGGTAGATTTCGGCGCCCTGCTTCACGAATTCCACTGCCTTCACTTCCATGCCCTTCTGCAGCGCGTCCTCGTTGGAGAGCCCCTGCTTCGCGGCAAATTCGCGCACGTCCTGCGTGATCTTCATCGAGCAGAAATGCGGCCCGCACATGGAGCAGAAGTGCGCGAGCTTGGCGCCTTCCTGCGGCAGCGTCTCGTCGTGGAACTGCTTCGCCTTGTCCGGATCGAGGCCCAGGTTGAACTGGTCGTCCCAGCGGAACTCGAAGCGCGCCTTGGAGAGCGCGTTGTCGCGGATCTGCGCGCCCGGGTGGCCCTTGGCAAGGTCGGCGGCGTGGGCGGCGACCTTGTAGGCCATGATGCCGTCCTTCACGTCGGTCTTGTCCGGGAGTCCCAGGTGCTCCTTCGGCGTGACATAGCAGAGCATGGCGGTGCCGTACCAGCCGATCTGCGCGGCGCCGATGGCACTGGTGATGTGGTCGTAGCCCGGCGCGATGTCGGTGGTGAGGGGCCCCAGCGTGTAGAACGGCGCCTCGTGGCAGTATTCAAGCTCGAGGTCCATGTTCTCCTTGATCAGTTGCATCGGCACGTGGCCCGGGCCCTCGATCATCACCTGGCAATCGTGCTTCCAGGCGACCGAGGTGAGTTCGCCGAGCGTCTTCAGCTCCGCGAACTGCGCCTCGTCGTTCGCGTCGTAGATCGAGCCGGGACGCAGCCCGTCGCCCAGCGAGAACGAGACGTCGTAGGCCTTCATGATTTCGCAGATGTCCTCGAAGTGCGTGTAGAGGAAGCTCTCCTTGTGGTGCGCGAGGCACCACTTGGCCATGATCGAGCCGCCGCGCGAGACGATGCCGGTCATGCGGTTGGCCGTCATCGGGATGTAGGGCAGCCGCACGCCCGCGTGGATCGTGAAGTAATCGACGCCCTGCTCGGCCTGCTCGATGAGCGTATCGCGGAAAATCTCCCAGGTGAGGTCTTCGGCCTTGCCGTCCACTTTCTCGAGCGCCTGGTAAATCGGCACGGTGCCGATCGGCACCGGCGAATTTCGGATGATCCACTCGCGCGTCTCGTGGATGTGCTTGCCGGTCGAAAGGTCCATCACGGTGTCGCCGCCCCAGCGGATCGACCAGGTCATCTTGTCGACCTCCTCGGCGATCGAGGACGAGAAGCGCCGAGTTGCCGATGTTGGCGTTGATCTTCACGAGGAAGTTGCGGCCGATCACCATCGGCTCGGTCTCGGGGTGGTTGACGTTGGCCGGGATGATGGCGCGTCCGCGCGCCACCTCGTCGCGCACGAATTCCGGCGTGATCTCCCCCGGGCAGCGCCGCACCGAAGGACTGCCCGCGGTGCTGGCGCGAGAGCAGGTCCGCCATGCGCTTGCCGGTCGGGCCGGCATTGAGCAGGCTTTCCAGGTACTCGCGGCGGCGCAGGTTTTCCCGGATGGCGATGAATTCCATCTCCGGCGTGATCGACGCCCCGGCGCGCGTAGTGCATCTGGGTGACGTTGCACCCGGCCTTCGCGCGGCGGGGTTCCCGCTTCAGGTTGAAGCGCAGCTCCGCCAGTTTCGCGTCTGCCAGCCGCTCCCGGCCGTAGAGCGAGCTCGGGCCGCCAAGCTTCTCCGTGTCGCCGCGCTCCTCTATCCACCTATCGCGCAGCGCCGGAAGTCCCGAGCGGATGTCGATCCTCGCGGCCGGGTCGGTATAGGGGCCCGAGGTGTCGTAGACGAAGACCGGCGGGTTCGGCTCCGCGCCCATGGAAGCCGGCGTGTCGGACTGCGAGATCTCGCGCATCGGCACGCGGATGTCCGCGCGCGATCCTTCGACATAGACCTTGCGCGAGCGCGGCAGCGGTTGCACGGCGGCCTCGTCGACGCGTGCGTCGGAAGCGATGAAATTCGGGGTGGGCGTTCATTGGGACTCCTGCAGCTTTGCCAAAGGGCCGGGAGGCCGGCAGGCGAAGTGTCCGACAACGCTTCCTACGCCGGCATGACCCGGATCAGGTTCTGAGGGTATCTCTCACCCCCGCTGCCGGTTGGATACTTCGCGGCCGGGGACCCCTGCGTCAGAAGGCCCAACGCTACCCGAAGGTTCGCGGGGAAGCAATACTGGTTGACTGTTTAATTACTCAGTTGTACAGTTACGAGCATGGCCCGCCCCTCGCGAAACCTCGATCGCGCCCTGCTCGCCGCCGGCAGCGAGCTCTTCCCCGTGCACGGCTGCGCCGGCCTGACCATCCGCCAGGTGGCGGACGCCGCGGGCGTGAACATCGGCATGTTCCACTACCACTTCGGCTCGCGCGAGGCGTTCCTGCGCGCGCTGCTGCAGCAGACCTACGAAGGGATGTTCGCCGACCTGCGGCTCGAGATCCGGCCGCCAGCTCGAGCCCGTCGCGGCGCTGCGCAGCGCGTTTCGCGTGATCGGCCGCTTCGTCGCGCGCGAACCGCGGATTCATCGCCCGCGTGATGGCAGACGCGCTCTCGGGCGAGGTCGTGGCGCGCGACTTCATGCGCGACAACCTGCCGCGCCACCTCGGCCTCATCCAGGCGCTGCTCGCCGAGGGACAGCGGCGCGGGCTGGTCCGCGCGATGGCGCCGCGGCAGGCCCTGGCTTTCTGTGCCGGCGCGATCGGCTCGCCCATCCTGCTGGGCGGCGCCATTGCCGACTCGGGGGCGCTGCCGCGCACGGCGTCGCGCGCGCTCGCCGAAGACGTGCTCTCCGAGGAGGCGATCGATGAGCGCATCGAGCTCGCCCTTGCGGCGCTCGCCGCCGCAAGGCCCGCGCGGCGAGTGACGGCGCGAACCGCATCGAGGAGCACACAATGAGCACACCGATGGCAATCCGCTTCCTCCTGACGCTCGCTACGCTGGCCCTTGCCGCATGCGGGCCCGCGGCCGACCGCCCCTGCAGGGTTATGTGGAAGGCGAGTACGTCCGCGTCGCCTCGCCGTTCGCCGGAACGCTCACCAGGATCGATGTGCAGCGCGGGACCGAAGTGAAGTCCGGCGCGCCGCTCTTCGCCCTCGAAAGCGAGAACGAAGTCGCGGCGCGGCGCGAGGCGGAGGAAAGGGTGAGGCGTGCGGAGGCGCAGCTGGAAAACCTTCGCAAGGGCAAGCGTGCGCCGGAGATCGACGCAATACGCGCGCAACTCGACCAGACCGAGTCCGCGCTCAGGCTCTCCACCGCCGAATACGCGCGGCAGCTGGACCTTGTGGCCAGGAGATTTCGTGAGCAAGCAGGCGCTCGACCAGGCGCGCGCGGCGCTCGATCGCGACCGCGCGCGCGTCACGGAGCTCAAGGCGCAGCTCGCCACCGCGCAGATGGCCGCGCGCCCGGACGAAGTGCGCGCCGCCGAATTCGAAGTCTCCGCATCGCGGCAGGCCCTGGCGCAGGCCGACTGGCGGCTGAAGCAGAAGAGCGCGCTTGCCACGGTCACGGGCGTGGTCACCGACACCAACTTCGTCCCGGGCGAGTGGGTCCCGGCCGGATCGCCCGTGGTCACGATGCTGCCGCCCGCGAACATCAAGGTGCGCTTCTTCGTGCCGGAGCCGCGGGCTTGGCGCGATCAAGGTCGGGCAGGCGGTGCACGCTGGCCTGCGACGGCTGCGCCGCGCCGATCGCGCGCCACGGTCGACTTCATCGCGCCGCAGGCGGAATTCACGCCGCCGGTGATCTACAGCAAGGACAGCCGCGCGAAGCTGGTGTTCATCGTCGAAGCGCGGCCGGCGATCGCCGATGCGGCGAAGCTGCATCCCGGCCAGCCGGTGGACGTGACGCTGCAAGTGAGCGCCGGCGGCGACTTCGCCATCGACGTGCAGGGCCTGACCAAGCGCTTCGGCGGCAAGGTCGTCGTCGACGACTTTTCGATGCAGGTGCAGCGCGGCGCAGATCTACGGCTTTCTCGGCCCCAACGGCAGCGGCAAGACCACCACCATCCGCATGCTGTGCGGCCTGCTCACGCCCGACGCGGGCGAGCGGCCCGTGCCTCGGGCTCGACATCGTCACGCGAGTCGGCCGCGATCAAGCGCCAGGTCGGCTACATGACCCAGCGCTTCAGCCTCTACGAGGATCTCTCCATCGCGCGAGAACCTCGACTTCGTCGCCCGCGTCTACGGTGTCCCGGAGCGCGCGCGCAAGGTCGACCGAGGCGCTCGAGCGCCTCGGCCTCGACCGACCGCAGGGAGCAGCTCGCCGGCACGCTCTCCGGCGGCTGGAAGCAGCGCCTGGCGCTCGGCCGCATGCCTGCTCCACGACCCCAGGCTCCTGCTGCTCGACGAGCCCACGGCCGGCGTCGATCCCAACGCGCGGCGCGACTTCTGGGACCAGATCCACGAGCTTGCCGCACGACGGGCATCACCGTGCTGGTCAGCACGCACTACATGGACGAGGCCGAGCGCTGCCACGCGCTCGCCTACATCGCCTACGGCAAGCTGCTTGCCCACGGCACCGCGGCCGAGGTGGTGCGCGAGGCCGGGCTCTCCACCTGGTCGATCGAGGGCGACGGAGCTGATGCGAGCTGGCTGGCGAGCTGCGCGCGCCTGCCCGGCGTCGAGATGGTGGTGCCGTTCGGCAATGCGCTGCACGTCAGCGGCCGCGACGCTGCTGCGCTCGAGGCCACGATCGCCGGGCTGCGCGGCCGCGCCCGGGCTTGCTTTCCACCGCGCCGCGCCCGGCCTGGAAGACGTTTTCATCCATTTGATGCGCAATGTCGCCGACCAGCCGGCCGATTCGCGGGCGGCGGCATGAGGTTCGATGTTCTCCTGGCAGCGCTTCCTCGCGGTGCTCACCAAGGAATTCGTGCAGATGCGCCGCGACCGGCTCACCTTCGCGATGATGGTCGGCGTTCCCGTGATGCAGCTGGTCCTGTTCGGCTTCGCCATCAACACCGACCCGAAGGCGCTGCCGACGGCGGTGGTGAGCGCCGAACCAGAGCACGTTCTCGCGCTCGATCGTGCGGGCGATGGAAAACAGCGGCTATTTCCGCGTCACGGCGCTGCCCGCCACGCTCGCCGAGGCCGAAGAGATGGCTCGCCAATGGCGCCGTGCAGTTCCTGGTCGCAGTTCCCCGAGGACTTCTCGCGCGCGCTGCAGCGGGGCGACAAGCCGGCCATGCTGGTCGAGGCCGACGCCACCGACCCGGCCGCAACGGGCAACGCCGTCGCGGCGCTGCTGACGCTTGGCCAGGTCGCGCTCGCACCACGACCTCACCGGCAGCCTCGCGTACCTGAAGGCCGGCCCGGCGCCCTTCGAGGTGCGGCTGCACCGTCGCTACAACCCGGAAGGCATCACCCAGTACAACATCGTCCCGGGCCTGCTCGGCGTGGTGCTGACGATGACGATGGTGATGATGACCTCGATCGCCATGACGCGCGAACGCGAGCGCGGCACCATGGAAAACCTGCTGGCCACGCCCGTGCGCCCCTTCGAGGTCATGCTGGGCAAGATCGTGCCCTACATCCTGTCGGCTACGTGCAGGTGACCGTCATCCTCGCCGCGGCGAAGTTCCTGTTCGCCGTGCCCATGGTGGGCAGCCTCGTGCTGCTTTCGTCGGTGCTGGTGCTCTTCATCGCCGCGAACCTGCCGCTCGGCTTCACCTTCTCCACGCTCGCCAGGAACCAGATGCAGGCGATGCAGATGACGTTCTTCTTTTTCCTGCCGTCGATGCTGCTTTCCGGGTTCATGTTCCCGTTCCGGGGCATGCCGCAGTGGGCCCAGGCGATCGGCGAGGTGCTGCCGCTCACGCATTTCCTGCGCATCGTCCGCGGCATCCTGCTGAAGGGCAACGGCTGGCAGGAGATCGCGCCCAATGTCTGGCCGCTTGCGCTGTTCCTGCTGGTCGTCGGCTTTGTCGCGATGAGGCGTTACCGCGAGACGCTCGACTGACCGGCGCGGGCAAGACGGGGTCGCTTTGCTATAATTCCGCCTTTGCCAGCACCGCATTTCGCCACCGGAACCCTGGGATGAACGTCGAGCAAGCCCGCTTCAACATGGTCGAGCAGCAGATCCGCCCCTGGGAAGTTCTCGACCAGGACGTGCTGGACCTGCTCTTCGAGGTGAAGCGCGAGGACTTCGTGCCCGCCGAGTACGCGCGACCTCGCCTTCGCCGACATGGAGATCCCGATCGGTCACGGCGAGTCGATGATGCAGCCCAAGGTCGAGGCGCGGCTGCTGCAGGAACTCGCCGTACAGCCGCACGAGACCGCGTCTACGAAGTCGGCACCGGCTCCGGCTACTTCACTGCCCTGCTTGCGAGGCGCGTGAAGCACGTCACCAGCGCGGAGATCTTTCCAGATCTGCAGGCCGCGGCGGCCGAACCTGGCGCGGGCGGGCCTCGGCAATGTCACGCTCCTTGGGGCGACAGCGCGAGGGCGCCGCTCACGGCGGCGCCCTTCGACCTGATCGTGCTCACCGGCTCCACGCCGCTCCTGCCCGAGGCCTTTGCCGCCTGCCTGAACGAGGGCGGCCGGCTTTTCGCGGTGGTAGGGGACGCGCCGGTCATGAAGGCGGCTGCTCCGCGCAGGGTGCCTCCGGCTCCCTGGTCCGGGCCGAGCTGTTCGAAACCCAGCTTCCCCCTCTCGTCAATGCGGCGCGCCCGTCGCGCTTCCGATTCTGATGCGGGAAATCGACGTCCGTGAGCTGCAATCGTGGCTTGCAACCGACCGCGAGGAAGTGGAGCTTGTCGACGTTCGCGAGCCCTGGGAAACGGCGCATTGCCGCATCGAAGGCTCGCGCGCCGTGCCGATGGGAGAGATCGCCTCGCGGCTGGGCGGAGCTCGACCCCGACAGGGCGACGGTGGTGATCTGCCACCACGGCGCGCGCAGCATGCGAGTGGCGATGTGGCTTGCGCAGCAGGGATTTCGCGACGTGATCAACCTGCGCGGCGGCATCGACGCGTGGGCCCGCGATATCGATCCGGCGATGCCGGTGTACTGACATGTCACATCCACGCGCGCCGTATGGCGCATCCAAGCAAGGTCCCGAACATTGCGCCCGACCGGGTGCGCGACGGGGAAACCCTGAAGACGGGCAAGAGCGGAAAGAGAAAAAAGATGAAACTTCGGATCCTCGTTGCTGCCACCCTCGGCGCGCTGTCCCTGCAAGGCGCGATGGCCGCCAACCTGCTTGGTATCTATCGAGACGCGCAGCAGAGCGATCCCGCCTGGCAGGCCGCCGTCGCCAACTACAGTGCCGGGCAGGAAAAGCTGCCGCAGGCACGGGCCGGCTACCTGCCCAACCTGTCGCTTTCCGGCACCGCGTACAACATCGACAGCACCCGCAACGGCATTCCCGACCAGAACTACAATACTTCCACCTACACCGTGACGCTTACCCAGCCACTCTTCCGGTGGCAGAACTGGATCGCGATCGACCAGTCCAAGCAACAGCTCCTGCAGAACGAGGCGGCGCTCGAGATTGCGCGACAGGACCTGATCCTGCGCGTCTCCCAGGCTTATTTCGACGTGCTGCTGGCGCAGGACAACGTGGCGCTCTCGGGCGCGCAGAAGATCGCGATCTCCGAGCAGCTCGCGCAGGCCAAGCGCAATTTCGAGGTCGGCACGGCGACGATTGTCGACACCCTCGAAGCCCAGGCGAGCTACGACCAGGCGGTGGCCAAGGAGATCGTCGACCTGAACGACCTCGAGGTGAAGCGGCAGGCGCTCAGGCAGATCATCGGCAAGCTGCCCGATTCGCTCACGCCTCTTCGCGAGCCCCTGAAGCTCGCCGAGCCGAAGCCGAACAAGATCGAGGAGTGGGTCGCCTCCGCGAGCGATGCGAGCTACTCGGTGGCCGTGTCGCGCGCCGCATTCGAGATTGCGAAGCAGCAGGTGGACAGCGCCAAGGCGGGCCATTATCCGACCCTGGATTTCAATGCGAGCTACACCGGCAACCGCAATCCGTCCGCGACGCTGGGATCGCTGGTGAGCGGCATTTCGCCCTTTGGCGAGAGCATGCAGGCCGGCATCGTCCTCTCCCTGCCGCTGTACGCGGGCGGTGCGACGCAATCGAAGGTTCGCGAGGCGCTGGCGCTGCGCGACAAGGCGGAGCAGGACCTGGAGACGACCCGCCGCGCCGTGGCGCAGTCGGTGCGGCAGAACTTCCTCTTCGTCACCAACGGCATCACGGGCGTGGCCGCGCTCGAGCGCGCGCTTGCCTCCAGCCAGAGCAAGCTCGACTCCACCATCCTCGGCCGTGACGTCGGCGTGCGCACTTCGGTCGATGTGCTGAACGCGCAGCAGCAGCTGTTCCAGACCCGGCGCGACCTGCAGCAGGTGCGCTACGGTTTCCTGATGAACACGTTGCGACTGAAGGCGTCGGCCGGCACGCTCAGCGATGCGGACCTCGAGGAGGTGAACCGGGCGCTCGGCAACAGCTGAACGGGGCTTCGCGCCGCGAACAGGGACGGGCCGCTTGCGGCCCGTTTCACTTGCGTGGTCGCCCAGCCAGTCGAGCAGGCGTCCCACCGCCCCGCGGTTGGCTGCGGCGAAATCGAGCGCGGCACGCCCCATCTTCCCGCGCAACGCCGGGTCTGCGAGCAGGGCCGCCACCGCCGCCATTGCCTCGTCGGCATTCCCGGCGCGCAACGCGGCGCCCGCGCCGATTGCGCTTTCCGCAGCCTGCTCGAAATTGAAGGTGTGCGGCCCGAGCACCACGGGCGTGCCCATCGCGCATGCCTCGATCAGGTTCTGGCCGCCGAACGGCAGGAGGCTTCCGCCCATCAGCGCGCAATCCGCGGCGTGATAGTAGGCCAGCATCTCGCCCATCGAGTCGCCTATCACGACCTGCACGTCGGCGCCGACGGCATCCCTGTCGCTGCGGCGCGCCACCTTGAAGCCGTGCGCAGCGGCGAGTGCCGCAACCTGCTCGAAGCGCTGCGGGTGGCGCGGCACGATCACGGCCAGCGCGCCCACGGGCATCGCGGCGCCGCGCAACCTTGTTAGGAGGAGATCCTCCTCCCCGTCGCGCGTGCTCGCCGCCATCCACACGCGGCGGTTGCGCCCGAAGCGGTCGCGCAACTCGTCTCCGAGGATGCGGGCCACGGGATCGACCTCGAGGTCGAACTTGATGTTCCCTGTCACCGCTACGTCGGGCGCGCCAAGGGCGCGCAGCCGCGCCGAATCCTCCTCGGTCTGCGCCGCGATACCGGCAAGCGCCGCCAGCGCCTCGCGGGAAAGCGAGGCAATGCGCGCGTACCCGCGCGCGGAGTCCGGGGACATGCGCGCGTTCACGAGGAACAGCGGGACCCGGCGCGCGCGGCACTCGGCGATGAGGTTGGGCCAGATCTCGGTTTCGAGCAGGAGACCCAGCCGTGGCCGGGCGCGGTCGAGGAAGCGGCGCACGGCAAATGGGTAGTCGTAGGGAAGCCACGCGCGGGTCACGGACTCGCCAAACAGCTCCTCGCCTGTCGCGCGCCCGGTTGGCGTCATGTGGGTGAGCAGGATGCGGATTGCGGGGTCGAGGCGATGCAGCGCCTTGATGAGGATCGCGGCCGCCCGGGTCTCGCCTACCGATACCGCATGGATCCAGATGGCCCCGGGCGCGATGTCCGCGGGCAGCGTCCCCCAGCGTTCGCCGAGGTGGCGGCGATAGCCGGGCAGCTTGCGGCTGCGCCAGAGAAGCCTCAGGAACAGGACCGGTGCGGCAAGCCAGAGCAGGGCGGTGTAGAGCGTGCGGGCCATGTCAGGCGGCAAGCCGCGCGAGCGCCGCGGCCACATCACGGACGTCGGGCGGCGCGCAGGGCGCGCCGAGATTGACCGCGCGCGCGCCGCCCGAAAGCCCGGTGAGGCCGGGGTCGGTGGCGCAGTAGATTCCCACAGTGGGGCGCGCCAGGGCAACGGCGAGGTGCGCGAGCCCGGTGTCCACTCCTATCACCGAGCGGGACCGGGCCAGCAGCGCGGCGGCCTCGATAAGGCGCAGGGGCGGTGCCGCGACCGCATTCGGGATTGCACTCGCGATCCGCGCGCTGCGATCGCGCTCCTCATCCGACCCGCCAGGCAGGACGATGGTCGCTCCCTGCGCGGCAAGCAGCTTGCCAAGCGCAATCCACGAGGTCTCGGGCCACAGCTTGTCGGCTCGGCTGGTGCCGTGGAGAAAGGTCACCACTGAAGGCGAGGCCAACCACGCAAGCGGCAGTTCCGGCGGGTACAGCCCATAGTCGGCGGGACCGACGGGCGCGTAGTCGAACGCCAGCCCGACCAGCGCGCGATTGCGCGCTACCGCATGGCGATCGCGCGGGACGGAGAAGGTCTTGTCGTAAAGCCGCGCGGCGAGCGGTTCGCGGGCGCTCTGCGCGTCGTAGCCGATCACCGGGCCACGGGCGAAACCGGCGACCACGGCGCTCTTCACCAGGCCCTGCGTATCGACGATGGCATCGTAGGCGTGCCGCGTGAGGCTGCGGCGCGAGCGCGAAAAGGCGCTCCAGGCCGACGGCGACGCGAGGTTCCTGCGCAGCCGCCGCAGGTTCACCGGAATCGCATGCTCGACGGAGGGATGGAGCAGGACGAGTTCGGCGTAAGCCTCCTCGACCGCCCATTCGATCCGGGCGTTGGGGCGATGGCGGCGCAACTCCGAGACCGCCGGAAGGTTGTGGATCACGTCGCCGAGCGAGGACAGCTTCACCATCAGGACGCGTGTCTCGGGCATGGCGAATTGTAGGAGGGTCGCATCGGAAGGGGCAAGCGGGGCGCGAGGAAGGTAAAATGGCAGGCTCACCCTAAGGCAGCTTCCTTCCGGAGACCGCGGAATCCGAACCGATGGCGCATGCAGAAGAACCGAAACTTCCGATCACCGTCGCCATCATTGCCCTCAATGCCGCCGGACAGATCGAGCACTGCCTCGCGAGCGTTTCGTTTGCGGACGACGTCCTCGTGGTCGACTCCGGGAGCACGGACGGCACGGTGGCGATCGCGGAGCGCCTTGGGGCGCGGGTGGTGCACAGGGACTGGCTCGGCTTCGGCCGGCAGAAGCAGTATGCGGTATCGGCCGCGAAGCATGATTGGGTGCTGTGCCTCGACGTTGATGAACGCGTCACCGACCGCCTCGCGGGCAGCATCCGATCCGCCCTGGGCGACGCACGGATCAAGGCGTGGCGCATGGCGCGACGCAACCGTTTCCTCGGCGTGTGGCTGCGCCACGGCGAGGGCTATCCGGACTGGACCTTGCGGCTTTTCGACCGCACCCACGCGAGCTGGAGCAACGACGAAGTGCATGAAGCGGTGCTCACGACGGTGGAAGTCGGCCGCCTCGACGGCGACCTGCTGCACGACTCCGCCGAGGACATCGCCACCTATCTGGCCAAGCAGAATCGCTATACCTCCCTGCATGCCGCAGCGCTGCACAAGCAGGGCATTCGCGCGGGCTACGCGAGGTTGTTGTTGAGCCCGCTGGCGCGATTCATCAAGTTCTATTTCCTGCGCCTGGGATTTCTCGACGGGGGCCCCGGCTTCGCGCACGTCGTGATCGGCTGCTGCAATACCTTCCACAAGTACTTGAAGCTCATCGAGCTGGGCAAAGGCGAAAGATGATTCTCGTGACCGGCGGCGCCGGCTTCATCGGCTCCAACTTCGTCCTCGACTGGCTGGCCCGGTGCGACGAGCCGGTGGTCAACCTCGACCTTCTCACTTACGCCGGCAACCTCGCGAACCTCGCGCGGCTGGAAGGCGACCCGCGACATCACTTCGTGAAGGGCGACATCGCCGATGCCGAGCTGGTGAAATCCGCTGTTCGCCAAGCACCGTCCGCGCGCGATCGTGCACTTTGCCGCCGAGAGCCACGTCGACCGCTCGATCCACGGCCCGGCCGTGTTCATCCAGACCAACGTGGTCGGCACTTTTTCGCTGCTCGAGGCGGCAAGCGCCCATTGGGGATCGCTGGAAGGCCCCGGGAAGGCGGCCTTCCGTTTCGTGCATGTTTCCACCGACGAGGTCTACGGCTCGCTGAGCGCGGACGATCCGGGCTTTCAGCGAGACCACGCCTTATGCGCCGAACAGCCCGTACTCGGCTTCGAAGGCCGCCTCGGACCACCTGGTGCGCGCGTACTTCCACACGTACGGCCTGCCGATCCGTCACCACCAATTGCTCCAACAACTACGGTCCATACCAGTTCCCGGAGAAGCTCATCCCGTTGGTGATCGCCAATGCGCTGGATGGCAAGCCGCTTCCCGTCTATGGAGAGGGCAGCAAGGTCCGCGACTGGCTGTATGTCGGCGACCACTGCGCGGCGATCCGGCGCGTGCTCGAGGCGGGGCGCCCGGGCGAGGTTTACAACATCGGCGGCTCGAGCGAGAAGCGCAACATCGAGGTAGTGCACGCGATCTGCGACCTGCTCGATCGCCTGCGGCCCGTCGCGCAGGGCCGGCGCAATCTCATCACCTTCGTCGCCGACCGGCCCGGCCACGACCAGCGCTACGCGATCGATGCAGGCAAGATCCGCGGCGAACTCGGCTGGATGCCTGGCGAGACCTGGGAAAGCGGGCTCGCGAGGACCGTCAACTGGTACCTCGACAACACTGACTGGGTCGCGAGCGTGAAGAGCGGCAGCTATCGCAACTGGATCGAGAAGAACTACGCGGGAAGAAAGGCGATCATGAGAAAGGGCATCATCCTCGCGGGCGGCTCGGGCACGCGCCTGTACCCGGTGACACGCGTCGTCTCCAAGCAGCTGCTCCCGGTGTACGACAAGCCGATGGTGTATTACCCGCTGGCCACGCTCATGCTCGCGGGCATCACCGATATCCTGGTCATCTCCACCCCCTCTGACACGCCGCGCTTCGAGGAATTGCTGGGCGACGGCAAGTCGTGGGGATTGCACCTGTCGTACGCGGTGCAACCAAACCCCGGCGGGCTCGCACAGGCGTTCCTCATCGGCCGTGACTTCATCGGCGGAGACCCCAGCGCGTTGGTGCTCGGGGACAACCTTTTTCACGGCCACGACCTGACGACGCAGCTTGCCCGCGCCGCTGCGCGGGAAAAGGGCGCGACGGTGTTCGCCTATCCGGTCAACGATCCAGAGCGCTATGGCGTAGTCGCGTTCGACGCGCAGGGCCGGGCGATCAGCATCGAGGAAAAACCCAAGGCGCCCAAGTCGCGCTATGCCGTGACCGGCCTCTATTTCTACGACAACAGGGTTTGCGACATCGCCGCTTCGCTCAAGCCCTCCGTGCGAGGCGAGCTCGAAATAACCGACGTGAACCGCCGTTACCTCGAGGAGGGCCAGCTCGAGGTCGAGGTGATGGGGCGCGGGACGGCCTGGCTGGACACCGGCACGCACGAATCCCTGATCGAGGCATCCAACTTCATCCATACGCTGGAGCGCCGCCAGGGTCTGAAGATCTCCTGCCCGGAGGAGATTGCCTACCGCATGGGCTACATCAACGCAGCGGCGCTGGAGCGGCTGGCCGAGCCGATGAAGAAGAACGCCTATGGGCAATACTTGCTCGACGTTCTCCAGGGCCGGGTGTTCTAGGCCATGCGTGCCATTCCCACGGCAATCCCCGAGGTCCTGATCCTCGAGCCAGATGTATTCGGGGACTCGCGCGGCTTCTTTTTCGAAAGCTACAACCGGCGCGTATTCCGCGAGGTCACCGGCGTCGATGCCGAGTTCGTGCAGGACAACCATTCGCGCTCGATGAAGAACGTTCTGCGCGGGCTGCATTACCAGATCGCGCAGCCGCAGGCGAAGCTGGTGCGCGTTGTCACGGGTGAGGTCTACGACGTGGCAGTGGACCTGCGCCGCTCCTCGCCGACCTTCGGGCGTTGGGTCGCCGTGACGCTTTCCGCGGAAAACCGACGCATGCTCTGGGTGCCGGTGGGATTCGCCCACGGGTTCATGGTGATGTCGGAGTCGGCGGAGTTCCTGTACAAGGCCACCGGTTACTATGCCCCCGAGCACGAGCGCAGCCTCCTGTGGAACGATCCTGCGCTGGCAATTCCGTGGCCCCTGGAGGGCGAGGTGCCATTGCTGAAGCCCAAAGACGCCGGCGGCACGCCGCTCGCCCGGGCCGACTGCTTCGATTGAGCCGGGGCATGCGTGTCCTGCTCACCGGCGCAGGCGGGCAGCTCGGCGCCACGCTCAAGGGAACGCTCGCGACGCTGGGCGAGATTGCCGCTTTCGACCATGCCACGCTCGATCTCGCGGATGCCGACGCGCTGGTTCGCGCCTGCCGCGACATCGCGCCGCAGGTCATCGTCAATGCAGCGGCTTACACGGCAGTGGACAAGGCGGAGAGCGAGCCCGCTCTTGCCCATGCGGTTAACGCACGCGCCCCCGGGGTGCTAGCGGGCGAGGCGGCGAGGCTTGGCGCGCTGCTGGTGCACTATTCGACCGATTACGTGTTCGACGGCGCCAAGCAACTGCCCTATGTCGAGACTGACGCCACGGCCCCGCTGGGCGTCTACGGCTCGAGCAAGCTTGAAGGCGAGCGGGCGATTGCCGCGAGCGGCTGCCCGCACCTGATCTTGCGCACGAGCTGGGTGTACGCGCCGCGCGGCAGGAACTTCCTGCTCACGATGCTCGCGCTGGCGCAGACGAGGGAAGAGCTCCGCGTTGTCGACGACCAGCGAGGCGCGCCGACATCATGCGCGATGCTGGCGCGCGAAACGGCCCGGCTGCTTGCGCATCCCGAAGTGCGTTCCGCGCCAGGCCTGTACCACTTGACCGCGGGCGGCACGGTTACCTGGTTCGGCTTCGCCAAGGCGATCTTCGAGCGTCGCGCCGCGGCCGGCGCCAGGGTCCCGCGCCTGGTGGCGATCCCGACAAGCGCCTACCCGACTCCGGCCCGCCGCCCGGCCAATTCGTTGCTCTCGAATGCGAAACTTGCCGCGCGATTCGACTGGATTCAGCCGACCTGGGAAGAAGGGCTCGACGAGGTGCTCGCTTCGCTGTGAATGTCGCTGCTTTCAGGCAAGCGCGAGAGCATGAAGCAGACCGCGCCGTCGACATTGCCCGACAACTGCAGCAGCCATCCCGCCTGGCGGGCCTGGCGATACGCCTGGAACAGGCCGATGCCGAGGTTTTCGCCGCGCGACTTTGCGATCGGCGCCACGAACAGGTCGCGCACAACCGACTCGGCGATCGCGCTTCCGTTGTCGCAGATCGACAGCTCCGGGCCATTCTCGCCGAGTGAAACCGCGATGGAGATCGCGATGCCCGGTTCCCGCGCCCGCTTCGCGCGCGCGTTCTCGAGGCAGTTCTCGATCGCGCTGTCGAATAGCGACGCCGGCACCATGCTGCGGGCGTCCAGCCGCGAGGACAGCTCGATGCCGCTGCCTGCAAGGCGCCGCTCGAGGTCGGACCACCACGGGCCCGCCTGCATCTCGACCCCGCTTACGGCGAGTTCCGGGGCGCGCAGCTTGTCGAGCGTCGATTGCAGGCGCTTGGACAGTTCGGGCAGCTGGCGGCGCAGGAGCTTCGGGTAACCGTCCTCCTCGGCCGCTGGTGCTGGCGCCGCGGAGGTCAGCGCATAGATCGACTGCAGGAGGTTCTTGATGTCATGGGTCAGCCGCGCGCCCGTCTCGTGCACGGCCTGCAGGTAGGCATGCTGCTTGAGCGCCTGCTCCCGGCGCTTGCCTTCGTGGAACTCGGCGATCACCTGTGCCAGCAGGCGCACGTGCAGGAACAGCGCGGGCGAAAGCTCGATGCTGGAATAGAACGTAAGGTCGAGCCCGTGGAACGACACCTTCGTCGGGTGGCCGTCGAACGAACCGAATTCGCCGGCGCCGTCCGGCGAGTGCCATTTGCCTCCGCGCATCCACGGGAAGGTCGCCACCTCCTCGAGCGCGCGCTCGACGAACCGGCGCGCGTCGGGCTCGATCTCGGCCAGCTCGGCGACCCGCCGCATCCAGAGCTCGAACGGCATGCCGACCGAAAGCAGGTAGCGCGAGAAATACGTCCGCAGCCCCCCGGAGCCCCCGCGCGGGCTCCAGAGCACCGCAAGCACGAACAACGCGATGCCGAAGCCGAAAACCGTCAGGACCACCGAGGCGAAATACTGGTTTCCGGTGTAGCGCATCAACGCAATCGAGCCCAGCACAAGCACCACTACCAGCTGGAACACCAGCAGGGCATAGAAGAAATCGAAGACCTGGACCGTGCTGCCCTCGTCGCGATGCAGCGGCAGGAACACGAGCAGCGCCAGCACCGAGGGCAGGACCATCATTACGCTGGTCTTGAGCGCCTCCGGGACCCGCTCCCCGAGCACCACCACGGGCACCGTCCAGGCCAGCTGGATCGCGATCAGGTAGAAGAACGCGACCAGGTAGAAGCGGCTGCGCCGCGACGGCTCTACCGTGAACACCTTGCCCCCGATGATCCCGAGCAGCACCGAAAGCCAGGTGGCCAGCATCCACCCCTTCAGGAACCACAGGATCATCCCGGTCACCAGGACCAGCAGCACGACGGAAAAAACCTCGAGTTCCTTTTCCGCGTCGAAGAACGGCTGCCACAACAGGAACAGGCCGAAATGCACCATCAGCCAGAGGCGCTGGAAAATACCGCCTGCTTCAGAAACCAGCGCCGCGTGCAACGCGAGCAGCATGGCGAGGATTACCCAGCGCCTCCCGGCGACGAGCGAGGCAGCGAGGCGCTCGCGGTAAGGACGGGCGGTCGTGGGTGCGGTGGTGTCCAATGCATGGCGAGGATAATCGCTCACCGCGCCGCTTGGCTAGTTAGTGCCGGAATTCCGGACAATTGTTGTCGAAAGGACTGACAGATCGGCGGCGCTCGACATCCGCGGGGACTTGGGGGTAAATGCGATTATTCAATTTATTCAATACATTACCGCTAGTGGCACGATGACTGCTCAGGGTTGGGTGTGCCTCATCGCCATAGAGGCCACAGAAAAGGAGCAACACATGAAACGCAAGGTTCTCGACCGTTACGACGCTGCCGCCCTGACCATGGCCGGGGCACTCCTGATGGGGTTGGCCTTGCGTCTGAACGACTTCGCCCGCTTTTCCGGGCTCGGTTTCTAGGCGCGGCAATCCGTTCGCGCACAATTGCTGGAGAAGACAATGAAATCACAACAATCCGGATTCACCCTTGTCGAAATCGCGATCGTGCTGGTCATCATCGGGCTGCTGCTGGGCGGCATCCTGAAGGGGCAGGAGCTGATCAACAGCGCCAAGGTGAAGAACCTGGCCAACGATTTCCGCATCATCCCGACCTACATCTACGGTTACCAGGACAAGTTCAAGGCTATTCCTGGCGACGATAACCTCGTGGACACGGTTCACCTCCTGAACACCACGCCCGTCGGCGTGAAGGCAACCACACCCGCCAACAAGCAGGGCAACGGCGTCATCGACGGCAACTGGAATTCGACCACCGCGACCGACGAGTCCTACCTGTTCTGGCAGCACGTGCGGCTTGCCAACCTCGCGGCCGGCCCGACCACCCCGGGGGCGTCCGATTACATCCCGAAGAATGCGCTCGGCGGCGACGTCGGCATCAGCAGTGCCGCGACCGCGCAGCTGCAGATCTCGGGGATGAGCGGCAGCTACCAGATCTGCTCCAAGGGCATCCTCGGCAAATTCGCCATCCAGCTCGACACGCAGATGGACGACGGCTCGACCAACACGGGATCGATCCGCGCCGTGCCCGATGCCTCTGCGCTGGGAACGGCTGGCGTGGCCACCGCGGCGGTCGACCCCGCGGCGTCGTACACGGTTTGCATCGTCTTCTGATCGTTGTGTCCCCGCAATCGAAAGGCCCGCTTCGCGCGGGCCTTTTTCTTTCCAGGTACGTGGTTCAGCCCTGCAAGAGGCGGATCTCGGCCGCGGCCAGCGCTTCATGCGTGCCGATGAGGACGACGATGTCGTTCTCCTTCAGGCGGGTGCTTTCCGCCGGGCCCATCTCCCGGACGCCCTGTCGCCGGATCGCGGAAATCTCCACGCCGAGCGCCGCCAGGTTCAGGTTTTCCACCGACTTGCCGACGCAGGCGGCCGAGGGCCCGATCACGATGGAATGCAGCCTCGGCTGGGTGTCCTCGGGGCCATGCTCCTCGTCGGTCGCCCCGGGGAAGAAGCCGCGCATGTAGTGGTAGCGCTCCTGGCGCGCGTCGCGCAATCGGCGCAGCACACGGTTGAGGGGCACGCCGAGCTGCAGCATGGTCTGCGTGGCCAGCATCAGCGACCCTTCGACCACTTCGGCGACGATTTCGGCGGCGCCGGCTTCGCGCAGGCGACCGACATCCGTGTCGTCCCAGGTGCGCACGATCACCGGCAGCTCGGGGCGCAGCTCGCGCAGGTGGGCAAGGATCGCGAGCGCCTTGGGCGTGTCGGCGAAGCTCACCACCACGGCGGTCGCGCGCGAAAGCGCAGCCGCCATCAGCACTTCGCGCCTCGAGGAGTCGCCGAACACGACCGAATCGCCCGCTGCGGCCGCCTGCCTGACGCGCTCGGGATCCGAATCGAGCGCGATCACCGGGATGTTCTCGCGCTCGAGAAAGTGGGTGAGCGCCTGGCCGCTGCGGCCGTAGCCGCAGACGATTACGTGGCCCCGCACGGACATGCGTCTTCACCGCCAGGTCGTGCAGGGCCACGGCCCGCGCCGTCCATTCGCTCTCGACGAAATAGAGCACGATGCGCTCCATTTTCGACAGCAGGACCGGCGTGGCCAGCATCGACACGAGCGCCGCCGCGAGCACGACCTGCAGCGTCGCAGGGTCGAGCGCCCCGAACCGCCCGGCGAGCGCGAGGATCACGAAACCGAACTCTCCAGCGGGCGCCAAGGCGAGCGCGCAGCGCAGGGCGTCCGGCTTGCCGAGGTCGAAAAGCTTGCCAAGCGCGTAGAGCAGGACGAACTTCACCGCCATCATCACGGCGATGATGAGCAGCACCAGCAGTCCCTGCCGCAGGATCACCAGCGGATCGAGAAGCATGCCGATGGTGACGAAGAAGAGCCCCAGCAGCACGTCGCGGAACGGCTTGATGTAGTCCTCGACCTGGTATCGGTACTCGGTCTCCGAGATCAGCATGCCGGCGAGGAAGGCGCCCAGCGCGAGCGAGAGCCCGGCAAGCTCGGTGAGCCAGGCGAGTCCGAGCGTGGCCAGCAGCACGGCGAGCACGAACAGCTCGGACGACTTCTGCTTGGCCACGAGGTGGAACAGCGGGCGCATCACGCGCTGGCCCAGGGTGAGCACGATCAGCAGCACCACCAGGGCCTTCACCAGCGCCAGCCCGATCGCGCCGGCGATCTGGTCGGGCCCGAGCGCCAGCGCCGGGATCAGCACCAGGATCGGGATGACCGCGAGGTCCTGGAACAGCAGCACGCCCATGATCAGGCGGCCATGCCGGGACTGCAGCTGGCCTGCCTCCGAAAGCGTCTTGCTGACGATGGCGGTGGACGACATCGCGGCGACGCCGCCCAGCACGATCGCGCTCTGCCAGGTGAGGCCCGCGGCGAGCGCGAGGCCCGCGCCGATCGCCATCGTGATGAGCACCTGCAGGCCGCCCAGGCCGAACACCACCCGTCGCATCGACAACATCTGCGGCAGGCTGAACTCGAGGCCCACCGAGAACATCAGGAACACCACGCCGAACTCCGCGAGGTAGCGCTGGTCCTCGGTATTGGCGACAAGCGCCAGCGCATTCGGGCCGATCACCGTGCCGACGATGAGATAGCCGAGGATCGCCGGCATGGAAAGCTTGCGGAACAGCACCACCACGGCGACTGCCGAGGCGAGGAGGGTGAGCGTGACGCCGAGTCCGTCTTGCATGGGTGATCCGGAGCGCCTTCGCGGGCGAAGGTCGGAAAAAGGAGCCTTGGGGGATTTATACTTGGCTCATGGCAAATCTGCTACCTCCCCGCGCTGCCGCCGACGGCGCGCGCCTGCTCGAACTCGCAAGGGAAGTCCTGGGTATAGAGGCCGATGCTGTGCGCAGCCTCGCTTCCCGCCTCGGCAAGGATTTCCTTGCGGCGCACGAGTTGATCCTCGCCACCCGCGGCCGCGTCGTCGTCACCGGGATGGGCAAGTCCGGCCATATCGGCGGCAAGATCGCCTCCACGCTCGCCTCCACCGGCACGCCGGCGTTCTTCATGCATCCGGCCGAGGCGAGCCATGGCGACCTTGGCATGATCACAGCGGACGACGTGGTGATCGCGTTGTCGCATTCGGGCGAGTCCGAGGAGATCCTGCGCATCCTGGCCGCGCTGAAGCGGCGCGGCACGAAAGTCATCGCGATCACCGGCAAGCCCGCCTCGACGCTCGCGGCGCAGGCCGATGTGCATCTTGACGCCGCGGTGGAGCGGGAGGCCTGCCCGCTGGAGCTGGCCCCGACCTCCAGCACCACGGCCGCTCTCGCGCTGGGCGATGCGCTGGCGATGACGCTGCTGGAGGCCCGTGGCTTCACCTCGGAGGACTTCGCCATGCACCATCCCGGCGGCGCGCTCGGCCGCAGGCTGCTGGTGCATGTGCGCGACATCATGCACACCGGCGCGAAACTCCCGCGCGTGGGCGTTGCGGCGACGCTTGCCGAGGCGATCCTCGAGATGTCGGCCAAGGGGCTGGGCATGACGGCGGTCGTCGAGGCGTCGGGCGCGCTCGCCGGGCTCTTCACCGATGGCGACCTGCGCCGCACCCTCGAAAAGCACGACAGCATCAAGTCGCTCAGGATCGCCGACGTGATGACGCGCAATCCGCGCACGATCTCGCCGGACAAGCTCGCCGCGGAAGCCGCGCAATTGATGCAGGCGCACCAGATCAGCGGACGCCTGCTGGTGGTCGACACAAGGGGCGGCCTGGTGGGCGCGATCACCTTCAACGACCTGCTCGCCGCGGGCGTGATCTAGCCTCGCGATGCAAGACGTCCTCCAACGCGCGCGCGCCGTCCGGCTCCTGGTCCTCGATGTCGATGGCGTCCTCACCGACGGGCGGCTCGATTTCGGCGCCGAAGGCGAATTGTCGAAAAGCTTCCACACGCTCGATGGCCACGGCATCAAGATGCTCATGGAAAGCGGCGTGAAGGTCGCGATCCTCTCGGGAAGGCGCTCGCCCGCGGTCGATCGCCGCGCCGCCGACCTCGGGGTGACAGAGGTGGTGCAGGGAGCGCAGGACAAGCGCGCGGAACTCGAGGCGATGCTCGCGCGCCTCGGGTTGACCGCTGCGCAGTGCGCCTTCATGGGCGACGACCTGCCCGACCTGCCGGCAATGGCGCGGTGCACCCTGGCCGCGACGGTCCCGGGGTCGCCAGACGCGGTCAAGGCGCGCTCCCATTACGTGACGCAACGCGGCGGCGGCGCCGGCGCCGTGCGCGAGCTTTGCGAAGTGATCATGCGCGCGCAAGGCACGCTCGAGGCCGCGGTCGCGCGCTACCTCACGTGATCGCCTCCGCAAGCCGCCCCACGACCTGGCTGCCTTTCGGCGTGCTGGTGGTGATCGTTGCCATGACGTGGTGGTTGAACCAGCTCGTGAACGCGCCGAAGGCCTCGGGCGATGCAAAGGCGCGCCACGATCCGGACATGGTGGTGAACCGGTTTTCCGGCATCAACTACGGACTGGACGGCGCAGTGCGCCACACCGTGAATGCGGAGAGGATGGTACATTACCCCGACGACGATTCTGCCGAGCTATCCGGGCTTTCCTTCGTCGCCTTCGAGCCGGGCCAGCCGAGGCTGTCGGTGACCTCGGACCGGGGCCGGCTCCTCGACAAGGGCGACGAAGTCTGGTTTGAAGGCAATGTCGTGCTCAACCGCGATGCTGCCGGGCGTGCCGAGGCGCTTGTGATGCGCACGGACCGCCTGCAGGTCCTTCCCGCCGAGAAGATCGCGCGCACGGCAAGCGATGTCGTCATCGACAGCCCGTCGGGGCGCGTGGTCGCCAGCGGGTTCGAACTCAACAACGAGGCGAAGACGATGCGCCTCAACAAGGTCCGGGCGGTGTACCAGCCGCCACGCCGCTGATGCGCACACTGCCGCACTTCATGTTTCTCCTCGCCATCGCCGGCGGTGCCGCGGCGGAGCTCGCCGATCGCGAAAAGCCGATCAACGTCAGCGCCGACGAGCTCACCGCCAACAACGAGATCCAGGAAAGCGTGTTCAAGGGCAACGTCGTGCTCACGCAGGGAACGCTTCGCATCACGGCGGATCGCGTCGTGATCAAGGAGGACAAGGAAGGCTACCGTTATGCTGTTGCGCACGGGGAGCCGGCGACGTTCCGGCAGAAGCGCGACAAGGTCGACGACTACATCGAGGGCTGGGCGGAGCGCGCGGAGTACGACAACAGGAACGAGGTCATGAAGCTCTTCAACAAGGCGCGCATCAAGAGCAGCCAGGGCGACCTGACCGGCGACTACATCAGCTACAACACCGCGCGCGAGCTCTTCGAGGTCACCGGCGCAACGCCTGGGTCGACCAACCCGGCGCCCGGGCGCGTGAAGATGACGATCGAGCCGCGCCAGAAGCCGCCGAAGGGAGCGGACGGAAAGCCGAAGGACGCCAAGCCAGGGGAAGGCAATCCGAGCAAGCCGAAGGACGCGCGGCCCGCGAAGGAGGCCGGCTCGCCGCCGCTGGTCCTGAAGCCCGAAGGCGAACTTCCCAAGAACAACTAGCCATGGCTCCCACCGCGCACAGTCCCACTGCAGAACCGCAACAACGATTGCAGCTGGTCAAGCCGCCGGCCGGCGCCGTGCTGCGCGCCGAGGGACTGCAGAAGCGCTATCGCAAGCGCACCGTCGTGCACGATGTCTCGCTCACGGTGGAAAGCGGCGAAGTGGTCGGGCTGCTCGGCCCGAACGGCGCGGGCAAGACCACCTGCTTCTACATGATCGTGGGCCTGGTGCCGGTCGACGGCGGCGAGCATCCTGCTCGACGAGCAGGACGTCACCCACCTGCCGATCCACCGCCGCGCGCGGCTGGGGCTGTCCTACCTGCCGCAGGAAGCGTCGATCTTCCGCGACTCACCGTCGCGCGAGAACATCCAGGCCGTGCTGGAACTGCAGGGCCGATCCCGACGAGGATATCGAATCCCGGCTGGACGACCTGCTGCGATGACCTGCACATCGCCCACCTGCGCGACAACCCGGCCATCAGCCTGTCCGGCGGCGAACGGCGCCGCGTGGAAATCGCCCGCGCGCTGGCCACCGATCCGCGCTTCATCCTGCTCGACGAGCCGTTCGCCGGCGTCGACCCGATCGCCGTGCTCGACATCCAGAAGATCATCCGCTTCCTCAAGGAACGCGGCATCGGCGTGCTCATCACCGACCACAACGTGCGGGAGACACTGGGCATCTGCGACCGCGCCTACATCATCAACGACGGGCGGTGCTCGCCTACGGCAAGCCGGAGGAAATCATCTATAATGAGGACGTGCGAAAAGTGTATCTGGGCGAGCACTTCAGGCTGTAGCGTCCGCCGCGCCTGCAGCCCGGATGTATCTCACAGATGAAGCACAGCCTCCAGCTCAAGCTCTCCCAGCATCTCACGCTCACGCCGCAGTTGCAGCAGTCTATCCGGCTGCTGCAGCTGTCGACGCTGGAGCTCAATCAGGAAATCGGAGCGCTCCTGGACGAGAATCCCCTGCTCGAGCGCGAGGACGAGACCGGACGAAGCCGCGCGGAGCAGCCGCAGCGCACCCGGGCCGCGCAGACGCATCCGAGCCTCGCCGACGAGGCGCCCGTCGAACCGCGAGAGCACCGCCGACGACGAAGCGCGGTCGACTCGGCCGACGATGCCGATTCAGCCTCTTCCGGCCGCGCCGCGCCGCGACGACGACGACGGCGACGACTACACGCAGTCGCCGCCGACGAGCCGAGCCTGCGGAACACCTGCTGTGGGCAGCTGAGCCTCACCGCGCTGCAGCGAGCGCGACCAGCAGATGGTCGACGCTGCTCATCGACGCGCTCGACGAGGACGGCTACCTGCGCAGGACCTGGAAGAGATCGCCGCGCTGCTGCCGGCCGAGATCGGAATCGACCGCGACGAGCTGGAGATCGCGCTGGCGCACCTGCAGCACCTGGACCCACCGGGCGTCGGCGCGCGCAACCTGAGCGAATGCCTGGCGCTGCAACTGCGACGCATGCCCGACGACACGCCGGACCGCGAAGCTGGCGCTGAAGCTCGTCGCGCAAGCACCTCGAACTGCTCGCCGCGCGCGACTTCGCCAAGCTGAAGCGGCTGCTGCGCTGCGACGACGACGAGCTGCGCGAGCGTGCAGCGACCTGATCGTCGCACCTCGATCCGCAGCCCGGGCGCGCCTTCGGGCAGCGGCGACACGCGCTACGTGGTGCCCGACGTGCTGGTGCGCAAGGTCAAGGCGCGCTGTGGCGGCGACGCTCAACCGCGAAGCCATGCCGCGGCTGCGCATCAACCAGCTGTACGCCGACATCCTGCAGCGCAGCCGCGACAGCAGCGCGCAGGCAGCTGGCCGGCCAGTTGCAGGAAGCGCGCTGGCTGATCAAGAACGTGCAGCAGCGCTTCGACACCATCCTGCGCGTGTCGCAGGCCATCGTCGACCGCCAGCGCCATTTCTTCGAGCACGGCGAGGTCGCCATGCGCCCGCTGGTGCTGCGCGAGATCGCCGACCGTCGGACTGCACGAATCCACCATCTCGCGCGTGACCACGCAGAAGTTCATGCTCACCCCGCGCGGCATCTTCGAACTCAAGTATTTCTTCGGCAGCCACGTCGCCACCGACGCCGGCGGCGCCTGCTCCTCCACCGCGATCCGCGCGCTGATCAAGCAACTGGTCAGCGCGGAGGATGGCAAGAAGCCGCTGTCCGACAGCCAGATCTCCGAAATCCTGGCGCAGCAGGGCATCTTGGTTGCGCGGCGCACCGTCGCAAAATACCGCGAGGCGCATGCAGATCCTGCCGGTCAATCTTCGTAAGTCATCTGACCATACGATTGAACGTCTAACCGAAAGGAGCACGCATGAACCTCAACCTCACCGGACATCACCTCGAAATCACCCAGGCCATCCGCGACTATGTCGCCAGCAAGCTGGAGCAGGATCAACACGGCATTTCGACCACGTGATCGACGTGAACGTGATCCTCTCGGTGGAAAAGCTCGCGAAGAAGGTCGAGGCCAACGTGCACGTGTCGCGGCAAGGACATCTTCGCGCGAATGCACGGACGAGGACATGTATGCGGCGATCGACCTGCTCACCGACAAGCTCGACCGCCAGATCATCAAGCACAAGGAAAAGCACGTGCGATACCAGCCATGCGCGCCGGCATCAAGCGCATCAACGCCGACCAGTAGCAGCGGCCGGGCCGCGCATGAACCAGATCATCCGCACTGCTGCCGGTCGAGCATGTCCTGCATCGAGCTCGATGTCGGGAGCAAGAAGCGCCTGTTCGAGCAGGTGGGCCTGCTGTTCGAGAACTCGCGGCAGATCGCGCGCAGCCAGGTCTTCGACAGCCTGTTCGACGCGCGAGAAGCTCGGCTCGACGGGCCTGGGCCAGGGCGTGGCGATCCCGCACGGGCGCATCAAGGGCCTGAAGGAGACGCTCTGCGCGTTCGTCAGGACGCAGAGCCGCATCCCGTTCGACGTCCCCGGACGGCCAGCCGGTGCGGCTCGTGTTCGCGCTGCTGGTGCCCGAGCACGCGACCGAGCAGCACCTGCAGATCCTCTCCGAGCTCGCGCAGATGTTCAGCGACGCGCAGCTGCGCGAAGCGCTGCTCGCCGCCGAGGACCTGCAGGGCGCATACCGCCTGCTCACCGAATGGTCGCCCTATGCCGCGACTCAGCGTTCAGCGGCTCTTTGACGAGCGGCGCGAGCGACTCGGCCTGGCGTGGGCGGCGGGCCTCGCGGGCGGCGCAAGCGAGATCACCGGCGAAGCGCTTACCCAGCCGGGCGTGGGCCTGATCGGCCACCTGAACCTGATCCACCCGATCTGGTGCAGGTCATGGGCAAGAGCGAGGTCGCCTATCTCGCCGGCCTCGATCCCGACGCGCGCGAGCAGACCATCGCACGCATCTTCGAGGCGTCGACGGTATGCGTGCTGGTGTGCGACGGCGATGCGGCGCCCGACTACCTCGAGCATGCCGCCACGCGTTTCGCCAAGCCGCTGCTCACGTCCACCGTGCCGAGCCAGCAGGTGATCAGACGTCCTGCGCCCCTACCTGCAGAGCGAGCTTGGCGCGAGTGACGACGGTGCATGGCGTGTTCCTCGACGTGCTCGAGCATCGGCGTCATGATCACCGGCGACCCCGCGATCGGCAAGAGCGAGCTTGCGCTGGAGCTGATCTCGCGCGGCCACGGGCTGGTCGCGGACGACGCGATCGAGCTGCTAGCAGATCGGGCCGGAGACGGTGACGGGACGCTGCCCGCCGATGCTGCGCGACTTCCTCGAGGTGCGCGGGCTCGGCATCCTCAACATCCGCTCCATATTCGGCGAGACGGCGGTGCGCCCGAGGAAGACGCTGCGCCTGATCGTGCATCTCGAAAGCCCGGTGGACGGCAAGTACGACGTCGCGTGACCGCCTCGCGCCCCGCGCCGGCACCGAGTCCGTGCTGGGCGTGCACGATCCCGGCGGTGACCCCGGTGGTCGCGCCGGGCGCAACCTCGCGGTGCTGGTCGAGGCCGCGGTGCGCAACCACATCCTGCAGTCACGCGGGGCATCGATTCCACCAAGGAGCTCATCGCCCGGCAGGCCGTGGCGCTGCGCGCCGACGCGGACGAGGACCGGGGCAAGGAGGGAGGCTGATGCAGCTCACGCTGATCAGTGGGCTTTCCGGCTCGGGCAAGAGCGTGGCGCTGAAGGCGCTCGAAGACGCGGGCTTCTTCTGCATCGACAACCTGCCTGCGGACCTGATCCCGGAGATGGTGCGCTTCCTCGATTCGCGGCTCGAGCCGCGCGCGGCGATCAGCGTCGACGTTCGCAGCGCCGGCACGGTGGGGGCGCTGCCACGCATCGTCGCCGCGGAAAAGGCGCGCGGCACCGACCTGCAACTGCTGTTCCTCGATTCCAGCAACGAAAGCCTGGTGAAGCGTTTCTCGGAAACGCGCCGCCTGCACCCGCTGATGCGGGGCGGCCGCACGCTTCCGGAGTGCATCGAGGACGAGCGTCGCCAGCTCGAAGGCGTGGCAGAGCTCGGCCACCACATCGACACCAGCCAGCTCACGCCCAATGCGCTGAGGAGCCGGGTCAAGGACCTGATCGTGCTGGAACGCGAGCGCCTCACGCTGGTGCTCGAGTCCTTCGGCTTCAAGCAGGGGGTGCCGCTGGAGGCGGACTTCCTTTTCGACGCGCGATTCCTGCCCAATCCGTTCTACGACCCCGGGCTGAAGGCGCAGACGGGCAAGGACAAGGACGTCGTCGCCTTCCTCGAGGGCGAGACCGAGGCCGCGCTCTTTGCCGAGGAGATCCTGCGCTTCCTGCAGCGCTGGCTGCCCAAGTTCGCGCTCGAGCACCGCACTTCGATCACGGTCGCGGTGGGGTGCACCGGCGGGCAGCACCGCTCCGTGTACATCGTGGACCGGCTGGCCGAACGCCTCGCGGTGGAATACCAGGTGCTCGCCCGCCATCGCGACCTCGCGCAACACCGGGCGGACCTCGCCTGAAATGGCGCTCTTCGGCCTGCTCGGCAAGGGTGCGAAGCGCGTCGAGCGCCTGCCGATCTTTCCGCTGGGCACCGTGCTCTTTCCAGGGGCACTGCTGCCGCTCAAGATCTTCGAGCAGCGCTACATGGACATGGCCAAGGGCTGCCTCAAGCAGGGGCTGTCGTTCGGCATCTGCCTCATCAAGGAAGGCCATGAGGTCGGGGCGCCGGCGGTGCCCGAGCGCGTCGGCACGCTGGCGAAAATCGTCGAGTGGGACATGGAGCAGCTGGGCGTGCTCAAGGTGCGGGTCGAAGGCGGTGAGCGCTTCCGGCTGGAATCCACGGAGACGCAATCCAACGGACTCATCATCGGCGAGATCGAGCGCTTCACCGAGCCGCCTGCCGCATCCGACGACCTCGAAGCCTGCGTGGCGTTCCTGAAGAAGGTCGTGGCGGCGGTCGGCGCCGGCCAGTTCGCCGAGCCGTTGCGCTACGACGAGGTGAGCTGGGTCGGCTTCCGCCTCACCGAGATCCTGCCGCTCAGGCCGGATGTGAAGCAGCGCCTGCTCGAACTCACCGACGGGCCGGGCCGCCTGAAGGTGCTCTACCGTTTCCTCGAGGAACAGCGGCTCCTAGCCTAGCGTTGCGAGCAGCTTCTTCACCGGCGCCGGCAGCGCCGCGTCCCTTGTTTCCTCGAGCGCGAGCCACATGCGCGCGCCCTCGCTCGCCGTGCCGCCACGGCGCCTGATGGCCACGCGCCACGGCGCGATCTCCAGCCGGAAATGCGTGAAGCCGTGCGAGAAGGGCGGCAGCGCCGCGACATCGAGCGGCGCGACGCCGAGCGTGGCGCTGCACCACGCCGCAATGTCGGTTCCAACCGGCGCCTCGGGCAGGCTCCACAGCCCGCCCCAGATGCCCTTCGCCGGGCGCTTGTCGAGAAGCACCTCGCCCTTCGAGACCACCACCAGCATCATCGTTTCGCGCACCGGCGCGGGCTTCGCCTTCCTGCGGCCGGGGAGTTCCGCGATGCGTCCTTCGCGAAATGCCACGCAGCTCTGCGCACCGGGCACTGCGGGCATCCGGCGCGTGCGCGTGCACAGCGTTGCGCCGAGGTCCATGAGCCCTTGCGTGTAGGCTTCGATGCCGCGCCGGGGCAGGAGCGACTCGGCCAGCGTCCAAAGCCTTTCCTCGACCGCTTTTTCGCTCACCACGCCGGGGACGCCGTGATGGCGGGCAAGCACGCGCTTCACGTTGCCGTCGAGGATCGCGCGCCGCTCGCCCGAGGCGAAGGCGGCGATGGCGGACGCGGTCGAGCGTCCGATGCCGGGCAGCTCGAGCAGCGCCTCGAAGCGATCCGGAAAGACCCCCGCGTGCCGCGAGACGACCACTCGTGCAGCAGCGAGGAGGTTGCGTGCGCGGGCGTAGTAGCCGAGGCCGCTCCAGTGCCGCATGACCTCGTCATCCGCGGCGGCGGCAAGGGTCGCCACGTCGGGAAAGCGCGCCATGAAGCGCTCGAAATAGGGGATCACCGCAGCCACCTGCGTCTGCTGCAGCATGATCTCGGAGACCCAGATGCGGTAGGCGTCGCGCGTGCCCTGCCACGGCAGGTCGTTGCGGCCGTGCTTCAGCTGCCAGGAGACGATGCGGGAGGAAAAGGAGGGCACTGGGGAGGCCTGGAGCGGGTGAAGGGAATCGAACCCTCGTCGTAAGCTTGGGAAGCTTCTGCTCTGCCATTGAGCTACACCCGCCCACAGGTGGAGGATTTTACTCGATGTGCCCGGCCCCGTCTTTGCGCCGTTGGCGCCGGGATCCTGCCATTCGTCGCAATCGGCCCCCCGCCGGGACCCCCGGCGCCTAGTCTGGCGGCATCGAAACCCCGCAGGAAGGAGCGCGCCATGAACCAGAACCTCGATCCCCGCTACGAGGAAGCCCGCCACCACGTGAGGAAGCTGCGCGGGTTCTATTCGCACGCGACGACCTACGTTTGCGTGATCGGCGGCCTGCTCCTCGTGAACCTGGTCGCCAGCCCCGGGCACTTCTGGGTGCAGTGGGCAGCCTTCGGCTGGGGCATCGGGCTCCTCGCGCACGGCTTGTCGGTCTTCGCCTTCAGCGGCGCCTTCGGCAAGGACTGGGAAGAGCGAAAGGTCCGCGAATACCTCGAGCGCGAATCGCGCTAGCACGTTGGACGGAACCCGGCCGCGACAGCTACGATGGACTCGACCATGCAAACCAGGGCGGGCCTGAGCGCCGGCGAAGAGCAGGAAATCAAGAGCCGCGTGATGGGCGCGCATCCGCTCGAGCTCTTTCCGTTCTTCCGGCGGTTTCCCCGCAGCATCGCGCGCGACCTGCTCTACACGTTCATCTGGAACGGCCTGTTCGCCTGCTTCTTCGCGGCCATTGCAATCGTGGCCAACGGCAGGCTGCCCGGCCTGAAGTGGTTCGGATACAACCTCGTCTTCGCCAACTGCATCGGCTACACGCTGCACCTGATCTTCCATTTCACTTCGAATGCCGTCGAGCCCTGGATCCGCGCCAGGGGCCCGGTCGTGATCGCGGCGTTCTACACCGGCGTGACCACGGTCGGGGTCGTGATCGGCATCACGCTCGGCCAGCTGGTCCTCGGCATCGAAGTGGTGCCGACGCTCGCCAGCCCGGGCTGGATCGTCAGCATCGCGGCGACCAGCGCGGTGATCTCGGTCATCCTCACGATCATCTTCTTCTTCCGCGAGCGCAGCGCGCTGGCCGAGGCCACCCTCGAGCGCGCGCGCCTGCGCCTGGCCAACATCGAGCGCGAGGCGATGTTCGCCAACTTGAAGGCGCTGCAGGCGCAGATCGAGCCGCACTTCCTGTTCAACACGCTTGCCAATGTCGTGGGCCTCGTCGATGCCGATCCGGCCAAGGCCAAGCGCATGCTGGAAAGCTTCATCCGCTTCCTGCGCGCCTCGCTGGCCGCCACGCGCGAGGAGCGCACCACGCTGGGCGACGACTTCGCGCTGGTTGCCAGCTACCTCGAAGTGATCCAGGTGCGCATGGGCGATCGCCTCGCGGTGAAGATGGAAATCCCCGAGGCGCTGCGGTCGTTCGAGCTGCCGCCGCTGCTCCTGCAGCCGATCGTCGAGAACGCGGTGCGCCACGGGCTGGAGCCGAAGGTCGATGGCGGCACCATCACGCTCACCGCCTTCGAGCGCGGCGGGCGCGTCGTGATCGAGGTGGCCGACACCGGCGTGGGCTTCAGCGAAACGACCAGTGGCGGCATCGGGCTCGCCAATGCCCGCGACCGCCTGAAGCTCCAGTACGGCGATGACGCGAAGCTCGCGATCCGCGACAATCCGCCCATGGGAACGATGGTCGTGATCGAACTGCCGGGGATCAAGGCGTGAGCGGAACGCCGCGCGCGCTGATCGCCGACGACGAGCCGGCGCTGGCCGAGTACCTGCGCGCGCGGCTCGCCGCGCTCTGGCCGGAGCTCGCGCTGCTGCCGGTCGCGAAGAACGGCCTCGAAGCGCTTTCCGCCATCCGCGACGAGGAGCCCGAGATCGCCTTCCTCGATATCCGCATGCCGGGGCTTACCGGGCTGGAGCTCGCCGCGCGCATCGACACGCCGACGCACGTGGTGTTCGTCACGGCCTACGACCAGTATGCGGTCGAGGCCTTCGACCGCGACGCGGTGGACTACATCCTCAAGCCGGTCACCGACGATCGCCTCGCCCGCGCGATCGAGCGCCTGAAGGCCAAGCTCGCAGCAAAGGAAAGGCCCGAAGGGCTGGACGAGGCGCTGCGCAAACTTGCGAAAGTCCTGCCCGGGACGGGCGCGGGATTCCTGCGCTGGGTGCGTGCGCTGAAGGGCGAGGAAGTGCAGCAGATCGCGGTCCAGGACGTGATGTATTTCCAGGCGCAGGACAAGTACACCTGCGTCATCACCGCCGAGGGCGAGTCGCTGATCCGCACTGTCGCTCGCCGAACTCGCCCAGCAATTGAACCCGGAAGACTTCTGGCAGATCCACCGCTCGACCATCATCAACATGGGCCGCGTCGCCTCGACGCGCCGCGACCTCGGCGGGCGCACTTTCGTGAAGCTGAAGGACATGAAGGCGGAGCTGCCCGTGTCGCGCGCCTATTCCCACCTTTTCAAACAAATGTAAGGCCCGAAGGGGCCGTGACCCGGGAGTCCGGGGTGATCGCCCGAAAGGGCGTGAATCCCGGCGGCGACAAAAGCCGGGATAAGGCCCGAAAGAACCGTGAACCCGGAAATACGGGGTGAAAGGACAAAATGAAAAAAACTCTCGCTTTTCTCCTTGCCCGCTCTTGCCCGGCCTGTCGCTAGCGCAGGCCGAAAGCCCGACGAAAGCCGAGCAACTCGCCGAGATGAAGAAGCTCGATTTCATGATCGGCGAATGGAAGGGCACGTCGAAGATCCGCATGGGAGCGGGGCCTGCCTCGGAGTCGGCCATGCAGGAAAACGTCGAGTCGGTGCTGGGCGGGCTCGGCATCCTGATCCGCGGCCGCGGCACGGGGCAGGGCGCCGGCGGCAGCGAACGCGTGACGCACGAGGCAGTGGGGCTGCTCAACTGGGACCCGGCCGGCAAGCGCTACCGTTTCGTCTCCCAGACCGGGAAGGGCTACTTCACCGTCACCGACGCGGCGTTCGAGAACGGTGCCTTCGTCTGGAACCTCAAGATGGGCGGCGATGCCGCGGCGCGCTACACGATCCGTCTCGACGATGCCGGGAGGTGGAACGAGACCGGCGAAATGACGCGCGACGGCAAGACCTGGGCGCCGTTCTTCGAAATGGTCCTGAGCCGGGTAAGGTAGCGCGGCACCGGCACGCCGGCGAAATCCGGCTTCCAGTTGGGGTTAAAATCGCCCCATGAGCCTGACGCTGCGCATCAACGGCGACGAGAAGCGCTTCCCGCCGCCCCTCACCGTCCAGAAGCTGGTCGCCGAACTCGGGTACGAGGGAAAGCGCGTGGCTATCGAGCGCAATGGCGAAATCGTCCCGCGCAGCCGCTATGCCGAGACCCAGCTTGTCGATGGCGATGCGCTGGAAGTCGTGGTCGCGGTCGGCGGGGGCTGAGCATGAACGACCCGCTCGTCATCGCCGGCAAGTCCTATGCGTCGCGGCTGCTGGTGGGCACCGGCAAGTACCGGGACTTCGCCGAGACGCGCAAGGCGATCGACGCCAGCGGCGCCGAGATCGTCACGGTGGCGATCCGCCGCGTGAACATCGGCCAGAACGCGAACGAGCCGAGCCTGCTCGAAGCGCTTCCGCCCTCCCGGTTCACGATCCTTCCCAACACGGCCGGCTGCTACAACGCGCAGGACGCGGTGCGCACCCTGCGGCTTGCGCGCGAGCTGCTCGACGGGCGCGCGCTCGTGAAGCTGGAAGTGCTCGCCGACCAGGAAACGCTCTTCCCCAACATGCCCGAGACGCTCGCCGCCGCGAAGACGCTGGTGGCCGAGGGCTTCGAGGTGATGGTCTATTGCAGCGACGACCCGATCATGGCGAAGCAGCTCGAGGAGACCGGATGCGTGGCGGTGATGCCGCTCGCCTCGCTGATCGGCTCGGGCATGGGGATCCTCAATCCCTGGAACCTGCAGATCATCATCGACCGCGCGCAGGTGCCGGTGCTGGTCGATGCCGGCATCGGCACGGCCTCGGACGCGGCGATCGCGATGGAGCTGGGCTGCGACGGCGTGCTGATGAACACCGCGATCGCCAGGGCGAAGGACCCGGTGCGCATGGCGCGCGCGATGAAGCTCGGCGTGGAGGCCGGGCGCGAGGCTTGGCTCGCCGGGCGCATGGAGAAGAAACCGTACCAGGCGAGCCCGAGCTCGCCTACCGAAGGCCTGATCCAGAAGACCGGGTCCTGATTCGCTACCCGAACCAACGAGAGAGAAACCATGACCAACGTCTTGCGAGTCGCCGCCCTTGTCCTGTTCACTGCGCTTTCGGGCATCGGCCCGGCCCACGCGCTCGATTACCCGACCAAGGCCGTGAAGTGGGTCGTGCCCTATCCGCCGGGCGGCACCACCGACGTGCTGGCCCGCATCGTCGCGCAATGGCTGACCGAAAAAATGGGCCAGCCCTTCATCATCGAGAACAAGCCCGGCGCGCGGCAACAACATCGGCGTGGAGTTCGTCGTCAACGTCGCCGCCCGGACGGCTACACGATGCTGCTGGTCAATCCCGGCCAACGGCATCAACGCCACGCTGTACAAGAACCTGCAGTTCAACTTCATCCGCGACATCGCGCCGGTGGCCGGCCTGGTGCGCACGCCCAACGTGATGGAGGTCACCAACGGCCTTCCGGTCAAGACCGTGGCCGAGTTCATCGCCTACTGCAAGGCCAACCCCGGCAAGATCAACATGGCCTCCTCGGGCAGCGGCACCTCGGTGCACCTGTCGGGCGAGCTGTTCAAGTCGATGACCGGCTGCGACATGCTGCACGTGCCCGTACAAGGGCGCCGGCCCGGCGCTGACCGACCTGATCGGCGGCCAGGTGCACGTGCTGTTCGACAACCTGCCGTCGTCCATCGGCCACATCAAGGGCGGCAAGCATCCGCGCGCTCGCGCGTGACCTCGGAGGAGCCGCGAGCCGTCCCTGCCCGGCGTGCCCACGGTCGGCGAGACCGTGCCCGGCTACGAGGCCACCGCCTGGTTCGGCATCGGCATGCCCAAAGGCACGCCGCGGGACATCATCGACAAGCTCAACGCCGAGGTGAACCGCGCGCTTGCCGACCCGAAGATGCGCGAGCGCCTGGCCGAACTGGGCGGCAAGCCGATTCCCGGCACGCCGGAGGATTTCGGCAAGGTCATCGCGGCCGAGACGACGAATGGGAGAAGGTCGTAACTCGCTCGGGGGCCAAGGTGGAGTGACGCCGGTCGATTTCCCCGTCGCCGGCTTTTGACCTGCGTCAACGGGCAGCCTTCGCAGGCCGGTAGCCTGAGCAGTTGGAGGATTGCAGGCGGGGATTGAAATGTACGATCGGCCGGTAAGCAGTGTCATGGTGACGGAGAAGCTTGTTACGGCCGCACCAGCGACGACCGTCAGCGATGCCGCGCGGTTGATGGAAAGCCACAACGTGGGCGCGGTCCTGGTCGTGGAAAGCGACCGGCTGGTGGGCATCTTCACCGAGCGCGATGCGGTGTTCCGCGTGGTCGCCAAGGGACAGGACGTGGAGACCACCCGGCTCTCCGACGTGATGACGAAATCGCCCCTCACGGTCAGCCCCGACAGGTCGTTCGGCTACGCGCTTCTCATGATGCAGGAGAACAGCTTCCGCCATGTGCCGGTGGTCGTGGACGGCAGGCCGGTCGGGATCGTCTCTTCCCGCAGCGCGCTGGACCCCGACATGGAAGAGTTCGTCGCCGAGGCTGAGAGGCGCAAGGCCATCCGCTGACTGCCCGCGCCGCCAATGCAAAACGCCCGGTTCCCCGGGCGTTTTCACTTGGGTCAGGCGATACTCAGAACCGCCACTGCACGCCCACGGAAACCAGGTCCGCATCGCCTTCGCCGAACGGATTGGCGTTGAACGCGGAATAGCGCTCGACCTCGGCGCGCACGCCGAAAGAGCGGTTGAAGTCGTAGCGCAGGCCGAGGCCGTAATGGATCCTGGTACCGGTAATCCCGGGCCGATCGTAGCTGCCGGGTGACGCCAGCGCCGGCTGCGCATCGGCACGGAAGGCGCCCAGCCGGCCGTAGAACGAGAACTTGTTCCAGAACGGGATCGAGCCGATGGTATCGACACCGAAGCCCTTGCTGCGGAAGGCGCTGGAGAGGTTGCCCGGCCCCGTGAACGGCGACTGGCCGTTGCGGCCGTAGTCCACGTAACCGCTCTCGACGGCGAAATAGGGCGAGTACTTGTACCCGAGCTTGAATTTGAACCCACCAGTTGTGTCCAGGGACGGCGCGAGGCCGGCGAAGAAGGGGTTCTCGAAGGACGAATACAGGGTTCCGCCCGACGGCACCGGCAAGCTGGCGCTCGGCGGCTTCAACATGCCGAAATAGTCGCTCTGCGCCATCGCGAGCGGCGAAGACGCCAACGCGGCCAGAAAAGCGGCTGTTCTCAGGGTGTCCATGGTTGAATTCATAGTGTTCGCCTGCACCCGCCAAGTCAACAACGGCGCGGGTTTCCGGGGTGTCGGCCCCTATAATTGAGGCATGAACGCAACAGTCCGGCCCATTCGCAGCTTTGTCCTGAGGCAGGGGCGCTTCTCCCCCGCCCAGCAGCGGGCCTACGAGGCGCTCATGCCCCGCCTTGGCGTGCCCTACCAGCCGGCACCCTTGAACTTGGAGGCCACGTTCGGCCGAAACGTTCCCACGGTGCTCGAGATCGGTTTCGGCATGGGCGAGACCACGGCGCGCATCGCGCCGAGAACCCGGAACGGAATTTCCTCGGCATCGAGGTCCATTCCCCCGGCGTGGGCGCGCTGCTGCGCCGCTCGAAGAGCAGGGCCTCACCAACGTGCGCGTGATCCAGCACGACGCGGTGGAAGTGGTGCGCGACATGATCCCGCCGGCAGCCTCGCCGGGATCCACGTCTTCTTCCCCGACCCGTGGCCGAAGAAGCGCCACCACAAGCGGCGCCTGATGAAGACGGAATTCGTCGAGCTGCTGGCAAGCCGCCTGTCCCCGGCGGCTACCTGCACGCCGCCACCGACTGGGAGGAATACGCCGAGCACATCCTCGCCGTGTTCTCCGGCGGGAAAGTCTGCTCGCAAACACCGCCACGGCTTCTGCCGCGGCCCGCCTAGCGCCCGCAGACCAAGTTCGAGACGCGCGGCCTGAAGCTCGGCCACGGCGTGCGCGACCTGGTCTTCATCCACACCTGACCCGAAGGGAAACACATGACACCCGAGCGCCGCCGACTCCTGCAAGCCGCCGCTGCCGCATCGCTTGCCGGCACCATCCCGAATTTCCTCGCGCGCGCACTGGCCGCGGGCAGCCTGCCGTCGATCCCCGGCGTGAACACGCTGGTGGGAACGGCCAAGGTGAACGGCAAGGACGCCAAGGTCGGCACCCCCGTGGCGATGGGCGACAAGGTCTCCACCGGCGCGGGCAGCTACGCGGTGATCGTGCTCTCGAAGGACGCCTTCCTCGTGCGCGCCGACAGCACGGTGGAATTCAACGAGGCCAACGGCGTGCTGGGGCAGATCAGGCTCCAGCGCGGGGAAGATGCTCTCGGTATTCGCGCCGCGCCGCTCGCCGCTGGAACTGAAGACGGCGAACGCGACCATCGGCATCCGCGGCACCGGCGCGTACACGGAGATCCTGCCGGGGAGGACTATTCTGCCTTTGCTACGGCGAGGCGGCCATCGACGGCAAGGGCATGGCGTCCCCGAAGATGGTGAAGACCACGCACCACGAGTCGCCGCTTTATCTCGTCGAGGGCGCGGAGGCGATGAAGGTGGAGCCCGGGCCGTTCCTCAACCACACCGATGCCGAGCTGATCATGCTGGAGGCGCTGGTGGGGCGCGAGCCTCCGTTTGTTGCCGATGGGCAGTATCCGGCGAAGAAGTACAACTAGGGCGCGATCTCGACCACGACGAGGACCGGGCCGCTCAGGAAGCGTTGTTCTTCCAGCCAGGCGCGAATCGCTTCGCGCGCGAGTTCGATCGCTTCGACCTGGCTTGTTGCCCACGACCAGCAACCCGGCAGTCCGTTCACCGAGGCGCTATAGCCGCCGCGCGAGCGGTGCAAGGCGACGACGAACTTTCTCATTGCATGCGCGCGACACGCGAATATTCGGAGATCGCGGCGGCCAGCAAGCGAGCCGCGTGGGCCTCGACTTCAAACACGGACAGGCGTTGCCGGTCACGCGCATCCCAGAAGCCGAGGCCCGCCAAATCGGCCGCGACGCGTTCATCGGAAACATGTTGCCAACGGCGGGCCGTGTAGCCGAGCAGCAGGCCAAGCACCTGTTCGGCGGGCGAAGAGTTTTCGCCTGCGTGCCGCGCGTCGAGCGGACGGGCCCGACCCAGCGACTCGCTGAGAATCGGCCACCAATGCCGCAAGCGCAGGTGGGCCAGCTGGATTGCGATTGCGGCCAGCGCGTTGATGCTGCCTGGCTCGATGCGACTGATTGTTGCTGCCGTCCTGTTCATTCCGGCTCCTGTGAGTTTCCGACAGCAAAATCGTAGTTGCCCATGTGTGCCCGCAGGTCCGGAATTTCTGTGCAAGATTTTTTGCCAATTCGCTTGACGCGATCTCGCATGAGTGATCGCAAGGCTCGCGTGTGAGACGCGGCTCAGAAAAATATTTGGCATGCAAGCGGAAATGTCGAGATTTCTTTCCTCGATTCTTGAAAGACGGCCCAGGCACGGCTGCATAAAGTGGCCCCATCGCTGCACCGACACGCCGGCCATCCGGCACGACGCGCGATTCGGCGCGGCGCGATAAAAGGAGGCCACCATGCGCGAACTCAGCTACGCAGAAGTCCAGGAAATCTCCGGCGGTGTCCCGCCCGCCTCCACACTCGACGAAGCCAGCTACCGGATGCCCGCCGAGCAACTGCTCGACCCCGTCGACTATGAACACATGGTCGCGCAGGGTGTCGCGCGCAGCTGGCCGGTGTAGCGGAGGCGGCCATGCGCGAACTCGAAAAGGTCGAAGTGAACGTGGTCAGCGGCGGTGCTCCGGAAATCACCGATCACCCCGGGCCGGTCCTCGAGGCACCGTTTGAAACGATTCCCGATTTCAATCCGCCGGTGGAGACGGCCTGAACGGAAACGCGGCAAGCCCCGGCGGCGGCTCGGTTGGGACCGGCGCCACGGGCAATCGAGCCCAACCGTTATCAGCAAAGGAGATTGAGATGAAGGAGATCGAAAAGGACGACGTGCCCGACGCTTCGGGGGGAATCTCGGAGGGTTGCACCCCGGTACCGTACGTCGAACCGCTCTTCCCCGGAACCGACAGCCCGTACTTCGACCCACTTGGGGATCGCCGTTCGCCGAACCCATGGGAGCGTTACCAGATCGACGCGAGCACCAACTGAACCGGCTCACACAAGGAGAAGATCATGGAAGCGAACGACATCAAGGAAGTGAAGGAAGTGCAGGAAGCAATCAACCCGGCGCCTGTCGAGGGGCTGACGGAGGTGCAGGCTGGCGAGGTATCTGGAGGGGACGGCGACTGTTCGACAACCTACCACGCGGGCACTGACAGGATCAGCGTCGACGGGCCAGTGCCAGGTGGAAATCCGATAACCGGGGCGTACGAGGGGGCTATCAACGCAATGTCTTACGCGATGGAAAGGATCTCGAAAGCAGTGAACGACTATTGAAGTTCGAAACGGCCGCTTCGGACATCGTTCCGAGGCGGCCGTAGACGTGGCATGAGCGCCATGGTCAATTGAGCGACCGATCCCGACATGAAGCCAGCCAGAATGCAGAGTGAAGACCGCGTGTTTGTTCTCGGCCAAACACTCAGGAGGATGTGGTGATTGATACGACAAAGCGCGACTGGCATGAAATCAACGGCTGGCATGTCCTGTTCCTCTTCTTCGTGATCTCTGGATCGGTGCGGGCTTGTTCACGCATTACCAGGTGCCGCAACTCTTGACCCGGCAACGAGGTATAGCTACAGGGCAATCATTGCGCAGACGATCACGGCTTCGTTGTTTTCGGCAATCGTCTTGCTCAATCGCAATTTGCGGAGTTTTGCACTTTCGGCCTGCCGAAGGCCGCGACGGCCTGTCTCATGGCTGGAGATCGGTGCGGCAATCTGCTTGATGTTCCTTTGGGGCTTTGGTGCTCACAGGTTGATCGTGGGCGCGACCATGGTGTATGGCGACTCCTCCTACTGGTACAAGTTTTTTGGCCTCACCACATCCGTGAGGGTGCGGCCGCGAAAAGCACCTTGTGCTGGCAATTCTCATCGGAATAATAGTGGCCCCGATTCTCGAGGAATTCGTATTTCGCGCCGTAATGTTGCGTGCCTGGCTACAGAATAGGTCGGTGTGGTTGTCAATCGCGTTCAGCTCAATTGCATTCGGGGCAATCCACAATGTCGGATTTCTGTTCGCGGCTGTGCGGGGGTACTGTTCGCGACCCTCTTCCTGAGTTATGGCTCGATTTGGCCGGTAGTGTTCGTTCATGCCGCGCATAACGTAGTCGCATTGATCCCCGCGTTCGCGAACGAGCGTTCTTGCGCGAACCTGCCCTTGGTCGGCAACTGGTCGAACTGGTCGGTCGAAATCGTTCTTGCGGCGTTGTTCTTCCCCCTTGCCGTGTGGCTATTTAAGCGACTTGTTGCTTACCCGACGTTCCACGTACTTCGGTTGTTCGGCCGACAGGTGCGTAACTCCGGCCACTGTGTCCATTTCACGTGCAGCCAATCTTTCGACCAGCGGTCTCTGCAAATCGCGCCAACACCTGGCTAGGCGAAATTGCACTGGTCCGCCCACCCTCGTTCAACCTGCTGACCGCGGTGTTCCTGGCGTTCAGCACTCTGGGCGGGGATTCCTGGCGCTGCAGGACTACACGAAGAAGGCGCGGGTCGCCGGCACGGTGCTCCCGGCGGCCGGGATCGTGAAGATCGTCGCTCCTTTGGGCGGAATGTCCGTGCGGGAAATCCACGTGGCCGAGGGTTCCGGGTGAGGACGGGCGAAGCCCTGCTTTCGCTCACGGCCGAGCGATCCAGCGTGAGGGGCGGCGTCGAGAGCGCCATCAATCGACTTTCCGAGGATCGACGCGAGTCGCTTGCGAGAGAGGTGGAACGGCAACAGGCTCTTGCGCTCCTCGCAAGAGCGGCGCAGGACAGCCGGCTAACCAGCATGAGGAGGGAACGTGTTTTGCTCCATGCCGAGAGAGATAGAGGCGCATCGCCGGCGCATCGACCTGACGCGCAGCCGCGACGCCCGTTTCGAACAGCTCGAACGAAAGGGCTTCGTCTCGCCGATGCAGCGCGAACAGCAGAAAGAGGAACTGCTTGACGCCGAGCTGCGCATCGCCGCCTTGTTGCGACAGCAAGTCAGCGCCGATCGGGAGATCGCCAATGCCGAAAGCGAGCGGCGCACGGCGGAGTTGAGAACCCGCTCGCAGGTCGACGCGTTGCAACGGGAATCGAACGCGATCGCACAGGGTGAAGTGGAAAATGACGCTCACCGCGAGCTGCTGGTTCGCGCGCCGCATGACGGAGTCGTTGCCACCCTGCTTGCCGAGCGGGGCCAGCCGGCGGTAGCGGGCGCGACGCTCGCGACGCTGGCGCCCGAAGGCGCCCTGATGGAGGTCCACCTCTTCGCGCCTTCGCGATCGATCGGCTTCATCCGACCCGGCCAGGAAGTCCAGCTGCGCTATCAAGCCTATCCCTACCAGAAGTTCGGCATTCATCGTGGCATGGTCGTCGCTGTATCGAAGAGCGCTGTGGCGCCAGCGGAAACCGGCCAGCCCGCAGGTGAAAGCACGCGCGAATTCGTGTATCGCATCCGTGTCGCGCTCGAGCGCCAGCAGGTCATGGCCTACGGGGAACCACAACCGCTGCATGCCGGCATGGCGGTCGAAGCGGACGTGGTCGTCGATCGCCGTCGCCTGATCGAATGGGTATTCGAGCCGCTCTACAGCCTCGCGGGGAGAGCGGTATGACAGTGCTCGCAGGATGAACCTGGGGTTCCACGAGAAGCTACCGCTCTTCCTGCAGACGGAAGCCGCCGAGTGCGGGCTGGCCAGCCTGGGCATGGTCGCGAACTTCCACGGCCACCGCATCGACCTAGCCAGCTTGCGACGCCGGTTCACGGTATCTCTCAAGGGTGCGACGCTGGCTTACCTGATGCAGGTCGCAGGCCAGCTGAACCTCGCACCGCGTGCGCTGCGCCTCGATCTGGATGACGTGCCGAAGCTGGACACCCCCTGTGTGCTGCACTGGGACCTGAACCATTTCGTCGTCCTGCGCGGGGTCGAGCGCGGCGCAGCGACCATTTACGACCCGGCCTTTGGCATCCGGCGCATGCCGATGGCGGAGGTGTCGAAGCACTTCACCGGCATTGCGCTCGAACTCACGCCCACGCCGGGGTTTGCGCCGCGAGACGAACGGCGACAGATCCAAATGCGCGACCTGATGGGGCGCGTAACCGGTCTCAAGAGGTCGCTGGCACAGATCCTTGCCCTCGCGCTGGTGCTGCAGGCGATCGCGATCGTCTCGCCTTTCTACATGCAGTGGGTGGTCGATGGTGCTGTCGTGTCGGCCGACCGCGAGCTCCTGACGATTCTGGGCCTGGGGTTCCTGTTGCTTGCGGCGGTGCAGGTCGCAGTGACGGCGCTGCGCGCCTGGGTGGTGCTCTATCTCGGCACGACCTTGAACCTGCAATGGGTGGCAAATGTCTTTTCGCACCTGCTCAAGCTGCCCGTCAGCTATTTCGAGAAACGCCATCTCGGCGACGTGGTGTCGCGCTTCGGCTCGGTCTCGACCATCCAGAAGACACTCACTACCAGCTTCGTCGAGGCGGTGATCGACGGCTTGATGGCGATCGCTACCCTGGCGATGATGCTTGTCTACAGTGCCTGGCTGACCGCCATCGCGGTCGTGGCAGTGGCCGCGTACGGTGCACTGCGATGGGCGGTGTACGCTCCGCTCAGGCGAGCGACCGAGGAGCACATTGTCCACTCGGCGCGGCAGCAGAGCCATTTTCTCGAAACGGTGCGCGGCATCCAGTCGATCAAGTTGTTCGGGCGGCAGGAAATCCGCCGGTCGCGCTGGCTGAACCTTGTCGTCGACACCATGAACCGGGACCTGTCGACGCAGAAACTCGGCCTCGTCTTCCGCTCCGCGAACGGGCTCCTGTTCGGCTCGGAGAAAGTGGCCATCGTCTGGGTAGGCGCGACGCTGGTGCTCGACAGCGCATTTTCCGTCGGCATGCTGTTCGCCTTCGTCGCCTACAAGGAGCAGTTCTCCGCGCGCGTGAGCGGGCTCATCGACAAGCTGATCGAGCTGAAGATGCTGCAGCTGCAGGCCGAGCGGCTCGCAGACATCGTGCTCACCCCGCCGGAAGAGGAGTAGCACCGGGCTTGCGCCATCGGCGATCGAGGCCTCGCTCGAGGTCGCCGACCTCTCCTTCCGCTACTCCGATACCGAGCCGTTTGTCCTCCAGAATTGCGCGTTCCGTATCGAGCCCGGCGAATCTGTCGCTATCGTCGGCGCATCGGGAGGCGGCAAGACCACGCTCATCAAGCTCATGCTCGGATTGCTGCTGCCCACCGACGGCAAGATCCGTGTCGGTGGCATCGACGTCCAGCGCCTCGGCCTCGCGCAGTACCGCAGGCTGGTCGGTACCGTGATGCAGGATGATCATCTCTTCGCCGGCTCGATTGGCGACAACATCAGCTTCTTCGACGCCAGCCCGGACCATGAGGAAATCGAGCACGCAGCCAGGCTTGCCTCCGTCCACGACGAGATCGCCGCGATGCCCATGGGATACAACACGCTGATCGGCGACATGGGCGCCGCACTCTCTGGCGGCCAGAAGCAGCGCATCCTCCTGGCGCGTGCGCTCTACAAGAAGCCGTCGATCCTGTTCCTCGACGAGGCCACCAGCGCGCTCGATATCAATCGTGAGCGGGCGGTCAACGAGGCGATCAAGCGACTTTCACTTACGCGAATCATCATCGCGCACCGCCCCGAGACGATCGCCTCGGCTGGACGCGTGATCGTGCTGCAGGGCGGGCGGGTGATTCAGGACCTGCGCAGAGCTGCCGACGCCGCGGGCAACCCTATCTCCCAGCCGCAAGCTTCTTCAGGTCCTTCCCCTTCATCCGTTCCTGCAGCAAGTCCGCCAGCGCCTTGACGCGCGCGGGCTGCAGGCGGCCCGTAGGCAGGACGGCGTTGACCGGGATCGGCGCGCCTCGAAGGGCTGCAGCACCACGCGCAACTCGCCCCTCGCCACCAGCCGCCTGCACCTGGTAGGACAGCACGAAGACGATGCCCAGGCCCGCGCGCGCGGCTTCGATCACCGGCGCGCCATGCGTCGCGAGGAGAAGTTCCCCTGCACGCGCACCTGGCGCGGCTTCCCGCCTCGTCGAATTCCCAGTAGGGCGTCGGCGACAGCGCGCCGAACTGCAGGCAGCTGTGGTTCGCGAGGTCCTTGGGCGTTTTCGGCGTCCCGCGGCGCTTGAGGTAGGCGGGCGACGCGCACGCGACGCGGCGCACCTCGCCCAGCTTGCGCGCGACCAGCCCGGAATCCGTGCAGCTTGCCGATGCGCACCGCGAGGTCGATGCCTTCCTCGACGATGTTGGAGTAGCGATCGGAGAGCATCAGGTTGACGCTCACCCCCGGGTGCAGGCCGAGAAACTCCGTCACCACCGGCGCCATGTGCAGTTGCCCGAACAGGATCGGCGCGGTCAGCGTGATCGGGCCGGCCAGCGCGCGGCCGAGGTCGGAGACGCTGGCGTTCGCTTCGTCCACCTCGGCCAGGATGCGGCGGCAGCGCTCGAGGTATTGCGCGCCGGCATCGGTCAGGTGGATGCGGCGCGTCGTCCGGTGCAGCAGGCGCACGCCCAGGTCCGCCTCCAGCTGCACCAGCGAGCGGGAAACCGCGGGCAGCGACCGCCCGGTGGCGCGCGCCGCCGCGGACAGGCTGCCGCTGTCGGCGATGCGCACGAAGGTCTGCAGGGCGAGCAGGTCGACCATGCGGCATTATTCCATTAATCGGAAGTATGTATTACACAATATAGCATTCTCTCGTTAATCGGAAACTCTACATTGCTTCCAAGCGCGGGAAACCGCCCGCGCCCCGACCCACCCAACCCCAAAGGAGCACAACATGACCTCGCTCTCCTCCAAAGTCACCGGCGCCACGCGCAGTTCCGCGTGCCGGCGGCCCGCCGATTCAACGCAGCGCAACCCTCTACGCCGGCCTCGGCGCCAAAGGGCACGATGTCGTCAGCTACTTCACCGACGCCAGGCCCGCGGCAGGCAAGGATTCGTACACCGCCGAACACGCCGGCCTGAAATGGCAGTTCGTTTCCGCGGAGCATCGCGACCGGTTCAAGGCCGACCCGGCCAAGTACGCTTCCGCAGTACGGCGGCTTCTGCTCCTGGGGCGTCGCCAACGGCAAGCTCTTCGACGTCGATCCGGTCAACGGCTGGCGCGTCGTGGATGGCAAGCTGTACCTGAACTTCAACGCCGACATCCAGAAAGTGTTCGACAAGGATGCCGCCGGGTTCATCGCGACGCGCCGACGCCAACTGGCCCGAGCTCTGACGTCCCGCAGAAGGAGGCGGCCGCGATGAGCTTTCACGATTTCGGAGACGCGATTGGCCGTTTACGCCGGCGCGTCAAGCGCCTGCAGGAACGCGACGGCAGCCGCGCGAGTTACGCGCGCGGCGAAGCGCGGCCGGCGCCGCGCCGATCCGCTGGGTGCCGCACGAGGCTGCGTTCATCGCCGGGCGCGACAGTTTTTACATGGCCACCGTGAGCGAAACGGGCTGGCCGTACGTGCAGCATCGCGGCGGCCCGGCGGGTTTCCTCAAGGTGCTCGATGCGCAAACGCTTGCATTCGCGGATTTCCGCGGCAACCGGCAGCACGTGTCGGAGGGCAACCTCGCGGCAACGACCGCGTGGCGCTGTTTCTCATGGATTACCCGAACCAGCGCCGTCTGAAGGTGCTCGGCCGGGTCGCGTGGTCGATGCGGCCGACGACCCGACGCTTTTCGGGGCGCTGCGAGCCCGGCTACCCCGCGCAAGTCGAGCGGGCCGATGGTGATCCACGTCGAGGCGCTTCGACTGGAACTGCCCGCAGCACATCACGCCGCGCTTTTCGGAGGAGGAACTGGCACCGGTGATCGAGCCCCTGCGCGCGCGCATTCGCGAACTGGAGGAGCAGCTGGCGGGGGGCGGGTAGTACTTTGGTCTGGAGGTCCGCTGTCGACCTTCTGCTGCCCTTCGGCCTCCCGCTGCGAACACCTGCACTGCAGCGTAACCGGCCGGGGAGCATTGATGATCGAGGGATATGATCCGTGCAGCGAGACTTGCTGAAATCGGTTTTCTGAAAGGCTGCTTCTCTGCCCATTGCAGCCACTCTCCGGGCTACAGGCTGTGCTGGGGGTGCGGGAGAGCGATACGGCAGACTTCATGGCGGCGCCGAAGACTTCCTGGTGCGAAATCGCCAATTTAACAAGGCGGCCAGAGTCGAAGATACTCGCGGATGTCGCGTTGGACTTCCTGTCCTTAAAAGGGTCTTTGAACGAACTATGCTCGCCTGGCGTTGTTTCAGCGATGTTCCATCTTGAGGAGACCTCCATGAACCTGATCGTCAATCTCCGACGCAGCATCGGCCTGGCCGCTGCCGCGCTTGCCCTCGCGGGCTGTGCCGCGATGTCACCCGGCGCCGCGCCGGTCGGCGACCCGGGCTTTGGCTTCGCGCTGTGGTCGCCGGGCCGCGCCGACAACGCGCAGCTCGAAACCCGCTACGCCGGCAAGAACCCGAACAACGCCAACTGCGTCGGCGAGAACCTTTCGCCCGCGCTGGCCTGGGCCCGCGCGCCGGCGGCCACGCGCAGCTTCGTGATCCTGATGGACGACCAGGCCGGCCGTGCCGGCCTCGGCGTGAACCACTGGGTCGCCTACGGCATCGCGCCCGGGGCGAACGGGCTGCCCGAGGCTGCGGCCGTCGCCGCACCGGCCGGCTTCAGTGCCGGCAAGAACTCGCTGGGCATGCCCTACCTCGGCCCCTGCCCGCCGCGCGGCAATGCGCCGCAGCACTACGTCTTCACGCTGATCGCCACCTCGCTCGACGCCGGCGCGCTGCCGCCGGGGCTGGACAAGGCCGCAGTGCTGGAGGCACTCAAGGGCGGCAAGGCGCTCGGCGCCGCGAGCCTCGTGCTGCGCTTCAACCACTGACCTCGTGTTGCCTTCAATCACTGCCTTTGCCCGTCCCTCCGCATCGCCCATGACCGACCCCCGCATCATCTTCATCGGCGCGCCAGAAACTGCCGCACACCTGGTCGATCACGTCTTTCCGCCTCTGCCGGTGCGGCAATGGGTGCTCGCCTTACCCAAGCGGCTGCGCTGCTTCCTGCAGCGTGGAAGGCGAAGGCACCGGCCGTTGTACATCGCCAAGGCGACATTTGCCATCGCAAGCCTTGCGACATCTCATTGGCATGGTATTGATCGGCTGTGGAGGAAATCGTGACCGAGCAAACCGTTGCGTTCGACTACGCCGAGACGGGTTCCGGCCCGGCCCTGCTGTTCCTGCCCGGGAGCTTCGGCACGGGCACGGGCTGGAAAGCGGTCGTGGGGTATCTCGGTGATGGTTACCGCATGGTCACGACAAGCCTGCTGGGCTACGGAGCCACGCCGGACATCCGGCCTGACGGCAATGCCACCATGGCGCAGCAAGTCGGCCTCATCGACCGCATCATCGACCGGATCGGCACGTCCCCCCATGTCGTGGGGCACTCGTACGGCGGACTCTCCGCCATCGTGCATGCCTTGACCGGCCGACACAGTCCCGCGAGCCTGCTGCTCGTGGAAGCGAACCCACTGGGCCTGCTGCGCGCGTCGGGAGACCTGGAGCACTACGGGATGTTCGAGTCGATGACGGGTCCGTACTTCGCCGACTTTGCCCGGGGCGATGCCGAGGCGGCCCGGCACGTCATCGACTTCTACGGCGGTCCGGGCACCTTCGATTCGATGCCTCCAAAGGTCCGCAGCTACATCGTCGCGACCACCGCGGTCAACCTGCGTGACTGGTCCTCCGGAACACCTTTCGAACCCAGCGAGGAGATCCTGCAGTCGATCGACGTTCCGACGATGGTGGTTCGCGGAGGAAACAGTCACCCGGCCATGCGCAGAATTGCCGAGCTTCTGCACGCTTCAATTCCCAGGGCGCAGCTCGTCACGATCGAAGGCGGGAATCACTTTCTTCCGAGCAGCCATCCTGCAGAGATCGCCGCACTGGTTCGGCAACACGTCGATGGAACGCCGGCGACGTGAGGATGGACGTGCGCCCGCGGGGCCCAGAGGCAATGTTCCCGATCTGAGCCCTTCGTTCATTCGGGCTGCGCCGGTCGAGCGCCGGGGTCGATCGGGAACCTTCGCCGGCTTGAAGTGCGGCCGTTCGACTGCAGTTCTCCCAAACCGCCGGCAGTGATCCAGCAACGGCCGCTTCCATCGAGTGTGGCGTGGCGGAAGTCGATGAAGCGATACGGCGCATCGTGCAAAGCCACGCGCATTACCAGGCGTTTCCGCCTGCGCTGGCCCGCGAGTACGACGTGGTCGAAATCCGCCGAGCCTGGTCATTCGGCATGGCCGTCAGGCTGTACTGAGGGGCGCCCTCTTTACCCCCGAGCGGGCTCGGGCCGCCCACATCGGGCAAGGCGCGCAATGGCCGCTTTGGGTCGACTTCGGCCGTCTGCATTCGGCCAATTCCGGCCGTGGCGTCTCGCCCCCGCAAAGCGGTCGCTCGCCTGCAGTGGCTGGCTAGATCCAGCCACTCAACCTCGCCAGCAGTGCACAGAAGTAAGTGGCCATTGCATTAGACGCCTTGGCCAATGTCGTTGTACACATGACGCCCGCCATAATAATTCTCATTGCGGCGCCAGAGTAGTGAGCCTATGACCATTCGCGAGCGTCAATCAACAGCAGGACGTGGCGCCCCCCACCCAGGCGCATTGCGCTACGAGAGGGTCCTGCGTTCGCCGCGCAGACAGATCCTGTCGACATCTGCAAATCTTACCGTCAAGCAGCATCCCACCAAACCGCGCAATTTCACTAAATCTACTATAGTGATGGGTCCTAGCCAGTAGGAACCATTGGAGAACCGCAGCGGTGCATCCCAAACTGCATATCGAGGACAAGGGCGACCGATCACGATTCGCGTGTCGACCGGAGCCTTGCCTGACCTGAATCTGGTCAGGGAGACTCTTGAGGAGGCGCATGCGACGTTTGCGGATGATCACACCGGCGTGGTGGCCGATTACATTCCGGCCCTGGCCCGGGTCTCGCCGGACCTGTTTGGAATTTCGGTGGTCGGCGTGGGCGGCCGGGATGTCGGGATCGGCGACTTCGACCACATGTTCTCGATCCAGAGCATCTCGAAGCCATTCGTCTTCGCCCTGGTTTGCCAAGCGATCGGAGCGGAAAAGGCGCGTGACAAGATCGGGGTCAATGCGACCGGCCTGCCGTTCAACTCCGTCATGGCGGTCGAGTCAACGCCGACCGGACCATGAATCCCATGGTCAATGCGGGCGCGATCGCGACGACGAGTTGCGTGCCGGGCGCCACGGCAGCGGAAAAATTCCGCTTCATCCAGGAAGGCCTGTCGCGCTTCGCCGGCCGGCAGATCGAGATCGACCAGGAAGTCTACCAGTCGGAAGCCGCCACCAATCTCCGCA